>CAJTVJ010000005.1:3778-97842 GCA_910579785.1 uncultured Christensenella sp. | reverse complement strand
GCCAACAAGAAGATAGAGAAATATGAAAGCGCGGTATATGCGGCAACGACAGGCTTATTTGGATTGGCGACGACAGCCTGGACGGCGATAGCATGCGTGCTAATGGGTATGGCAGCGGTAAGCTTTGTGATAATGCTGATAGCCAAGAACAGATGCAACAAGTCCGAGGACATCTTAGAAGAGGCAAAAGAAGATTACAATAGCAACAAAGCAGAATTAGCCGAAAGAAAACGCGAAGAGGAAAATGCCCGTCGAGATGAGAATATGCAGATGATGTTTATGCACATGATGGGCGGCGGAGCAAACAACGGCGGTCAAGCAATGCCGCAAGGAGCTTACGTACAGCAAGGACTAGGAGCAGAAGAGATGCGCGGACTGATAAGCGAGACAGTGACTGCGCTATTGCCGGGTATGCAGCAAGCACTGCCTCAACAAGCGTCTATGAATGACGAGGTCATCAAGAGCTTGATAGAGGGACAAAAGGCTATTATGCAAAAGCTTACAGAACAGCCGACTCAGATAATAGAGCGCGAAGTAGCGGCTAGCAACGTCAATGAAGAATTGATCAACAGATTGATAGAACAAAACGAGAAGTTGATGCAAAAACTTGCAGAACAACAACCGCAGCAAGTGGTAATGGCGCAACCGCAGGTAATCGAGAAGATAGTAGAAAAGCCCGTTGAGAAAATCGTAGAGAAAGAAGTACGGGTTGAGGTACCTGTCGAGACAGTCGTTGAGAAGGTAGTGGAAAAGCCTATTGTCATTTCGACCGAAGCGGAGAAATCTCAACAAGTTAAAAAAGCGCCGTCGCCAAAGAAAGCGCCAACTCCAAGACTGACATTGGAAGAGGCGTATGCAAAACTCACCAAAGAGCAGAAGAAGTACTTTGACGGATTGAGAGAGTATGCAATGAGCAAGGACAGCAAGTGCAAAGAAAAGCTATCTACGTACTTCACAACGATAGGACCAAGCACAACCAATCCGTTTATAAAGCTGACGATAAAGAAGGGCATAACGGTAGCGCTCTTTAAGATGGAAGACGAGTATCTCAAAGACATACGCCGTAATGCAAGCGGAGACGGCACCAAGGTCAAAGTAAAAGAGACAGAAGTGCCGATAGGGGATAAGCAGGCTTATGATACCGCGAAAGATATGGTTGACCTTAGGATTGACCAAATCGACCGCTATAATGATTTTCTTAAAGAGCAACGCGCTTTAAGAAAATAAATAGCGTTGAGAGGCAAAATGCGTATATCAGCCGTCTTTTTGCACTAACAGAGCGCGCCCTAAATGGGTGCGCTCTTCGACTAGAACGCCCTCGGGGTCACGAGGTCGTCGTCACAACCTAAGAATGCGCAATTACTTTCACTGAAAGATAATTGCTTAACGTACGGTTGGACTCCGCCCATACCGACCAAGCGAAAATGCACGCTAACGCTACATTTTGTCGGTACTAAGCGAAAGGATAATATTATTACGCTCACCGCTCGGTTGTCGTCGCACGTACAAAAATACAACTAATCTCCGCATTTTATTTAGGCAAAGTATAAATAGGATTATACTTCTCGACTGCGCTCGAAGTGACTAGATAATTACAAGTTTGAGATATAATCGTCATTGACGCTCGCACGAGACGCACCTGCTTGCTCGCTATGCCGTCGCTTCGCTCCTTACGACCGAAGTGGAGAAATCTTAACCTCTTATCAAATTAAATAAGTACCGACAAAATGTAGCGTAAGCGTACATTTTCGTTTGGTCGGTGTGAAGTCGAGAAGTCTCCCCCAAAAACGCGTTATAATTTGAATTATTTCGACATACATAAAAATTTTCAACTTACGCATAATGATACTATGCTGATAGTTTTTACAAGATCCATATTGATCTATTTATTTTTATTGATAGTAATGCGATTGATGGGCAAGAAGCAACTTGGCGAATTGCAGCCGTTTGAGTTTACTATAACGTTGATCGCCGCAGAACTTGCATGTATTCCTATGTCGGATACGCAAGTGCCGATACTTTACGGCTTGGTGCCTATCTTTACGTTGTTTGTCGTCGAGTTTGTGCTTACTAAGATAGTCAAGCACTCGATAAAGATGCGTAGGATAATCAACGGCAAGCCCGTAATAGTCATCACTCCCGACGGCATAGATTTTGAGGCTATCAACCGCCTTGATATGACTGTGCACGACATTATGGAGTCTATCCGCGCCAAGGACTATACGTCGCCGGAGGAGATAGAGTGGGCAATAATAGAGACAAACGGCGATATGTCGGTAGTTCCTAAATCTGCCAATAAGGCTGTCACTGTCGGGGATATGGCGCTCAACGTAGAACAGACGCAACTGCCTTATTCCGTGATATGCGAGGGCAAGAAGATGGGGCGTAATATTCAAAGATGTAATCTTGACGAAGACAAAGTGCAGTCGCTTATTGACAAGTACGGTTTTAAGCAAGAAGAGGTGTTGTTGCTTTTGGTCACAGGCGGAGATAGCTTTTATCTTCAACCTCGCTCAGGCAAATTTATCACAGGTAAGATAAGCGAGGAGGTGGGCTGATATGGGTAAAATAATTTTTACGATAGTGCTTGTCGTTATTATTTTGGCGCTCGGCATAGGCGAACAAGTCTTTATGCAACACTCTTTTGACGAATTGGTCGTGCGCTGTGAAGAAATTCAACAGATGCTTATAGACAAAGAGTATTCAAAGGCGCATAAAGCAGTAGAGCAGACCAAAGATTGGTGGGCAAAGAAACGTAATATCCTTGAATTTACCTGTCCGAATAATGACGTCAAGGACATTTATAAGGAGATAGGCGAGTTGGAAGGCACGCTTCATTCTCAGATGTATGACGATTCTATCACTCGTACCAACGTAATAAAATCAATGGCGGAAAACTCAAAGAATTTGCTTGCTTATAGGATAAAAAATATTTTATAAGTTCGATGTGGCGAAGATGATTATTCTTCGCCATCTCTTTTATAATTTGTATTTTATTCAATATGTCATATTAAGATAGTTTTAACTCGTTTAGACCTCTCCAATGCGGTCGAGGTGACTATATTGCTTATAGTTCAACCAAGCTTTGGTCACTGCGTTACCGTCGAAATGACTTCAAGTTTTGTATGTTGTAAGCTATATGCGAAATGTACCATTTAAATTGTCGAAAATTTGTCTTTATTGGCAAATTTTTTCTTTAAGTTGCATATTATAGAATATGTTAGAATTCAGTAGGATCCATTTTATTGGCATAGGCGGAGTAAGTATGTCCGCCTTAGCAATGTTGACAAGCGAGTCGGGGGTGTGGGTGAGCGGCTCGGACAGAGTTGACAGCGAGACGTTGAGGCGATTGAAAAGTTATGGCATAAATGCCTACGTCGGCAGCAACAACAGCGTTGTGTCTGGTTGTGATCTGGTAGTATATACCGCTGCGATAGGGGCAGACGATACCGAGCTTAAATTCGCCCGCAGCAACAAAATAAGATGTATGGAGCGTAAGGCGTATCTCGCTTACGTATCAAAGACTTGCAAGAGCGTGATTGCGATAGCAGGCTCGCACGGCAAGACGACTGTGACGGCTATGCTTTGCCATATATTTAATCAAATGGCGCTGCCGTTTAAGGGGCACGTAGGCGGCAAAGTAAAATCTATCGGCGCCAACTATGTAAACGACGGCGACGATTATTTTATCACCGAAGCGTGCGAATACGGCAAGAGCTTTTTGTCGCTATCTCCGGATATGGGGGTGATACTAAATTGCGATTACGACCATCCCGACACCTATCCGACGCAAGAGGATATGTATGCGGCATTTGTCAGCTTTGCAGAACAGTCAAAGGCGGTGATTGTCGGAGAAGAAGCCTTTGATACTTTGCAACTAGACGCGCACGTAGACGCAGACAAGATATATACGTTTGGATTTGGAGAGAGGGCATATTTCAGAGCAGTCGACCTCAAAAACAGCAATGGCAAATTCAGCTTTGACGTGCTTTGCGACGATAATTTTATCGGCAGATTTTCCCTTGATATATATGGCAGGCACAACGTCCTCAATGCGTTGGCAGCTATTGCGATATGTCACCTTAATTGGTTGGATATGCAAGAGATATCCGAGTACGTTGCAAATTTTGACGGCGTTGACAGACGGTTTTGCGACTGCGGAAACACAAAGAAAGGGGCAAAAGTTATCGTTGATTATGCGCATCATCCCAAAGAGATAGTCGCTACTATCGACGCATTGAGACTTATGAGCGCAGGAAAAATCGTCGCAGTATTCGAGCCTCATACATATTCTCGCACCAAGGCTCTCTTAGAAGAGTTTGCCGAGAGTTTTTATTGGGCGGATGAAGTGATTATTTTGCCGACGTACGGAGCAAGAGAAAGCAAAGATATGGGAGTTGGCGGAGCAGAGCTTGCGGACTATATCAACCGTCACGGCGAAGGCGCGCTTTATCTTGACAGCTACGACAGCGTACAAAATTATATTGAGAATAATTGCACTTACCGTGATACTGTCATAGTTCTCGGAGCAGGTACAGTAGATAAGTTGGGACAAATGCTTACTTGCAAAAAATAATAAGGTATTAGGAGCGTTGTATTTAGTATATTGTTGCATAGATACAACGCATCGTATAAAATTTTACGCTCTTTGCAGTCAATTAGCTGTATTATATGTATGTCATTTCGACCGAAGTGGAGAAATCTCATTCGCTTATTTAAATTGATTAGACCTCTCCGCGTAGGTCGAGGTGACCAAAGTTTGGTGTGCTATAAGCATAGTTTAGTCACTTCGACTGGAACGCAGTGAAATGGAGAAGTCTCATCTGATTACTTTTTAAACTTGTTGAGACCTCTCAGCATCGTTCGAGGGGACCATATATAATCAATAAGCTTATGATATAATGTCATGCCGCCCATTCATTGCGGCGATTTTACTTGAAAAGTTTGATAAAATATGATAATATAACGTCATGAAAAGATTGACTTTACTTATAGATGCGGATGACACTGTGTTGGATTTCAACGGGTCGGAGAGAGAAGCTGTAATTGCATTGTGCGATACTTACGGAATCGCTGACGGCGAGGCGATAGCCGACGAATTTAAGAGAATAAACCGCGCGATGTGGGATAAATTTGAATTGGGGCAAGTCACTCGCGAAGAGATATTTTATACGCGTTTTGAGATACTTTTTGAGAAATTCGGAATAATTGGCAAGGATATTGTTGAGGTTGGCGACGCATATAGGGAGAATATGGCGCACTCTCGGCGCATAATTAAAGGGGCGCGCGCTTTTTTGTCGCGGGCATACGTCAATCATGATTTATATTGCGTGACCAACGGCATTACGCGTACGCAGAAGATGCGAATGGCTGCAAGCGGATTGGGCAAATATTTTAAAAAGCTTTATATATCGCAGGAGATTGATTTGGCAAAACCGTCTAAGGAATTTTTTGAATACGTACTTTCCGACATTGGCGACGTCGACTTATCTTCAACGTACATAATAGGAGATTCTTTGTCGTCTGACATACAGGGCGGAATAAACAGCGGAATAAAGACGATACTTTTCAACAGGGAGCGCAAGAAGATAGCCGACGTCAAGCCTGATTATGAAGTGAGAGGTTTTAAGGAGTTGGAGAGCCTGATAGGCAAGTTGTCGCAAGATTGATAAGAGCGATTTGACAAGATACGTTGAGATATCTTCACTTCGGTCGTAAGGAGCGCAGCGACGGCATAGCGATGGGGCTTTATGCGTCTTGTGCGAGCGTCAATGACGATTATATCTTATATTCATAAGGATGAGATTTCTCCGCTTCACTTCGTTTCGGTCGAAATGACTTTAAGTTTGATAATCTACAAGCAAAATATGGTCACCTCGCTAGTTGCGGAGAGGTCTAATCCTTTTTAACAAGTTTTATATTTGGTAATTGTAAAATGTAGATTATTGACAAAATTGATGTTGACTTAATATCTATAATTATTATATTATTATATACAAGCGATATATAGCAAAAGACGGTATATCGCGTTTGGCAAATGTAGGCAACGGCTATGACAGCGGATCGTCAGGCGGCAAGAAGGTATTGATGAAAAGAATATTCAAGTATTATCTCAGATATTGGCATTTGATAGTTATATCGCTTTTGTTTTTGACAGGGGAAGCGATATGCGAATTGCAACTGCCGAGTTATATGTCGGGGCTGCTCAACGACGGCGTCGGTTCTTCCGATATTGGGGTGATATGGAGCTACGGCTGGAAAATGATACTTCTCAGCGTTGCGGCGTGCATATGCGCGGTGACTGTGGGATTTCTTTCTTCGATAATAGGCGCGAGGGTATCGAGAGACCTGCGCTTTGACGTATTTTCTAAGGTAATGAATTTTGCAGGCGAGGAATACAACAAGTTTTCCATATCTTCGCTGATCACCAGAAGCACCAACGATATTACGCAGATACAGATGTTGACGATCTTGTTTTTGCGCCTTATAATGTTTGCGCCCATCATGGGAATAGGCGGCGCGATAATGGCAGTCAAATATTCTGACGGTTTGACGTCGCTTGCCTGGGTGATAGCTGCCGCGATAGGGCTGATAGTTATATTGCTTATCATTGCGCTGACGCTTGTTCAACCCAAGTTCAACAAGATGCAAAAACAGATAGACAAGGTCAACCAAATTGCCGGCGACGAGCTCAACGGCATGATGGTCATACGCGCGTTCAATACTCAATCTTATGAAGAAAAGCGTTTTGATACCGCCAACAGGGATTTGACGTCCACGTCGATATTTACGTCGAGGCTTATGTCGCTTATGATGCCGCTTATGACGGTGGTCATGAACGGCATAATGCTTGCGATAGTATGGATATTTGCCAATAACATAGACAACTTCGGACAGATCGCAAAGATGATAGCTTTTATGCAATACGCCTTGCAGGTGATAATGTCGTTTATGATGATATCAATGATATTTATCGTATTGCCGAGAGCTATCGTATCTATAAGGAGAGTCAGCGAGGTGTTGACTTCGCCGATAAGTATCGTTGACAAAGAAGAGTCGCAACAGCCGACGGGAGTGAGGTTTAAAGGCGACGTAAAATTCCAAGACGTGAGTTACGGATACGGCGACGGCGCGTGTGCAATCGAAGATATAAGCTTTGAAGCAAAGAGCGGACAAGTCACCGCGATCATAGGCAGCACGGGCAGCGGAAAGTCGACGGTGGTGTCGCTTTTGCCGCGACTTATGGACGTACGCAGCGGCAAGATAACGATAGACGGCGTGGATATTAAGGACATCAATCTCAAAGATTTACGCGCAAATATAGGTTTTGTTCCGCAAAAGAACACGTTGTTTTCGGGTACGGTGGCGTCAAACGTGGGTTATGGCGTTGACGGTATCACCGACGAAGAATTGCAAAAGGCTGTGGAGATTGCCCAAGCAGGCGATTTTGTCAAAAACAGCGCAAAGGGTTTTGACAGCGAAATATCGCAGGGCGGAGCCAACGTGTCGGGCGGACAAAAACAGCGGCTTGCGATAGCTCGCGCTCTCAGTAAAAAGGCGCCGATATACGTCTTTGACGATTCATTTTCCGCATTGGACTTTAAGACAGACGCCAAGTTGAGACAGGCTTTGGCGGAGGAGATGGGCGACGCTTGCGTGATAATCGTTGCGCAGCGAGTGGGTACCATAAAGAACGCCGACAACATAGTGGTATTGGACGACGGAAAAATAGCGGGCATTGGCAAGCATGAGTACTTGTTGAAAAATTGCAAGACGTATCTCGACATAGCCAAGTCTCAACTCTCAGAGGAGGAACTCGGACTATGAGCGCACAGCAAAGACGGGTACACCCTCCCATGGGCGGCAGACATATGAGCGGAGAGAAGGCAAAAGATTTTAAAGGCACATCGTCAAAGCTTTTGAAGTATATGCGCAAAGATTTGGTCGTGATAATCATAGCCTTTGTGTTGGCGATAGGCGGCGTTGTTGCGACTGTCACCACTCCTGACATACTCAGTGAAGCAACTGACGTGCTTGTCGTGGGAGCTATGAAAAAGACGGTATACAACGAGCTTGTGCCGTCGTTGAAATTCAGCGACGAGGCATTGGCAGTGATGGACGCGTATCCCACTGTGTCGATAGCTCTTATCAAAGACTTGATAAAGCAAGAGCAGGAAGAGGGAAGCGAAAACAGCATTCTCAAAGACGTGCCGCAGGAAGTAAAGGACAATTTGCTCAAATTGCCCGACAACGGACGTGTCAACAACGTGCGTCTCAACAGGCTTGCGCGCGCAAGCAGGGAAGCTAAGACGATAGGCGAATTTGTTTCCATACTAGAACTTGAAGCGCAAGACGTGCTTACGCAGGTGCCGGAGGCATACCACGCCCAGCTGCTAAGCGTATCATTCGATGAAAAACCTCAAATAGACTTTGACAAGATAATTTCTATAATGGTCAAATTGATAATTATCGTGCTTGCCAGCGGCATAATGGCGTATATGCAAGGCTTTTTGCTCTCAGGTGTGTCGCAAAGGATAGCGTATAGATTCCGTCGCGATCTCAGCGAAAAGATTGACAAACTTCCGTTGAAGTTCTATGACAAGACGACCAACGGCGAGGTGCTGAGCCTTATCACCAACGATATCGACACCATTGCCACGTCGCTGAATCAAAGCATGACCCAACTTCTCACGTCGATAGTCACAGTCGTGGGCGTGCTGATAATGATGTTGAGAATAAGTCCTATAATGACGCTTATCGCGGTTGTCAGCGTGCCGCTGCTGCTTGTAGTTGCGACAATAATAATCAAAAATTCTCAAAAATATTTTAAGAGACAGCAAGAATATCTCGGGCACGTCAACGGACAGATTGAAGAGATGTTTTCCGGACAAAACGTGGTTAAACTTTTCAACGGTGAGGAGAAAAGCATTGCCGAATTTGGACAGTATAATGACCAATTATACAGCGCGTCTTGGAATTCGCAGTTTTTCTCGGGACTTATGCAGCCGTCTGCCAAGGCTATAAGCAACTTGGGTTTTGTCGGCGTATGTATTTTGGGCGGATATCTTGTCGTCAAAGGACCTTTGGGAGTAGGCAACGTACAGGCTTTTGCGCAATACGTCAAGCAGTTCAATCAGCCCATCACTCAGTTGGCGAGCGTGGCGAATACCTTCCAATCAACGATTGCGGCGGCGGAGAGAGTCTTTGCTTTTCTTGAAGAAAGAGAAGAAAAAGAGAGCGGCTATTTGTCTGTGGAGAATATCCAAGGCAACGTGACTTTTGAAAGAGTGAGATTTGGATACAGCGACGATAAGATAATCATTCGTGATTTCTCCTGTCAGGTAAACAGCGGACAGAGAGTGGCGATAGTCGGACCGACGGGCGCGGGCAAGACGACGCTCGTCAAATTGCTCATGCGTTATTACGAGCCGCAGAGCGGCAAGATACTCATAGACGGTATCAATGCCAAAGAGTTTTCTCGCGCAGGAATAAGAGAGCACATCGGCATGGTATTGCAAGACACTTGGCTTTTTAAAGGCACTATCATGGAGAATATCCGATACGGAAAACTCGGCGCAAGCGACGAGGAAGTCATAGAGGCGGCTAAGACTGCATGCGCTGACCATTTTATCAGGACGTTGCCTGGGGGATATGACTTTGTTATCAATGCCGACGCGGGCAATATATCGCAAGGGCAAAAACAGCTTTTGACTATTGCAAGGGCAATACTTGCAGATTCCAAGATAATGATTTTGGACGAGGCTACAAGTCTAGTCGACACACGTACTGAAATGCTTATACAAAAGGCTATGGCAGCGCTTATGCAGGGCAGAACAAGCTTTGTCATTGCCCACAGGCTGTCTACTATCAAGGACGCCGATAATATTTTGGTATTGAAAGACGGAGATATCGTAGAGCAGGGCACGCATGAGCAGCTTTTAGAGCAAGGCGGTTTTTATTCAGAATTGTACAATGCTCAGTTTTTGGGGATAGATATCGACGCTTACAGCGTCGGTGATAAATAGTATTGAAAGTTTATGTAAAATTTTAAGATTTGATATTGCAATTTTACTTTTCTAATGTTAGAATGTATATATAATTATTATGACTTTTTCATGATGTGCGACCTTTTATAAACTTTCGAAGGACTGCTTGCAAAAGCAGTCCTTCGGAAGTTATAGGGAAATGACGATTTCCGTTTAAATTTGTAAGTATATATGGTTACCTCGACCGAAGCGGAGAGGTCTAATCAAATTGAATAAGTACTTTTGAATATATTAAAATTAAAATAAAGTCTAATATTGATTTAATTAAATAATTATAATAATTATAATATAGCGACTTGATTATGATTTTTAATAAACAATTTATATTGTTAAAAAAATATCAAAGTTAAGTTTATTTTGGGGCGATTTTAATGTAGTTTTAATAAAAATAGGGGGTATCCATAAAATTTTTTTATAAAAAAATACTTGATTGAAGGTACAAAATTAAATTTAGACATTGACATATATATATTGCGCGTGATAGAATACCATTGTATAGTTATATATATTGGGGGATATGATCATGAATATCAACAAAAAAGGCAAGTTGGTCACTTTGTTAACGGTTGCGATAATGTGCGTAGCCATAGTAGCGGCAGCATGCCTTATTTTCGTGCCTAATAAAAGGGATGATTTAGAAGTTACGCCTACTGCTGCTGACCCATATAGCAATTATGATTCAGGTGCGTATGGCGGTTATGGAATGTCAAAGGAAATGACGTTCGATAAAAATAATATGGCTCTTGTTTTGGCAAAAGAAAATTCAGACGACCATGTATGGATATATTTTCCTACGGAAATTTATATGGACGTAACTGAGGATTTAGCTACGTTAGGTTATTTTTACAGAATGTATTTCCATTATGGCGGTTCTGGAAACAGTGATAATCATCAAATGCTTTTTCATTCTGCAATGGGATTGTATCCTGAGTCCGACATAACTTGGCAGGGACAGTCAAATAGAAACAATAATAAAGCAAAAGTCAACGGTCAGTATCCCAACACCAATATGCGTAAATTCTTTGATAACTACGTGCCTACGCCAGAAGTGCCTCTTGGCGCTAAAAAGAATTTGAGGCTAGGTGAAAATTGGGGATGGTCTGAGGATAGTCAAGATTATCACACCACCTATATGGAAGGCGCAAATTATGACAGTAATCAACAGGGTATTGTCAACGTCACTATGTCGGGTAAAGGAAAGTTGACTGAAAATGGCAAATATCAACGTTATGCCGGTACTCCTATATTCGGAACTAGACACTACGAATGGTTCAATTCAAAACTGCAATGGATATTGACAAATACAGAGCCTGCGTCGACTGCCAGATCATACAGATATAAGCCGGCGGTATATTCCACGGATATGCCTGTGCTTGATGATATCAGCATAAACATTAACATATATGACAAGTCTGGACTTTTATCTGCTATGCAAAAGCTTGATAAGCAATATACGGCTGTCAAATCTTATATGTCGAGCACAGAGCAAAGTAAATTTGAGAATTTTAGAGACAATGAAGTAAAACCTTTGTTGAGCAAGAGAAAGACTACTCAGTCCGAAATAAACACAATGAAAAGCAGAGTGGAAAACTACTATTTCACTTTGGAAGTTGCTATGCCTAGGACTGGATCGCAGAATGCGCCTATTGAAAACGACTATATAGGCAGCGCATATACAGTAAGCAGCGTTTGGAGTGATTTTAACAAGGATCTAAACGGTCTTGGTAATTACGTAAGTAAATATTTGCTTACGCCTACCGTAAAGTACGGAGTATCTTCATTCGGCTCTTCTCTCAATCCGGACGGTTTGAATATGACCAATGCCGGATATTATTCAATAGTGCTTAAACCTAGTCCCGATATAGGTTATTTCCTAGCGGGAGGAGACGCCGGCAATACAAAAGTCAAACTCACGTGGCAAGGCGGAGGAACCGGCGACGTGACAATATGGTATAAGATAAATAAAGCGCCTCTTACGGTGTCTATTGCTCAAAGTATAGAGCGAGATTACAACGGAAAGTCTCCTATTACTATTCACGGTTTAGAGAATCCTCAGTATACTATGACGGCGCCTGAGAAAAATCCAATTCAGTTGTTGCTCAGCGACGAGCCGAGAGGCAGCTTGTGGGGCTCTTGGCAAGACCAAGGTTTGACAGACAGTATAGACGTCAGCGGAATAGGCGTACATAAGATATATTATATAGTCAATGCGCCCAATCACGTTGACGCGACAGGAAGTTTCAACGTCACCGTTGTGCCTGCGGATATTGAGGTGAGACTTAAACAGCATCAAGTCACTTACGGAGCCGATTTGTTGACCAGCGACGAAATATTTACTAATTTGTTGGCTGACGAAACTCCTAATATTTTAGACGCGACGTCAAGAGAGGAGACGGTAGCGTATCTCAAAGAGTTTATATCATTCCAGGTCATTGGCAGCGACAATGCCGTTATGCCCGAGGGATCGATACCCGGCGCGGGCAGTTATAACATACACGCGCAGAAGACGGCAGAGGGCAGCGAAAAGATTGCAAATATCAATTTCGGCGGCACCGACGCCAATGCTTACGTTGTTTTGCCAAAATCCATAACGGTAGATTGGACAGACAACGCCAATATGTGGTATGACGGCGCAAGAGGTCACAGACCGACGGCAGAGATAAAAGATACGTCGCAATTAGCGGCAGGAGATTCCAAAGACAACGTCGTGCTTTCGGCAATAGGCGTCGGCGAAGGAAAGATGCTTGACAGCGACGATCCGGTAGCTCTTGTCAACGGCAATGCGGTCAATGCCGGCAGATACGTTGCCGCAGTTTCGTCTACCAACGGCAATTACGTCATATCCAACAATACTCATGAATTTAGCATTTTAAGAAGAAAGATATCTATTGACATATGCGATAGGACGAGACGTTACGCATTTAAGGTCACTGCTGACGAAGTAGTAGAAGAGTATAAAAACGATACGCTTCTCAACAATACCAACGGTTCGGCTTATACGGCTACGCTTGATGCGGATATAGCGTCAAACAGCGCGGTATCCAACAAAAATGCGCTCGTTGATACGTATAGCGCCGTATTTGACGTCAATATCATTGCACAGCGCACGTCTGATAATAAGTATTTTATCGTCGGCGATCATACTTTGCAATTTGTCAACAAAAACAATCCTAACTATGAGATCGTTTCAGGCAGCGACGGCGTGTTCCACGTAACTCCGGCTCAAATCGAGGCGTCGACGGGAAGTACGCCTGTCAAGACTTACAACGGCGATCTTCAAGACATAACTTTGGCAAAAAACAGTGAAGTTATCACAGTTTACGGTTATGAAAAAGAGCATATGGACACTGCTGTGACGATACAGTACAGCGAGGTGAGTATTGACGGTCCTTGGTCTGACGTGAAGATAAAAGACGTATCCGAATCAGGCAAGAGAATATATTATAAGATTACGGCTGATAACCATTTGCCTAAGACGGGCAGCTTTATACAAGAGATGAGACCTGCCAGCATATTGATAACTATCGGCGGTCAAAACACCACCGTATATTACGGCGACGTAAAATATGAGTCGGTGGATATAACGACGATATGCGATATTACTTTCACGGTTGAGAATAGAGATTTGCATCCGTCTCAAATATTTGAATTCTATTTGCTGGACGCAAAGACTTCGTTGCCCGTAACTTCGCGCAAGGCTGTCGCAGGCGACTATACGATACAGCACAGAATAAGAGCCGAAGTCAACGAAAAAGAGGACAATTTCAGCGTTAATTATCTCAATGAGGCAAACAACAACGCTTATAAAGTAAGCAAGAGATTGTTGCACGTCGATTGGCAGCAAAACGGCGACAGATGGCAGGGCGCCGACAAAGATCAATATGTATTCAGCAACTCTAATCCGACGGTATTCCCGACAGCTCCAAGCACGTTCAACGGAGTTGAGAATGTCGTTGAGGGTGATTCAATATACTTTAAGTCTATAGAACTTGAAGGTAAAAACGTAGGTAGCTATACGGTGTCTACCGATTTGACAACGCAAATCAACATGGATAGATACGAGATAGTAGAGAGCGAAAAGAGTCATACCTTTAAGATAGTCAAACTCGACATAAATATCATTGTCGACGATCAGACCGCAGTATACGGCAAAGCAAAAGACGTGCCGATCGGCGCGCTTGTAGACCCTGTGAGCAACCCGACCGCAATTTGGGATTATGCAGAAAACAGCGCGACTTTCTATGGCGATCACTTCCGCAATTATAAGTTTGTCACCGACGCTCACGGCAACGGTCTTGTAGACGTAGGCTCTTATGATATTGCGCTTGCCGACAACGACGGGGAAGGTATGGACGGCTCTGTGCGTCAAAATTACAACGTGCAGATCGTCAATTTCCCAAAATTCACGATTACGCAGGCCAACATACGTTATACAGGCAGACAGTTCAATATTGACTATGATTCTGACGAAGCGAAGACGATAAAGATAGGCGACCTTATTTCAAGAGTGACCGTTGGCGTTGAGGGCGTTGGGCTTGATTCTTTCACGATAAGAATGAGCGACAAATTCTTCCAAAGCGACAATTTGAATTACGACGACGCGTCGCTTCAATGGGTGGACGAGACTACCGATACAGGCATAGGCAAATACTACGTATGGTTTGAGGTGACAGGCAACAAAAACTTTGTTGAATTCAGACATAAAATAGAGCTCAATATACTTACTGATTGGATATCGGTAAGAGTCGGCGAAGGCATTACAAACGCCGAGTACGGTTATGCCGTATATACGTCGGAGCAGATATTTGAGAAGATTGATATCGAATTTATCAACGGTTTTATGGGCGGAGAGAACGGCGATAGAAACCTTTGGGACGTAGACCCTGAGGCTGCAAAAGCAAAACTTATGCAGTATATCGAATTCTTTGTCGGCAAGGGCGATCTCGAAACTGAGATGAAGACCAACGAGAGTATCGGCTACTATACGCTGTTTATGCGTGGGGTTGACGGCGCTCCGACCGATTTTGAAAACTTCCGCTTTATACCTCGCGTAGGTGAGACCGATACGTCCAATATCGACGCATACCGCGTATTGCCGAGGACGATATACGTCAACTGGACGGGACTTGATGAAGAATACGGCAGTCACGGCAACAGCCATACGGGATTTGAGCTTATCGGAGTGCTTCCGGATGACGTAAATAACGTTCGTCTTGAATTGACGTACGGAGCAGTGGCAGGAACGGGCGCTTCCTTTGTGGGAGGTCATGCTCATACTGCCGGTACTTATACCGCATATGCAAATTCTATAATAGGAAGTTCCAACTATACTCTTGACCCTGACGACGAAAATCGCTCAACGACTTTTGAAATCAGTCCAAAGAGGCTTGAAATAGAGCTGCATAGCAGAGAATTTATCTACGGTGTTCAAAATGCGAGCGTCGCAGAGATAAACAATGCTCTCAACGTATATTCGCAGACGCCGAATTACGACGTTACCGACGCGTCAAAGAGTCCTTTCGTAGGCAACGATAAACGTACGGATATATTTGAGATTTTCTTCAAATCCAACAAGACGTTGCCGTCCAACTTTAAGTATTTGCCGGTGAGCGGCGACGGACAGGGATACTCTTATTCAATCAGCGCAAGATTGGCGGATACTGACGTGGCTAGGAATTACCAAATTTTGGTAGTCGACGGCACGTTGACTATCAAGCCTGCAAGTTTGGCGTTTACGACCAATGAACTTCCGCGTAAATATTTCAATGCGAGAGAACAGGAGATTGACTTTAATTCCGATTGGATAGTTGCAGGCGGCGACGTCGAATATGTGAAGAACAACGTCAGCGTAAGTTATAAGGTATTGTCAAGAGAAGACGTAAGGGAGGAAAACCCTGAATTTATTCCGGGAGATAAGTTTACAGTCAAAGACGCAGGTAAGTATGAGATCAAACTGCGTATCGAAGCTCCCAACCATGAGACTTTCGAGACGGGTATCGTTACGCTCTTTGTTGACAGAGCCAACGTGACTATCAAGATGGATCAGGTCAGCAAGGAATACGGACATCAGCTTGGAGATTTCACACTTTCAAGTTTGTCCGATTGGATAAAGCGCAACGCCAATATCTCTATCGTATCTTTCCGTATATACAACGGCGAGCGCATAGAGGAAGATATCACAAGATATGCTATCGACGACTTTATCTTCTACGTTGTCGATCCGAATAATATGACTGAGGAAAATCCAGAACTTCCTATCGGATCTTATCAAAACAACGTCGGTACGTATAGAATTTTCCATAAATTCAATACCGACAACAACGCTTTGGCTTACAACTATTTGCCTGATTACTATCAAGCTCCCGGCGCAGAGTCAAAGTGCAATGCTCACGCATATAAGATCAATCCCAAGAAAGTTGAAGTCAAATGGATGACGGACGATAGGGATAATAATTGGAAGACAAGGACAGACTCAATGCCTGAGTATTATTACAACAACGGCACAAGACCTACGCTTATGGCAAGGTTTGCTACCCTTGACGGCACATACGTTGAACTCGATATAACGGGCAACGGCGGACCTGATTATAATGCAAACGAAGAGGGTATGTACTATCAAGCTCACGCAGCTCACAGTTCAATGGGCGAAAATAACTATTCTCTCAACTACGAGTTGACCAACACAAGTTGCAATTACAGAATTGTGCCGAGACCTGTGACGGTTGAAATCAAAAATCAAAACGGCGGCAGCTACGGCGCGTCGCGCGGCTCGCACAGTATCGTTCAAGGCGAGATTAACGTAATAGACGGCGTGATTGGCGGCAACGTAACGTTAAAAGACAATCCTATATTGCTTACTTTGAACGGTGCGACTGTTTCGGATAAGGAATTCCTGCCGGCAGGACGGTACAAGATCACCGCTTCTTTCGTAGGCAGCAACTATGACCCGACGTACGTCAATGCAGAAGATAGCAGCAAAGATTGCGGTTATTATATCATAACTCCTGCAAAGATGAGTTTGTCTCTGCCGCTGACATACACCGGATTAAAATATCTCGGCTCACAAGGCGTTTTCAACTTCAAAGACGTGGTCGCAAAGAATTATATCAATGCCAATACGTTTGCGGACGATGACGACGCGGCAGTTTGGGAGAGTGCAAAGATAACGATATACCAAGACGGCGTTCAAGTTGACGCTCCGTATTATGACAAGGCTGGATCTGTCACGTTTAGATACGTAGTCGAGGCTGCCAACCATATGGCGGAAGACGGAGAATGGACTTTTGACGTAGCGAAGGGGCAGGCATATCTCAGCTTCTTTGACGGTGCTCACAGCGTATACGGCGACAATATATATGAAGATGCAGACGCGCTTTCAAAGAGAATTGTGCAAGAGGCTAAGATTGCTTACTTGAATGCGCAGGGCTGCGACGTTTTGAGTTTGCCTATCGAGGAGCTTGGCAGATTCTACGTCTTGAACAATCCAACTGACGCAGGCACCTACGATATCGCGTTTGAGTTGTATCAAGAACACGCAGACAATTTTGAAATACACGAAGATTCCGCTCACGGTATGGGCAGCAAGTACGTGATTTTGCCGAAAGAGCTCAAAGTAATTTGGACGCTTGATAGCAATGACAGTTACGTATATAACTTCCAGCAGCACTTCATTTCAGCAAGATTGGACGGAGTATTGGAAGAAGACGTTGATACGATCACTGCTGCGTATGCTTCTATCAGCGGAAGAGACGCAGGCAAGTATACCGCCAAGTTGACGGGCATCGGCACCAACAAGAACTATAAGATGCCGGCAGACGACGAATCCAGAACTTTTGTATGGGAAATCACTCCGAGACCTATCACTGTCAGCTGGAATATCGGTGAATACGTATACAACGGCATTGCGCAGGCTCCGACCGTAACTTATGAGTCGGGATTGATTCAGGGCGACACTTACGGCAAGTTGGTCGTTGAGGGCGCAGTGAATGCAGGTACGCAGACGGCGATAGTAACGACTACCAGCAAGAACTATACGGTAGCCAACAATGAGCAGACGTTTGTTATCGCTCCTAAGCCTGTATACGTGACTTGGAAAAATATGCAATTTGAGTATGACGGAGAGCAAAAGGCTCCGACTGCAAAGGTGAATAAAGAAGATCTTATCGGCGATATCGTGTGCAACGCGGTTGTCGGCGGCGGTCAGAAAAATGCAGGTAAGCATACCGCGACGATAGATTCTCTCAGCGATACCAATTATATCGTTGTCAACAACACCGCAGAGTTTGAGATATTGCCGAAAGAAGTTAAGATTTATTGGAGCAATACCGATCTTTCTTACAATGGCAGCGAGCAAGCTCCAAATGCGATAATCGAGGGCTTGATAAAGGGCGACGACGTCGAAGTTATCGTCACAGGCAAGGGCGTCAACGCCAACTCGTCATACAAGGCGACTGCTTCGGGGCTTAGCAATCCCAACTACGTGATATCTGCTACGTCTTCCAAGACGATAGAATACACTATCAGCAAGTCGAGAAATGAATTTATCGAGATGCCTGCAATAGGCGGCGACTTGAAAGAGTTGCCTTGGACGGACGACGCAAGCAAGCCAAAGGCTAAGTTTGGCGAGACTGTCGTCAAGTATTATACCGACGAGGCTTGCACCAAGGAGTACAAAGGCGATTTGAAGAAAGCCAAAGAAGGCACTTATTGGGTCAAGGCATACGTTGAAGGCAACGACAACTATGACGCAGTGGAATCCGCAGTGATAATGATAAATCTTGAAAAGGGCTTCAACAAAGCCGCTGCGGCAACGCTTATCACTCTGTCGGCAGTAATGCTTGCGGCAGTATTGGTATTGACGTTGGTCATCAATTCTAAGAAAAAGAAAGGAGGCAGAGCATGACAAATATACTAATAAGCGCGCTGTCGAATACCGCGCAACTTACAATATGTCTTGTAATACTTTTTGTAATGCTCGCAGCCGACGTCATTGCAATTTTGGGATTGTTTAATTGGAAAAAGAAGTTTGACAAGTATTATGCTACGGCTATGGAAGGAGAGACGTCCGGCGCAGACCGGACGGACTCCGAAGCCGTCGTCGAAAACCCGACTGACGCGTCTCAGCAACCTGACGGTTTGCAACAGACTGCCGAGGCAACCCAGGTACCTGTCGAGGAAGGACAAGCTTCCGATACTCAGCAAACTGATGCAAGCGCAACAGAGCATGCTGCGGCAGAACAGCCTTTGGATACTCAGATTGCGACAGAAAATTCTGCAAATCTAGAGGAAGGCGCGCAGCCTCAACAACAGGTCGCTCCTCAACAGGAGAGCGAGCCGCAAACAAACGACGTTGAATCATCAAAACCGTCCGCGCTGTCGGCATTTATGCTTGCGCCGTTTATGACGTTGTCTGCGGCGTCCGCGGTGCCTGCGTTGAGGACAATGGTATATCTCTTTGGAGCGATAGCGTTGTTAGCCTCCGTCGGAGCCGTAGTATTAGGCGCAATATTTGCAAAACAGATCAACGATAAGATAAAGCTAATGCCTAAAAAGCAGCAGGAAGTTCCTCAGGAAGCACCGGTAGAAGAGCCGATTGCAGAGGCTGAACCGACAGTTCAACCTGTCGAAGAGGCTCAACCGATAGAAGAAGTTCAGCCCGAGCCAGAGCCCGAAGCTGTCGTTGAAGAGCCGCAAGAAGAGCCGACGCCTGTCGTCGAAGAAGTTCAACCAACTGTCGCAGAAGAGCCGACGGTGGAGCCTGCCGTAGAAGAGGACGAAGAAGACGACGAGGATGAAGAGGAAGACGAAGGTCCTATATTTGTCGAGACTGACGACGGAGAAGGTTATTTTATAATATTGGAAAAGACCTTTACGGCAAGGATAATACAGTCAAAGCAAAACGTAAAGACTTACTATTCACATATCAAAAATGAATTTTTGTCATACAAGAAGTGCGCTGCAAGAATGAGCAAGCCGAGAGAATCTTTCCGTATTGGCAAGGTTACAATCGCAAAACTTGCGATAAGAGGCAAGACTTTGAAGCTCTATCTTGCTCTCGACCCGTCTAAGTATATTGACGGAAGATATAAGATTGAGGACGAGTCGGACGTAATATCAATGGCTGATACGCCGCTTCTTCTCAAAATCAACAGCGAGCGCAAATGCGAGTACGCAATGGAACTCATTGAAGACTTGATGGTCAAATTCGACGCAGTGCTTGACGATAAGTTTAAAGAAGTCGATTACGTCAAGGAAATGCCGTATGAGACGACCGACGCGCTTGTCGAAAAGGGACTTATAGTCAAGAAGCTTGCCAAGGGCAAATCTTTGTTTGATTCAAAAGTCGTAGACGTTCACGTTCCTGAATCCAAACAGGCAGAAGAAGAGCCTGTTGTTGAAGAGCCGGCGCCTATCGAGAATAAGGACGACATCTACGAGCGTAGTTTCAGCGCAAAGCTTATGCAATCGAGCGACGCTATGAAGAATAGATATTCCAAGATAAAGAATATTCTTATGTCGTATGCCAAGGTCAATGCGAGAATAAGCAAGAAGAGAGAGGCATACCGCTTCGGCAAGGATATGGTTGCCAACGTCACAATTAAAGACAATTCTTTAAGAGTGTATTTTGCTCTCGATCCAAAGTCTTATGACGGTAGAGATTTCAAGGTGACAGACGTATCCAACGTAGGCAATCTTGGCGAGACTCCAACGCTCTATACTGTCGAAGGCGATAAGGACATCGCCGTGATACAGTGGCTTGCAGAGGACTTGATGAAGAAAGTCGGCGCAGAGGAGAAGGAGACCAAACCTAACGTAAATTATGCAAAGCAATATCCGTATATGACTGACGAGGAGTTGTTTGAGCAGGGACTTATAGTAATGAGAGAAGTCGTAGGTACGTCTTTTGCAGATTATCAATCTAAGGAAGAAGTTGCCGCTGCCGATGCAAATTCGGAAAAGAAGCCGACTCAAAAGAAGCCTGCCGCTCCCAAAAAGACGACAGCAAAAACTGCTTCGACGGCAAGCAAAACAGCAGCCGCAAAGAAAACGACGCCGACTGCAAAGAAAACGACGCCGACCGCAAAAAAGTAAAATAAGACTTGATCATATGCCTTTTGCATTGGATCAGTGTTAAAAAGTTAGAATTCGCTGCTTTATCTTATAGATAGGCAGCGAATTTGCTTATATTATATAGGATATGAAAAAAAATTTAATTTTTCATTTCAACCTATTGACACGGTAGGTAAATAGGTGTAATATAATATCAACATATAAAGTTGGTAGGTAAATAATATGCAGAACTATTTTGAGTTTCTTGTAAGACACAACTTTCGCTTTGGGCGAATGTAACGATTATTTCGCTAATACAAAACTTTATCGCAAAATAATCATACAAATAGGAGACTTATGAAATGAATAATTATAAATTTGAAACCAAACAACTGCACGTCGGGCAAGAGACGCCCGATCCGACAACCGGCGCAAGAGCAGTGCCTATATATGCGACGACTTCTTACGTATTTGAAAACTCCGCGCAAGCCGCAGGTAGATTCGGACTTACGGAGGGAGGAAATATATATACCCGGTTGATGAATCCGACTTCGGACGTGTTTGAAAAAAGAATTGCCGCTTTGGAAAATGGAAGCGCGGCGTTGGCTACGGCTTCCGGCGCGGCGGCAATAACGTACGCCGTGCAGAATATTGCGGTTGCAGGCGACCATATCGTGTCGGCTGGCAATCTTTACGGCGGTACTTACAATCTATTTGCCAATACTCTAAAAGAGCAAGGGTTGGACGTCACGTTTGTTGACCACAATAATCTGCAAGAGGTCGAGAATGCAATAAAAGGTAATACAAAGTTAATATACATCGAAAGTTTGGGGAATCCCAACAGCGACGTCGCCGACGTCGAAAGCATTTCGGAGATTGCGCATAGACACGGCATACCGCTTATAATAGACAATACGTTTGCCACGCCGTTTTTATTCAGACCCATAGAGCACGGCGCCGATATAGTAGTTCATTCGGCTACGAAGTTTATAGGCGGACACGGCAGCGTAATGGGCGGAGTCATAATAGATGCAGGCAAGTTTGATTGGAGCGCTAACGATAAATTTAAAGGACTGTCTCAACCCAATCCGTCGTATCACGGCGTAATATTCACCAAAGCTTGCGGCAACCTTGCATACATTACAAAACTGCGCACGACTTTGATGAGAGATCAAGGGGCGACAATTTCGCCGTTCAACTCGTTTTTGCTGCTGCAAGGATTGGAGACGTTGTCTTTAAGGGTAGAAAGACACGTAGAGAATGCGCTTAAAGTAGTAAAATTTCTCAACTCTCATAAAGACGTGGCAAAAGTCAACCATCCGTCGTTGTCAAAAGGTAAACAAGGCGAACTTTATAAGCGTTATTATCCCAATGGCGGAGGATCGATATTTACGTTTGAGATAAAAGGCGGCGGCGCGAGGGCAAGGAAGTTTGCGGAGAGCTTAAAACTTTTTAGTTTGCTGGCAAACGTAGCTGACGTCAAGTCGCTTGTCATACATCCTGCGTCTACCACTCATTCTCAGCTCAGTGAAAGCGAACTTGCCAACTGCGGTATTTATCCCACGACCGTGAGGTTGAGCATAGGTACAGAACATATAGACGATATCATAGAAGATTTAGATCAAGCGTTTGAGAAATCAGCGCTGTAAAACGGAGGTAATTATGTCAAAAATTTATACGTCGATAGATCAACTGATAGGGCATACGCCCTTGCTCAGACTTAAAAAAACCGAGGAGCAGTTGAAACTTAAAGCAAAACTTATAGTAAAGCTAGAATACTTTAATCCGGGCGGTTCGGTAAAGGATAGAGTTGCGCTTGCAATGATAGAGCAAGCCGTAAGACAAGGTAAACTCGACAAAGATACTGTCATCATCGAGCCCACTTCGGGCAATACCGGCATAGGGATTGCATCCGTAGCTACGGCAAGAGGCTATAAGGCAATAATAGTTATGCCCGAGACCATGTCCGTTGAGAGACAAAAACTCATCAAGGCTTACGGCGCGGAGCTTGTGCTTACCGAAGGCTCCAAGGGTATGTCGGGCGCGATTGCAAAAGCCGACGAGCTTGCAAAAGAGTATGGCAAAGCCATCATTGCAGGGCAGTTTATAAATCCAGCCAATCCGCTTGCGCATTACGATACGACGGCGCGCGAGATATGGCAAGATACCGACGGCGAGGTCGATGTTTTTGTTGCCGGAGTGGGTACGGGCGGCACTCTTTCGGGTGTAGGAAAGTATCTCAAAGAGCAGAACGCCGATATCAAAGTCGTTGCGGTTGAGCCGCTGTCGTCGCCTATGATTTCGCAAGGCAAGGCAGGCGCGCACAAAATTCAAGGCATTGGCGCTGGATTTATTCCAGCCACGCTTGATGTGAATATATTTGACGAAGTTATCGCAGTTGCGGACGGCGATGCAATGGACGCGGCTAGGGAGCTGGGCAAGAGAGAGGGCGTACTGGTTGGCATTTCTTCTGGCGCGGCGCTGTGGGCGGCGATAGAGCTTGCAAAGCGTGACGAAAACGTAGGGAAGACTATTGTAGCCGTCATGCCCGACACCGGCGAAAGATATCTGTCCACAGAGCTGTTTTCATGAGGCGCATATGTTGATATCGACAAAAGGCAGATATGCTTTGAGAGTGCTTTTGGACTTGGCGGAACACGGCTGTGAGGGTTATATCCCTCTAAAAGACGTGGCGGAAAGACAAGACATATCCCTCAAATATTTAGTGGGGATTATGAGCGCGCTTTCAAAGGCTGATATGGTGGACGGATTGCACGGAAAGGGCGGCGGATATAAACTTTGCAAGCCCACGTCGCAATACGTCGTAGGAGATATTCTCAAACTGACGGAGGGAACGCTCGCTCCGGTCGCCTGTCTTGAAGCGAATGCAAATAAGTGCCCTAAGGCAGACAAGTGCAAGACGTTGTCGCTGTGGAAAGGACTTGACATGATAGTTGAGGACTATCTATACGGCATAACTTTGGCAGATCTTTTAAAGTGAGTGTTAAAGGTTTTTAAGCGAGACGGGGAGGGTATCTTCGTCTCAATTTTTATATTCTCGATTTATTTTTCTGTAAAAGATACATAATTTATGTATAAATAATGGGATTAAGCTATTGATTTTATAGTGCTAAACGTATATAATAAAGTAAAAGGAGGTGCGTAATATGTTGTTAGCAGCCAATGGATTGACATTTTGGCAAGAGTTGCAGATTGCGTTCAGCGATATAGGTATCGTCCCTGCGATTTTGCTGATTTTGGGCACAATATTTATCATTGTCGAGATATTTGAGCCTGGCTTTGGATTTTTCGGCATTGCAGGAATAATCTTAGTTCTTGCAGGTATGGCGGTGAGATTGTTCATGAGCAAGCGCGGCTCGCTTATAATACAGTTTTTCGTAATGTTACTGTGCGTATCTATCGTGGTATTAGTTGCGTTTTTGATAATGCTGCATTCGATAAAGAAAGGCAGACTTTCGCGCAGCGGACTCGTGCAGAATTCTACGGCGGTACCCGAGGGTATAACGGGCGGTACCGAAGACTTTACTCAGTTGTTGGGCAAAGTAGGCAGAGCTGATTCCGTACTTCGTCCCAGCGGCAACGCTTTGATAGAGGGCAAACTTTACAGCGTCGTATCGCAGTCAGCGCTTATCGAGTGCGGTAAGAGCGTCAAAGTAATAGGCGTCGAAGGCGGCAAAATAACCGTCAAAGAGATAGATCTTGCAAAAGAGTTTATTTGATTAAACGTATCTAAATAAAAAATAAAATATCGCTTTAATGCGAAAAAAGGAGAATAAATATGATGTTACTGACGTTAGGACTCAGCGCGGGAGGCATTGCAGCCATCGTCGTTGCAGTCGTACTGCTCGTCTTGTTGGCAATAATTTTTAGCTTGTTGCCGATAAGAATATGGTTCAGAGCGCTTGTATCAGGCGTGAAAATACCAATGACTAAGCTCATCGGTATGAAGTGGAGAGGTATCAAAGTCATACCGCTTGTAGACGCATATATTTCTGCAAAGAAAGCGGGTCTCGATATATCTATCGACGAGCTTGAAAGTCACGTGCTTGCAAGAGGTGACGTAATTAAAGTCGTCAACGCTTTGATTTCTGCTCACTCGGCAAATATGGAGCTTGCGGCAGAGACGGCGAGAGCTATCGACCTTGCAGGCAGAGACGTGCTCAACGCAGTCAAAGTGTCTGTCAACCCCAAAGTTATCGAGACTCCGGCAATATCCGCCATTGCAAAAGACGGTATTGAATTGAGAGTTAAGGCAAGAGTTACTGTGAGAGCCAATATCACCCGTCTTATCGGCGGCGCCGGCGAAGATACGATAATCGCCCGTATCGGCGAGGGTATCGTCACTACGGTGGGTTCATCCGAATCTCATAAAGACGTATTGGAAAATCCTGACGCCATCTCCAAGACGGTACTCAATAAAGGTCTTGACAGCGGCACTGCATACGAGATACTTTCCATTGATATCGCCGACATAGACGTAGGCAGAAATATCGGCGCACAGCTTCAAATGGATCAGGCGGAAGCCGACAAACGTATCGCAGAAGCAAAGGCAGAAGAGAGACGTGCAATGGCTGTTGCTTTGGAACAGGAAATGAAAGCAAAGACCCAAGAGATGAGAGCTTTGGTTATAGAGGCGGAATCACAAGTTCCAAAGGCTATGGCAGAGGCTTTGAAGAACGGCAAGTTGGGCGTAATGGACTATTACAATATGCAAAACGTAATGGCAGATACCAATATGCGTAATGCTATCGGCGGAGTAGAAGAGTCTGCTGAGGGCAGCAAGGATAAGAAATGATAGCCCCGATCTTAATAATAGTTGGCATCTTCGTGGCCTTGGGCGTAATTTCAAGCGTCGCAAAATCCTCAAAGAAGGCAAAGGAAGAGGATAAAAAACAGCAAGGCTCGGAAAGAATGACAAAAATGCTTGAAGAAAAGGAGGACTTTAAAAAGTTCTTGGACTATGAGTCCTCCTCTTCCCAAAAGCCTGCGCCGAGCAGAGTGCAACAATCTGCGCCTCAACAGCAAAGGCGGAGGGAAGAGGTCAGACCCATTGCCACGCAAGTTGACGGCAGAGTTCAGGCAAAAGCAACGCAGAAGCATACTTTCAACACTATCCAGCCAAGGGTTGATGTCAAAAAAGAAGTGTCGGGATCGCATCACCAAAGCCATTGTGACACCCAACACGAAGGAGATAAGTATAGGGTAGAGTACGTGCCTACTATGAACAGCATCGGCGGAACTTCCACCGAGGGTTGTAGAGAACACTACAATACCCGATACGTCAAGATTGACGAAAAGATTCAAGAAAATTTGCAACTTACGCCGTTGCAGAAGATAATCGTTTACGGCGAAGTCATCAATAAGCCTAAATTCAGGCGTTGAAATCGACAGTTTTTGCACGGGATATCCTTTGACAATTCATATGATATTCCTTTGCGGTTGCTGATAAAATCAAAAATCTCCCCACCTAAAAGTGGGGAGATTTTTTTGTCAATGAATAGTTTTATTTTCTGTCTTTCATAGGTACGTAGTCGAGCGCAGGTTGAGTGCAGTTGTATGCAGGACGCATTATTCTTGAAGAGTTGATAAGTTCTTCCATTCTGTGCGCCGACCAGCCGGATATTCTTGCAATGGCGAATATCGGGGTGTATAGCTCTTGCGGAAGTCCCAACATATCATATATAAAACCGCTGTAAAAGTCTATATTAGCGCTCACGCCCTTAAATATATGACGTTGGCTTGAAATGAGTTTTATTGCTATTTCTTCTACTTTTGCATAGAGATTGTAATCTCTCATAAGACCTTTTTCTTCGCTCAGCGACTTCGTTGACTTTTTGAGGAGCAGTGCTCTTGGGTCGGAAAGGGAATATACCGCGTGTCCTATACCGTAGATAAGTCCGCTCTTGTCAAAACATTCTTTGTTGAGTATCTTGTTGAGATAGTTTTCTATCTCTTCGTCGTCGTTCCAATCTGCAACGTTCTTTTTGATGTCGTTGAACATCTGCGATACCTTTATGTTTGCGCCGCCGTGCTTAGGCCCTTTGAGCGAGCCTATCGCCGCCGCGATAGCGGAGTAGGTGTCGGTACCCGAAGACGTTACTGCTCTTGCAGTGAAAGTCGAGTTGTTACCGCCGCCGTGTTCTGCATGCAATACAAGCGCAAGGTCAAGGACTTTTGCCTCCAATTTGCTGTAATTGCTGTCGATTCTCAACATATGAAGTATGTTTTCTGCTGTCGAAAGCTCGTCCTTAGGCGCATGTATAAAGAAAGAATTGTTTTCTTTTATGTAATATTCATATGCCTGATATCCATACACGGACAACAGCGGAAACAGCGCAATAAGTTGCAGGCATTGGCTCAGCACGTTGGAAAGAGAAGTGTCGTTTGCCTTTTCGTCATACGAATAGAGCGTCAGCACGCTTCTTGCAAGAGAGTTCATCATATCATTGCTCGGAGCTTTCATTATGATATCTCTTACGAATGTGTTTGGCAAAGACTTTCGGTATTTGGCAAGCAATGCTTTGAAATCGTCAAGTTCCGCGCTTGTGGGGAGCTCTCCAAACAAAAGAAGGTACGTTATCTCTTCAAAACCGTATCTGTCGCTATAAAAGAAATCGTTGCACAGTTCGTTGATATTATATCCTCTGTAAAAGAGCTGGCCTTCGCACGGTATTTCTTCGCCGTTGACGATTTTTTTTGCAATGACGTCGCTGATGTTGGTAAGTCCCGTCAATACGCCCTTACCTTTGGGGTCACGAAGTCCTTTGTTGACCTTGTGTTGAATGAACAATGCCGGATCAATTACTCCGTTGTCGGAGCATTTATCAGCAAGTCCGCATATTTTTCTTCCCCAATCACCGTCTTTCTTTACTGCCATCGCAAAAACCTCTAAAAATTTAATATAATGTATTTATTTTATATCAAATATGTAAAAATGTCAAACAATGAAGTGCAATAACTTTTGCCAAATCATATTCGACGGCATATAAATCATACAATTTTATAGACAATAATGCCGATTTATTGTAAATTATGCTTCAAAAAACCCCAAAATATAAATTTGTCTTTTAAAAAATAGGTAAAAAAGTAAAAATATTGTAATATTATATGGATAAAAAGCTTTATTATATGTGGATTATGTGATATAATATACATAATCAAGAATTGAGGTAGACGTATGGATCTAAAAAAATTGAGAGACAACAGTGACGCGCAAGCCGATTATATGGTTGACGAGATCACCGCGATAATCAAGACTTGCGGCAAAAGATTGCCTGGCAGCGACGGCGAAAAGGCGGCTATCGACTATATGGCTAACACATTAAAAGAGTATAGCGACGACGTCAAGATAGAGCCGTTTGAAGTACACCCAAAGGCATTTTTTAATTGGATACATATCATGGTGACGATAGTGTTGATGGCAATGGTAAGTTATTTCTTTATACCGCTTCTTGCTATTATTCTAGTCGGCGCGGCAATGCTTTTGATGCTTTTGCAATTTGTTTTGTATCTCGAAATCGTCGACTTTTTATTTCCAAAACGCATATCTCATAATTTGATGGCAATCAAGCATCCAAAGGGCGAAGTTAAGAGAAGAATACTTTTCAACGGTCACCCTGACGTGGCTCATGAATGGACTATGAGTTATCTTATAAGCGGCGACGCTTTCGTTGCGCATTTTGTAATTTCAATGATAGGTATCGTCGCATTGGTGGGCATATCTGTCGCTTCGATTGTTTTG
The DNA here is from genome assembly GCA_910579785.1 of uncultured Christensenella sp. Taxonomy (GTDB): domain Bacteria; phylum Bacillota; class Clostridia; order Christensenellales; family UBA3700; genus RACS-045. The sequence continues at coordinate 68,985 of CAJTVJ010000005.1, read as the reverse complement.
CAGGGCGGAATAAATGCGGAAGTTGCAAGCGGCGTGCCTATGATAATGGGACTTGCTTGTTTGGTTTTCGTTCCGTTTTGGCTTGCGATGTACAGAATGTGGAATACAAGCGTTATCGTAGACGGCGCAAATGACAATCTCACAGGTTGTTATATGGGTATTGCCGTAATGAAGGCTTTGCACGACGAGGGCATCGAGTTTGAAAACACCGAGGTAGGGGTACTTTTGACAGGCAGTGAAGAAGCAGGTATCAGAGGCGCAAGAGCTTGGGCAAAGAGACACGGCGAGAGCGGCGACTATAAAGACGTCGAGACCATCATTTATGCGTACGATACGTTGAGAGAGGGCAAGTTCCTTTGTGTCAACAAGAAGGATCTCAACAGCACGGTCAAAGCCGACAAACACGCCAGCGAGTTGTTCTACAATGCTGCAAAGAGCATTGACGTAACTTGCTCATACGGCTCGGTACCGCTTGGAGCAACCGACTCCGCAGCTTTCAACAAGGGCGGATATCAAGCTACCGGCATAACTGCGCTTGACCATAAACTTCGCAATTACTATCACACAAGATATGACACATATGACAATATGGATAAGCAGTGTCTTTCCGATTGCTATAAGGTCACAATAAAGACGCTTGAAGACTTTGACAACGAGTTATAAGTGATAAAGTAAAGCAGATTTTCCAAGAATTTATAAGTAATTTATGCAAAAAATCAGCGCACTCTAATGAGTGCGCTTTTAGATTTGTTTATTATGCAATTCGATTAGATTTCTCCGCTCCGTTACACTTCGGTCGAAATGAGCAATTATTGCTTACAACTTGCCAAACTAAATGCTTCATATCCTTAGCAATCGTAACTTAATACATAGCTGTGTCATTTCGAGCGTAGTCGAGAAATCTCAACAAGTTAAAAATTTAAAAGGTTAAGATTTCTCCGCTACGTTGCACTTCGGTCGAAATGACCATATATTTACAAATTTGGGAGAGAAATGTCACCGACGCTCGCACAAGACGCACCTGCTTGCTCGCTATGCCGTCGCTATCGCTCCTTACGCCCACAGCGGAGAGGTCTCAACGAGTTAAGAAGATAAACGGATGAGATATCTCGAATACGCTCGATATGACCATATTTGATTATGAACTACTAAGAATAATCACCTCGACCGTAGTGGAGAAGTCTAATCGAGTTAAATAAATAAGCGTATAAGATTTCTCCACGCGCTTCGCTTGATCTAAATGACTTAGGATTTGTCAAATATTACAATATTTTAAAGACAAATAAAAAATCGGTCCGCTAGCAGACCGATTTATCTTTATAAATATAATATTATATCATTACACGAGTTTAAATCCCATACCTTGTTCAATAAACTTTTCAAAGGCAGTTTGTCCCTTTTCGTCGTTTTTGAATACAGCGGTGCATTCAAGAATCTGTTCGCAAGCGTTGTTGACGTAATCTGTCACAACTCTGTCTGCATACGCTCTGTCGCGGTTGTCGCCGTGGTCGTTGACAAGTTGGATAATGGTTTGCGCATGCTTATACATTGGATTTTCTGTGTCGTTGAGTTCTTTAAAGTCAATGTTTTTGTTGCCGCAGATGTAATCTTTTATCACTTCGAGTTCGGCTTTGAGTCTGCCGGGGAGTATGAACAAGCCCATGACTTCTATTATGCCGATACCTTCTTTCTTAATATTGTGCAATTTCTCTTCCGGATGGAATATGCCGTACGGATGAGCCTCGTCGGTGCGGTTGTTACGTAATATCATATCAATGATATAGTCGTCACCCTCTTTGCGGGCTATCGGAGTAACGGCGTTGTGCTGTTCGCCTGTATTGCATATCACGTTGACCGATTCGTCAGTCCAATTTGCCCAGCAGTTGAGTATGTCGCTGGCGACTTCATGTACTTCAAATTTATTTTTTCCGCTTACTCTTACGACGCTGTTGTACCAATCTGCAATGCTAATACTTACGTTTTTATACTTATTGCCTACGTAATTTTTACGTATGCCTGCTTCAAACATAGGCAATACTTTGCTTCCGCCTTGATAGTGGTCGTGCGTAAGTATAGATCCGCCTACGATAGGCAGAGCGGCATTGCTTCCTATAAAGTAATGGGGGAAGGTATCCACAAAGTCAAGCAGTCTATAAAGCGTATCGCTGTTGACGAGCATCGGGCGATGTTCGTTGGAAAGCGCGATTATATGCTCGTTGTAATATTGATAAGGAGAATATTGAATTGACCAATCTTCGCCGCCCAGCTTTATAGGTATTATTCTCAAAGTCTGACGGGCAGGGTGGTTGAGATTGCCTGCATAACCCACGTTTTCGGTACAGAGCAGACAAGACGGATAACCCGTCTTTGGCATAAGCTTTGCCAAAGCAATTTGTTTGGGGTCTTTTTCCGGCTTGGACAGGTTGATTGTTATACCTATCTTGCCGAATTTGCCGACGTGTTCCCATTTGATATTTTTTTGTATGTCGACTTTGCGTATGTAGTTGTTGTTGACAGAAAGTTCAAATAGCCAATCCGTAGCCGCTTTTACGCCTTTATTTGCCGCAATCGTGTCGAATTTGTCGACTACGCTTGACGGCGCGGGCGTTACTATTCCCAAAAGTTTGGTCTCAAAAAGCAATCTTTCCTCGTCTTTTGCCATACCGTTTTGTACGGCATATTCGACGATAGGGTCTACGATATCGCTTTGGAAGTCGTCATAAGGCGCGCTTTGCTGCGACGGCGCGCCGAGCGAAAACGTGCTAAGCAGTGAGTTGGTGACAAAAGCTTCGTCTTCTGCTCTCAAAGAAAGATTATCTTTTGCATAGTCGACGAGTTGTCTGAGTTTTAATTTCAAAGTGTCTTGATCCATTTATAAAATCCTCTCAAATTTTAAATCCATATGCTTATGCGATATAGTTTATAAAAATCATATCTCAATTATAATACAATATAATAGAATTTGCAATACAAAAATCAAGAATTTAAGATAAATATGTATATTTTTTTCTTTTTGTTAAAAGTGTACGCGAGGCATAAATAATTTTCTCAAACTATTTACAATAAGACGTCGTTGTGATATAATATTTTAAGGTATGCAGGGACGTTGCATGCCGCAGACTTTTAAAGAGGTAATTATGGCAGACAGAAAGACAATCGAAGGTTTGGCAAACAGCGCTGACTTTGCACAGCTTGTCCAAAGACTTTACGGCGACGGCAAGTTGGAGTATCAAATTGATAGATACAGACAGATTTATGACATACATAGCAAGAAATACGGAGAAGGCGGAATTTTTTATTCATCGCCCGGCAGAATAGAGGTATGCGGAAATCATACAGACCACAACAACGGCAAGGTGCTTTGCGCGTCCATCACCGTCGACACTTTGGCTTGCGTGACTCCTTGCGAAGGGGAGATTATCGTCGAGTCGATAGGCTTCTCGCCTATTCGTATCAGCTTGACAGACCTCGCCGCAAGAAAGAACGAAGAGGGCAAAGCAGTTGCCTTAGTGAGAGGCGTGTGCGCTTATTTCAAAGAAAACGGTTTGAATATCGGCGGCTTTTGCGCTACGACGACAAGCGACGTTTTCAGAGGTGCGGGTGTTTCTTCTTCGGCATGCTTTGAAGTGCTTATGGCAGAGATACTCAATCAGATGTACAACGGCGGCGAGATAGATAAATTTACCAAAGTCAAGGCGTCGCATTATGCTGAAAACAAATATTTCGGCAAGCCGTGCGGACTTTTGGATCAAAGCGCGATATCATTCGGAGGCGTTAGCTATATAGATTTTAAATCTACCAAGGCGCCTACGTTCAAATCTATGGATTGGAATTTCGATAATATGAATATCGTATTGACAAATACGGGCGGTGACCACAGCGATTTGACCGATAATTATGCTGGTATAAGAACAGACATGGAGATTGTGGCTCAGCAGTTCAATGCCAAGAAGTTGAGAAAGGTAAAAGAGAGCGATTTTTATGACAGACTTCCTCAACTGCAAGATACGATATCGGGAAGGGCTTTGATGCGTACCATGCACTTCTTTGACGAAAACAAGAGGGTGGACGTATGCGCCAAGGCTATCGCCAAGAACAACGACCGCAAATTCTGCGAGATGATCAACAAGTCGGGAGAGAGTTCTTACACGATGTTGCAGAACTGCTATCCTGAGGGAGACGTATATCAGAGAATACCGCTTGGAATAAATCTCAGCAAGAAGATAGACGGAGTCAAGGCTGTAAGAGTTCACGGCGGCGGATTTGCAGGCACGATAATCGCGTACGTTGAAAAGAGCAAATGCGACGGCTATGTCGAGCAAATGAAGAAGGTCTTTGACGATAGCAACGTCTACGTAATAGGCGTTCGCAACGACGGGACCAAGAGATTGTTTTAAGGTGTCGCGCTGTCGCATAGGCGAGCGGCGATATAGAGGAGAGATATGCAGCAGTTGTTGGCTATTGACAGAGTAGCGTTTGAGATATTCGGCAGACCGGTTTATTGGTATGGCGTCGTTATTACGTTTGGCATAATTTTGGCGTTTTGTCTATATCTTTTGCTTGCGTATGTCAGGAAGATAGACTTTGATTTTTCGTTAGAGATATTTATATGGGTAATACCGCTGGCTGTGATTTTTTGCAGAATATTCTACGTCGTGCCGAGAATAGGTAAAGACTATCCGCTGTCTTGGGACGGATTTTTAGAAATGCTTGATATATCGGGCGGCGGACTTACGATAATCGGCGGTATCGTCGGCGGCGCGCTGGGAGTGTTTTTCTGCTGTCTGCGCAATCGCAAATATTCGCTTATGCGAGTGGCAGACTGCGTGGTAATGGCTGTGCTTTTGGGACAGATCATCGGCAGATGGGGAAACTTTTTCAATCAGGAACTTTACGGAATAGAGGTGACCGACAAAGCGTTGCAGCATTTGCCTTTTGCGGTGTTTATAGAGAGCACGGGCAAGTGGCACTATGCGTCGTTCTTCTTTGAGGGTACGCTCAACGCGATAGGCTTGGCTATTGCGCTGGTGATGTATTTTGTGCCTAAAAAACCTCTTAAAAACGGTACTATATCCCTCTTTTATCTTGGATGGTACGGCTTGGTAAGAGGTACGCTTGAATTTATCAAGGGCGGCAATCCCGTGACCTTCGGCGATTCCGACGTCAAGGTGGTGCAAGTGATATGTTATATCGTGTTTGCGGTTACTATCGTGTTGCAGGTGCTTCTACAATTCGGCAAACTCAACTTTGAGGCCAAATGGTTTGCCAATATGTGCGATAAGAAGCTTGCCGACGTGACGGCTAGGGTGCGCAAGGCAAGACTTATCTCGGCAAACGGCAATGAAACCATGGAGGGAGAATCGACAGACGGCGTATCGCAAGATTTAGGCGAGCTAAATCAGGCGCAAGAGCTAAAAGAGTTGGAGATATTAGAGCAAGTCAAATATAGCAGGTCGGCGGGAAATAGCCCTTCCGACGGCGGAGATACGCTTTAAAAAAGTGATTTGCAATCAATAATAATTGACAAAGATACGGCAAAGTTGTATAATTTTGCCGTATAATTTATGCAGAAGAAAAGATGCGCAGACAGCGGTTATGGGCGAGTTGTCCAACCTCACCGAAGAAATTCGGCATAAAAAACACAGGAGCAAAAATGAGGAATTTAACTTTATTGACTGATTTATATCAGTTGACCATGATGTACGGTTACAGTAAAAACAAACAGATGGACGAAGTGGCTGTGTTCGACGTTTTTTATAGAGGTGTTGGCAACAACTATGCGGTGGCTTGCGGCTTAGAGCAAGTCGTGGATTACGTCCTAAATCTCAAATTTCAAGACGACGACATAGCTTATCTGAGATCGCTCAATATCTTTGACGAGGACTTTTTGGGTCTGCTCAAAGATTTTAAGTTCAACGGCGATATATACGCAGTGCCGGAAGGTACGGTGATATTTCCGCAAGAGCCTATACTTACGGTGCGCGCAAAGATGTTTGAGGCGCAGTTCATCGAGACGGCGATACTTTGCATACTCAATCACCAGACTTTGATAGCAACTAAGGCGGCAAAGATCGTCTATGCGGCAAAGGGCGGCGCGATTGCAGAATTCGGACTGAGAAGAGCGCAAGGACCCGACGCTGGAATTTACGGCGCAAGGGCTGCAATGATAGCAGGCTGTCAATCGACGTCCAACGTGCTTGCAGGCAAGATGTTTGACGTGCCGGTATCGGGTACGCACGCCCACAGTTGGGTCATGAGCTTTCCAAGCGAATTGGACGCATTCAGAGCTTATGCGCAGATGTATCCCGACAAGTGTATGTTGCTTTGCGACACTTATGATACTCTCGGCAGCGGAGTGCCCAACGCAATCACGGTATTTAAAGAGCTTAGGGCAAAGGGGCATGAGCCTATCGGCATAAGACTTGACAGCGGAGACTTGGCATACCTTTCAAGAGAGGCGCGCAAGATGCTTGACGAGGCAGGTTTTCCCAATGCCAAGATATGTGCAAGCGGCGATATAGACGAGAACGTATTGCAATCTCTTGCTACGCAGAATGCCTGCATCGACACTTGGGGCATAGGCACCAAGCTTATCACGAGTATGGATTGTCCCAGCCTTGGCGGAGTATATAAACTTGCAGGCATAGAGGTGGACGGAGTGTTGCAGCCAAAAATGAAGATGAGCGACACGCCGGCAAAGATCACCAATCCGGGGTATAAGAAAATAGTCAGACTTTATGACAAAAACAGCGGCAAGGCTATCGCCGATCTCATTGCGTTGCAGGAAGAGAATTTTGACGGTTTGGACGAGTTGGAGATATTCCATCCCGACTTTGCTTGGAAGAGAAAGAAGGTCACGGGCTTTGTTGCCAAAGAGCTTGGCAGACAGATAATAAAGGACGGCAAATTGGTCTACAAATTACCTATTGTCATGGAGATAGCTGAATATCACAGACAGAGTTACGGAGAATTTTGGAATGAGTATAAGCGTATGCTCAATCCGCACGTATATAAGGTCGATTTGTCGCAAAAGCTTTATGATCTCAAACAAAAATTGATAAAAGAAAATAAAAAGGCTTAGTCTTTTCGACAGGAATATACAAAATAAGCAAAAATATTAGGTTATCGACAATGTCGGTGACCTTATTTTTTTGTATAATATGTTTATTAAAAAAGGCGAGGTGGAGTATGAATTTTTCGCAGCAAAGAAGAGGCTATGACAAGGGGCAGGTCGAGGAGTACATAAAGATACTCACCGACAAATACGAGAGCACCATTTTGGCATTGAGAGATAGGATAGAGGGGCTTACCAAAGAGAATCATGACATGTGCAATAAGGTAAACGAACTCAAAAGAGAACAGGACAGCATAAATCTTGCACTCACTCAGGCGATAGATAAGGCAAAGAATATTGAGTATTCTTCCAAAGTCAAATTTGCATTGGAAGGCGAGAGAATAAAAATATTCTCGTCAAAGTGGCAGTCCTATTGCAAAGCCAACGTGCACGTCATTGACAGGGCTCAACGCGACGGCGTAGTGGCTAGGCTCAAAGAGTATGAGGACGAACTGACAGAACTCATGAGCAAAGAACTCAATATAGGCGACTTTGTCAACGAAGCCGACCAAGACTTTTACGCCGAAAGTAAAAGATTAAAGCGTAATTGAATTTAGAATAGTGTCATTTCGACCAAGCGTAGCGCGTGGAGAAATCTCAACGTTAAATAAGTACCGACGCTCGCCCAAGTCGAGACGCACATGCTGGCACGCTATTCCGTCGCTACGCTCCTTACGCCCTATGCGGAGAGGTCTAAACAGATAACAAGCTTATAAAAATCCGCCATTTGATTTGGCGGATTTTAAGTTTTATTACTCTTGAATTATTTACTTGCATTGACGGCAAAGCTGAGCGCTTCGATATCTTCGTTGCTGCCGCCGACAACAAGAATATCATCTGCCATAAGCACAGTATCGCCCGCAGGATTGGTAATGATTTCGTCATTGGCGCGGATAATGATAAGGACGTTGACAGAGTATCTGTTGCGCAGAGCAAGTTCGCTGAGGTTTTTGTCCGTCCACTTGTCGGCGATATTTATTTCGGCGATGGAGTATCCCGAGACAATCTCCATATGATTTTGGATATTGGGATTTATCAGTTGAGTTGCGACTTTGGTAGCTATCGCGGCTTCGGGATATATGACGTTGTCCACGCCTATCTTGCTCAGCAGTTTGCCGTGCTTTTCGTTGTGAGCTTTGGCTATGACGTTGCCGCAGCCGAGTTCTTTACAGGTAAGGGCAGTCATGATAGAGGCTTGAATATTTGTGCCGATAGATATTACGACGGTGTCAAAGCTGTCTATCGCAAGCGAGCGCAGCGTGCTTTCTTCCGATACGTCTGCGACAATGGCGTGCGTGCTGAAATTAGACACTTCGTGTATTTTTTCGTCGTCCATATCGACGGCAAGCACTTCATACCCGTAATTATAGAGGGCTTTGGTTATTTCAAAGCCGAATCTGCCCATGCCGAGCACTGCAAACTGTTGTTTTTTAGTATGTTTAAATCTTTTCATATTCACCTCTGTGCGGCAGGTAATGCCGAGTATATTTTTAGGCTAGACGTTGATGCTTGCCTCAGGGTATTTGATTTTTGATTCTCTTTTGCGCGACTTATAGAATGACATAAAGAAAGTAAACGCGCCTATTCTGCCAAGATACATATCTAGTATCAGCATAAACTTGCCAAGCGTCGACATAGATTGGGTTATGCCCATGCTGAGACCGCAGGTGGAGTATGCGCTTATCTGTTCAAACATCAGCGGCACCATGTTTTCCACGCTTTGTTTGCTTTCTGCCGCAAATATTACCGTCGAACTTATAAAAAGTACGAGTATTGCAAGCAGCAGGGTGCTTGCCGCCTTGGCAAGGGTATTGGTACCAATCGACTTTTTATCTATAACAAATTCTTTCTTTTGTTTTAAAGTAGCTATGACGTATACGACGAGAATAAACAGCGTCGTCACTTTTATTCCGCCGCCGGTAGAGCCGGGAGCAGTGCCTATAAACATCAATGCCATAGACAGTGAAAGAGACAGATTGGTAAGTTCTTCCATAGGTATGCAGGCAAAACCTGCCGTACGGCACGATACCGCATGGAAATAACTGTTGACCCATTGACCGAACAAACTCATATTGCCGATAGTGGCGCCGTTTTTGCGTTCTGCCAGCCAGAATATAAAAGCGCCGCCGAAAGTAAGTATCAAAGTCATGACTATGACGACTTTGGTATGCAGCGACCATTTGGAAAAAATCTTATGTTCGGATATGTCGACCAGCACGATAAAGCCCACGCCGCCGATGCCTATCAAAAGGGCGAGCGTGAGAAGTATCAAATAGTTGTTGTTGTATTCTATCAGCGAAACTCCTGTGATCGACACGATGTCAAAGCCAGCGTTACAAAATGCAGAAATGCTGTGGAAAATGCCAAACCAAAGCGATTTGCCGAAGGGGATACCTTGAATGCAAAAACCTATCGTCAGGAATATCACGCCTATTATCTCGCTGCCGAGGGCTATTATCATAATCTTTATTGCGATATTTTTAAGTCCCTGCATACTTGTCTGCGACATATCTTCGCTCATGCTGAGCCGTCTGCGAAGCGTCAGCTTTCTGCCCAACATAGAATAGAAAAACGAAGTAATTGTCATGAAGCCCAGACCGCCGACTTGTATCAGCGCGAGTATTATTATTTGACCGAATACTGTAAAAGTACCTGCGGTGGGAGTTACTGAAAGACCCGTCACGCAGGTAGCCGAAGTCGCGGTGAAAAGCGCGTCTATGAAGTTTATTCTTTTTCCTTGTTTTGTGGATATCGGCAGCAAAAGCAAAAGCGTGCCCAAGAGTATGACGGCAAAAAAGCCCAACAACAAAATTCTTGCTGTCGTGAGCTGAGCAAATATTCTATTTTTTCTAGAACGAGTCAAAATAGAATCGTTCAAATTCAGTCGCTGTCTCATTTGTCTGCTTTTTAGTTACGGATTTATTATATATCAAAAAAAAATATATGGCAAACATTTTGCGCACAAAAGGTCGGCAGTGTTATTATATGCAGTTTCAAGCCGATAATCGGATAATTTGTCGAAGATATTTTACATTTGGCATAATTTTCTAAAATAAAATCGCAAAAACGCTTGCTTATTATCGTGCGAAATAATATGATATAGATGTATATTTATAATAATAAATATTTAAATATTTTAGCGTACGCGTAAAATATTATTATGACCAAGCCAAAGGGGAGGCAAGATGGCGAAAGTAATATACAAAATCGATATAGAAAAAAATCAAAAGGCGATCAAACGCGGCAATCGCAATAAGATGCTGGGCAAGATCTTTGCGCTGGTATTCGTCTTGATTTTTGTCGGCTCAATCGTGGGCGCGACTGCTTTTGCATACAACACTGCGGCGGATATATGGTGGACGCAGATCGGCGAAGAAGCCAACGTAGAATTTAAAGAATTGTTTACGCTTTTCAACGGGGTCGGCGACACCGACGAGAGCAAGATAGTCACAAAGGGATACACAGAAGAGGATCTTAAAGGATTTTACAGCAATTTAAAGCGCAAGCTGTACTTGGCGGAAGACAGCGATATTTCCATCTCCAAGATAATATCCACAATCATGTCGTCGACGTCTGACGGCAGCGGACAGAGCGGAGAAGTTGCGACAGTGGGCGTAGACGGCTATGACTTGCAGTACGTATATACGAATGCCGACGGCGAGCAATTATATTCCGACGAAATGCCAAATGAAGAAGATTTTCCGAATGAAGTCGCTCCCGACAGCGGAAACGACGGCTCTTTGACGGGCAATCCTCAACTTGACCAACTATTGCAAGAGATAGAGTTTGACTTTACTTCTCTTGAAGATTATGACGGACAAAGCAATATTTTGGAGATAACCGACAGACAGATAGCCTCGGCTATCAACGAGGCGTTGTCCTCGCTGTCCGGGTCTTTTGAGATGCTCAAAGACTTAGAAGCCAAGATAGGCAAACCTCTTAAAGACGTATTGCAAATCAAGCAGATAATCATAGGCGGCAACGGATTGGACGCAACGCAGACAAGCTTTAAGATAACGCTTTCTATTATGGTAAAGGATATGCTGTCGGGCATTATTGAGCAAAATAATCTGCCTCCGATAATAAAACAGATTTTGCCCAAACAGCTCTATGCAACGGCGATAGTATATCCCAACGATCCAACTAAGGCGGTGCAGGTATCTATCAATAGAATGGGCGAGGATAAGATAGACAAGATAGTCAGGATAGCTGACGTAATACTCAAAAAGACTGGTAATACGACTTCGCTCAGCACTTTGTTGGTGCAGGTCAACTCCAAGGTCGTCGAGGTCATAAGTCAAGCTCAAAAGAAAGTGCCTCTCGCATTTGTGCCGACGGGCAGCGTGGACATTCATCCGATAGAGACGCTTATGGGTTTACTTGATGTCAACGTAAGCGAGCAGGCGTTTTTGACTATGATTAGAGACGTCAAGCTTCCCAATGCTCAGTCGTTGGGTATCGATATTCCTACCGCCGAGATAAAGCACGCAAAGACTTTGGAATTTATAAAAGAGCTCAGCGGTAAATACTGCCTTGACAATTCAAGCGGCAAGATCACGCCGGAAAATACCATCAACGATATCATCAACTTCGCAAGCGGCGACGAGGTGATAAGCTCCGTGCAGCTGACAAGTATGAAATATGACGGAGCATACGACGCGCAAAGACTCAAAGTGCGCACGGAGTATTCGGCTCTTGCGGCAATGCTTTCGGATTACGTCGGCGGCGAAGATATGCTCGGCGAGATAAAAGCCGAGATAGTGGGAATGAGCTATCGGGCAAAGGGCGCAATGCTGTCTGTCGATATAAAGGTCGACGTCGCAGGTATGTTGGGATTTGACGGCAGCGACGTGATGGCTTCGCTGATATCCCAGCTCGTTCCGCAAGAGATATTCGTATCGGCAAATATCTGCGTAGTCGCAGAGCTTAACACTCCGTCAAGCGTGGAGATAAACAAGGTCGGTATAGAAAATTCCCAACAGCATTTGCAGACGTTGACGGCGCTTGCAGGCAAGTTCGGCATGGACGTGTCTGCGCTTGACTACGGCAAGCTGTGCGCTAAGATAGACGAGAGCATAAAGAAAGGTATCGCGCAGATACAGGAGAAGATAGGCTGCGAAATAGTATTTTCCGAGGAGTGCGCATATCTGCCCAACTTGTTTGAAGTCGTGTGCGGCAGCGGCGCGCTTAACGAAAGCGAGGAGAAAACCATTGCTCCCGAGAGCCTGTATACCATAATGAAACAAGTCCATACCTTTGAACTTGCGGACCAAGAGAAGAATAAGAGCCAAAATGCAGACGGCTTTATAGACGAGTTGGAGAGCAAGTATTATCTGCAAGAGGGCAAGATAGTCGACAGCGGCGACGGCAAGTTGCTTGACAGCGTAATGGGACTTAAAGATACTTTCGGCAGTTCGATAGACAAGTCTGCGCTGGCGAGTGACGGCAGGAGTATGGATAAGATATATCCGCTTATGTCGGAAGGCGAGTTCGCATATCTTATGAACGACAATATAGACGTCAACGAACTTAGCTCTGCGCTCAAAACCGCGGCAGTATTGGGCGCGACAAGCTCAGAGGGAGAGCTGAGACTTCATATCGCGGCAAAGCTTTATGACAAAGCTGCGGTTGCCGCGGAAGAGGGAGAGCCTACTCAGCCGTCGCAGTCCGAGGATTTGAGCAAATACTCCAATCTTTTGCCTGATACAGTATATATCACGGTTTTCATAGACACCGAGAAGATGATAAACGCAAGCGAGCAGAGCAGCGTCAAAGTAGTTATTGACGGAATGAACGATGAGAGTATGGACGACTTTTTCTCAATGGTGCGCAAATTGACGGGCAAGCAAGCCGGCGTCGCAGAGATAGAGAGCAAGATAGACGCGCAAGTCAAAGCATATATGAGCAAGATAAAGGGGATAGAATATAAGTTCGTCAACGGAGGCTTGCAGATAGACAATCTTTTCAACGTCATTGCCAAGAGCGATATGGTCGCGGCGAAAGAAGAAAACGCTCACGTATTTGCGGCTGACGAGATAAGGTATTTGTTGCGTAAGCTTTACGGATACGATTATTCGACGACGGGACAGCAAGGCTTTACTGCCGCCGCAAATCTCGACAACTTTATATACAAAGAATTACACGACAAGTATTTTATCAGCGACAGCTTTGCTCAACAGCTCAAAGGTTTTGACGAAAAAGACCAACTGCTTGACGGATTCAGCAGCATAGGCGGCGAGGAGTTCAGCCCAGACAAAGTGAGACCGGGCGATTTGACTTCGCTCAACAACGTCACCGTCATGGACGGCAAGAGCGATTTGCAGTTGAAGAGCGAAATAGAGGGTAAGTTCAAGCCGCATTTCACGACGGAAGAATTTGCATATCTGCTCAGCAAGCAGGTCAGCGTGGTGAGCGATATATCATTTATGCGCGATCAGAAGATGGCGTACGTCGGCAACGACGAAAATATAATGAATTTGACGCTCAAAGGCAAGGGCAACGTCGAAGACGAGAATGCCAAAGGGCTTATGCCTGACGACTTTTACGTCAATTTGACAATAGAGCTGGGCGCGGTTTTGAGCGACGGCACACGCAGCAATATGAACGTGTATGCCATGGATATAAATTCCGTGGAGTACGTCGAGGACGGCGGGGAGCAGCAAGATCTGCATCTTCTCATAACGTTTATAGAGAGAATAAAAACCAATACGTCAAACAACGGCGGCGAGACCCAACCGCCGCAAGAGCAGGAAGAGCCGCTTTCGTTGGAGAGCATTCTTGCTAAGTTGGAAGGCAATCTCAACGAATTTAAAGCCAAGATACACAACGATATATTCACAGTGACGTTCTTGAACGACGGCGGATTTATCTTCAATGAGACGATATATCAAATCTCTCTCAATTCTGCTTACGGCGCCAAGGCAGGCGAAGCATTGATCAACCCCGATAATTTTATCGACGAGATAAATTTCCGCAACGGACTGTGCAAGGTCAACAATATGCCGACGACGTATAGATATAAAGACGACGTGACGTTAGATTTTGCCGTCGGCAATAGGGCGGCTGATTCAAGCGCGTCTATATCTCAAATCAACGACAGATACGCGCTTGCAAAAGAGCTTGAAGACGGAGTTGCTATATTGACGGTGCTTGGCGAGTATGCAAAGGACTATGCGACAAATATCGACGGAGTCAAGCTGACGTCAAGTGAGAAGAGAGCTATGACGGTAGAGCAGCTGCGCCCGACGATAGTAGGCGAAGAGTTGCTTTTGATGTTGGAGAAGAGCGTCAAGATAGAAGCCGACGGATATAAGGACGCAGTAATGACTGCTATGTACGTCAGATACGATAGTATGATAATCGTATATCAAAGCGGAGTGACTTTAAACGGTGAAAGCCAAAAGTATGCGCAGTTGTTGCCGCAGAAGATTTCGCTTGTCGTCGATATAGACGTCAAGAAGATGTATATACCCGACGCTCTTTGCGCAAATATCAGTATCAACGATTTGAACGCAGAGGAAGTGAGTGCGATAGAGTCGTTTATATCCAAACTCAATGAGAAAGAAGGCGGAGTGCAAAACTTGACGGGCGCCAACAAAGAGTGTTCGGACAACGTGAGGTCGACAATGAGTGCGCTCACCAACAATATGCACGTCGATTTTGTCGCCGACGACACTGTAGAAGGCGTAACAGGCGGCGGATATTTGCTTTTGGACAGCATATACGAGATAGCTGCCAACAAGATAAATACCGCGGACGAAGGTGAGAAGTTGACTCCGCAGGACGTCAAGGAGACGTTGGAAGCGCTGCACGAAAGTCTCGATATATCGGCGTACGCGCCACCAAGCGGATACGAGAGGGCAGGCGTTACCTTTACCGTCGATTCTGCGCAGGCGGCGGCAAGCAATCTTTTGCTGTCCTACAATGCAGGCGCGCATATAAAAGGTGCGATAGGCGGGTGGAACATAGCCTCTATGATTGAGACAGACAGGCTCTTAGAGCCTTTGGGACTTGATAAGAACGCCGCAGGCAATCCTGATGCTTTGAAGCTCAAACATACTGCGCTTATTCCGACGAGAGCAAACGGCGACGGCACTTTTGAAGACATGCGCGACAAGCTCGGCGCGTTGGGCGACGAGGAGTATTTCCTTATCACGCTTGATATGGATACTGCGGTTGCGGCAGGCGTTAAGATGACGATATTGCCGGAGAGAATGGACTTGACGCTGTATATGGATATCACATCCCAACAGGTATCTGTACTATATAATGCAATGAGCGACAGACAGAGGTCGATACTCTCCCGTCTTGTAAGAACTAGCAGACCCGAGGGCGTGGGCGGACTTGATCTAAGCAACACCGACGCTGTCAAGAACGAAATATTGGGTATGAAGATTATCGAACATAACTTCGGCGGAGGAATAGTGGTGACCGTCACGTTGGGACAGGTGCTTTCAAGCGGCGGCACGATAGTGCCAATAGACAGAGTCAAAGAGTTTGAGACTAAGAATGAGAATATAGTCTTGGGCATGGGCGCGATAATAGTTGATATGTGATAATTCGTATTATAAAAATATCGACGTTGCGTTATGATAAATCAAATAGTGAAAAAATTAAGTGAAATATAGAGCACAGCTCAAAAAATTATGTAAGAGGAACTGTATGAAAAGACATTACGACACGTTGGAGATAGGACATATCTCTCTCGATTACAACATTGATTATCTTGACAATCAGATAATCGAAGTAGGCGGAGCGGTCATTTATTCTTCCGCAGCCGCAAAAGCAGGCGGATTTAAAGTCGGCGTGGTCACAAAACTCGCTCCTGAGGATAAAGATCGTCTTGATAAATTTGTCATTGACAAAGAAGACGTATTTTACATCCCAAGCAAGCAATCTACTTCCATACGCAATAAATATCATACTGCGGATAAAGAACGCCGCACTTGCACATGCATAGGTCAAGGGGACGCCTTTGAACTCAAAGATATTCCCGACGTCGACTGTGACGTCTACCATTTTGCAGGTTTGATATACGGAGACTTTGACGGCGATTTGATGATTGAACTTTCAAAGAGAGGGAAGATAGCCGTAGACGTTCAAGCTTTGCTCAGACATGCGGACAAGCAGAGCGGCGCTATGTATTTTGAGGATTGGGCTGACAAGAAGAGAGTTTTGCCTTATATACATTATCTCAAAACAGATACCGCTGAGGCTGAGATACTGACGGGACAGACGGACAGATTTGTCGCGGCAAAGATGCTCCACGAGTGGGGCGCCAAAGAGGTGGTCATTACCAACTCCGCAGAGGTGCTGGCATATGACGGCAGAGAAATATATACGTGTCCGATACGCGCAAGAAATCTGTCGGGAAGAAGCGGAAGAGGCGATACGACGTTTGCGGCGTATATCACGCAAAGAAGCGTAAGCAATATACCCGACTCCTTGCTTTGGGCTACGGCGACGGTGTCCACCAAGATGGAGGCGCCGGGACCTTATAGGGGAAATAGACGCGATATCGAGAATTATATTGCCGAGTTTTATCCCGAGTACGTCAAATAGATTAGACCTTTCCGCGACTAGCGAGTTGACTGCATATAGTTTGTAAAGTGTAAAACTAAGTCACTTCGACTGAAACGCAGTGGAACGGAGAAGTCTCATCCGTATAATACAACTCGAATAGACCTCTCAACTGCGGTCGATGTGACCAAAGTTTGGTGTGTGCTATTAGCATAGTTTAGTCATTTCGACCGAAACGAAGTGGAGCGGAGAAATCTCATCAAGTTAAAAAATTAAAATGATTAGACCTCTTCACTGCGGTCGTAAGGAGCGAAGCGACGGAATAGCGAGCCAGCGGTAGCGTCTTGGGCGAGCGTCGGTGACGATTATATCCCAAGTAATGGAATCTTATATTAAAATACACAATCACTTAGCAAAGCAAAGTGATTGCTTAATTAGCAGTCGGGTTCCGCTAATGCCGTCCAAACGAAAATGCACGCTTACGCTACATTTTGTCGGTACTTTGTGAAATAAGATATAATTGATAAAATAAATAATTATTAAAAATATTATAATAATAATATAAGGAGAATAGAAATATGCGCTACACATACAAGACAAGCGGAACGTGTTCTCGCAGCATAGAGTTTGACGTAGAGGACGGCAAAGTATTCAACGTCAAATTTGCAGGCGGTTGCGACGGCAATCTTAAAGGAATGGGAAAGCTCGTCGAGGGAATGAAACTTGAAGACGTAGTAGAGAGACTCAACGGTATAAAATGCGGTTTTAAGTCGACGTCATGTCCTGACCAACTTGCAAAGGCTTGCGAAAATGCGCTAAAAAGCAAAGAAAATTAAAATATAACGAAATTTTTTGAAATTATTTTAATTTATTTTTTATAAATATAATTATACGTATTGACAATCCTTAAATAGTTAACTATAATACTAATTGTAGTTGTGACTGCCTTGGGAGGAATGGAAGTGGAGAACAGAGGAATAAATTTTGAAGACAGAATAAAAAACGCAGACGAAGATACATTTGCGTTGTATACTCTTATCAAAGAGCATTTGCTGTCTTATCAAGGAATTAAGAACAGGCTCAGTATTAGATGCGACAGTTATAGATGTTGCAGACGGCTTATTGCAAAGATGGCAATAGGAGGTTCTTCACTAAAAATATTTTTGCCGCGCGAGGTCATGGAAGAAGAGCAGTATTCGCAAATCAAAATCAGATTCAGAGATTTGTCGGATACCTCGGCATACGAGGATACTCCGGCAATGGTTCCTGTCAAATCAGTCGTGGGCGCAAGAAAGATATGTAAGATTATCGACATTTTTATGGAGCGCAACGAAATTAAGAAGTCAAAGTAATTAAGTCGCCTCGACGAAAGTCGGGGGATATTTTAATGTATATTAAAATATTGTTTTAGATAACAATAATCGGCGGAAATAAAATCTTAAAAATATTATAATCAATATAAGATATTTGTCATAAATATTAAGAGATTATTAAAAATTTTTTACTTTTTCTAAAAAACACATTAAAACATATTGATTTAATATTCATTATACAATATAATATAATTAAGAATTTCCAAACGCATTATAAGCAAATCATGCGTTGTAAAGGGGGATATATGAAAAAGTCCAAAAAGCCGATTGAACAGCAATCGCCGATAGAGCAAGAGATATCTTCTCAACCCGCGGCAGAAGTTCAAGCTATTGTGGACGCTCAACCCACAGTGGATTCTGGTGTAGTTGAAGGCGCTCAGCCGACGGTATCGGAGGCGGCGGACACGTTGGCTCAACAGCCGACTGCGGATGATACGCCCGTCGTTGAGACAGCGACTGCCGAAAACGTGCAAAGCGAGAACTCTGCCGTCTCGGAGGAGAATGCTCAGACTTCTTCATCGTCGGAGCAGCCCGTTGATAGCGAACAAATCGAATCTCAACCCGTATTGGACGAGGCGCCTGCCGACGTTGATACCGACAGTAAGAAGAAAAAGAAGAGAGAACGCGCGCAGACGGATAAAGTAAAGAAAGAGCCGAAAGTGGGATTGTATATCGTATCGCTCCTTAAATATTTCAATATTATCACGATATTGCCTTTGGCTTTGATGATGTATGCCGTATTCTTCTCGTCATACGTTGTCGATAAGGGCAACTTGTTTGAAAAGAACGTCGTTTGGATATGCGTTATCATGGGCGTAGCCGCCGCTATAATGATAGCTTGGTTTATTGATACGTTGAAAAAAAGAAGGGTATGTTCGCTTGACGCATTTTTACTTATGGCGCTTTTGATATGCGCAGGTATGATACTTCAATGTATTATATTCAAGAATTTCAATTCCTTTGACGGTATTGCGATAGCGGCTTTGGGCGCGACGGTGGCAGTGCTTGCGTTGCTTAGTGTGAGATTGATACTTTTCAAACCCAGCGAGCAGAGAAAGAACGACGACAAAAAATATAAGGCAAAGAGCAAGATAGGCATGTATTTCAGAGTAATATTTGCCAAATACGGCTTCTTTATTTCAATGCTTTGTGTGATAGGCGCGTTGTTGATATTGATAATTACTCAATCAAATATATTCGAGAATTTTGAATTTGAAGCGACAAAGACGGAGAAGGTTGTTACGATGTTGTTTGCGGCAGTTGCAGCTGTACTCATGGTTGTCGGCATATTCATAAGGATTGTTAGAGGCAGAGCCAACGTCATAGACTGCATGCCGTATATGTTCTTTATAGTAGGAGTAGGCGGTCTGCTGTACTTTATTATGAAACATACTTATATGGTGCTTTACGTTGCGATAGGCGCGACGGTAGTCGGCACCGTGTGGCTGATACTTTGCCAATATACGTTGTTGATGTCCAATTATCAAAAGGATGAGGCAGAAAGCGTCGCAGAGGCGGCAGTAGAGACAGGCGACGGCGCCGCCGCAGACATGCAGACTGACGCTACGGCAGAAACGTCGTCGGTCAATGATACGGCAGTTGATAATACAGCGACGGCGGAGCAAACCGAAGAAGGCGCGTCGACAGCTGACAATACAGACGCGGCAGGCAATACTGCTGTCGAAAGTGCAGAGGCAAGCGCGGCGCCGTCGGACGGCGCGAGTGTCGCAGCAAACGACGTAGCAGTAGACAACAACGCAGTCAGCGAAGATAAAAAGTAATTTTATAGAAAATCAAAATCTATCGGACTTTCGTCAAAGTTTGGGATAAATTCCTTGCTTGCGCTGTCCAGAGATTGAATAAAAGAATTAAAAAGCTTAAACTTTTTGGCATATTCGACAGCTATCTTATATTCCAAAGGTTTGAGCTTTCTGTTTATTTCGTCAAATTTAAATGCGTCGCCAAACGGGGTATATTGCCCCATGATTGATACGTACGTGTCATCGGAAAGATTTTCTGCAATCCATTGCAACACCGACTTAGTATTTTGCAAAGCGTTTGGCAATACGAGATGTCTTATGATAAGACCTTTTTTCATAAGTCCGTCGGCTATTTCGTCTTTTGGACAAAGCTGTCTCATTCTTATCAAAGCGGCAGTGCATACCTCAAAATAGTCGTTGCAGTTGCTGTATTTTTTTGCCAGACTATTGTCCGAATACTTAAAGTCGGGCAGCCATATGTCGACAAAATCTTTCAGCTTATCCAAGGTGTATATGCTGTCATATCCACCGCAGTTGTATATGACAGGCAGTTGAGGAGCATAGATATCCGCCGCTTTCAGTATGTCGTCTACAAAGTGGGTGGGTGTGACAAGGTTGATATTATGCGCGCCGCTGTCCTCGATTTTTTTGAATATATCAGCAAGAATTTGCGGAGTTATATCTTTTCCTTTGCCATGCGATACGTCATAATTTTGGCAATATACGCATTTGAGATTGCATCCGCTGAAAAATATAGTGCCGCTTCCGTTGCTGCCCGATATAATAGGCTCTTCCCATTTATGCAGTGAGACTCTTGCGACTTTTAATCCGCTCTGATTGCAATATCCTTTGTTTTTTGACCTGTCTATTCCGCAAGATCTCGGACAGAGATAGCACTTTTCCATAGCACAAGTTTACTCTAATTTAAAATAACTTGTCAACAAAAGTATCCGCTTGCTTTATAAAATGACGTATGTCAATACGTATCGCCGTTGCCGTCCGCTTCGTCTTTTAGCGACATCTTCATATTAGCTTCGTCGATAGAGCGCATCTTGACTCTTTTGTTGGACAATTCTTGTCTTTGCTTTTTTGTCAATTTCTTTTTCATAAATTCCTCCGCGATAATTATCGCCAATATTTTTTATCTATAAACGGTTGTGTTTATAAGTTGTAAATATTGCTTACAGTCAATCTAAAAAGATAAGACCTCTCCTTACGACCGAAGTGTAACGGAGCGGAGAAATCTCATCCTTTTTTAATTTCATTACTTTGCTCTTGTGACGTTCTTTGTTGACAAAACTCATTATATAATTTAAAATAAAATATAAAGGAGAGCATATGCAAAAGGGCGATATATTGACGTTGGATATTACGTCTGTGGGAATGAACGGCGAGGGCATTGGACGTGTCGACAACTTTGTCGTATTTGTCGACGGCGCGATGCAAGGAGAGAAGGTCAAAGCGCATGTCTTGCAGGTCAAAAAGTCATTTTGCAACGCCAAAGTGATAAAAGTGATATCACCGTCGAGCGACAGAGTACAGCCGCCTTGCAAAGTGTGTTTTAAGTGCGGCGGTTGCGAGATGCAACACATCAGCTATGCCAAACAGTTGGAGATAAAAAGGGATAGAGTCAAGAGTTGTTTGGAGAGAGAATGCAAGATGCAATTTAACGTCGACGAGACGGTTGCAAGTCCGCAGGTTTTTTACTATCGCAACAAGATACAACTGCCTATATCATTTCAAGACGGCAAGCTTGTCGGGGGATATTTTGCTCCCAATTCTCACAAAGTCGTCGCATTTTGCAGGCAGGGCGAGAGCGGTATATGCCATCTTAATTGCGACGGTATGCAGGATATAATAGATACATTCCTTGATTATATGCACGCCGAGGGAATCTCTCATTATGACGAAAACTCTCACAGCGGCACTATTCGACATCTTGTGATACGCAAAGTCGGAGATAAATTTGCGATATGCGTCGTCGTCAACGGACAGTCGTTGAAATCGCATGGCAAATTAGTAAATGCGCTCAAAGCAAAAGGCTTTGACTTCTCGCTTTATTTGTCGTCAAATACTCATCGCACCAACGTGATAATGGGTGACAAAGTCACTGTACTCTATGGAGAAGAGAGCCTGCAAGGCGAGACGCTTGGCGTAAAATATCAAGTGTCGCCGCTGTCTTTTATGCAAGTAAACGACGGCGTGAGGGATATGATATACGCAAAGGTGGGCAGTATAATAAAGGACAGCGGTATTTCCAACGTCATCGACGCATACAGCGGCGTGGGCATAATGAGCAATATATTTGCAAAGTATGCGGACAAAGTGTATGCGATAGAGATAGTGCGTCAGGCTATTGACAATTCCATTCAGCTTGCCAAGCTCAATGGCAATGAGGATAAAATAATCAACGTGTGCGGCGACTGCGCGGAAGAGTTGCCAAAAGTAATCGCCAAGCTCAAAGACAAAGGCTCAATCGTCGTGCTTGACCCTCCGCGCAAGGGGTGCGATAAGAGGGTGCTTGACGCGCTTTTGTACGCTTTGCCCGACAAAATTATTTACGTATCCTGCAATCCTGCTACGCTTGCGCGCGACGTAAAGTTATTGCTATCCCAATATGACGTAGAGTCTGTCACTCCGTACGATATGTTTCCTCAGACAAAACACGTCGAGAGCGTTGTCTGCTTGATACGAAAAACACAGTGATATGACGGGAAGGGAAATGTACGATTTGCAGTATAGACGGAAGCTTGACAGAAAGTTTGGCGGAAAAAGTAAATAGAGAAATTAGTAATATACGTTTAAATAAATGCCTTGTACTCGTTTATAAAATCATTTGACAATGTCTGATAAAGGATATAAGATAAAAGCATTATGAAGAAAAATATCAAAAAGACTTTAGTCGTAGTAGCATTAGTATTATTGTTGACGTGTTTGGCGTCGACGTTCACAGCATGCAGTATTTTGGATTCATATTATTCTGCCAAAGTACAGGCTTTGTCCAATGAGCTTTCATTGCTCTTTCTTGGCAACAGCATTGAAGATTGGAACGTGTTTGCAATAGATCCCGAAGGCTCTTACGGATACGAGAAGTATGGAGAATACTCTTGGCGAAGCTATTCGGCGTTGAGTCAGCAGGACGCCGACGAGCTGTATGACCTTTTCAAGCTTTGTGACAGTGAATTAAACAAGATTAAGCTTTCGCGATTGAAGGGCAGCGACGCCGTATCTTATAGATATATGGAAAGCGTCATTGATCAGTATTTGAGTTATTACGGCTCTCCGTACGTACTTGATTTCAATTTGATAGGCAGCTCTATAATAAATTCTGAGGGCGGATACGTAGCTTCTTTTGCCGACACCGTCGACAATTATGCTTTTAGAGATAAAGACGACGTTGACAATTTGCTTGCATTGACAAAGTCTACGAAAGACACCTTTCCTTCATATCTCGATTACGTCGACGACAGAGACCTAAAAGGCTATTCGCTATGGGACGTCACTGTGACGAATATGCAGAATTATCTCGCTGAGATATTAAGTCAAGGCGACGATTATTATCTTTATAAGCTTATTCGCAATAAGATAAACGGCGCACACTTTTTAAACGTCGTTCAAAAAAATAATTATATCAGCAAGTACGTGACGGCGATAAGAGACTGCTTTATGGTTGGAGTCAAGGTATTGCACGACGGACTTGAAGATTACAAAGGCGTATATCCCGATGCTGCCGTCAGCTATCTCACTGCATACGGAGAGATAGGCGAGGCGTACTATAAGTGGCGTTTTAGCTCAATCACGGGCATAAAGAATGCGAATATTGAAGGGGCATACGAGCAGATAAGACTTGCCGTAGTCAATGCTCAGAAGAACGCGCAGGCAGTACTTGCCGAGATAAAAGCTTTGGAAGAGACGAATCCGCAGGTATACAAAGAGTTTTATGATTACGTCGAGGAGAAAAAAGCTCCGCTTGGACTGAGCGAGCCTGAGGATATCATAGCTTATATGCAGACGGCGGCAGACAGCATAGTGCCGAGATTGACGACCCAACCCGAAATCAGCTTTAAATATATGGACGATACCGTGGCAAGTATCTCCAACAGCTTGGCGTATTATTTAAAGTCGCCTGCCGACCAATCGGGGACGGGCGAGAGTATTACTATCAATTCGCACAGCTTGGGCGACAGACCGGCGACGTTGTTTGACACGATTGCGCACGAAGGATATCCCGGACACCTGTATGCGTACGTCAATGCCAAAGAAAACGGAGCTGACTTATTCAGCCTTATAAATGACTGCACGACGTTTGCCGAAGGATGGGCTATGTATGCGTCGATAGCGGTTTTGAATTATACTGCGGAGCATACCGACAGTTTGGCTTTAAAACAGTATTGCAAGTTTAAGACCAATTATCTTGTCTTTTCATATGCCGACAATGCGTTGATGGATTTGCTTTATAATTATTTTGGATACACCGAAGACATATTGTCCGAGGGCGAAGATTTTAGCGATATGTTTGCAGTGTTGAGGGAGAATCCTGCTGTGTATATAGCATACGGCTACGGCGTGACGGTATTGACTGACGTACACGACAAGGCGAAAGGTGCGCTGGGCGATAAGTACAGCGAAGTTGAATTCAACAAGACTTTGCTTTCAGAGGGCGCAGGTCCTGCGGTGACAAGGACTTATGAGTTGACGGAGAAGTATATAAAGTCAAATAAATAAAATCTTAGCAGATTATTTTATTGCAATCGAGGGAGAAAAGTACGGCAATGCCGTACTTTTCTATTTTTTAGCTATTTGTAGGTAATATGTGGTCACCTCGACCAACGCGGAGAGGTCTCAACGAGTAGAAAATATAATAGGATAAGATTTCTCCGCTTAACTTTGTTTCGGTCGAAATGACTTAAAGTTTGATTAGCTATAAGCAATATATGGTCACCTCGACCAACGCGGAGAGGTCTCAACGAGTTAAGAAATCTAAACCTTTTAAAAAGTCAATGACTGCATATTTTCTAGCCAACTAATTGGAAATCGCGTCGTAAAAGCGACATATTGCAAAAAAATACGTCGACAAATAGCGTTTACAACACAAATTATCTATGTTATAATGTATCTATCGACCAATTCAACGAGGTGCTTTGTGATAAACGTACTTGTCGTAGAAGACGACATCAAACTCAACAAACTTATGCGCACCGTTCTTGAAAGCAACGGATATAAGGCTGATATGGCGCTCAATGGCAGAGCCGCGCTGGATATGTTCCGCGAAGGACATTATGATATAATAGTGTCCGATATCATGATGCCGATAATGGACGGATATGAATTTGCAAAATGCGTTCGTCAGCTCAACGGATCGATACCTATATTATTTATGACGGCTATCGACGACTTTGAGGCTAAGAAAAAAGGGTATGGATTGGGTATCGACGATTATATGGTCAAACCTGTCGATCCGGACGAACTTGCGCTTAAAATCGGCGCTCTCTTGCGCCGTTCGCAAATCGTTAGCGAAAGAAAGCTGAGAGTGGGCGATACCACGCTTATATACGACAGCCTGACGGCTCAGACTCCTCAGGGAGAGATTGAGCTGCCGCAAAAAGAGTTCTATATACTTTATAAATTGCTGTCGTTTGCAGGTAAGATTTTTACAAGAAGTCAGCTTATGGAAGAATTTTGGGGAGTGGACAGCGACACTGTCGAGAGGACTGTGGACGTGCATATCACAAGGATAAGAGATAAGTTCAAAAACAACGATGACTTTGAGATAATCACTATAAGAGGACTTGGCTACAAGGCTGTCAAAAAGCAAAAATAACGGTGCAAAATGAAGAAAAATAATAACAAAAAAGACAACAATTCATCTTTATTCTTTAAATTAAGTTTGGCAAGCTTTGTGTCTATACTTGCCGCGTCGGGAATTTTTTCCGGAGCTTATTACGTACTAAATTATTTAAATTTTGAGATAGACGAAAGTTGGTGGATGATAATTGCCGCAGGTATCGCGAGCGTAGTCATAGGCATGGTCTTGTCGTTTATCGTCAACACTGCGTTTTTCAATCCTATTAAAGATTTGCTCAACGTCACAAAGAGGGTCGCCAACGGCGATTTTTCAGTGCAGCTCAAAGAAAAGAAGAAGAAAAACGGAGAGTTGAAGACGGGCGAGATGGCGACTCTTACGCACCATTTCAACATCATGGTCAACGAGCTTGACAAGACCAAGACTTTGCGAAGCGACTTTGTCGCCAACATATCCCATGAGTTTAAGACTCCGCTTGCAAATATCAAGGGGCATGCCGAGCTTATCAAGAAGAGCGACGATAGGGAATTGATAGCTGAATATTGCAACGATATAATCGAAGCGACGCAAAGTCTTACAATGCTCACTTCCAATATTTTGCGGCTGAGCAAGCTGGAAAATCATTCTATACTTCAACCCAATGATTTTCGTCTTGACGAGCAGATACGTCAGGCTATAATACTTTTTGAAGACAAGTGGAGCACTAAAAATATCGAACTCAATATTGATTTGGACGAAGTCACTATTTTCTACGACGAGGGATTGTTTTCGCAGATTTGGCAGAATTTGATTTCAAATGCTATAAAATTTACCGACGACGGCGGAGAAATAAATATAATGCTCAAAAAGTATGACGGCGAAGCTGTGTTTAAGATAAGAGACAACGGCATAGGAATGAGCAGCGAAGTCAAAGAGCATATATTTGACAAATTTTATCAAGGCGATACCTCTCACGCGCAAGAAGGCAACGGACTTGGACTTGCGCTTGTCAAAAAGATACTTGACAATTCCCACTGCAAGATAGAAGTTGAGAGCAAAGAGGGCGAAGGAACGGAATTTACGATACATATTCCAGTATAAACGTTAAAGTAGGGCAGGTATAAAGTTTTATACCTGTCTTTGATTAAAATTTCAATATATATAATTATAAATAAATTATTGTCAAAAAGTACAAGTTGTGTTATACTGTATCAGTAAAATTATGCCATTTGGCAGATATGAGAGGATTTATGATATTCAAAAGAATGGAAGCATTCGGCTTTAAGTCGTTTGCGGACAAAATCGACATACCGCTCAACGAAGGCGTTACCGCCATTGTCGGTCCAAACGGTTGCGGAAAGAGCAACGTCGTTGACGCTATACGATGGGTGCTCGGCGAACAAAGCACCAAGGTATTGCGCGGTAAAAGTATGCAGGACGTTATCTTTAAGGGTACGGCTATCAGAAAGGAGCTGTCCTTTTGTGAAGTGTCGCTTACGTTTGACAATACTACGCGAGTTTTTGATATAGATTTAGACGAAGTCGTCATATCGAGAAAGCTATACCGCTCAGGTGACAGCGAGTATCTTGTCAACGGCTCTACCAGCAAGCTCAAAACAATACAGGCGTTGATACGCAACACGGGTCTCGGCAAAGAGGGATACAGCATTGTCGGACAAGGTAGGATAGACGAGATAATCAATGCCAAGCCGGAAAACAGAAGAGCTATATTTGAAGACGCGGCGGGCGTACTCGGTTTTAAAAAGAATAAAAAAGAAGCTGAAAATTCTCTTGCAAGGACTGTGGATAATATCGAAAAGATACGTATCGCAAAGGACAGCTTAGAAGGTCAGCGCAACAACTTGGAGCGTCAAAGTAAGGCGGCCCGTTCTTATTTGGAAATAAGAGACCAGCTCAAAGTGTTGGAAGCCAACGACTACATATATCAATATGAAAATCACGAGGGCAATAAGAATAAGATAGAGACCAAGCTCAAAGGATATATCGAAGAGTACGAACAAAAATCAAAAGAGAGCGAAGACCTCGGCGCTGAGTTTAATAAGCGCCAGATAGAGCTGCATAATATAGACGTCAGGATAAATAAGCTGAGAGATAAGCGTACCGAGATAGCCGTAAAGGCAGAAAATATCAAAGGTCAAGGTATGAGTTTGCAAGAGCGCATCAACGGACTTAACGCTCAAAAGCAGACTTGCTTAGAGCGTCTTAAAAAGAGCGAGTCGGCGATAGAAGAGAAGAATGCAGAACTCAAAACTGTGCAGGAACACTATAATATGGCTGTCGAGGACAAGCGTGACGCCGATAAGCAATTCGGTAATTGCAATAACGAATACGTCACCATCGTCAAGGATATACTTGACAGGGACGAGAAGATAAAGGCCGCCAATCAAGAGCTTTTAAATGCGGTAGAACAGGCAGGCGAGACCAAAGTCGATATGGGAAAACTCAACGCTCAAAAGGAGTTTATTCTCAGCCGTATTGCAGAACTCAACGAGGAGATAACCGAATACGACAAGACCTTGAAAGAACTCGAAGCGTCAAAGACGGATTACGAGAGTTCGCTTTTCAAGAAGAACAACGACCTCAAAAGATTGGGCGACAGCCGCAACGACGTGTTGAGCAATATGCGCAAGCTGAGAGAAGAAGTCGATATGGCAAGAAGCAAGCTTGGCGAATTAAACGCTGCGATTTCTGCTTGCAAACAGCATAGAGACACATACGTAAGCTTGAAAAAGGACTACGGCACTTTCAGCAGCTCGGTCAAACTTTTGATGAATGACAGAGAACGCAATCCGCAGCTTCAACGCAGAGTTTTGGGCGTTGTCGTCGATTTGATAACCGTGCCAAAGGAGTATGAGACCGCAATAGAGATGTTGCTTGGCAACGCCATTCAAAATATCGTCGTTGAGAACGAAGAAGACGCCAAGTACGTCATCAATTATCTCAAAGAAAATCAGTATGGAAGAATGACTTTCCTTCCTCTCACAAGCGTCAAGACGAGAGAGTTGGAAAGAGAATTGAGCGGTATTCTCAACGAAAGAGGTTGTATTGGACTTGCGGACCAACTCGTTGGTTACGATCAAAAATATTATAGAGTATTTTCTAATTTGCTTGGCAGAACGATAATTGTCGACAACCTTGACAATGCTACCGCAATAGCAAGAAAGTATAGATATTCCGTGAGGATAGTCACGTTGCAAGGCGATGTGCTTGCCACGACGGGCGCTATCACGGGCGGATCGAGAAAGTCGTCTTCCAACAAAGCTCTTTCATATGAGAGAATAATTGAAGAGGACGAAAAGAGAATAAAGCAACTCAATGAAGAAAAGGCGAGGTTGGAGAAAAAACTCGACAGTTCCGACGAAGATTTGGAAGTATATCAAGAACAGTTTGACGAATATACCAGCGAATTCAACAGCGCGCAGATAGCTGTCGCGACAGAGCGTACCAAACTTGAAAGAGTCGAGGCAAATATCGCAAGCAACTTGGCGCTCATCAATGAGAGAATGAGTTCAAAGAACGACTTTGAATTGAGGCTTGAATCTATTGACAATGCGCTTGCGATACTCGGTGAAAAGGGCAAGGATTTCAGCGACGTGAAGCTCAACGTCAACACTTTGGCGTCAAAGACGAGAGAGGAATATGACTCTAAGACCAAGTTGAGAGACGAACTCAGCGAAAAGCTGGCGCAGCTGAGAGTGCGTTGCAGTACGTTGCAGACGATAATCGACAACGATTTAGAAAATATCGAAAGACTTAAAGAAGAGCTCAACGCTCACAACGAAGAAAGAACTTCGCAAAGAGACAATCTTGCCAATCTGCAAGATATCATTGTCAAGATAACCAGCGACAAGAACGTAGAACTTCCCGAAAAGTATCAAAGTCAGCTTGACGAGATAACCGAGCAAATCGACGAGACCGACGCATATAAGATAAAGTTGCAGGCTCTTATCGGAGAGTTGGTTGCAAAGAAAGATGAGCTTGGCAAGTCGCTTATGTCTATCAACGAACATAAGATCAAGTGCGAAAACGATCTTGCAAGAATAGAAGAATCTATGATAGCTATGCAGACTAAGATGAAGGAAGAATACAATCTTGACTATGAGTCGGCATTGCCTTTCAAGATGGAAGAGATAGATATAACTCTTTGCAGACAGGAGATACGCAGATTGACCAAGGCCCAGAGAGATTTGGGAAGCATTAACTTAGAATCCATACAGGATTTTAAGACGGTCGACGAGCAATATCAAGAGTACGTTACGGAGATTGAGGACTTAGAGAAGACTCTCAACGATTTGAAGACGCTCATAGCTCAGTTGTCAAAGCAAATACTTACGCAGTTCAACAGTGAATTTGTCAAAATAAACCGCAACTTTGAATTGATATTTAAAGAACTATTTGGAGGCGGATCGGGCAAACTAGTATTGTTGCCGCCGGAAGAAGGTCAGTCAGAACTTGACGCCGGTATTGAAATAATGGCAGAGCCTCCCGGCAAGAAATTGCAGTCCATCACGCTTTTGAGCGGTGGAGAAAAAGCTCTTACGGCTATGGCGATACTTTTTGCAATACTAAAACTCAAAGCTATGCCGTTCTGCGTGCTTGACGAAATCGAAGCTGCTTTGGACGATGCCAACGTGGGCGTATTTGCGCAGTATCTCAAAAGATTTAGTGACGAAACGCAATTTATAGTCATTACTCACCGTAAGCCGACAATGGAACTTGCAGACAGACTTTACGGCGTAACCATGCAGGAAAAGGGCGTATCTAAGGTCGTTGCCGTCAATTTGGCGGACGCTGTCAAGCATTCTGATCCTAATGCGTAAGGTAATTACGTGTGAAATTGTGAGAATAAGATGTAATCGTCATTGACGCTCGCACGAGACGCATCTGCCCCTCGCTATGCCGTCGCTTTCGCTCCTTACGACCGAGGCGATAGCGTAGCGGAGAAATCTCAACCTTGTGAAATATAAAAAAATGATTAGACCTCTCCGCGTTGGTCGAGGTGACCAAAGTGTGGTGCGCTATAAGCATAGATTAGTCACTTCGACTGAAACGTAGTGGAACGGAGAAGTCTCAACGAGTTAATAAAAGGTTTAGATTTCTCCACTTCGGTCGAAATGACCAAATCTTGGTGTTTGTAGTAAAAAATTTAGTCACCTCGACCGCAGTGGAGAGGTCTAATCGATTTAAAAAAGTACCGATAAAATATTGAGCAAGCGTACATTTTAGCATGCTAGATAAAAATAAAAGGAGTTATCTATATGGGATTTTTTGATAAACTTTTAAAGGGTTTAAAACGTACAAAAGAAGCTTTTTCAAAGAAGATATATCAACTTTTTGCAGGAAGAGAGCTTGACGATGAGTTTTATGAAGAACTCGAAAATGCTCTTATCACTTCCGATTTGGGAGTTGAGGCAACCGAACAGATTATTGCCGATTTTAAGGATGCTTGTTTTAAAAAGAAGATAAAGAAGACCGACGATGCAAAGGACTTGCTCAAAAGCATCATGGTCGACGCTATAAATTACGATATCGAGGAATATTCTTATCCGTTGGTTTTGTTGGTGGCAGGAGTCAACGGAGTCGGCAAGACGACTGCAATAGGCAAGCTAGCCAAGTATTTTCGCAATAAGGGCAAGAGCGTAGTTTTGGCGGCTGCCGATACGTTTAGAGCCGCAGCAGGCGAACAGTTGGAAGTATGGGCTGAGAGAGCAAAGGTGCGTATAATCAAGCACGACGAAGGCAGCGATCCTGCCGCTGTGGTATATGACGCGATAAAATCGGCAAAGGCAAAGGATACCGACGTTGTATTGATAGACACCGCAGGAAGATTGCAGAATAAGAAAAACCTCATGAATGAGCTGGGCAAGATAAACAAAGTTGTCGAAAGAGAATATCCCGACGCCGATTATCGCACCTATATAGTTATAGACGCTACGACAGGACAAAACGCGCTGTCGCAGGTAGAGGCATTTGACGAAATAATTGATATGGACGGCATTATCCTTAATAAGCTTGACGGAACGGCAAAGGGCGGAGTAGTCTTTGCTATCTCTGTCGAAAAAGAATTGCCCGTTTGTTTTATAGGTGTTGGCGAAGGTATTGACGATTTGCTTGAATTTGACGCCAAGTTCTTTATAGACGAGTTATTTTAATAGAAAATAATGTGAATTGAGTAGCCCGAATGATTTTGTCATTCGGGCTTTATCATATTGCTTAGACCTCTCAATATTAGTCGAGGTGACTAAATATTTACTTACAAGTATTGGAGTAAATCGTCATTGACGCTCGCCCAAGACGCTATCGCTGGCTCGCTATGCCGTCGCTTACGCTCCTTACGAGCGAAGCGGAGAAATCTCATCCTTGTGAATATTTAACTCGGCTTTTAGCATATTGAACAATGTTCAATATACTTATCTGATTATTAATTATTAACCTTGCTATCAAATACTAGCTTAATTTATTTATATTGAACATTGTTCAATAATTTAAAAAACCTCAATAATAAGTTGATAAATACGAGTTTGCTGTTACTAATTGTTAAATTAAATAACTTATGCAGTCAGCTCGATTTAAACGTAGTAAACGGAGAAATCTCAACAAATATATAATTAAAAACATATAAATATTCCTTGACATTTAAAAATCGACGTGTTAAGATATAAAGGCAAAATACTTTATAAAGTACAAGTGCTTTAAGGCTATGGAAAAGAAAGACAGACTATTTATCAGTATATACAACGATTACTACGGCAGTCTGTTGACAGACTATCAAAGAGGACTTATCGACGGATATTACAACCATGATATGTCGCTTAGCGAACTTGCCGAAGAGCACGGCATATCTCCGCAGGGTGTGAGAGACGCTTTAAAGAGAGCGGAGAGACAGCTTGAAGGGTATGAAAGCAAGCTTGGGCTTGTCGAGAAGAACGAAAAGGCAATGACGTATATTCAGGAGTTGAAAGACGTTGTTGACCCAAAGGGACAAGAAATATTAAAGAGATTGGCGGACGTCCTCAACGATTGAGGATAGAAAGGAGGAAAAATGGGAGCGTTCAGCGGACTTAGCGAAAGACTGTCGCATATATTTTCCAAGATGAAAGACAAGGGCAAACTCACCGAGCTTGAAGTAAAGCAGGCAATGAGAGAGGTGCGTATAGCGCTTTTGGAGGCTGACGTCAACTTGTCTGTCGTCAAGCAGTTTATAAACAACGTCAGCGAAAAGGCTGTCGGAGACGACATACTCAAAGGACTTAATCCTACTCAACAGGTTATAAAGGTCGTCAATGAAGAGCTTATAGCTATCATGGGCAAGGACCACAGCAAGATAAATATCGCGGACAAACCTCCTACTATTATATTGATGTGCGGACTGCAAGGAAGCGGTAAGACGACTATGTGCGGCAAACTTGCCGTGATGCTGCGCAAGCAGGGCAAGAATCCATTGCTTGTTGCGTGCGACATATATAGACCTGCGGCAATAAAGCAGTTGCAGATAGTGGGCAAGAATGCGGCTGTGCCCGTATTTGAAAAAGGACAGATAAATCCGCAAAAGATAGTCAAAGAGGCTTTAAAACAGGCAGAATACGCTGGCAACGACGTACTTATCGTCGACACTGCGGGAAGATTGCATATAGACGAAGAGCTTATGGACGAGATAAGCGGACTTAAAAAGAATTTTAATCCGCACGAGATATTGCTTGTCGTAGACTCTATGACGGGTCAAGACGCCGTCAACGTTGCTCAGAAGTTCAACGAAGTTATGGATGTCACGGGCGTTGTGCTGACAAAACTCGACGGAGATACGAGAGGCGGCGCGGCATTGTCTATAAGAGCTGTGACGGGCAAACCTATCAAATTCTGCGGCGTAGGCGAAAAGCTTAGCGACATAGAGATATTCTATCCAGACAGAATGGCGTCGAGAATATTAGGCATGGGCGACGTGCTTACGCTTATCGAAAAGGCGCAATCTGCATTCAGCGAGCAAGAAGCCTTGGAGATGCAAAAGAAGCTGAGGGCAAATTCATTTACGTTGGAGGACTATCTGGCGCAAATAGAAAAGATGAAGAGCATGGGCGATATGTCGCAGATGGTGTCTATGATACCCGGACTTGCAGGCAAACTCGGCGGAAAAGATTTGCAAGTGGACGAGAGTAGGATTGCCAAGTCAAAGGCGATAATACAGTCTATGACCGTCAAGGAAAGAAGAAATCCCGAGATCATCAAGTCGTCGCAAAAGCGCAGGATAGCGATGGGCAGCGGCACCAACGTGCAAGACGTCAACGCTTTGCTCAAACAGTTTGCGCAGACGCAGGATATGATGCAGAAGATGTCCAATATGGGGAGGAAGGGGATGCGCGGTATGAAACTCCCTTTTTAGGCGAGCACGTATAGCGGCGCGCCTTCCGCTTAATCGGCAAGACGACGCTCAGCGGCACGTACGCTAAGTACGCTGTCCACTTCGGTCGCTTTTGATAAAGCGAAAATCACACCACTCTCCGCACTCGCACTATACTTGCGAAAGAGTTGTGTGCAAGATTTGCATGAGAGTATGGAGAAATCCAAAACCTAATCAAATAGATATAAAATAAAAAAACAAAATTTATATATAGTACGTCCGCGTACAGGACGTAACAAAGGAGAACTAAAATGGCAGTAAAACTTAGACTCACAAGAATGGGCGCAAAGAAGGCTCCGTTCTACCGTATTGTAGCAATCGACAGCAGAAAGGCAAGAGACGGACAGTATCTTGACAACATCGGTTATTATGACGCTACTAAGAATCCGGCAGAGGTAAGAATAGACAGCGAAAGAGCTAATTATTGGCTCAGCGTCGGCGCACAGCCTACCGATACCGTAAGAGGTCTTTTGAAAAAGCAGGATATCATTAAGTAATAGGTGCTTTTATGGAAGAATTGGTAAGGTATATTGTAAGCAATCTTGTCGACAATCAAGAGGCTTTTGAAGTCAAGTCGCAGGTTGAGGACGGCATAAACGTAATCAACATCTATGCCGACAAAGAAGAGATTGGCAAGATAATAGGCAAGCAGGGCAGAATTGCCAAGGCTATACGTTCGATCGTCAAGGCTGCTTGCGGCAAAGACGCCCGCAAGGTATCTGTCGAGATAATCGAGAGATAACGGCAGATGGATAGACTTGTTGTCGGCGTCATATCTAAGGCGCAAGGCGTCAAAGGCGAAGTGAAAATCGCGCCTTTGACTGACGACGTCTCGCGCTTTAAGAAGTTGAGCCAAGTATATATCGACGGCGTATGTCGCAAGGTGTCGGGCGTGAAGATTTTGCCCAACGGGATTTTTATGTCTATTGAGGGTATTGTCGACAGAAACGGCGCGGAAACGCTGCGCGGCAAAGAGCTTGTCATTGACAGAAAAGACGCCGTTGAGCTGCCCAAAGACAGATATTTTATAGTGGACGTCATAGGTTGCGATGTGTCTGTCGGCGGCGATATTATAGGCAGGATAGTCGAGGTATTGCAGCACGGCGCAGCCGACGTATACGTCATACAGGGCGAAAAGGCGAGATATATGATACCTGCCATCGACAGGGTGGTCAAGCAAGTGGATATATCTCAAAAACTTATCACCTTAGACAAATCGGCATGGCAAGATTTGGCAATACAGGAATAAAATTCGGGCGCGCCTTTTATCAAGCGTGCCTGTTGTTTTTAAGGAGAGGGGTATGAAAATAAAAGTCGCAACGATATTTCCCGAGATGTTTTCCGCTTTGGAGATAGGTTTGCTTGGCAAGGCAAGGCAAAACGGGCTTATCGATCTGCAAGTCGTCAATATACGCGATTATTCCAAGGACAAGCACAAGAAGACCGACGACGCTCCTTTTGGCGGAGGAGCCGGAATGGTGATGACTCCTCAGCCGCTGCACGACGCGATAAATCATCTTGACAGCGAGCATAAGGCAAAGCGCATTTATATGTCGCCAAAGGGTAAGACTTTAAATCAAGAGATCGTCGAAAGGCTGGCAAAAGAGGATGAACTTTTGTTGGTATGCGGCAGTTACGAGGGCATTGACGAGAGGATAATTCAGCTGGACATCGACGAAGAGATATCCATTGGCGATTACGTTTTGACGGGCGGAGAGCTGCCTGCAATGGTATTGATAAACGCCGTCGGGCGGTATGTCGACGGAGTGCTGGGCAATAGCGAATCAGTGGGGGAAGAAAGCTTTTCCGACGGGCTTTTGGAATATCCGCAATACACGCGTCCGCAGACTTTTGAGGGTATGGACGTGCCGGAAGTGCTGCTTGGCGGCAATCATGCCCAGATAGCCAAATGGCGAAAAAATCAACAGCTTAAAATCACGTGCCTAAGGCGTTATGACCTATACAGCACATATAAAAACGCTGCGCCAAAAAGAGGTCGCAAGAGCAAGGGCATATAATACAAATATAGATAAAAGGAGACGACTATGCGATACAAGAATGCGATAGAGCAGTTGTTGGACGAGGACAATCAGGAGACGGTGTATCTCAAAAGCGATAAGGACGGCTCAATACAGCCTTTTGAACAGATGGCGTTGGTTGCATACGACAAAAAGTTGTATGCCATATTGGTGCGCAAAGAGGACTTTGACAACGGCAATTTAGAGAGCAGCGGCATTGTCTTTGAGGTTGACGAAAAAAATCAAAAGCTCAACGAAGTCGTTGACGACAACGTGATTTTTGAAGTGTTTGATTTGTATGACAAGATGTTTGAAGAGGGAGATATTTAATGCACATTCAATGGTATCCGGGACACATGACGAAGGCTATGCGTATGATGCAAGAGGTGGTAAAACAAGTCGATTGCGTAATATACGTGCTTGACTGTCGGGCGATATCGTCGTGCATAAATCCCAAGTTCGACGACATGATAAAGGACAAGCCCACGTTGTATATTCTCACAAAAAGCGACCTTGTCGAGCAAAAGGATTTAAAGGCTTGGAGCGAATGGTTTAAATCACAGGGAAAGGCTTTTGTGATAGCCGACAATATATCGGGCAGACAGCGCAATCAGATAATCGACAAATTGAAATCTATCAATGCGCAAATGCTTGAAAGATACGCGCAGAAGGGCGCTAAGAAGAGTATACGCGCAATGGTGGTAGGCGTGCCTAATACAGGCAAATCTACGCTTATCAACTGTCTGTGCAAGGACAGGCGCGCTATGGTCGGCAACCGTCCGGGAGTGACGCGCGGCAAGCAGTGGGTAAGCCTTGCAGAAGGCATAGAGTTGTTGGATACCCCGGGTGCGCTACCGCCTGCTTTTGAGGATCAGCAAAAGGCGCTGCACTTAGCATTTATCGGCAGTATAAAAGAGGATATACTGCACCTTGACGACCTTGCGATAGAGATAATCAAGTATTGCAAGGAAAACAACAAAGAGGCTTTTTGCGAGCGTTATAGGCTTGAAAATATCGACGAAGATATGGTCAAAGTCTTTGATGACGTGGCAAAAAATCGCGGCTTTTTGCTTGGCAAAAAGGGTTATGATTACGAGCGCACGGCAAAGGCGATAGTAAGCGATATAAAGAATTGTAAATTAGGCAAGATAATGTTTGATAAACCTGAATGAAATCATTGCAGGCGCTAGACGAGAGGAGAAAATGGCAAGGACAAAACACGACACTTTTACTATGCTTGAATACGAGCATAAGTATTTGAGAGAAGGGAAGAGATATATTGCAGGCGTAGACGAAGTGGGAAGAGGTCCGCTTGCCGGTCCGGTGGTCGTAGCAAGCGTGATAATGCCGCTTGACGATTGCGATATAATACAAGGAGTCAACGACTCAAAAAAGGTCAGCGAGAAAAATAGAGAGATACTTTTTGACAAGATAATTCAAAAGGCAATAGCTTATAAAATCGAGTGGGCTGACGAAAAAACCATTGACGAAATCAACATATTGCAAGCCACCAAGAGATGTATGCAGAGGGCTGTCGACGGATTGTCGGTGTCGCCGGATATCGTGCTTGTCGACGCAGTGAATTTGCAATGCAAATATCCCATTGACGCCATTATAAAGGGCGATGCAAAGAGCTATACGATTGCCTGCGCCTCTATAATCGCCAAAGTGACGAGGGATAGATATATGGTGGAGATGAGCGAGAAATATCCTCAATACGACTTTGCATCCAACAAGGGATACGGATCTCCAAAACATATCGCCGCGCTGAAAAGCATTGGGCAGTGTCCTATACACCGCAAAAGTTTTATAAGAAATTTTGTCAACAACGGAGCAGAAAATGAATAATCGCAGGTCGGGTATCGAGGGCGAAAATGCCGCCGTTGAATATCTTAAAAAGCACGGGTACGTCATATTAGAGCGCAACTTTAATACCAAAGTAGGCGAAATCGACATAATCGCAGAAGATAAAGACACGTTGGTTTTTGTTGAAGTGAAAGCGAGAGACAATACCAAATTCGGTCAGCCGATAGAGAGTATTACGTATCAAAAGGTTCGTAGTATAAAGAGAACGGCAGAGTGGTATCTGTCGGCTAAAAGAATGACGAATAGATATTGCAGATTTGACGTCATAGAAATTTTAAGAGGCGAGATAACTCATACTAAGGACGCGTTTTGACTGAATATTATGAAGTGGATGAGACTTCTCGACTACGCTGAAATGACTTAAAGTTTGGTTAGCTATAAGTAAAATATGGTCACCTCGACCGAAGTTACATATCCACTACGACCGTCAACTTTACGTAAGTTATGTCATTTCGACTGTAACGGAGAAATCTCATCCGCTTGTTTTTCAACTCGTTGAGACTTCTCGACTACGCTCGAAGTGACCATACTGTTTTAACTCGTTGAGATTTCTCCGCTTCGTTACACTACGGTCGAAATGACTTATGTTTTGACATATCTAGTCACCTCGACCAACGCGGAGAGGTCTAATCGAATTGAAAAGTACCGACAAAATGTAGCGTAAGCGTGCCTTTTCGTTTGGTCAGTACGACTGTATGATTATCAATTAGTTTGCTTTGCTAAGTGATTGTGTATTTTAATATAAGATTCTATTACTTGGGATATAATCGTCACCGACGCTCGCCCAAGACGCTACCGCTGGCTCGCTATTCCGTCGCTTCGCTCCTTACGCCCTACGCGGAGAGGTCTAATCGAGTTGAATCTAATCCCTTACACTTTACGTAAAATCTTTAACAAAGGTAAAATTTTATATAAAAATATACAAAAAAGCTATGCAAAATGCTTGCAATATATCATTTTTAATGCTAAAATATTCAAGTCAATGACTTCGGGTATTCCTCTGTCGGAAAAAATCTCAGACCGTACAAGAATATTTCGTTTTAAAATGGAGGTAAGTCAAATGAACATAGTTGATATAGTAGAAAAAGAAGGAATGCGTACCGATCTTCCTAAACTCGCTATCGGTGACACGGTAAGAGTCAACGTAAAGATCAAAGAGGGCGACAAGGAGAGAATCCAGGCGTTTGAGGGCGTAATAATTGCTTTTAAGAACGGAAGTATCAGAGAGACTTTTACTGTAAGAAGAGTATCTTTCGGTATAGGCGTAGAGAGAACTTTCCCGCTTCACTCACCAAAGATTGACAGCATCAAGATAGTTCGTCACGGCAGAGTCAGAAGAGCAAAACTTTATTACTTGCGTAATAAGTTCGGCAAGGCTGCAAGACTTAGAGAAATCGTTAAATAACAAAATGCGCACGTCGAAAGGCGTGCGTTTTGTATTAAGATACATTTTCAAGTTTTTTTATTCTCCAAAATTCAGCTTTTATTTCAAATAATTTTTTATTTTCATATTTATAAAAGGGAAAACTTGATATCAAAGCTACAATATAATCGAGGCTAGATGTATCATTATTTGCGAGCAAATAGTGATTGTTTGCTTTTTTAATTAATCTTTTCAAATATTTAGGAATTTCAATAATGTTTTTAAAATACTTATCTACACAAGCGCCTTGTTTTAAATTCTTAGATTTTATTGCTATTACAAATTTTGAAATATTATTTATAGAGTTTAAGTATGTATCATAATCTCTGTATGGAGATATTAAGTCATAAGCAGAGTATAAAGGCTCTATAAGTGCAATTTCTTTGAAAAAATAAATTGAAAATAAGATTTTAGTGATGAATTAAATGGGAAAAAATCTTCCGCATATTTTGGTGATGTTTTTATTTCAAAAGCAAATAATTGTTTAATTTTAGATGAAAAGAACTCCATAAAATATTCATCAATAGATTTATTGAATATGAATTCATCTTCATTCACTATCGAGCCACATATATATTTTCTATTGTCTTGCGGATCTAGATATTGAAGATTTAAGTCATTAATATAGCTATCGAAATCAATTTTCATATTTGGCAAAGTTTTTCCAACAACCACATTTTCTAGTGCATAATTGTTAATAAGAGAGTTAAGAGTTA
This sequence comes from uncultured Christensenella sp., assembly GCA_910579785.1. Lineage (GTDB taxonomy): Bacteria > Bacillota > Clostridia > Christensenellales > UBA3700 > RACS-045. The sequence goes on along the minus strand of CAJTVJ010000005.1, from coordinate 28,998 downwards.
CTTTATTTATTACATTCCTTAGTGTGGATTCAAATAAATCGTTCATGATTTTTCTCCTTTTGTTAAGTTTACTTGTAATAAATATATCACTTAAAAGTAATAGAAAAATGGATTATTTTGTCGATTTTTATGTTTTTATGTCTAAAAACTAATATAATAAGAAAATTTGGTCGATATTAATTTAAACCAATATTCAAGTAACAAGCATTACGCTATATATAAATATTTCGTTAGTAATATTATTTGTCTATAACGAGGTATTTACATGAATTTAATTTTAGCTAGAATTGACGATTTGCGAAACAAAAAAGGGTGGAGTAAGTATGAACTAGCAAAGTGTTTAGGAGTATCGACCAACGCTGTTTATGCTTGGTATAGGACAGGCGCAATGCCGTCACTATCAAACATAGAACGTCTGTGTGAAGCTCTGAATATCACGTTGGAGCAGTTTTTTTGCGAAAACGGTGCATATAAGCTGACAGAAGAAGAGGATAGACTTTTGCAGGAATGGATGATATTAAGCGAAATAGAGAAACAAGCAATTTTCAAAATAATTGAGGTATTTAAAATTTTAAGAAAGTAAAGAAATTAGGGAGTTTAGATATGGATATAATCGCAAGAATAAATGAATTGATGAGCAAAAAAGGATGGACTGCTTACGCTCTTTCTAAACAAACAGGAATTTCTACCAATACCATATATGACTGGAATAAAGGTGCGATTCCATCTTTGGAAAATGTATTGAAAGTCTGTGATGCAATGGATATTACTGCCGAACAATTTTTTTGCGGAGTTCAGTCATATAAGTTGTCTGATGAGGAAAACAAGATTTTGCAAGAATGGTTTGTATTGTCAGATTTGGAAAAGAAAGCTATATTTAGCATGATAGATACATTTAAAGTTTTGAAGAGAGATTAACATGGATGTTGCAAAAATTATTGAAAATATTGAATTGATATGTAAAGAAAAAAATATAAAAATGTCAACATTATTGAAGCTTTCTGGATTGACTTCTCATTTATTTTCAGATTGGAAAAGTCAAAAATCAAGTCCTTCAATTTCTGCATTGGAAAAGATGTGTGCATTTTTAGACGTTGCTTTGGGAGAATTATTCAAAGATGATAATCAAAAGCTTACTTTGTCGCAAGAAAGGTTATTGGAAGAGTGGAGAGGGCTGTCGTCTTGCGAAAAAGAGGCGTTGTACATTTATATCCAAGCAATGAAAAGCAATTTAAAATCATAGAGAAATCTTTAAAAGTTTTTGCATATATATTATAATATTATAATTATTTTAAGAAATTTTATTTAAGTACTTGTCAAATTGACAATAATCATTTATTATGAATATAAAAGAATATTTTTAATGGGGCAGGCTATGAAAAGCAAAAAACTCTTAGTTATCATTATGATTGTCATCCTTGCTATTGCTATATTGGCAGGTTGCAACAACAAAACCGATTATGACGAGAACATTGTCGCCAACGGTAATTTTGAAAATTATAATTCGCAAGAGACGCTTGCGGAAGGGTGGACAATAAAACCGGGAACAACTCCTATTTGGATGCGTAACGAATCGCAGACTAGCGAGTATGACTCCGCGCTTGGCAAGAGATATGTCAGATTTAATCCCTCTTCGTCGGGATATTACAACATAAGCAAAGAAGTCAAGCTTGAAAAGAATGCGGTGTACAAGCTCTCTGCATACATCAACGCGCAATCGCTAAGCGGCACTGCCGGAGTATTCTTTGAAGATTCGATAGACAGCGTAGGCGTGATTTTGGACGAAGCCAACGAAGGCTGGACGGAGTATACTCAATATTTCACGTCGTCTGTCAAAGGCAACGTGACTTTGGTCGTTGCCGTCGGCAAGCCAAATAATTCGGCGAGCGGCAACGTTAGCTTTGACAACATCTCTATCGAGAAAGTTGAGAATGCCCCCGACGACGTAGACCCCGTGATATTGAGAATGACGGAAGGCTACGACATGGCAAGCGGCGGATCTATTACGTTCGTCATCATCTTTACGCTTGTTTCGGCAGGCATTACGGTCGGTATGTTCTTTATGATAAAGAGCATTTTGCAAAACAAAGTCGGTATGAAGCCCAACGACGGAATTACGGGCGGCGACAAGTTCCTCAACACAATGACGGGAAGCACCGCAAAATTTATATACGTACTTTTGGCTGCATTTGCCGTGAGATTTATCACGGTGCTTGCGTCGGCAGAAGGCAACGCTAATATCGACCAATGGATAAATCTTGCAAGAGGAGTTGCTGACAACGGAATTTTGTCCTATTATTCTCAATCGACCTACGAGCCGCAGGGTATCATATGGCTTATGGGAATTTTGGGATATGTCGGCAAGGCTTTGAATATGGAAGCCGTGGGATATTCGATTTTGGTGAGAATGCCCATGGTGATAGCTGATTTGACAATATGCTATATGATCTTCTCATGCGCTGCCAAGTATCAAAATGAGAGAATGGCGGTGACGTACGGTTTTATATATGCGATACTGCCGGTATTCTTCCTCTTCGGTACGCTATACGGTTCCTATCAGACGATAGCAATGGCATTCTTGGTGGCAATGTCGCTTGCAATGCTGCAAAAGAGCTACGTCTCCTCGGGAATATATTATACGCTTGCGCTTGCGTTCAGCAATTATGCGCTGGTGCTTTTGCCTGTGATACTGCTTTATCAGATTTACGCAATAGCGACTGATAAGACTTCGGTGTTGAAAATAGCGTTGACTATGGCAGGATGTTTTGTAGCGTTCTACTTGCTGTCCTTGCCGCTATGCTGGGAGCAAGTCGCAAAGGGAAGCGTATTCACTGTATTTACGAGAATGTACGGTTTCTTTGAATCTGCCAATCCAAAACTTTCCGAGGATACTTTCAATATCTATTCGATATTTGCGGCAGGCGGAAAGATGAGACCCGACATATTGATACTCGATATAGGCAATTGGCTGTTCGTCATTGCAATGAGCGCGTACGTGATATATCACTATATCCGCACAGCCAACCGACTTGATTTGGTTTTGCTCTCAGGCGTAATGCTTGTTGCATATTCGGCAATCGGCGCGCAAAGCACGCTTGACATCATGCCGATAGGTCTTGCGCTGATACTCATATACTTGATAATCACACCTGACATAAGACTTTATATTACCACAGGCGCGCTTGCGACGCTGTCTTTCCTCAACTTTGCGCAGTTGCTGTCGAGAAGCGGATATATAGGCGGCGTGGACAATGCGACTTGGTTGAGCTTTGAGAGCAAGAATGCTTTCTTGATAATATTCAGTATCATAACCGTTGCGGCGACTTTCTATCTGCTGTACGTCGCAGTCGACGCGACTTTGGCGTCCAACGTCTTACTCATTGAAAAAGAGAGAGACATAAGCGACGAGGGAGCGGAAGAAGCAAAGACGCAAGAGACCGTCAAGGCGGTATCAAAGAAAAAGAAGTCAAAGAAGGCTTAAAGATTTAGGCGGGGAATATTATGCTTGCAAAGACAAAGAGTTATGCGCTCAACGGCGTCGAGGGATATGAAGTCGCAATCGAAGTAGATTTGAATGCCGGTCTTCCCGCATACGACACCGTCGGGCTTGCCGATACGGCTGTCAAAGAATCAAAAGAGAGGGTGAGGGCGGCTATCAAAAACAGCCTTTACAATTATCCCATACGCAAGATCACTATCAATCTTGCGCCTGCGGATACCAAGAAGGAAGGATCGCATTTTGATTTGGCTATCGCCGTCGGTATACTCGTGGCAAACGAGGAGATTGAAAGCAAGTCATACAAAGACTATATAATATTGGGAGAGCTGTCTTTGGACGGGTCGATAAACTCAATACGGGGCGTGCTGCCGCTTATAATCTCCGCGATACAGAACGGACATAAGAAATTTATATTGCCCTCAAAGAATGCCAAAGAGGCAAGCTATATAGGCGGAATCGAGGTGTATGCCTTTGACAAACTTTCGCAGGTAGTAGAATTCTTGACGGGCGCAAGTCAAGTCGAACCGTTGGAGACGAGCGAATTTGTGTCGATAAGCAGAGCCAATAAATACAACGTTGACTTTGCGGAGGTCAAAGGACAGTTTGTCGCAAAGAGAGCGTTGGAGATCGCCGTAGCAGGCGGACACAACGTGCTTTTGATAGGACCGCCGGGAGCAGGCAAGACCATGATGGCAAAGTGCGTGCCTACGATAATGCCCGATATGACTTTTGAAGAAGCTATTGAGGTGACGAAGATACATTCGGTCGCAGGCATACTCGACGACAGCGTGGGCATAGTCGTCAACAGACCTTTCAGAACTCCGCACCACACGGCGACAGTGCCGGCGTTGATGGGCGGCGGAGCAAATGCAAGACCGGGCGAAATAAGCATGGCGCACAACGGAGTGTTGTTTCTAGACGAGATGCCAGAGTATCAAAGGCGCACGTTGGAGACGTTGAGACAGCCGCTTGAAGACGGAGTCGCGGTGGTGTCGAGGGCAAAGCGCACTCTTGAATATCCGTCAAGATTTATGTTGGTGGCGAGTATGAATCCCTGTCCGTGCGGCAACTTGGGCTCTAAGGTACAGCAGTGCAAATGCACTCCGTCGGAGATACACAGATACATATCCAAACTCTCCGGTCCGCTGCTTGACAGAATAGACTTGCAGATAGAAGTCGACAGCATATCGTATGACGAATTCAGAAGCAGCGAATTGAACGAGAGCAGCGAATCTATCAAGGCGCGTGTGGAAAAGGCAAGGACGGTGCAGCGCAACAGATACGTCGGCACGTCTACCAAGACAAACGACGAAATGACAAATGCGCAGGTGCGCAAGTACTGCGAGTTGGATAAGGCAGGCGAGGAGCTTTTGAAAAATGCTTTTACCAAGCTCAACTTGACGGCGAGAGCTACCAACCGGGTGCTCAAAGTATCCCGTACGATAGCCGACTTAGACGGCAGTCAGGACATACAGCCAAAGCACGTCGCAGAGGCGATACAATATCGCTCTTTGGATAGGAAATATTGGGATTAGCATATGGAATATACATCTGACCAAAAGGCTTTGATAATGCTATCCGTCACAGAGGGCTACAATGCGAGGAAGAGACGCTTTGACAGTGTGGACAGACCTTGCGAGCTTTATGACGATTACAGCGTGGCTGACAAAATGATAGCCAAGATGGAGAGCAGAAATATCGGCGTGATAACAATACTTGACGACGACTATCCGCAGAGGCTTAAAGAGATATACGACCCTCCGTATACGCTGTATTATCAAGGTGATAAGTCGCTTTTAAACGACAAAGATACCGTGGCGGTGGTGGGCACTAGAAAGGTCAGCGCATACGGCAAGAATGTAATGAGCAACTTTCTTCCCGCGTTTATCAAATCGGGACTTACAGTGGTCAGCGGACTTGCGAGAGGAGTTGACAGCATAGGACATAAGGCGTGTATTGAACAGGGCGCGAGGACGATTGCCGTCGTGGCCAACGGACTTGACATATGCTATCCGCCGGAAAATCTAAATTTGCAACAGCAAATTGTCGATAAGGGATTGATAATCAGCGAATACCCTATGGGTACAAAGCCGCTGCAATATCACTTTCCTGAGCGCAATAGGATAATAAGCGCGCTGGCGCATGCGGTATTCATACCCGAAGCCGGCGACAGAAGCGGCTCGCTGATCACAGCGGACTATGCGATAGAGCAAGGCAAAGAACTCTTTGTCGTACCGGGCAGTATCTTTTCGCAGCAAAGCGTTGGGTGCAACAAAAAGATAAAGGAGTTGCAGGCTACGATAGCTATTACGCCTGACGACGTAATATTTGCTTTCGGCAGGAATGCCGTCAAAGAAGATAAAATTGCTATACAGCTGGATATGGACAGCCAGTCGATAGTTGATTTGCTGCAAGAGGGAGCAAAGCACTTTGACGAGATATTTGACGCTACGGCAATAAATATCGGTCAGCTGTCGGGAATATTGACGCAACTTGAAATTTGCGGAGTGATAAGGAAAACACAAGGGAATTATTATGAAATCATACCTCAGCTTTAATAAGGAGTGGAGATGAAACTTATAATCGTAGAGTCGCCTCATAAGGCGAAGACAATCTCAAAATATCTTGGCGGCGGCTATCGCGTAGTGGCTTCCAAGGGACACGTCAGCGACTTGCCTCAAAAGACAATGGGCGTGGACGTCAACAACAATTTTAAACCCGAGTATATCGTCAATCCCGACAAGAAAGAGACTATCGAGACGATAAAAAGGGAGATAGAGAAATGCGACACCGTATATCTCGCAGCCGACCCCGATAGAGAGGGAGAGGCAATATCTTGGCACATTGCCAACGTCTGCGGTATAAAAGACAGCAACGTCAGGATAGTATTCAACGAGATTTCCAAAAAGGCAGTGCAAAAGGCATTGGAAAATCCCAGAGAGATAAATATGGGACTTGTCGACGCACAGCAGGCGAGAAGAGTGCTTGACAGACTTATGGGATATGAACTTTCTCCTATCATTTCCCGTCAGATAAAGAACGGGCTTTCGGCAGGAAGAGTGCAATCCGTCGCGCTTAAAATGGTTGTCGACAGAGAGAGGGAGATTCGCAATTTCAAGCCGCAGGAGTATTGGACTATCAACGCGCACCTCACCAAAGACGGCGCGGCTGGCGTCAAAGATAAAAAGAACTTGTCGTTTAAGAGCGAGTTTGTCGATATAGACGGCAAGAAGACTAAGGTCACCTGCAAAGAACAAGCAGACCAGATAATCGGCGCAAGCAAAGCAGGCGCGTGGAGCGTGGACAACGTCAAGAGAGCGCAGTCTTTCTCCAAGCCGTCGCCTCCGTTCACCACGTCGACAATGCAACAGGACGCCATATCCAAATTGGGATTCAGCGCGTCTGTGGTAACGCAAATCGCACAGAGACTGTACGAAGGCGTCGAAGTTCAGGGTGAAGGACAGGTCGCGCTCGTCACCTATATTCGTTCGGACAGCGTGAGAGTCTCTGCGGACGCGCAGAGGGAAGCGCTTGATTTCATTGCCGACAACTATGGCAAGGACTACTGTCCTAAAAAGCCCAACGTCTATGCTACGGGATCGGGAGCGCAGGACGCGCACGAGGCAATAAGACCTATCACGCTCTCGCGCACGCCTGAATCTTTAAAGGATAAGATACCGCGCAACGATTATAAATTATACAAGCTTATATACGACAGGTTTGTAGCCTCGCAGATGGCTAATGCCGTATACGACACTTTGACGGTGCATATCGTATCTCAAAGCGATAAGAAGTACGGGTATACTCTTAAAGGCAAAGTGTGCGTATTCAAGGGATTTACCCAAGCGTACAGCTCTGCTGAAAAGGAAGAGAGCGCGAAGGAACTGCCTGACCTTAAAGAGGGCGACGTACTCGATCTCAAAGACATCACGGGCGAGCAGAAATTTACCAAGCCGCCGCAGAGATATACCGACGGATCGTTTATCAAGGCTATGGAAGAAAACGGCATAGGCAGACCGTCGACGTTTGAAAAGACTATCACAGTACTTTATAAGCGTACTTACGTCGAAAAAGAAGGCAAGTTTATGAAGCCGACTGAGCTTGGCGAGATAGTCGTAGATCAACTTGTCAAAAATTTCTCGGAAATAATGGACACGCAATTTACTGCGGATATGGAGAAAAACCTTGACAAGATAGAAGAAGGCAATATCAAGTGGTATGAAGTCATTGCAGATTTCTACGGGGACTTCCACAAGAGAGTGCTTGAAGTAAAACATCAGACGGGGTCATTGAAACCTAAGGCAGAAGAGTCCGACGTCATATGCGACAAATGCGGAGCAAGGATGGTCATAAGGGATTCCAAGTACGGCAAGTTTTTGGCATGTCCCAATTTCCCGAAATGCAGAAATACCAAGTCGCTCAGCGAGGCGGTCGCAGTATGTCCTATGTGCGGCGGAGACGTATATAAGAAGGTGTCTAAGAAGGGCAAGGACTTTTTCTCTTGCAACAACTATCCTACGTGCAAGTTCATATCTTGGGATTTGCCGGCGCCGCGTCTTTGTCCGCAATGTAAGTCAATTATGAAAGTATGGAGCGGCAAAAACGGCACCAGATACGTATGCACCAACAAGGAATGTAAATACGGCGAAAGCGTAGAAGAAAAGGACCTTCCGCAGGTGTTGAAAAAAGAGAATAAGGAAAAAGACAAGGCATGAAAGTCAATGTGATCGGCGGAGGTTTGGCAGGATGCGAAAGCGCGTATCAACTTCTCAAAAGGGGATATCAAGTAGACCTTTATGAGATGAGAGGCGTGGGCAGAACTCCGTGTCATTCCACGACTCATTTGGCAGAACTAGTGTGTTCCAATTCGCTCAAAGCGCAGAGCATAGACAATGCCTCAGGACTTTTGAAGTACGAACTTGCCAGGCTTGACAGCATAATACTCAAATGCGCCTATCAATGCGACGTGCCGGCAGGCGGCGCGCTTGCGGTAGACAGAGAGAAACTCAGCAGAAAGGTCGAAGAGATATTGCATAGCTTTGACGGCTTTCGTCTTGTAAGAGAAGATGTTGAAGACGTCGATATGGATATACCCACCGTCATTGCCACAGGACCGTTGACGTCCAAGGGTATGTCGGATTGGATAGCGAGCAGTCTTGGAGGCGAATACCTCAGCTTTTACGACGCGGTAGCTCCTATAATTGACGGCGAGAGCATAGACTATGACAAGGCGTTTTTTGCCGCCAGATACGGCAAAGGCGGAGACGACTATCTCAACTGCGCGATGGACAAAGAGGAGTATTTGGCTTTTTATGACGCGCTTATAAATGCGGAGAGAGCAAAACTCAAAGACTTTGAGTTTGAAGTATTTGAGCGATGTATGCCGATAGAGGTCATGGCGTCGAGGGGTATAGACACTATGAGATACGGACCGTTGAGACCGGTGGGCATACGCGATCCGCGCCGCGAAGGACGCCCTTACGCCGTCGTACAGCTTCGCAAAGAAAAGAGAGAAGGCAATGCGTACAACATAGTAGGATTTCAGACCAATCTGAAATTTGCAGAGCAAAAGAGGGTGTTTTCTATGATACCCGGATTGGAGAACGCTGAATTTCTGCGTTACGGCGTGATGCACGCCAACACGTTTATCAATGCTCCCAAGGTGCTTGACAGCGCTTGGGCATTGAAAGATAACAAACATATATTTTTTGCAGGTCAGCTCACCGGAGTAGAGGGATATATGGAAAGCGCGGCAAGCGGACTTGTAGCGGGTATAAATCTTGCGAGGAGGCTTGGCGGAAAGTCGGATATGATTATGCCGGACGTCTGCATAATAGGACAGTTGCAAAGACATATCTCGACGCCTGTCGACGATTATCAGCCAATGAATGCCAATTTCGGCATATTGCCTGCGCTCAACGACCCTCCGAGGGACAAAAAACAGCGAAAATATAAATACTCTTTGCGGTGCATAGCAGCAGTAGAGAGTTATCTAAAAGATATAAATGAATAAGGAGACACAGTTATGGAAATGATGGGTACTACCATATGCGCGGTCAGACGCGACGGAAAGATAGCTATCGCAGGAGACGGTCAGATTACTATGGGACAGAGCGTCATACTCAAAGGCAGCGCAAAGAAAGTCAAGAGGATATATGACGATAAGGTCGTCATCGGCTTTGCAGGCAGCGTATCCGACGCAATATCCCTCAGCGAAAAGTTTGAGAGAATGTTGCAAAAATACAGCGGCAATCTTATGCGCAGCGCAGTAGAACTTGCCGAGCTTTGGAGAGATGACAAGGCGAGAAAGTTGGAAGCTATGATGTTGGTCGCAGATAAGGATACGTTGCTTATCGTATCGGGCAGCGGCGAAGTCATCGACCCCGACGGCGACGCTTGCGCAATAGGCTCAGGCGGCAACTATGCGCTTGCAGCGGCAAGAGCTATGGTAAAAGAGACCGACCTTTCCGCCAAAGATATAGCTTACAAGGCATTGGTAATTGCCAGCGAGCTTTGCGTATTTACCAACAACAACATTATCGTAGAGGAGGTGTAATATGAACAATCTTACTCCAAAACAAATCGTGCAGGAGCTTGACAGATATATAATAGGTCAGACCAATGCCAAGAAAGCGGTCGCAGTGGCTCTTCGCAACAGATACAGAAGAAGCAAGCTTCCGCAGAATTTGCGCGAGGAAATAAGCCCAAAGAATATTATCATGCAGGGACCCACCGGCGTAGGTAAGACGGAGATAGCAAGAAGACTTGCCAAGCTTGTCAAGGCGCCGTTTATCAAGGTCGAGGCGACGAAGTTCACCGAGGTGGGATACGTCGGCAGAGACGTAGAATCAATGGTACGCGATCTTGTCGAGGCGTCCATAAGAATGGTGACGGAAGAGAAGGCGAAAGAGGTAGAACTCAAAGCGAGAGAGCGTGCCGAGGAAAAGCTTGTGCCCGCAATCACTAAGAGAAGAAAAGAAGCTTATCCCGATATGTCCGACGGACAGATGAGAGGGTATATCTTGCAAGAGATAAGAGAAGGCAAGGTCGACGACCTTACTATTACGCTTGAATTGCCTGTCAAGCCAAAACAGCAGACGATAAGCAATCAAGGCGGTATGGAGATAAATATCAACGAACTTTTTGGGTCAATGATGGGAGGGGGCAAGACCAAGGCTAAGACGGTTACCGTCAAAGAGGCGTTGAGGATACTCATAGAAGAGGAAGAGCAAAAGCTTATCGATCCCGACAACGTCAATGCAGAGGCTATTGCAAGAGCAGAGAACGAGGGTATAATATTTATCGACGAGATAGATAAGATTGCCAATAAAGCAAGCGGCAACGGCGGCGGACACGACGTATCGCGCGAGGGCGTGCAGAGAGATATCCTGCCAATCGTCGAGGGTTGTACCGTCAACACAAAGTACGGACAGATAAAGACGGATCATATTCTTTTCATTGCCGCAGGAGCGTTCCATATTGCAAGCGTATCCGATCTTATACCCGAATTGCAAGGAAGATTTCCTATATCCGTCAGACTTGACTCTTTGACAGAGCAAGACTTTGAGGAGATACTCACCAAGACCGACAATGCGATTTTGATGCAATATACCGCGCTTTTGGGAGTGGACAAGGTGAGCTTGAAGTTTACAGCCGAGGCGATAAAGCAGTTGGCAAAGCTTTGCGCCGTCGAGAATGAAAACAAAGAGGATATCGGCGCAAGACGTTTGCATACGATGATGGAAAGTCTGCTTGAAGATATATCTTTTGAGGCAGGCAACACCAACGACGCAATGGACGTTGTGATAGACAAAGCGTACGTTGATAAGCATTTTGACAACGTAATCAAGAAGATGAATCTCAATAAGTATATATTGTAAGATTTGTCAATGTGCTTATAGGTAACTAAATACAGATTGCAACATACCAAACTTCAAGTCACTTTGACCGAAATGAAGTGAAGCGGAGAAGTCTCATCCTTGTGAAAATATAAACTCGATAAGATTTCTCGACTACGCTCGAAGTGACCATATAATGCTTATAGTCAACTAAGCTTTGGTCTTTGCAGGAAACAACATAAAAACAAAAAATCACGGAGAATTAAAAATGATAAACATACCTAAGGGAACAAAAGACGTCTTACCTTTTGAGAGTTACAAATGGCATTACGTAGAGAATATTGTAAGAGAGGTAGCAAGGCTTTTCGGAGCATGTGAGATACGTACTCCGACGTTTGAGCATACCGAGTTGTTTTTGCGCGGAGTGGGAGACACTACGGATATTGTCAACAAGGAGATGTATACATTTGAGGATAAGGGCGGCAGAAGTATGACGTTGAAACCTGAGGGTACGGCAGGAGTTGCGAGAGCGTTTATTGAAAATTCACTTTTCAACAGACCTCAGCCCACTAAGATGTATTATATCACACCGGTATTTAGATATGAGAGACCGCAAGCCGGCAGATTGAGAGAACACCACCAATTCGGCGTAGAATTCTTTGGAGCCGACTCATGGCAGGCAGACGTTGAAGTCATATCTCTTGCCAAGACGATATTTGATAAGTTGGGAGTCAAAGAGTTGCAACTCAATATCAACTCCATAGGATGTCCCAAGTGCCGCAAAGAATATAATGCCGCGCTCAAAGAATATCTTGCGTCAAAAATCGACGGTATGTGCGCTACGTGCAAGGATAGACTTGATAAAAATCCTTTGAGAATCCTCGATTGCAAAGAAGAGGGGTGCAAGGAGATAATAAAAGACGCGCCCAATACGATAGATTATCTTTGCGACGAATGCAAGACGCACCATGACAACGTCTGCAAAGGACTGACGTCGATTGGGCTTGACTATACCGTCAATCCGCGCATAGTAAGAGGACTTGACTATTACACTCGCACTGTATTTGAATTTATATCGACTAGCATTGGCGCGCAAGGTACCGTATGCGGCGGCGGCAGATACAACAACTTGGTTGAGCAGGTGGGAGGCAAACCTACGTCCGCAGTTGGATTCGGAATGGGCTTAGAAAGACTTATAATAGTGCTTGACAAACTTGGTCACACCTTTGGCGGCGAAGTTGTGTCTGACGTGTATATCGCTCCTATGTGCGACGAGGCAAGGCAGTTGGCTATGCCGCTTGCAAAGAGTTTGAGAGAAAAAGGACTGTCATGCGAATACGATTTGATGGACAGAAGCTTTAAGGCGCAGATGAAGTATGCGGACAAGCTGGGATGCAGAGCAGTCGTCATCATCGGTGAAGACGAGATAAAAGAATGCAGGGCGTCTGTCAAATTTATGTACAGCGGAGAGCAGGAGAGCGTATCCCTTGACGGAGATACGATATACGAATATATATCGTCAAAGCTCTCTTAATATAGTTTGCCGTACGGCAACGGCGCTGTGCAAAAGGCAAACGGCAAATACAATAATGATAAAGTAAATAATTATTATAATTAAATAAATAGAGGAAACAACTATGGTAGATTTTTTAAACGGCTTAGAGAGAACTCACAAATGCGGACAGCTCCGCGCAGCCGATATTGACAAGCAAGTCACCGTCATGGGATTTGTTGCGAAATATCGCAATCTCGGCAATTTGCTCTTCATAGATTTGAGAGATATAGGCGGAGTGGTGCAGGTTGCTTTTGACGATCAAGTCGATAAGGCAATATTTGACAAGGCTACGACGATACGCAACGAGTACGTGATCGCAGTCACAGGCAAGGTGAGAAGCAGAGGCAGCAACATAAATAAGAATATGCCTACGGGCGAGGTGGAGATACTTGCGCACGACTTGAAGATTTTGTCTGAGGCTGACGTAACGCCGTTTGTTATCACAGAGGATATAAAGGTAGGCGAGCCGTTGAGACTTAAATACAGATATTTAGACCTGCGCAGAAGCGCGTTGCAATCCAAGCTTGTTATGAGAGACAAAATAACGAGAGTGGTACGCAATTATCTTTCCGACAACGGCTTTTTGGAGATAGAGACTCCGTTTTTGGGCAAGTCTACTCCCGAAGGCGCGCGCGATTACTTGGTGCCGTCAAGACTGCACAATGGAGAGTTCTACGCTCTTCCTCAGTCTCCGCAGCTCTTCAAACAGTTGCTTATGATTGCCGGTATGGACAGATATTATCAGATCGCCAAGTGTTTCCGCGACGAAGATTTGAGAGCCAACCGTCAGCCCGAGTTTTCGCAGATAGATATGGAGATGAGCTACGTCGAGGACAACGAGCAAGTCATGAACGTCGCAGAAGGACTTATCAAGGCGGTATTCAAAGAGTGCCTCGGTATGGAGCTTAATGAGAAGTTTAGGCGGATACCGTATAGCGAGGCTATGGAGAAATGGGGAAGCGACAAGCCTGATACCCGTTTTGATATGCAGCTTAAAGATTTATCGGATATAGCCAAGGACTGCGGATTTTCCGTATTTACAAATGCCGTCGCAGGCGGCGGAAGCGTAAGGGCGATAAATGCCAAAGGACTTTGCTCAAAGATGACGAGAAAAGAAGTTGACGCTTGCGGAGAGTTTGTCAAGAGCTATGGGGCAAAGGGCTTGGCGTATGCAATGTTTAGAGAAGACGGAAGTATCACGTCGTCGATACTCAAATTTTTGAGCGAAGAGGAACAAAAGGCGATATTTGAGACAATGGACGCTCAAAAGGGCGACATACTCTTCTTTGTTGCAGACAAGAACAAAGTCGTGTTTGATTCGCTGGGCGCATTGAGATGTCATATTGCAGACAAATACGAGTTGTATGACAAGAGCAAGTTTGACTTCCTTTGGGTAGTTGACTTCCCGCTTCTGGAATATTCGGAGGAAGACGGCAGATACTACGCTGTGCACCATCCGTTTACCAGCGCGATCGTTGAGGATATACCTCTTCTTGACACCGACCCTCTCAAAGTACGCAGCAACGCATACGATATGGTCATCAACGGGCAGGAAGCAGGCGGCGGAAGTATACGTATACACGATCCTCTCATGCAAGAAAAGATTTTCTCAATCCTGGGCTTTACCCAAGAGGATATTGAGGAGAGATTTGGATTTTTCGTAGAGGCATTCAAGTATGGCGCGCCTCCGCACGGCGGACTTGCGTTTGGTCTAGATAGACTGACTATGCTTGTAACAGGCACGGACAATATTAAGGACGTAATTGCGTTCCCGAAGGTGCAGAACGCGTCGTGTCTAATGTCGGGTGCGCCTTCGCCTGTCGAAGACAAACAGCTTAAAGAACTTGCAATAAAGTTCGACGAGAAGAAGGATTGATATGTTTTCACGCGAAATAAAACTTATCGGAGACGACGGCTTGCAAAGACTCTTTGCAAGTCGCGTTCTCGTTGTTGGCGTCGGCGGCGTCGGCGGATACGTCGTAGAAATGCTTGCGAGAGCAGGAGTAGGCACGATCGGTATGATGGATAAAGACGTGGTCGATATATCCAACAAAAACCGTCAAATAATCGCGCTTGATTCCACTTTGGGAATGCCTAAGGTCAAGGCATTTGAGCAGAGGATAAAGGATATAAATGCTAATTGCAACGTTATTTCGATTTGCGAAAGATTTTCGGCAGACAATACGTCCGTGCTTGATATGGGCTGGGATATGGTTGTCGACGCGATAGATTCATTTGCAGATAAGGTGGAACTTATATGCCTTGCTAAACAAAAAGGACTTGATATCATAAGCGCAGGCGGAGCAGGCAACAGAGTAGAACTTTGCGATTTTGAGATATGCGATATATTTAAGACAAGTTACGATCCGCTTGCCAAGAAACTCCGCAAAGCGCTCAAAGACAGGGGCATAAAGAATTTGGATATATGCTATACAAAGTCGCCTGCGATTGTTTGCGACGGCGTTGGCAGTATCAGTTATATTCCGCCTTTAAGCGGAATTAAGATCGCAGGTTATGTAATCGGACGTTTGTTGGAGAAATGACTTGGACGTTTACCGCGACTTTAAAATACACAATCACTTATTCAATTTGTTGAGACCTCCGCTGCGGTCGAGGTGACCATATTTTGCTTTTAGATAATCAAACTTTAAGTCATTTCGACCGAAACGAAGTGAAGCGGAGAAATCTCAACGAATTAAATAAGTAACGACAAAATGTAGCGTTAGCGTAGCGGAGAAATCTAATCTTTTTAATAATAGGGAGAAGTTATGAACAAATCACACATAGATAGCGGAAAAGAATTCGACTTTGGCAAGACTAGTACAGATTATGCCAAGTATAGGGACATTTATCCTGACGAGTTTTATAATAAAATCACTGATTTTGGTTTGTGCATAGCAAATCAAAGAGTATTGGATATTGGCACAGGCACGGGAGTGTTGCCCCGCAATCTTTACAAATACGGCGGAAAATTCGTCGGGGTGGATATATCTCAAAACCAAATTGATCAAGCAAAGTCATTGGCTAAAAGTCAAGATATGAATATCAACTTTCTCTGCGTGTCTGCGGAGGATATAAATTTTCCAAGCGAAAGTTTTGACGTTGTTACTGCTTGTCAGTGTTTTACTTATTTTGATCATGACGTTTTGGCAAAAAATATCTCAAGTGTGTTAAAAGCCGATGGTAAGTTTGTATTGCTGTATATGGCGTGGTTGCCATATGAGGATGACTTAGCTAAAAAGAGCGAGGAGTTGATATTGAAATATAATCCGTCGTGGACGGGTTGTGGGGAAACCCGTCGTCACATAGTCGTGCCGCCGATATATTATGACTATTTTGATATTTCGCACAAAGAAATATTCGACTTAAAAGTGAGATTCGACAGAGACTCATGGCATGGACGAATTAAAACTTGCAGAGGAGTCGGAGCAAGCCTTTCACCGTCGCTTCTGGCTGAATGGGAGAGCGAGCATAGACAAATGCTTGTAAATTGTGCTCCAAAAGAATTTAAAATCAAGCATTATGGGGCAATTTGCATACTCTCAAAAAAGTAAAAACGCTAAAAGTTATTTGATTGCGATAATTGACAATCTCCGACGTAAGGAATATAATCAAATTGAATTTAAACAACGGAGGTTTGGAGATGTTTAACAAAAAGCAAATTGACGACGTAATCAAAAACAACCGTGACGACGTTGCGGCTGATATGTACGAGCAGATCGAAAGACTTGCCGACGAAGAAGAAAAGCAAGAAGAATTTTACCAAAATGCAAGCGTAGACACGTTGAGGAATTTACTCGAAAACGGAGATGACGAGGCTTGCTCTTTTTATATAGAAAAGAGGCTGAATGAAGACAGACCGCTTGACGGCAACGACATAAAGTATTTAGATACTGCGATAAAAAATCTCAATTATTCGGCTTCGCTGATCGGCGGATACATCTACGGTTTAAAAAATTCCCGTTTTAAGGATGAAGAAAAGGAATTTTTTTGTTATGCGGTTGCAGAGCAATATACAGATTCAGACGCGCATAAACGTATTGACAAAGCATACAAAAAGAACTCCGATTTAATAGACGAAGTGGATGAAGCGATCTTGTCGATTTGTCTCGACCAATGGGCTGCTTCAATGTTCAAAGGTGAAAAATATTTAAGTTTTTCCGCTAGACTTAATCGTCCCGACAAGAGTAAAGGATATCCCGATTACAAGTCCGCATACGTTCTTGAAATGATACTCTTGAACGAAAACGGACGGGAGAGCGACCCTCAAAATATATATCTCGCTTATGAGAGAGGTAAGAACAGTGAGATATGGCTTAATCGTCTATGCGACGGCATATCTAAAATACTTTCGGTAATTGCGCAAAAGACAAATTTGACGGCGGGTGACTTGTACGTGGGTGAGAGCAGGATTTTTCATTACGGCGGAAGCATATCCGCAAACAAAGACAAATCCGATGATTCGGTTAAAATCATATCCGAAGCAAACGTCAATGTCAGCGTCATTGACGAAGGTAGACTGAGAAGCAATGTCTGTCAATATTGCGGAGGTGCCGTAGATTTGGGCGGAGAATGTTCTGTGTGCGGCAAAAAGCAAGAAACGGTCGAAAACGACGGCATAGTTATTCGCAAAGGAAAAAACGTCGAGGCGCTTCGCTGTTCGCAGTGCGGATCGCCGGTCCATCTCGAAAGCAACGGAAAAAGGGCATACTGTTCGGCGTGCGGAACGACGTTTGCAGTCAACGGCAGTGCGCTGGCAGACGGTATATTCGGACTCAACTATCAAGACCTCTGCGCCGATATGCCGGAGGGAGCGAAGTTGCCGGAAGTTAAATTTGTCAGAGCAAGTATTGTCGACGGATCAATTACTGCCGTGATGCCAAGCAACTTTATCGTTATGTCGGACGAAATGCGCAGAATCAAATATCCTACAAATGCGCCCAAATATATCTATACGACGCCCGATGCTACCGTAAATCTCAACGTCAATTTCTCTGGAGCGTTAAAAGACGGGGACGTATTCGACTTTGGAAGGCAAATGCTTACCGTATTAAAGGGCGTATATCCGACAGCGCAGTTTGGGGAAGCAAAGTTGTTTGACAATCCCAGCAAGATATTCTTTGTGGATTTTATTACTCAAGCTTTGGATCAAAGCATATACAACGCCATGTTTTTCTTTTCCTATCAAGGGAAACAAGGCATAGGTTCATGGAATTGCCTAGGCAAAGACCGTTGGTATTGGTCGCACATATTCGAGCACGCCGTAAAAACGATGGAATTCAACAAGCATTAAGTCATTAAAATAATGCGTGTTATTTTGTTGATTAAATTGCAAGAAATATGATAATATAAAATAGTAAATATTTATTTAGGAGATACTTATGATAGATTTTAAAGTTATAAGAGACACCGATCCCGAAGTATGCGACGCTTTGGAATTAGAACTTGCCCGTCAACAAGGCAATATCGAGCTTATCGCAAGCGAAAATATTGTTACCCCTGCGGTTATGGCTGCGGCAGGATCGCATTTGACCAACAAGTATGCCGAGGGATATTCGGCAAAGAGATATTACGGCGGTTGTGAGTATGTCGACATAGTCGAGAATCTTGCTATCGCAAGAGCATGCGAGCTGTTTGGCGCTAAGTACGCCAACGTACAACCTCACAGCGGCGCCAATGCCAATTTGGCAACTTTCGTTGCGCTTATGCAACCCGGCGACACAGTGCTCAGCATGAGCCTTGCTCACGGCGGACACCTTTCGCACGGCAGTCCTGTCAACATATCCGGCAAGTATTTCAACATCGTTCCTTACGAGGTTGACGAAAAGACCTGCATGATAGATTATGACAAGATAGCAAGCCTTGCAAAGGAGTGCAAGCCAAAGCTTATTCTTGCAGGAGCAAGCGCATATCCGAGAGCTTTGGATTTTAAGAAGTTCAGAGAGATAGCAGACAGCGTAGGCGCATATCTGATGGTTGATATGGCGCACATCGCAGGACTTGTTGCGGCAGGCTGCCATGCAAATCCCGTACCTTATGCCGACGTAGTTACGACGACTACCCACAAGACTTTGAGAGGACCGAGAGGCGGACTTATCCTCACCAACAATGAAGAACTTGCTCTCAAAATCAACAAGGCTATTTTCCCGGGCACACAAGGCGGACCGCTTATGCACATAATTGCAGCAAAGGCTGTTGCGCTTAAAGAAGCCATGAGCGAGGAATTTAAGGAATATCAAAGACAGATCGTCAAGAATGCGCAAGTGCTTGCCAAGACGTTGCTTGACAAGGGCATTGACCTTGTATCGGGCGGCACAGACAATCACTTGATGCTTATCGATTTGACCGCAAAGGGAATGACGGGCAAGGAGCTTGAAGCTCTTCTTGACAAGGCACATATCACCGCCAACAAGAATGCAATACCTTTTGACACCCAAAAGCCGTTTGTCACTTCCGGCGTACGTATAGGCACTCCTGCCGTCACTTCAAGAGGCATGAAAGAAGAGGATATGATAGTCATTGCAGAGTGTATTGCCGATCTTGTTGACAACAAAGAAGAGGCTGTTGAGCGCGTTTCTGCAAAAGTTGCGGCTCTTTGCAAGAAATATCCTATTTATGCCAACGATATAATCAGATAATACACCGTATAAATTGCGTGCCGAGTCCAATACGGCTTACGCGAATTTATATTGTTAAAGTATCGAAGAAAAATGCACCCCAAAGGCTTTTAGTCAGCGGCGGTGCATTTATTTTACACATATTTATTTAAATATTTATATTTACAATTATAATATTGTATTATATAATATTTAAAAGGGGAAATATTATGAAAAATATCAGTTGTATGAGTAAGGAGTATAAAATGAAAATGAAACTAGGTTGGATATTGTTTTCTGTCATGACAGTGGTTGTGATAATTCTATCATCGATACTTATTACTTATATTGCAATTTGGAAGTCGGGAGAAGATTTGCTTAATATTGATACAAATGCCGTTGAATCTGCATATTTGTATCATAATGATCTTTCAAATATAGATACTCAAAGACAAGAGTTAGAGCTTGACTCTCAACAGATAGAATATATATTGACGGAATTTTCTAAGACAAGATTTAAAAAGACAAGTATGCAATATGACGGTGGTTATAGCGGTATAATTTTTAAGATGAAAGACGGTAGCGAAAAATCATTTGAAGTTAGAGGCGATTGCATAGAAATAAACGGAAATCAATATAAATGCTATTCATATTTGACGAATTATATAGCTAAAATTTGCACGTGAAAGTATTTCTGCCATAATTTTACAAAAACTTTAAATTTCATTACTAAAAGTCTTGACAAAGCCATCTTATATGGTTATACTACATCTAGTAATACTTATTAAGGAGGATAAAGGTTATGGCAGAGAATCAAAACGTCGCAGAAAACCAAAAGACAGTTTGCCACATTGGAGCATTCGGACTTTGGCTGAGACTTTTCTTGGTTGGACTCGTATCGGCATGTACGGCTTTCATTGCATTTCCTTGGATGGTTGTATGGGTTGTTGGATATGTATGCAACAACACTACCGTTGACGGCAACAAGATAGAATATACCTGCACAGGCGGCAAACGGCATCTATTCTTTCTGGGTACCTGCAAGAATGTTGAAGTTCCACATCAAGTATATTCACATCAAGGCTGAATAATAAAAATCAAAAAACAAAATGCGTCTTTTGCTTATGCAGGGGGCGTATTTTTATTTATATGTATAAAAGTTGTTGACAAGCGCACAACAATAGCGTAAAATAATACCTAGTAAATTACTAGGGAATGAGGGCGTAATGAAATTATCTTCAAAGGCCAGATATGGTTTAAAGGCTATGTGCTATATGGCTGAGCGCTACGGCGACGGGGTGATAAGCCTATCCGTCATGTCGTCGGATTTGGGACTTAGCGATAAGTATCTTGAACAGCTTTTGTCTTCGCTTCGCAAAGCAGGGCTTGTCTATGCCAATCGAGGAGCCAGCGGCGGATACTTTCTTGCCAAAGATCCCGACAATATATCAGTTGGCGACGTACTCAGGGTGCTTGAAGACGGACTTGTCATAATCGACTGTCTTTCGGGCGAGTGCGACAACAAGTGCAAGTGTTCTACCGATTCGTCGGGCGAGTGTGACGATAAATGTAATTGTTCGACGTATGAAGTTTGGAATAAATTATATATTGCTATCAACGAGTGCTTGGACGGTATGTCGCTGTCAAATTTGATTACAAACGAGGTTTAATATGGATAAAGATAAGTTTATTTATTTAGATAATTCAGCCACGACGTATACCGACCCCGAAGTGCTTAAAGAGATGACGCCGTATTTTACGGAAGTTTTCGGCAATGCCTCTTCCCAGCACTTTTGCGGAAGGCTCGCAAGCAAAGCCGTAGACGAGGCGAGAGAAAAGATTGCCAAGGCGATAGGAGCAAAGCCAAGCGAAATATATTTTACGTCGGGCGGCACCGAGAGCGATAATTGGGCAATCAAGGGCATTGCATATGCCCGCGCCGACAAGGGGAAACATATAATCACATCTTGCATAGAGCATCCTGCGGTGATAAAGACGTGCGAGAGCTTGCAAAAGCAGGGGTTTGAAGTGACGTATCTTTCCGTTGACAGCGAGGGAATCATAAGCTTGGACGAATTGCAAAATGCAATCAGACCCGACACGATACTTATCAGCATAATGACAGCCAACAACGAAATAGGTTCGATTCAGCCTTTTGGCAAGATAGGCGAGATAGCAAAAAGTCACAACGTGGCATTTCATACCGACGCAGTGCAGGCGGTGGGCAACGTGCCTATCGACGTTGTAAAAGACAATATTGATTTGCTGTCAATGAGCGGACATAAATTTTACGGTCCTAAGGGTGTAGGCGTGCTGTATAAGCGCAACGGCTTGAAAATCAACAGATTTATGGACGGCGGAGAGCAGGAGCGTAATTTGAGAGCTTCGACTATCAATACGCCTGCCATCGTAGGTATGGGCAAGGCGATAGAAATGGCTATCGACGGTATGGAGAAAAATAACGCGCATATTTCGTCGATAAGAGACTATTTTGTAGAGAACGTGCTTGCTTCCATCGACGATATATATTACAACGGACCAAAGGACACGTCCAAAAGATTGCCTTCCAACGCCAATTTTTCTTTTAAGTACGTTGAGGGAGAATCGATACTTATGAGATTGGATATGGCAGGCATAGCAGTATCAAGCGGCTCGGCATGTTCGTCCGGATCTTTGGAGCCGTCGTACGTACTTTTGTCGATAGGCGTACCGATAGAGGTCGCTCATGGATCAATAAGGTTTTCCTTTGGCAAAAACAACACTTTGGACGAAGCAAAATACACGTTAGAAAAACTTAAAGAGACGATTGACATACTTCGTAAAATGTCGCCTCTTTACAACAAATAAAGGAGCATATTATGTATAACGATAAAGTAAAAGAAGCGTTTGCCAATCCCAAAAACGTGGGATTTATTGAGAATGCCGACGGCGTAGGCAAAGTTGGCAATGCCGCTTGCGGAGATATAATGGAGATAAGTTTGAAGATAGAGGACGATAGGATAGTGGACGCTAAGTTCAGGACGTTTGGTTGCGCGGCTGCTATTGCTACAAGTTCTACTGCCACAGAAATGGTCAAGGGTATGACGCTTGACGAGGCTCTTAATCTCACCAACGCAGAAGTAGTAGAAGAACTTGAAGGTCTGCCTCCGCAAAAGATACATTGCAGCGTGCTTGCAGAAGAAGCTATAAAAGAAGCCATCAATGACTATCGAAGCAAAAAGGCAGAAAATAAATAAAAGACGACAGGGAATATTTGCCTAAGAATATTTTTGTAATCTTTGAATATCCTAAATTTTCCAAGGCAAAACCGCATTTGTATATTTAAAAATTCCTTTTGCGTACACACTAAGCATAGGCGAATACTTATCAAAGTAATGCGCAACTAAGCTATGGAGGTGGACAAATGTTGAAAGCTGGATTGATGCTAGGTTTTGGAGCCGGCGTTTTGACTGCGGTCGTAGCTTCGTCAAAGATGAAGTCTACGATTATGGAGCAAGGGAAAAAGGCTATTAAGGACAAAATTATAAAAGTCCTCGACTAATCAAATAAATACGCGACTTTTAGTCGCGTATTTATTTTGTTTTAGTTTAAATTCACAAGGATTAGATTTCTCCATTCCACTGCGTTTCAGTCGAAATGACTATATAATTACGAGTTTGGGGTATAATCGTCACCGACGCTCGCACGAGACGCACCTGCTTGCTCGCTATGCCGTCGCTCCGCTCCTTACGCCCTACGCGGAGAGGTCTCAACGAGTTAAATAAGTACCGACAAAATGTAGCGTAAGCGTGCATTTTCGTTTGGTCGGTAGGGGCGGAACCCGACTGTTAGTTTAGCAATCACTTTGCTCTGTAAAGTGATTGTGTATTTTAAAGTCGCGGTGAACGCCCAGGTCACTTCGACCGAAGTGAAACGGAGCGGAGAAGTCTCATCCTATTAAAAACACATATAATAATCAAACATTTTCATTCTATTTTTAAAGTCAATTACACCCATTCTAAGAAAAGTATACATTTACTGACTTGCCATTTCTATATCGTGAAACGGCGTATTTTTTTATAAAAAGTATATTTCGCGCGCGCGTTAGAATCAATATTGACAGGTCAGTTTAAGTATACTTTTCTTGGAATATTTGTACTAATACAGATAGTCTTAGCGATTGTATCAAATCAAAAAAACTTAAATTATATGGCTAATAATTAAATGGTATTGCGTTAACCAAAAGTGAGGATTAGCAATACGTTTAGATTTTGCAAGAGTAAATCCTAAAGTATTATTAGCAATGAGTAAGTCTACGTGTGAGTTTATTTTGATATATGTGACAAGAAGAGGTATGCAAAAGAGGTCCTGAGAATGAATAAACATATTATTAAGGGAAAATACTTGTTGGTACCGGCATGTATTTTGCTCATGCTTACAATAATACTTTGTACCGTTTTTAGCAATTACAGCAGATTTGAAGGGGAAGAGGTAACAGCAGCTGCGGTTGTGCCAGGCACTGCGTCTGTGCTTAATCTCAATGAAAATGGAATAAGTCAAGATCATTTTTCTAAGGTTATCCAAGGCGCTCAAAACGATTATATTTATTTTGGAGACAATTTCAACAATATAAATGGTAATACGGGCACCAATGCTCATACAGGGGCAATAAAGTGGAGAGTATTATCTGCCAATGATACAAAATATAGCAATGGTGGCATGTTGCTTATGTCGGACTATTTAGTAGGAACACAAAGATATCATACTAGGCAGACCAATCCATACTATGCTTATTGGGGAACAAGCGAAATCAGAGCAGTGCTAAACGGTGGAGATTTTATTAGCGACGTAGTAAGTCCAACGGTATTACCTACGGCTACGACAAATATTCCCATTAGCAATTCTTGGTTTTATAAATTATTTAGTGAGCAAGAACGAAATAACATACTGTCAAGCAAGAAGTATGAAACCAAGAATTGGGGATATAGTACTTCATCGCCATGTTACAAGACTAATAATATCGTAGGAACAGGCAAAGGTCAATATGCTCCGGTAGGTATCAATGGCGTTCCCGGTACTTATGCTTCGCAAGTCGGAACAAGTGTTATAGAAAGTACTTCTGACAATCTGTTTTTGCTCGATTATTACGATATAAATAATACGGCATACGGTTTTGGCGACAGTGGCGAGGTATATGCCAAAAAAGCTAATAGCAGTTGGACAGAGGAATCAGAGTTTTATCCGGGTTATCACGACAACAGCGGTTCAGTAATTTCGGATTATTTATACACGAGAAATGATACGAGTTATGCATGGTGGTTACGTACAGCGGGACATAATGGCAGCGATTCTCTTGCATTTTTTGTTGTTAATGGCTATGTGGGTATAAATTATGTCACTGAAATGATTGG
Organism: uncultured Christensenella sp.; assembly: GCA_910579785.1. GTDB lineage: Bacteria > Bacillota > Clostridia > Christensenellales > UBA3700 > RACS-045. Next base: position 4,120 of record CAJTVJ010000005.1, on the reverse strand, counting down.
CATTCGTCCAGCATTTGTTTTTGACGATGTCAACGTAATATATGCGACATCCTCCGATGTGTCAACAAATGATATGGTATTTGCGCCTGTAAGTACAGTTAATGGTGGCAAGCCGGCATATAAGGTATATTTGAAGACAGCGGACTACGTCAACTATAATGAAAACATATCAAGCGCTCCGGATATAACTTTGTCTGGCAACAAGGTATCTGTGACCAAGTCAGGACAGGGCGGCAGTGCTATTATATTGCTTGCAGATAAGTCTGGCAACGGAGAAGTCAAGTATCAGGCAACGGCAGAGTTTAACGGCGGTGTGGCGACAGCGACTTTGCCAAGCGGAGT
>CAJTVJ010000005.1:873-3769 GCA_910579785.1 uncultured Christensenella sp. | reverse complement strand
AGGCAACGGAGAAGTCAAGTATCAGGCAACGGCAGAGTTTAACGGCGGTGTGGCGACAGCGACTTTGCCAAGCGGAGTGGACGCAAGCGGATACAGTATCACGGTATTGTTTGCCGATGAGGTGAGAGGCGGCAACTATGCGGAGAGCATAAGCGCAAGCTACACTGCATCGGTATTCAAATCTCCTAGCGACGTAAGTTTGACGTATACAGGCAACAAGCTTAGTATCGACGATCTGTCGGACAGTCAGAAGAGCTGGTACAACGATCAATATATAGATATCACGTATCCCGACGGAATGACGGACGTAGGTACGTATACGGTCAAAGCAGAGATAAAGTCGGCGTATCAGACAAACGAAGTCAAGTTTTCAGGAACACCGAATACGGATAAAGGCGAGACTCAGTATATAAGGTACTTTGATTTTAAGATAGAGACGAGGTACATAGACTTTCCGACGTTTGAGAACGGGGAGTACAAGTTGAAGCACAACTATGCAGGGGATAATGTAATCAGATTTACTTTGAATAGTTTTGATAAAAACTACATAGAGGTGAGCTATACCGGCGGAGCAGACGGAGTAAGCTACGAGGATAGATACGGAGTGGCGCAAGCCATGTATGTCGGCGTGTATGAGTTGGACGTAAAGATAAAGGACGCGTATGGAGACAACTGTAAGTTGAGAGGCGCGCCGTCGAGCGGCAAGCTGGAATTTGAAGTAACGCCAGCGCCGATAGAGATAGGAATATTAGATGGGACGAGCAGTAATATAATAGGAATAAGAAACAGCAAGAAGAAGGTGACGGTGGAGATACCCGACCCACAGAAGAAAGTACATATGGGCAAGAAGGCGTATATACAAATATATGCCAAGGACGATTATACGGAATATGTATTGAGTGACAAAATAGAGCTAGTGGGCAACAAAACAAAATATGATGGTATATCGCTCAATATAGGCTTGTTACGAAAGGGCACGTATGATTTGACAGCTAAGGTAGTTGACGGCGAAGCAGACGGGAATAGCTATACGGTGAGCGTAGTCAACGGAGCGGAGCTTGAAGTACAGGAAGTAGAGCCGGGGTCACAGCTGTTGTGGATGCTGTATGACGGAGAAGGCAACACTGACGGCATAATCGTAGCGGCGAATATAGGCGATTATCAATCGGTTTACGATAATTTTGCATACGACGGTAGGGAGTATCACTTTGAGGTGACTCCTCCCAACGGATATGAGCAAGTAAGTATAAAGACGCTCAATTCTTCAAGCGTAGAAGTCCCGTACGGAAAGAATGCGGATGAGTATGAGACGATTGTAGAGATAAAAGATTCTACGACGCCAAACGGAGCGGTGACGAGTTATACGATAAAGTGGCAGATAGTTAAAGCCAAGTTTGATTTGAGCAACGTCAAGTGGAAAGGCGAAGGCAAGGTTGAGTATGCCGGCGGAATAGTAGAAATGGTATTGGAAAGCTTACCGGATGGATTGGATGCGGATTATGGCGGAGTGGTAAGCGGAAGCTCAGTAGGATCGCAAGGAAGCGTATTTATAAACGGATTCAAGTTGGTGGGCGATTACGCAGATAATTATATTTTGCCGATAGAGAGCGACGGCGAGTCGTATATAGGCGAAATAGACTGGTCTATGGAATGGGAGATAGTGCCGGCTGTAATATCTGTAGGAAGCAACAGCGACTGGGTAGTCAAGAGCCATACAGATGACAGCGGAAATACGTACAATATATACGTGCTCAAAGATCCAAATGCGGACGGCGTAGTGGAGTATGAGTACTACGAAGCAGACAACAGAAACAATGTAATAGGTACTGAGCCAATAGCCTTAGAGGATATAGAGTATTCATCTACGCAAGCGAAGTATTACAAGGCGTTCCCCAAGCTGATAGACAAAGATAATTACAAGTTTAAAGATGGAGTAAGTGACAGCGCAATGTATTCGCCTTTTTTCACCGTAGGCGGCGGTGCTAATTCTGTAAGCGTAAGTTTGGCAAGCAATAAGATAGAATACAACGGCAAGCCTAGGAACGTAAAGTTGGTGATAAGCGGAAGCGGAGCAACGCTTAATGACTTCACTTTGACGTATTACAGCGGAGATATAGCAGACGAGGCGCACAAGTTGGATGGCGCTCCTATTGAGAGAGGCAATTACTTGGTTGTGATCACGTCCAACAAGAATAGCGTAGTATTGAGCGGAACAAAGCAGTATACGTTTGAGATAATAGCGGCAACTATAAAGAAGGAATGGAATAAGGACGCCAAGCCGTACGTACTCAACTTGAAGTACGGACAGATAGACGGAATAGAATACGAGATAGCAGACGCGGAAGGTAATCGGGTGGAATACAGCCAATTAAGCGCAGGCAACAAGTACCAAATCAAGGCAGTAATAAAAGAGGAAATGCGCAACAACTATTCGTTTACCGACGGCACGTACGAGACAGCGTGGGAAGAGTTTGAGTTGAGGGGTGAAGATATAGCAAATATGCAAGACCCCAACGACCCGAACAATACGCATTATCCGCAGAATGAAGAGGATAATGAGCCTGACGATAACAATCCAAGCGGCGACATCAATAGCGGAAACGAGCCGGGCGGCGATGGCGGAGCATTGGACGAGTTGTTGAAGAAACTCAAAGAAATGCCGTTATGGCAGTTGATAGCAAGCTTTATAAGTATAATATTGATAATAATATTTATGAGCAAAGGTATAGGGTATGCAAGCAAGGCAAAGCAGAGCAAGAAATTGGCGCAGAGCAAGTTTAAGGAATACTATGCAGGTACGTTCCTAGGATTGGCATTTAGCGGCTGGACGGCGATAGCGTGCGTACTTATGGGCTTGGCGGTATTGAGCTTGGTATTTATGATATTGGAGAAGAAT
>CAJTVJ010000005.1:0-865 GCA_910579785.1 uncultured Christensenella sp. | reverse complement strand
CGAGCGGCATAAGCATAGTATTGATAATAATATTTACATGTAAGGGCGCAAGCAACCTAAGCAAAGCGAAGAAGGCAAAGAAAGCTACGGAGAATAGGTATAAGGCATACTATGCCGCAGCGACAGGCTTATTCGGTTTGGCAATGAATACTTGGACAATAATCGCAAGCGTACTAATGGGCTTGGCGGTAGCAAGCTTAGTCTTTATGATACTGACGAAAGTCAAGCTCAACAAAGCGCAAGAAGAGATGGAAGAAGCGCGATACGATTATGAATCAAGAATAAAGGACGAGGAAAAAGAAGATGCTCGCCGTCGTGACGAAGATATGAAAATGATGTTCATGCACATGATGGGCGGCAACAACGGCGGCGCAGGTAATCAAGGTGCATATGCTCAACAAGGTATAAATATGGAGGATATGCGCGGACTTATAAGCGAGACAGTTACGGCACTATTGCCAGGTATGCAACAGGCGCTTCCGCAACAAGCTTCTAATAATGACGAGGTGATAAACAGTCTTATAGAAGAGCAGAGGGCTATGCGTGAAATGATGATACAGTTTGCGGAAAAGCCTTCTGGCAACAATAACGAACTTGTCGCTAAACTCATTGAGCAAAACGAAACCTTGATGCGAGAGTTGGCAGAAAAACCGGAACGCATAGTAGAAAAAGAAGTCGTCGCAACTAATGTGAATGACGAGACAATAAAGCAAATGCTAAGCAATCAAGAAAAGCTGATGGAAAAGATCCTTGAACTGTCAGGCAATCAATCTGCTATTCAGGTATTGCCGTCTCAACCGCAGATAATCGAGAAGATAGTAGAGAAGCCTGTTGAGAAAGTAGTCGAAGTGCCTGTCGAGACGGT
>CAJTVJ010000004.1 GCA_910579785.1 uncultured Christensenella sp. | reverse complement strand
ATGAAAACGACGTAAATTACGTCGGCACGTTTACAGACCTATTTAACGTTGAAGACGAGGAAGACGCTCAACCCGATATCAGCGCAGATATTGAATTTTTGACAATGAAAGAGATGGTATATAAGTACCAATCAAAAGGCGTGACTATCAAACCTTACGACAAGCATAATACAATGGAATACTATGTAAATAGATATTATTTTTCAAATAAGCTGCATTTGCATACGTCATTGATAATATTTGCTATTTTGGCAGTTGAATTGATTATATCTCATGTTATTTGCAATAGCACTTCTAATAAAGTGTCGGATCTATGGTTGCTTTCGATATTGGCAATAGCCATATATCCCGCAATAAGAGGCGTCATGTATATTATCGATCCTACCAAGAAATCATATGCCAATTACAATCCTAAGACGTCGCTATTGTTATCGTTTTTACCGGTGATAACTCTGCCAATAGTATTTGCACTGCTGGGATTTGTGGAGTTCGGCGCCAATATAAACGACTATTTGTCAATGCAAAGACCTATAATATTGCCGAGTATTCTACTCTTCAACGTGCCGTTGCATTCGATAATATATACTACGTTGTATCGAACTTATAAATATCACATAAATTAAATGATAAAATTTAAAGAGAGGATATCCTCTCTTTTATTTTAGTATATTATTTTTATCGTAGCATGAGGGGGAATTGGAATACCCTTTTGTCTTTATTACTTTTGATTTTCTATGGAATTTACTTGATATTTTATCAAAGAGATTCATTAGTATATCCTCAATATTTTTACTGTATTTAAATGCTATCGCAACGATAGCAAGAGTGCCTCCGATAAGCGCTATCCAGATAGGTATTCCGTATCCTGTGAGAGGAATTGAGCTTATCCCCTTGAACGCTCCCTCCATGATCAATATATTTATAGGTCTTGTAAAGAGCATAATTACAAAAAATTCCCAATATTTCATGTCAGTGATACCGGCTGCGATACAAAGCAGATCGTCCGGGAAAAAAGGAAATAAGAACATCATAGTCAATACTATTTTATCCTTTCCTTTTGTCAGCTTGGTGTATTTCTCATATACGCTTTGACCGCACAGCCATATTATTAGCTTCACTCCAAATCGCCTTCCTAGGAAAAATGCAAACATTGATCCGCACATAATGCCTATTATACTGTATAAGAAAGTCTGCCAAAATCCAAACAGCGCAACGCCTGCCACGGTAGTTATTGCCGCGGGAACTGGAATAATAGTGACCTGCAAGAATTGTATCAATATATAAATAAGACCGGCATATGCCCCGTATTTTGCCAAGAATGCTTGAATTTTTTCTGCGCTGTTGAATTTTGATATAAGATTGTATTTCAAAATAATATAATAAGAAATAGCAAAAATAGCCATTAGCGCTGACGTGCATATTGACCATCTGAGAATTTGCCTGTAATTTCTTACGGATGAAAATATGACCAATGCAATAATCGGCAAATTAAGTAACAAGCATGTCAATTTTACATACCTGTTCAATGGAAAATTTGCAGATAGCTGATATAACATGACGTTGTATATTGTCAATGCTAAACCCACTACACTCAATGATATCAGTCTTGATTTCAGCGTCATAATCTTATAAATATTATAAGCAGTAATCTAATAAATAATTACTTTATGAGGAAAAAGTATTATAATATTTTATATGATTCAATTTAAGCCCAAGTTCTTTTTGACTTTTTTTATTTCATCCGTCGCCAATTTGTCGCAACGGTTATTATAATCGTTGTCAGAGTGTCCTTTGACTTTTATAAATTCAACTTTATGCTTTGCTATGAGCATAAGCAGATGCTTCCAAAGGTCGTCGTTTTTTACGGCAGATTTGCTCGAAGTCTTCCAATTATTAGATTCCCATTGTCTTGTCCAGCCTTCTGAGAATGCGTTGCATACGTATGCTGAATCGCTGTATATTTGCACGTCGCACGACTCTTTTAGCGCGCTTAGCCCTTGTATGACGGCAAATAACTCCATTCTGTTGTTGGTGGTATCCTTATTGTAGCCGCTCAGTTCCTTTTCTATTCCGTTGTAAATAAGTATAGTCCCCCAACCTCCTATTCCGGGATTGCCGGAGCATGCGCCGTCAGTATATATCGTCACTTTTTTCATGCTTTGCTCAATTCCTCGCTTCTCTTTCTGCAATTTTCAATACCTTCGACTATTCCTTCTAAAATTTGTTTTCTTTTGAACGTATCGATTGCCTGAATAGTAGTTCCGCCCTTAGAGCAAACTTTGTCGATAAGCACGTCGATATTTTCGTCGCTCTTGTCCACCATTTTGCTGGCTCCTATCATTGTTGCAATAGCAAGTTCTTTGCTTTGATTAAAATCGAGTCCGCCTTTCATACCGCCTTCAATCATGGCTTTGATGAAATAATACACGTAAGCAGGTCCGCTGCCGCTTATTGACGTCACTGCGTCAAAATATTTCTCGTCGACCTTCACAACCTTGGATACGGTAGAAAATACGCTTTCAACAAAATCCGACGTGTCCTTATCTGAATTGAGCGAGGTTATTGCGCTCACTCCTTCGCCTATTGCGCAAGGAGTATTTGGCATTATTCTAAAAACTCTGTCACAATTGCAAGCGTCAACTATGGTGGACATGCTAACGCCTGCCATTATAGAAATAATCGCATTGCAATCTTTGCCGTCTAATTTTGACGCAATCTCTCTAAAAATTTGCGGTTTGACTGCCAACACGACGTTTTCACATGACGACATAACGTATGAATTATCGTTGGTATAGGCAATCCCCTTATAAGGCGCACTGATGCTAGGTGTTGAGACTATCATTTCGTCGATTGAGATAATTTTACTTTGAATAATGCCGTGTATTATGGCTTTTGCCATATTGCCGCAGCCGATAAAACCGAGTTTGTATTTTCTATTCATAAATTTGCTCCAAATTACTATTATTTTCTTGACACTTCTCAAAAGATTATATATAATATTTAAGATTTAAGAAGTTGATACTTTTCACTTAGGGGAGTGGCTCAACGGTAGAGTAGTGGTCTCCAAAACCATTGGTTGCGTGTTCGAATCGCGTCTCCCCTGCCAAAAAATGACTGTAATCGGTCATTTTTTATTTTACATTGCAATTTGATAAATAAACTTAATCTATCATATTAGACCTACTTCACATCATATCTTGCAGTGCAAAATTGACAGCGATACATATCAAAAATATGTTAGCATAAATCAAAGTTTATGTCAATAATTTGCAAGTTCAAATCCCGCCGCACTCTTCCCCTCGCTTTTATATATTTAATACCGTATCTATATATAGTTTATAGATACGGCATAGAGGTAAAATCAAGCTTGATTTCTACTCAATAATATTTTTGTATTACATTGACTGCGCTATCTTGTATCGGTAAAATCAAATGGGCGCAAAAATTTGATTTATACCAAAACCACATCACTTTAAATTATTATTTAAAGCAATATAGAAATAGCTTGCGAGTACGAAAAACTTTTCCTTCGTCATACAGCTGCCTTTCACCATTAAATTTATAAAATCGTATTCTTCCGGTGTAAGATAAGCCGTCCAAACAACTTTACCGTTTTTTATAGTAGACGAATCGGTCAACGTTGGATGTCCGTTTTCCATATTTGTTAGCTCCGTTAATTTCAAATAATCTTTTGCGCCTCTTGGATGATGCGTGCACATAGTGCGCGCATATAAGTTGCAGAAATCTTTCGTTTGTCAAATTGTTAAGTCTGATAAATTCATTGATTATCTCTGCATCTCTTTTGCTAATTTGGACTTGCCACTGCATTAAATTGTTCTTTTCTTCTTTTGGTAACATAAATTTAAAACCTTTTTTAATTGTTGTAGTGTAATTATATAGCATTAAATTACAAATTGCAACAATTTTGTACAAAATAAATAAAAAAATATAGGCAAGCAGAATTTACTTGCCTATAAATACTATTTAATCGTTATTTTTAAACGTTTACTTGTCCATTTAAACCTAAACAAGACTTATTTTCGTTTAAAATAGGCTCGATTTCTTGCTCTATAAACTCAATAGTTTGCTCTTTTGAACGACCAATAAAGTTCTTGGGATCAAGAATGTTGTCTATTTTGTCATTTATAGCGGCAAATGCGCTGTCTTTTTTTATCCTGTCTATCAAGTCGTTGTCTTTGCCGAATTGCTTGACCATTTTTGACGCCTCCATAGAATGCACTCTGATTTTTTCATGCAATTCCTGCCTGTCTCCGCCCGCTTTGACGCATTCCATCAAAATAACTTCTGTCGACATAAACGGCAGTTCAGCCATAATATGTTTGTTTATCGTATTCTCATATACGACCATACCGTCGGCTACGTTCATGTAAATCTCTAATATTGCGTCAATAGATAAAAATGCCTGCGCCATGACCAATCTTCTGTTGGCAGAATCGTCCAACGTACGCTCAAACCACTGCGTTGCGGCAGTATTGGCGGCATTTGCAGGCAAAGTCATGACGTATCTTGCAAGCGAACATATTCTTTCGCTGCGCATAGGATTGCGTTTATACGCCATAGCCGAGGAGCCGATTTGATTTTTTTCAAAAGGCTCCTCCATCTCCTTCATATTTTGCAATATTCTAAGGTCATTGGCGAATTTGTATGCGCTTTGCGCGATTTGCGATAATACCGAGAGAATATTGTAGTCATACTTTCTGCTATACGTCTGACCGCTAACGGCAAAAGTCTTTTCAAATCCCATCTTTTTGACGACAAGTTCATTAAGTTTTTTTACTTTTTCATGATCTCCGTCAAAAAGTTGCAAGAAGCTTGCTTGTGTTCCCGTAGTTCCCTTTACGCCTCTAAGTCTTGTGTTGTCTATAACAAATTGTAGGTTTTCATAGTCCATAAGCAATTCTTGCAGCCAAAGAGAAGCTCTTTTTCCAACTGTGACAAGCTGAGCCGGTTGCAGGTGCGTAAAGCCTAGCGTAGGCATATCGGCATATTTCAAAGCAAATTTAGCAAGCTTGTCCATCACGTTGACCAATTTATTCTTTACAAGAATAAGAGCATCATGATAAATTATAGCGTCTGAATTATCGGTGACATAGCAGCTTGTCGCTCCAAGGTGGATTATCGGCATTGCCTTAGGACACTGCTGACCGTAAGCATAGACGTACGCCATGACGTCGTGCCTGACTATCTTCTCTCTTTCCTTTGCAACGTCAAAATTTATATCTTCGATATGCTCTTTCATTTGAGATATCTGCTCGTCTGTGATATTAAGACCGAGTTCTTTTTCGCTCTCTGCTAAGGCAAGCCACAGCTTTCTCCACAAAATCATACGGGTTTTTTCCGCAAACTGTTCGAGCATAGGCTTTGTGGCATATCTAGTGGTCAATGGATCTACATAGTTTGTTGACATAGTTTTCTCCTATAAATCTGTAATATATATATTATATAATATAATCGAATTTAAAGCAAGAATTTGATTGTGTTTTTGACATCTTATTATGAAAGCGTAAGTAAAAATATTTGAGAGAAAATACTATTGCAACTGTTATTTTCTATGAGTGTAATGATATATTTATTAAAATGCAAGATAAGTAGCATAAATACTAAATATCTTGCAATTATTATAAATATTGAGCTAAATAAGAATACTTTTTTAGTTATTTGAGAAATCTAAGAGATTTTACGGCTTCATCCAATCTATATATACACCATATCCCTTAGTAGGATCAGAAGTAAAAACGTGCGTTACAGATCCTATGAGTTTGTCATTTTGTATAATAGGGCTTCCGCTCATACCCTGTACTATTCCGCCCGTTGAATCAAGCAGTCTCTTGTCAACTATTCTCAACACCATACTCTTCTCTGACGGAGAGGATTGGTTGTTTGCCTTTATAATTTGTATTTCATATTTCTGAGGCGCCTGTCCGTCTATTGTAGTATAGATATAAGCAGTACCTGGTTGAACGTCAGCCTTTGTGCCGAGTTGGATTTTTTGCCCTGAACATTCTCCGTTGAGCTTGCCGTACAGTCCGTAATTATTATTTGACGTGATTTTTCCAAATCCCTGCTCTATCGTAGAAAAAGATCCGTTAAGTTCTCCTGCTCTTCCCCTTTGACCTTTAACGTAGCCGTTGATATAAGCCTTATAAATACTTCCGCTGTCAGCTACGACGTTTTCTCCGTTCATATCCTTGACAGTATGCCCAAGAGCATAGAAATTATCTCCGTCAGTATATGTCATCGTACCGATACCCTCTATTTGATCTTGAAGTAAAAGTCCCAACTTATATTTTCCGCTCAAAGCGTCAAGCGCAGGCGTAATAGTATATTCTTTTTCATGAGTTCCGCTCTTGATTTTTATCGTTATCTCATCATTACTCTGCAACAACGTGGAAATTTGCTGTATCTTTTCTATTTTTACGTCGTTTATAGCAACCAAAACGTCTCCGCTCCTTATATCACAATCTGCGACCGGACATATTGCGCCTCGATCCGTGACCACGCTTACCTTAGACGTCACGTACAGTCCGTTGGTATCTATTGCTATTCCAATGGGATATCCGCCAAGTTCAACGTACTTTTTTTCACCTGATCCATGACTTTTGCCAATGGGAATAATGCCAAAAAGTTTGAAATCGTAATTGTTTTTCTTATTTGACGTCTCGACTGCTTTGTTATTTTTTATATCCTGCGTTGCGAGACAGTCGAAAGACGTCTCAATGCCTTTAACTCTTTGCACTTGATCCACTGAATACATAGTTATTGCCGTAAGTGCAAACAGCAAAACTATTGTCAAAATTACTATAAAATTAAACTTTGATTTTGTATACATTCTTGACCTCTCGCAGATTAGTTTGAGAAAAGAGAGGAAAATTATTCAATAAATTATAAGAAATGTCGACGCTATTATCACGTCGACCGAAAATTTTATTTACACTTAACTATTCTTGTATCTTTCAGCAAATTCCAGCATCTCTTTTGCATGCGGAATCGCGTATGACGACACGTCCTGACCGCCAATCAATCTCGAAAGCTCGTTTAATCGTTGATTTTCGTCTAAGAATATAAGTTTTGTCAACGTTTGTCCGTTTTCAGACGATTTTTCAATCAAATAATGACTGTCTGCCATTGACGCAAGTTGAGGTAGATGCGTGATAGCCAACACTTGCTTATCCTTTGAAATATCGTACATCTTCTGCGCTACGATTTGAGCTATTTTTCCGCTGATACCCGTATCAATTTCGTCAAAAACCATGGTAGATATGCCGTCGAGATTGGCGATTATCTTTTTCATTGCAAGCATAAATCTCGACAATTCGCCTCCGGAGATGACTTTTGAGAGCTCCTTTTCAGGTTGACCTGCATTCGCGCTGAACATAAATACCGCATTATCACTGCCGTTTGCAGTCGGTAAAAAGTCTTCAAATTTATTAAGAGGAGTAAATTCAACATGGAATTTACAAGACGACATACCAAGTTGCTTTAATTCGCTCAACAACTCAAAAGACAGTCTTTTTGCAATTTTTTGTCTTTCTGCGGAAAGCTTTTGCGTATTGTCATAAAGACTTTTGAGCAATTCAAGCTTCATCTCTTCATACTCTTTGACTTTTTCTTCGCCGTCAGCTAAAAAGTCATATTCTTCTTGAATTTTATCTAAATAATTGTATATTTCTTCAATAGAATCTCCGTACTTTCTTTTAAGAGAGCGAATTGTAGTAAGCCTTTCTTCGCATGCCTCATACTCGGACATATTGAACTCACTGCTTTGAGCAATATCATTCAAGGTATAGCACACGTCTTTTATTTCTATCTTACAGCTCTCCAATCTCTCAGCTAATTCGCCGAAAGTCTCGTCAAACTCATGAAGTTTGAACAAACTTGAAGTTACGTACCCCAACATACTCAAAATATTTTCGCTCTCATCGCCGTTGAGGATATTGTAAGACTCGTTGAGAGTAGATATTATATACTGCGAATTATTAAGTTTATGACGAAGCGCAATAAGCTCTTCTTCTTCATTTTCCTTTAAATTTGCCTGCGTTATCTCATTTATTTGATATTCCAGCAAATCTATATTCTTATTTACGTCGTTCAAAGAGCCGTACTTGTCAAGCTTTTTGCATACGTCTTTATACTCGCAATACAATTTTTGCTGTATTTCCTTTAATTTTACAAGTTCAGCCTCTCCGTATCTGTCAACTATCTCTAAATGAAATTGGGAATTTAGCGCAGCCACACTCTCATGTTGAGAATATATATCGGCAAGAGTCGAGGCAATCTCCTTTAAAGTTCCCAGCGTCACTCTCTGAGAATTGACCGAGCAGGTATTTTTCCCGTCCAAAGTCATTGTACGCTTTAAAATCAGTTCGTCTTCTATCTCGATATCGCATTCTACAAGCAAATTCTTGGTATTTTCGCCAATATCTTCAAATACGGCAGTAACGCTTGCGCTGTTTTCTCCATATCTTATCAAAGACTTATCGGCGCGTTTTCCCAGCACAAAGCTAAGACTGTCGATAATTATTGACTTACCTGCGCCTGTTTCGCCGGACAAAATATTAAGACCTTGATTAAATTCCACGTCAAGGTTGCTTATCAAAGCTATATTTTTAATATTTATATTCGCCAACATCCCAATGCTTGTCCTTTTTAATAACTTTCTTTTATTAAGTTTATGACCTCAATCGCGTCTTGCTCTGACTTAGTTACGCAAAATATCGTATCGTCGCCTGCTATTGAACCGAGAATCAGTTCTATATTCAGCCTGTCAATGTGTGCGCATGCAGAATTTGCCGCGCCTGTGACGGTCTTTATAACTATCAAATTTCCTGCATTGCGTATATTGAGTACGCTCTCTTTAAAAATACTGTCATATTTTGCATGCAAACCGCGCTCTTTATAACTCACCTGGGTGTATCTGTACTTCTTTTCTTTGCCTGCGATTTTTACAAGCCCAAGCTGCTTTATATCCCTAGATACCGTTGCTTGCGTGACGTTGTAGCCGCATTTATGTAACATTGCCGCCAATTCTTCCTGAGTATCAAGTTCATTCTCTGCTATCAATTCTAATATAGCTTGCTGTCTTGTCTTATTTGACATACTAATCACCCCAATAATTGAGTTTTGCTTTGAGTTTTGCGTAGAAATTTTGATTTTTAAGTCTTATCAAACTTGCGCTGGTATCGGCTTTTTCGACACATACGCTGATTTTTTCGCCCTCGCCCGTCTTTGCAACTATCACACCGTCGACAATAACTCTCATAAAATCGTCTTTTGTAGATATGCTTATTCTCATATTGTCGTCTACTACTACGGGACAGCTATGCAACGAATGCGGACATATGGCATTGACAATGAGCGCTTTGACAGTCGGCGAAAGCACGGGACCGTTGCACGACAGCGAGTATGCTGTCGAGCCTGTGGGGGTCGATACCAACACTCCGTCGCTTCTCAATGTATCAGCTGATATACCGTCTATAAAAATATCAAATACCGACACGTGACAAGGGTCTTGCCTGCTCAAAACAACTTCATTGAGCGCCAAAAACTCTTGGCTGTCGATTTTAACTTTTATCATTGATCTTTTCTCTATTGAATAATCGCCGCTCAATAGCGAGGAAATGGCAAATCCCATTTGATTTTCGTCAATCTCTGTCAAAAATCCGATTTTGCCCATATTTATACCTAAAATAGGCTTGTCCTTGGGTATAATTCGAACTATGCTCAGCATCGTGCCGTCTCCGCCGAATGCAACCACTATGTCACACCAATCAAAGACTTGCTTTTGCGTGGCAACGTACTTTTTATCAAAATAATCGCGCGCATTGTCGCACACCAAATACTCTATGCCGACTTGGCTGAGCTTTTGGCAAAACATTCTGCTAGCCTTAGCTGATACGTCTCTTTTTAAATTAGTTGCTATGCCTATCTTCATGTTATTATTATATAATAAACTGTATAATTATTCAATGCTTTTGCATAAATATATCAAAAATTCTTTGTTTTTATCGTTTTTTATGGGCGCTGTCGTCAAGCCTTTGACGTCAAATCCAAGTTCTAATGCAAAAGTCTTGATATCTTCGCACACCTTAATATGCGTCTTTTCGCTCAATACGATGCCTTTTTTGCTTAGCTCCTTTGCGCCTGCTTCAAATTGAGGCTTTATCAATGCGATTACATCTCCGCCGACTTTCAACAATGCATTAACAGACGGTAATATATATTTCAAAGATATAAAGCTTACGTCGATACTTGCAAAGTCGCAAAGCTCCCCCAAGTAGTCAGGCGTGATATATCTTGCGTTTATCCTATCTTTTACAACTACCCTCGGATTGCTTTTCAAAGATTCGTCAAATGCGCATTCTCCCACGTCAACCGCATAGACTTTCTTTGCTCCGTTTTGCAGCATACAGTCTGTAAATCCTCCGTTGGACGCGCCTATATCGACACATATCTTATCTTTTACGTCATATTTAAAATCGTCAAAAGCCTTTTGGAGTTTATCTCCGCCAAGCGATGAAAATCTAAAAGCATTCACAATCTGTACGTGGGAATTGTCCTTTAACTCAAATCCTGCCTTGGTGATTTCTTTTGAATCAACGCGGACAAAGCCGCTTTCTATCATATTCTTAGCCTTTGCCCGTGTGATATTTTGAGTAGTTGAAATATATATGTCCAATCTCATTTGTGTAGTTATAATAAATAATTATTTGTTGATCTTGCTTTCTACGTATGACGCGATACTTTGACTATCTAGACCGACGCTGCGCAAAAGTTCTCCGCGCGAGGCTACTGCATACGCCGCATTGGGAATATTCACACCGTAAATCTTTGTCTCAACGTCGCCTTTTTTATTCATATATGCAAGTACTCGTGAATATATAGAATTTTGCTCAACGTATTCCTCAAAGAAAATCAAAGTCTTTCCTCTCAGCGTTTCTATCATTTCTACGTCATACGGCGCGACAAATCTGGCGTTTATCACGTCGACAGATATACCCTTATTCTTCAAAATATCAGTCGCCGTCATTACGTTTGACAGTACGTCGCCGTTGGAAATCAATACTATGTCGCTGTTGTTATCAATAAGTTTTTCCCACTTGCCGTATTCGATATCGGTATGAAAATCATATTCCTTTGCAATTTCGCATTTGGGATATCTTATCGCAAAAGGTCTGTCAAAATCTTGCGCCCATATAAGCGCGTCGGCAAGCTCCTTGCCGTCCTTAGGCGCAAATATACTCATATCAGAGGTAGCGCCGAGATATGCGACGTCATATATACCTTGGTGAGTTTCGCCGTCGCCGCCTACAAATCCGGCTCTGTCGATACAGAATACGACAGGCAATTTATTGAGACATACGTCGTGCAAGACATTGTCGTATGCTCTCTGCAAGAAAGTCGAATATATTGCTACGTAAGGCTTTTTGCCAGACAAAGCAAGTCCTGCCGACATCGTGACTGCATGCCCCTCGGCTATGCCTACGTCAACAAGCCTGTCGGGATAATTCTGCGCAAACTTGCCGTATCCCGTGCCTTCTATCATAGCGGCAGTGACTGCGTAAATATCATTGTTCTGTTGAGCAAGCTCAACCATAGTGTCTCCAAAAATTTGACAATATGTCGGTTTTGCGCTCTCTTTGCCGACACTGTGATATTTTGATGGGTTGATTTCCGCTTGCTCAAAACCCTTGCCTTTTTGAGTAACGACGTGCAAAATCAAAGTCTTCTTTGAATTTTTTGCATACCTCAACTTGCCTATCAAGTCAGCCATATTGTGACCGTCGATATTATTGAGCATTTCTAAGTCCAAAAAGCTGAATTCTTCGCCGTATTTGCGAATCATTTTTAGATATTCGTTGATAAATCCCACGTTGTCGGATATCGACTTGTTGTTGTCGTTGATAATAAATATGATTTTCTTATCAAGAGTAAGCGCGTCGTTGAGAGCCTCAAAGAAAAGCCCTCCCGTCATTGCGCCGTCGCCGATAAGACAGACAATGTCTCCCTCGTCATATCCTCGCGCCATACCGCAGGCAATCGAAAGCGACGTGGAAGCGTGTCCGCTGTTGACGGTATCATATTGGCTTTCTTCTCTCTTGGGAAAACCGTTGAGACCGCCCTTTTGCCTCAAAGTGGCAAATTCTTTAAATCTGCCTGTGAGTATCTTATAGGCATAACATTGATGTCCTACGTCGAATATAAGTTTATCTTTGGGAAAGTCAAACACGTAAGTCAACGCGCATGACAAATCGACGACTCCAAGATTGGACGCCAAATGTCCGCCGTTTGTCAACGTATACTCTGTAATCACATCTCTTAAATCATTTGCCAAAACTTCAAGCTCTTCTATCGAAAGACCTTTTATATC
This sequence comes from uncultured Christensenella sp., assembly GCA_910579785.1. Taxonomy (GTDB): domain Bacteria; phylum Bacillota; class Clostridia; order Christensenellales; family UBA3700; genus RACS-045. The sequence goes on along the minus strand of CAJTVJ010000004.1, from coordinate 93,358 downwards.
GCCAGGCAACTGTAATTTGTCAAGAATTTGCATTACTTCTTCCTCTTCGTGTTAAATTTTGAACTGAATATCCCTATCATTCTCGCAGACATAAATACGAATTCTGCGCTGTTTTTTACCGCCGCTTTTTTGAGCGACGCTTTGCCGCCGACCGTCACTGCCGCAATGATACTCGATATGATTATCGTCGCCCAATGACTTCCGCTGCCGCTGAGACTTAGCTCCACAACTATCGACGCGCCGCAAGCACCGCTGAGTATTCCGCACATATCACCTATCACGTCCGCGCAGATATTATTGACCTTCTCTGCGTTTTTCAATAGATAACGGGCTATGTCGTATTGTTTTTTAAAACGAGAATACTTTTCTAGCTCCGCCTCGCTGCACGACGCAACGCTAAGTCCTATGCCGTCAAAAATAATACTTATCAATATCATAAATGACAACAGCATTATTGATATTATTATATCGCTTTTTGACGTCGTTATCTGCGAAATACAGCTGCAAATAACCGCACCTATAAAGGTAAACAACGTTATTTTGAGCACCCATATTTCCGCAATATTATGTTTTTTCTTTCTCTTTTTATCTTGCTTTTTTCCGCTCATATTATAAAATATGGTCGAAATATGGTATATATGCGCCTAATTGCTCCTATCGCTCAAAAACTTGCATAGCTCGCAAAGTTTTGCAGCTCTACTGCCGTATTTTGCAAGCTTTTCCAACGCTTCACTCTGCAATTTGTCTATATATTTTTTAGCCTCTTTTATTCCAAAGATATCTACGACGCTTGTCTTGCCGTTGGCGCTGTCTTGATTGACTTGCTTGCCAAGTTCTTCTTCTGTGGACGTCCTGTCAAGTATGTCGTCGACAATTTGAAATATCTCGCCCAATTTATCCGCATAAGCCCCTAAGTCAGCCAACTCTTGATCGGTGGCTCCGCATTTTGCAGCTCCGCTAAGCAATGCAGCCTTTAAAAGACAAGAAGTCTTCAACCTATTTATCTCGCTCAACTCTCTTATACCAATATTGATATTGTTTTCATTGGCAAGATCAAGACACTGCCCGCCTATCATACCCGACATTCCGGCATACTTAGCAATGTATCTGACAGCTTTAAGAGAATTGCTATCAAAATCGTCGCTTTGCAACATTACCTCAAAAGCCAGATTCAACAGCGCGTCTCCGACAAGCACAGCCATGCCCTCGCCGAAAGCCACGTGCACCGTCGGTTTTCCGCGCCTCAACTCGTCGTCGTCCATGCAAGGCAAATCGTCATGCACCAAGGAATAAGAATGTATCATTTCTATTCCCACCGCCATGTCTTTGACGTACTCTTCATCCTTTCCGCAAAACTCCGCGCCGAGATAACAAAGCGCAGGACGTATTCTCTTGCCGCCGTTGCTTACTGCATAGCATAGCGCGTCATAAATGGGCTGTATCTCCGATTTATATTTTTGAAGAGTGTCTTCAAGTTGTTTTTCAAAGATAAGCTTGCACTTTTGCAGATATTCTTTCATTCCTCTACCTCAACGATTTTAGCGACAAGTCCTTGTTGACTTTCTTCGAGCAATGCAATTTTCCCCTTGACTTCATTGAGTTTTTCCGCGCATTCAACGCACAGCTTCATACCCTTGGAGTAAAGATCCACGCTTTCGTCAAGAGGTATTTTGCCGCCTTCCAATTTTTCTAATATCTCGTCAAGCTGTTTAATAGATTCTTCAAATTTCATATCATACCTCCGTTATCTTAGCCTTTATCTCGCCGTCGTGCGTCTTCAACGACACTTCGTCATTTACGTTTAATCCCTTTGCCGAGCTGACTATTGCGCCGCCTTTGCTGACATACCAATATCCTCTTTGCATTACCGCAAGCGGATTGTCCGCCGTCAGTCTTGCCGATATTTTGTCATAATTCGCCCCTGCCGTGTGCAACTTATTATCTATTGCGACTTTTAAGCTCTGCGCATAGTCTTTGATCTTTCTTGCGTTTTGTACAAACAAAAGCTTTGTCTGCGACTTTATAAAATCAGTCCGCGCTTTTAAATCTCTCTGTTTGAGTTGAACTTGACTGTCGATAGAGGATTTCATTTGCCTGCCGCATTGATTGATATAGGCTTTTAGATCATCGACGCTGTACGCCACTTTTTCCGCCGCAGCCGTGGGAGTAGCCGCCCTGTAATCTGCAACCTCGTCGCACAAAGTCACGTCGCTCTCATGACCTACCGCAGATATTATAGGAGTGTTGCACCTGAATATCGCTCTTACAAGCGACTCTTCGTTGAAAGTCATAAGGTCTTCTGCCGAGCCGCCGCCTCTTGCGATTATTATTACGTCATAGTTCATTTTGTCTACGGAGTCAAGCGCGTCGATAATCTCCAAATGCGCGTCCTTACCCTGTACTTTGACGTCTTTTATATAGATATTTATCAGATCGTTCTTTCTGCGTATCGTCCTCTTGATATCCTTTATCACTGCGCCATTGTATGCAGTGATTACGCACACGTCTGTGGGATAAGGCGGTATCGGTTTTTTAAATCTAATATCAAAAAGTCCTTCGCCCGTCAACTTCTCTTTGAGCTTTGCCAACTTAAATGCCAGCATCCCCTGTCCCAAAGGTTTAATAGCGTCGGCATTGAAGCTCAGTCTTCCTCCTGCCGAGTAATAATCAACGCTGCCTTTAATAATCACGCTCTCTCCGTCTTTGGGAGTATAGGTCTTGGAGCAGTTGAAGCAAGAACAGTTGAGTTGACTCTTCTCGTCCTTTAAGATGAAATAGGCATGTCCTTTTGCAATTCTCATATTTGAAATTTCGCCGGCAACGCTTATATTATGCAAAAGCTCTTCCGCCCTAAATACGGAAGATATATAGTTGTTGACTGCGGTTACGTTGAGAATTTGCTCTTCCATCATTTGCTCACTCGGCTTGCCTGGTCTTGGCGCACATCAAAGTGTTGAAGAGCAGCATCGATATGGTCATCGGACCGACTCCTCCCGGCACGGGAGAGATATACGACGTCTTAGGCTCCACGCTTTGGAAGTCGACGTCGCCGCAAAGCTTGCCGTCAACGCGGTTGATTCCTACGTCTATTACGATAGCTCCCTCTTTGACCATATCGGCAGTGACAAATTTCGGCTTGCCTATCGCAACAACGAGTACGTCGGCTTTCTTTGTAAATTCCGACATATTCACCGTCTTGCTGTGACATACTGTGACGGTGCAATTCGCATTGAGGAGCAACATTGCCATAGGCTTGCCCACCGTGTTACTTCTGCCCAATACGACAGCATTCTTACCTGTCAAATCTACGCCTGTGCTTTCCAACATGTGCATTACACCCAAAGGCGTGCAAGACACAGTGCGCGGTCTGTTGAGGCAAAGACATCCTATATTGGACGCGTTGAATCCGTCTACGTCTTTGCTATCGGGTATATTGGCAAGTATCTTTTCCTCGTCGTATCCCTTAGGCAGAGGCAACTGAACCAATATGCCGTCTACGCTGTCGTCGCAAGCAAGGCTCTTTACTTTGTCGACGATCTCTTGTTGCGGAGTGCCGTCGGCATACTCAAAAGAAAGAGAATTAAATCCCACCTGTTTGCATCCGTTGATCTTGTTGCGCACGTACGTCTGCGACGCCGGATCGTCACCTACTATTATCACAGCGAGCGTAGGAACTCTTCCATATTTATTGTTGAAATCGACTGTCTCGTCGGCAATTTTTTTCAAACTGTTTGCAGCCACTTCTTTTCCGTAAATCAGCATATTATACCTCTTTTAAAGCATTATAGACGCCCTTTAAGACGCCGTTGACAAATTTTGAACTCTTGTCTGTGGAATAGACCTTTACAATCTCTATCACTTCGTTTATAGACACGGCAAGCGGTATGTCGTCGACATACTTCATCTCATAGCAAGCAAGAAGTAATGCCGCCAAGTCAGGTTTATAAATTCGCTCTATCTTAAAGTTTTTGCTATTGTCAGCTATTAGGCTCATGAGATCGTCATAGTTGTCTCTTACGCCGCTCACCACTTCGCGTATATAATCTTCGTCTGCCTGCTGTATGTCGTCTGCGCTCACCATAGTATTTAAAGCCGTCTCGTCTATCTCCTTTGAAAATAGATATCCGAATATAAGCTGATAAGCGTTTAGTCTTGCGTTTCTTCTGCTCATTTATACCTCTTTTATCCTGCCACTATGCCAACGACGTTGACGTTGACGCTGCTCACCTTATAAAAGGTGGACTTCTCTATCTCTTGTTTGATCTTTTCTTGAAGCTTGCATACGACCACAGGTATAACGTAACCGTAATAAATATTGACGGATATCTCTATCTTTACCAATCGGTTGTCATAGATGACTACGTCGATAGCTTTATTCTTTACTGAAGTCTTTCTGCCTATCTTTGTTTTCTTTCCGTTGCCGTACGTGACAGACACAACTCCGTCGACCTGCGACGCCGCACTTCCGGTAATCGAAGATATGACGTTGATATACGTCTCATTGGATTTACTTTTGTCCAAATTGGATTCTATTGCCATATTTTGCCTCCTCTGCCAACTACATTCTATCACATCAAAATGCTTTTGACAAGTCGCTTATAGATTTATTTATATAATATTTTAAATATTTATAATACACAATCTAATATTTAATTTGATTGGATTACTCCACTCCGCTGCACTACGGTCGAAATAACCGCATTTTACTATAATACTATCAGCCGCATCCTGTCATATCGAGCTATTTTAATTTGATGAGACCTCTCCGCTGCGGGCGTAAGGAGCGTAGCGGAGAAATCTCAACGAGTTAAAAAAAGAATTGGACTTCTCGACTGCGCTCGAAGAGACTAGATATATACTTAAATCCTGGGATATAATCGTCATTACTATTATTCCCACAATACAAAAAAATTGCCGCCCACGTATATATGAGCAACAATTTTTCGGTATGTTTTGCAGTATATCTTTTGAATTTAAATTAAGCTGCGTATGACGTTACGTACACTTGATTGCGCTTATAATCTGTCTCTTTGAGCATTGCCCCTACAATTTGCGCAACTTCTACGCTTGTCAATTCAGCCTTGTTGACTATTACGTTGAGGTTGTTGGTGGACATTGTGACGATAGCGTCGTCAAAGCCCTTAGCCTTTATTATACTTTCTAGCACCAACTCTTTTTCGATGCAAGCAAGAAGTTCAACTTGCTTTTTCTCTGCGCTTGCTTTAACTTCCTCGCTTGTCGTCTCAGAAGTTATGATAGCATTGAGATAGCTGAATTCCTCTGCTCTCGCAGTTTCGCGATTGCTGCGGTGCGATGAGAAAAACGTCTCGACAGCGTTGTTGTTGCCGTTGCCACCGACGTCGGTGGGTTTGTCGATCTGGGTGTTAAGCACGAAGTTAAGCACGCCCGTCACAACTAAAAGCGCGACCATGCAGCACAGTACGAGCGCCTTTTTTGCATTTGATGACAATTTCTTTGTTCTTTCTTTTTTTGCCATATTTGACCTCCAAATTATTTCATTTCAAAGATTTGTATATTGTTCGCTTCTATTTTGAGAAGCGTGCATAACGCATTTGTTATCTTTATTCTTGCAAGCACGTCGCTTGCCCCCTCCGCAACGACCACAACTCCTTGGATATTATCGGTCGAATTGGATATCACCGGCTTGTCTTCGCCAGACGACTTATAGGTGATCAACACTTGACATTCGCCGACTCCGTCTATCTTGGACAAGATGTCCTGCACCTCTCCTATAAGCCCCGTCTGCTCGCTTGCAGATTGTTTTTTATCGGTCTTTGCATCGCCTGTCATCGCATTTACACTAAAATATATGCAGACGGCAACGGCGGCTATGACCAAAGCGCAAATTATTTCAAAACCTTTTATTTTTTTACATTTATCTACAATTTTCTTAACCTTATCATTCATCGTCTACTCCAAGAATATTATATTAGTTGCTTATTAAATCAACATATATCACCGTTTTTTTACTTCTATTCTGCCAACTGCACTTTGTATGTACTTGACGAGAGCCATCCACTCCTCATCCGACATACCGCCTGAGTCTATCGCAATGCTGTCTATGAGATATACATACTCTTCGTCAAATTGTATGTCGTAGGACAAGTCATTATAACCGTTTTCTTTCAACTTGTCCTCGACACTCTGAATAAGTTTGCGCTGTATGTCCTCTTTTGCCGACTGATAGTACGTGTCGTCCATCTGAATTTCGCCGCCGCTGGGAGAAAACCAATCTACGCTCTCGCCTTTGACGAGCTTAGGCAACGGCGATACAATGACAAATATCACTATTACCGAAAATATGCCTTTTATATACTTGCTGTTTTCTCCCTCAGGCAAAAGCAATTCTATCAATACGCCCAACGATACTACCCCGACTATACTCAAAAGCCATGCGCTCATATATCTATACTCCTTTATAAATAAATCTATAATATCGTTGTCGAGCGGCTACGCTATACCCACGTTGAAGGTATATACCACTAACATGACCGTCAGCAAAAACATAAAGGCTACGCCCAGCAGCGATATTATCAAAAGCGTAAGATTGGACGATATGCCTTGCAGCATTTTGCTGAACTTGCTGTCGCACAGCGGCTCAATTATACCGCTGGCAAGTTTCAATCCAAGACTTAGTATGACGATTTTCAACACGGGCAATGCGATAATGCTTAGTATCATCAAGAGCGAAAGTATGCCAAGCGAATTTTTTATCAGTGAAAAACTTGCCAACATCAAATCAAATCCGTCGGACAAATATCCGCCCAAGATAGGTATGTAACTCTGCATAGCAAATTTTGCAGTCTTTATCGAAATGCTGTCTATTACGCCTCCCGTCAGACCTTGGAAGGTCAAAAAGGCTATGAATATCCCAAATACTCCGCCGAGTATATACGTCGCACACGACTTAAAAAAGCCCGTCAACTTGTCAAGTTTGACGCTTGACGTCATATTGCCTACGATCGAAAATGCAATGGTTGCGATAAAAAACGGAATTATTACCGTCGATATAAACGCTGTGATAAACGTTGTCAACGTCGCCATGAGCGGATTGAAAAACGCCGATGAGTTGACTCCGCCGAGCAACGTCGTCAAAGTCAGCATTATCGGAAAAGCCGCTTCCATAAGCACTTTGATATTGCCTATCGTGTCGGTCGTCAGCGAAATCACAGCGCCGACTTGCGTCATTACAAGCACTATCACGCCGCTGTACGTCGCAAAGTATATGAGTTTTCTCGTAGGTTTTTGACTGAATCCCGACGTTAATCCTTCCAACAAGCTGTACATTACGGCGATGGCGACTATCGTCAAAGTCATTGGCAATACGTCGAGAATACATTTGCCTATTCCCTTAGCCAATACCGAAAGAAACTGCGAAAAATCTCCCTTGAAATCTCCTTTGATAATACCTTTTAACGTCGTCGCCACGTCCTCGCCAAACAGCGTTTGGAAGTCCTTGTCCAGACTCTCAAAAAGTTCTTGAAGAGACTTTATATCAAGCTTGGAAAGATTTTCGTCGACGTTTTCTTCAAGTATATCCTCGGCGTCTTTCGATGACTCTGCATAGCAAGTATCCGTGCAGAAAAAAATACATATCAAGGCAAGACATAGCGTAGCTATTATCAAAAAATATTTATAATATGTCGATATAGCTCGCCTGTCCTTCATATTACAGTATCTCCGTGATGGTATTGATAAGATTTTCGATTATCGGCAGCGCCAACAAAAATATCGCTATCTTGCCTGCAAACGACACCTTTTTGCCAATGCTTGCGCACTGCATATCTTCGCATACGCTTTGGGAATATTCGGTTATATATCCGATACCGATTATCTTTAAGAGCGTGGAAAACAACGCACTGTTGACTCCCGTCTTGTCAATTATCGCCTGAAATGACAGTATGACTTTTGAAAATGACGCAAGCGCGATGATGAGTATTATTATTCCAGTCGCAAGTGTGGACAGCATAGCGTACTGCGACTGCGTATTTTTTAAAATCATAGAACATACGCACCCTACTATCGCTATTCCCACTATCTTAAATACATCTATCATATGCGCCTCAATATAGATTGAGTATAGATTTCAACGTGTCAAACAATCCGCCCAGCATGTCGAGGACGAGTATCAACACCAAAATCAATCCTGCAATCGTGACGTAAGTCGCAATTTCGTCTTTGTCGCTCTTTTTCAAAATTATGTTTACTATCGCCGTCAACAAACCTATGCCTGCTATTTTAAAAATAATATCGATTGCCATAATCACTCCTATGCTAAAATTATCATTATTGCTATGCCAAGGACAAATCCCAGCTTCGCCAACATCTGTCCGGTAGTCTTGTTGTCCTTCTCTGCCTGCTGCAAAGCTTTGGAGAGTTGGGCTCTGTTTGATTCAAGTTTGGAAAGTTGAGTGTCATAATCAAATTTGCCCAGCTCTACAAAAAAATCTCTCAGCATTATCTTGTCGGATTTCTTCAAACATTTATATTCAAAGCATTTCTTTACGTCCTCTTCTCTGACGCTTCCGCCGTCAATCAACTCGATATATTCTTTTAAGTTGTTGCAAAATGCTCCTTTCCCGCCCTCGACGTATTTCTTGCAGATATACGGAAGCCTGTCTTTTGAATAGCTTATCCCATCAGAGAGCATAAGCAAAAAGTCGTTGTAATCTCTCAGATATCTGTATCTTCTGTCATAATATTGCTTGCCGACAATACCCAGATATGCGCATATAAAGCACAAGATACCTCCGATAGTAAGTTTAAGCATACTTATCCCTCAAATCTATCACTCTGTCTATATTGCCTATGCCTATGATGGACACGACGTAACGAAAATCTTTTAAAAGCGTCGAATATATGCGGCTCGACTTGACCTTGGCAAGCTCGTCCGCATGCAGCGTTGCAATGACTTTTACTCCGCATCGTATGCAGTCAAGCACGCAATCTATCTCCTTTTCGCCGAAAATTTCGTCCGTTGCAATGACGTCGGGACGCATACTTCTCACCTGCGAAGCATAGGCGACAAGCTTTGGAATGCCCACTGCAACGTCGGTGCAATCTCCCAAATCCAAAGTCTGCTCACCTTCAACGATACCGCTGAGTTCGCCTCTCTCGTCAAGTACAAGCGTATTGTACTCCTTATCAGATAGCGACTTTATCATATACCTAAGCAACGTCGTCTTGCCATATCCCGGCTTGGATATAATCAACGTATTGTCAAAATTTTTTATCAAATTTTTTATTTTTGCGTTGTCTATCTCGATAAATCGCGGTATGCGGATACATATCGAAGTTATGTTTTTAAGTGTGCTGAGTTCGCCGTTTTTAAGCACACCTTCGCCTGATATACCTATCCTTATTCCGCCGTCATACGAGATATATCCCTGCGCCAAGCTGCTGTTGTAGGCATATAGCGACGACCTTGTCGCAACTCCCAAGATATGATCAAAGTCTTCTTTCTGCACGGCATACTCCCCAAGCTTCTTATACCTTCCAGACGTAGCGATATATATAGGCTTGCCAAGTCTCAGTCGCACTTCGGTCAACATGCTCATATCCGCCGAGGAGAACAAGTCGTTGAAAATACTTATCGGCAAAAGTTTTGACAGTAATCTTTCCATACAATATATTAGTACGCCCAAATCTGCCGTATGACTAAACTACAATTAAGTAAAAATGAGTATCTATTTCGACAAAAAAATAATAAAAATTACGACGATAATTTACGTCGCAAAAATAAACAAAGCGAATAAATATCCGCTTTTGTCTGAAAATGCAAAACAAGGGCAAGCGACGCTTGCCCGCTGCGTTGTATCAAATAATTAAACTCTCGACATATAAGAGCAAGTACGAGTGTCGACTCTGATAGTATCTCCTTCATTGACAAAGAGCGGCACTTGCAAAGTAAGACCTGTTTCGAGGGTAGCTGGTTTTGTCGCGCCCTGCGTAGTATTTCCCTTTGCGCCCGGCTCGCAATGCGTGATCAAAAGTTCAACAAAGTTGGGAGCCTCGACTGAGAATGGACTTCCGTTGTAGAAAGATACCGTGACTTCGCCGTTTTCCATGACGAATTTAAGCGCGTCCTCTGCTGCTTCGCCGTTGATAGGAAGCATATCGTACGTGTTGGGATCCATAAAATAATAAAGATCGCCGTCATTGTATGAATATACCATGGTCTTATGCTCGATGTGAGCGGTCTGGAACTTTGCAGTTGGGTTGAACGTCATTTCGACGGTACCGCCATTGATAACGTCTCTGAGTTTTGTTCTTACAAATGCAGCTCCCTTACCAGGTTTAACGTGCAAAAAATCGACGATAGTAACGACTTTGCCGTCCATTTCAAACGTAACGCCCTTTCTAAAATCGCCTGCCAATATAAAATCAGCCATAAAATACCTCCAAATATATTATAGTATTATTAGTTTTTTATTAGTATTAGTTAAGTCCATAATGCCGCCGTCTTTTATCAAAACCATGTCCTCTATTCGCACGCCAAATTCGCCGTCGATATAAAGTCCTGGCTCTACTGTCACGACCATATCGGGCAGCAAGACTCTCTCTTCTTTGGGCGTAAGCCCCACGCCCTCGTGTATGTCTATTCCCACTCCGTGCCCCAAAGAATGGGTAAAGTAGCCGTCAAGCTTATTACTTTTAAAATAGTCTCGCGCTATCGCGTCGCCTTCTTTGCCGCTCATTCCTGCTTTAAGAGAATCAAGCGCAAGTTGTTGAGCCGTCAGCACGTGTTGATAAATCTCGCACTGCTTTGAACTTATTTGTCCATATCCCACAGTCCTCGTCATATCGGAGCAATACCCTTTATATCTGGCTCCTATATCCATAGTGATAAAGTCGCCGTTTTTGAGCGCCGTGCCGTCGGGATGTGCGTGCGGACTTGCCGTATGTCTGCCAAATGCCGTGATGGATTCAAAAGCCGCTTGACAGTTGTTTTTCTTCATTATATATTCTATATATGCAGCTAATTCAACTTCGTTCAGCCCTTCTTTGACTATCTTTAAAGCTTCGTCAAAGGCAAGTTCAGTCACTTGCTGAGCGTGTCTTATACACTTGATTTCATAACTGTTTTTGATATCTCTCAGCGAGGATATCACATGCGATACCGAGCAAAGCTGTCTTCCGCCGACAAGCTTGGAAATCAACCTATATTGTCCATAAGATATATCGTCTTCAAAGCCTATTTTGTCACCGCATATCAAGTCTTGCGAACTATCCAAACTCTGACACAATATCTCAAATCTATTCCCCAATACCTGCTTAGCTTCAAGAAAATATCGCATATCTGTGAGGAAATAGCTGTTGTCTTTTGTCAAAATTATCTGACAGTTGGTCGACTGATACCCCGATAGATACAGCGTATTTGACGGCGTCTGTAAGATAAGAGTATCCACGTCTGCCATTTCATATAATTGTCTGCATATATCCATGAAAATATTCTAACATATTTTTATCACCGTGTAAAGCTATACCGACAATATTGTCAAATCTTATAAGACGAAAATCAGGTGTTTTGCTTATATGTTGAGCGACTTATAATACTCTTTCATTGCCAGCGCGTCTCTCGTCTGCGTACCTGCCGATTCGCATACCACGTACGGAGACAGTTTATATTCGGCAAAAACTTGCATCAAAGGCTGATAATCGGGACCGTACTGCGTATCGTCAAAGGTCAAATGTCTTACTTCTCCGCCGGAAGAATATTGTATCTTTGAGAAATGCACGTGCATTCTGTTTACCTTTTCCTCGCCCAAGCCCTTTAAAAGAGCGTCGATGGTACGCTTATAATCGTCCGCCGTATAGTATAATCCTTGCTCTCTTGAATTGAGATGTCCGAAATCAATACAAGGCACGATATTTCTATCGCCCAACTTGCACATCTCAATTATCTCTTGCAAATCTCCAAGCTGCGCTTTTTTGCCCATCGTCTCAGGACAAAGCAGCAAGTCTCCGTACCCTTCGTCCTCTTTGATTTTCAAAATCTCTTCAAATCTTTTGAGAAGCAACGACATTGCTTCGCTTCTTGCGGCTTTCAATGGACTTCCGGGATGAAATACGCATCTTTTACCGCCGAATGCGCTCAAAGCTTTGAGCGACGAGAATATATATCTGTGGTTATTTATCGCCTTTTCTTCTTCCTGCGTGGCAAGATTGATAAAATAAGGCGCATGTACGCTGATTTCTATATTATTTTTTGCAAATTCTTCGCCTATTTCTGCCGCAGTCTGACTTTTTATAAGCACGCCTCTGCCAAATGAATATTCAAAGCAGTCCAATCCCAAATCACTCAGCCATTTGCCTGCCTCTATCGTATGCTTTCTTCCGCTCTCGGCGAATTGCGAACACAGTCCGCTCGGTCCGAATTTTATCATAAATACCTCACAATTTGCTTTTAAGGGCAAACTCTACGTCCAAACTTATCCTCTCGGCAAGTTCTTCCTTTGCTGTAAATTTTTGTATGTCTCTTATGCGCTGCAAAAAAGATATTGTTATTTTTTTGCCGTATAAGTCGTCTTTATAAAACAATATATGGCTTTCGATATTATAGTCTTTCTCGTCAAAAGTAGGTCTGTCGCCGACGTTGGTTACGGCTTTGAGCCATACGCCGTTGATAAACACTTTGGTATAATAAACTCCGCTCTTTATTTTGAGTTTGTCGCTCGGATAAGTCAGATTTGCCGTTGCAAAGCCTATATTGCGGCCTCTCTTCATGCCGTGAACTACTTCGCCGTCAATAAAATATGGCTGTCCGAGATACTTATTTGCCAGCTCTATATCGCCGTCTAAAAGCAACGACCTTATCTTGCTGGAAGAAATCTTTTCGCCGTTGTCCATTGCAAATGGTACGACTTCTAATTGTATATTTTTCTCCAAACACTTACTTTTGAGAAGCTCTACGTCGCCCTTTCCGCCTCTGCCAAAAGTGTAATCGTCACCGACTACTATACCTTTAATCGACGTATTATCGAGTAATTTATCCAAAAACTCCTCCGGGCTTAACTTGGAAAACTCACTGTCAAAGGTTGTTTTGAGACAGTATTCAACCCTTAGAAAATTAAGTTTTTTCACTCTCTCTTCAAAGTTGAGTATCTGCTCTTTCTTGACGCATCTAAGCACCTCAAAGGGATCGTTGCAAAAAGTAAATACCGCGCACTTTGCCGAATTCTTAAAAGCCAACAACTTTGCCCGCTCTATCAACTTGATATGTCCTACGTGCAGACAGTCGAAAAAACCCAATGCAACGACCAGGCTGTCTCGGCAGCCGTCGGTATATTCCAATACGTCAGTTCCTTTCCATCTACTCATAGTCAGCGTCGCTTCCCATTACTCTTTTTCCTGCAAAAAACATATGGACTTTGCACTTTTTCCATTGACTTCGACGATAAAGCACACCTTGCCGTCATACTCAAAAGCATAATTTCCGTCTTGCAAATTGCAGTCGATGCTCTTTCCGTTCCTTATATCAAAGTACGTATCGCTATCTGCCGATATTATTGGCATTATCTTCCCGACAATCAATTTTATGTCGTTGATATTGTCAAGCGGAGCAGAAATAAATTCGTTCAAAGTTACGCTGTCTTTTAAATCAAATCCTCCGCATTCGCTTCTTGTCAAAGCCGACATATAGGCGCATACGCCCAATGATTTTGCCACGTCAGTGCAAATGCTCCTGATATACGTACCTCCGCCACATTGTATCGAAAGAGTTACGCTCTTACAATACTCGCCGTCCAAAGTGCTGTCGATAACGCTTATCTCGCCGACTTTCACTTTTTTCGGTTGAAGCTGAAAGTCTTTGCCTGCCCTCGCCATGTCGTAAGCGCGCACGCCGTTGACGTTTACCGCGCTGTATTTAGGCGGAGTCTGCATAATATCTCCGATAAAATTTACAAGTATATCTGCTAAATCTTTGTATCTTGGCAAAGACGACCTTTCCACCACTTTGCCCGTAGCGTCGGCAGTATCTCTGTCCTCTCCAAATACAAACGTAGCAATATAGCTCTTCTGCTTTGCGAGCAAAAAGTCAAAAAGTCTTGTCGCATTGCCAAACGCAACTATCAAAATCCCCTCAGCCATAGGGTCTAACGTACCCATATGCCCAGACTTGACTTTTTCTCCCAACGCTTTGCTTAATGCATTGCGGCACTTTATGACAACGTCGCTAGACGACATACCGCCTTGTTTATTGATTACGGCAAATCCGTTCATAATTCGTCTCTGCAAGCCTTCAACAGCTTGTCCTTGACATCTTCCAAAAATCCCGACAGTCTTCCGCCCGCCGCATTCTTGTGTCCGCCGCCGCCAAAAGTCATTGCAATCTTTGACGCGTCGACTCTGTCTGAAGTCCTGATGCTTATCTTATAAGAATTTGCCTTGTCTGTATGCGATATTGCTACTGCAATTTCCACGCCGTCTATATCTCTTATATAGTTTATAGCTCCCTCGGTGTCGTTGCCGCTGGTGCCCGTACTCTCAAAATCTTCTTTATTGAATACTATAATACCTATTTTATTGTCTTCAAAAAATTTGGCGTTTGACAGCACCCTAGCTCTCAATTTAAAAGTATTTATCGAAACGCTTTTTAAAAAATGTTCGCATATAGCAGACGCTGAAAAGTTGTATTTGATGAGCTGCGACGCTATTTTATGCGTCTGACTTGACACGCTTGAAAAAGTAAAACCGCCGCTGTCGGTCACTAAACCGCTATACAACAATTTTGCGACGGTATCGTCAAGACACGGCTTGATTTCGTCAAGCGCTTTTATGATTTTGTACATGACCTCGCAAGTCGCGCTTACTCCTGCCTCAACGTAATTTATATTTCCGTAAAAATCATTCGTCTTATGATGGTCGATATCCGCTCTATACTTAGCTTTGCTGAAAAGAGCGTAATATTCTCCCATTCTCTCTTTTTCTGCGCAGTCGCAAGCGATTGCCATATCAAACTTGGCAATTTCGCACTTATTATATTCATCTATTCCGTCAAGGACTTTTAAACTTTCTCTAAAATCGCTGTCGCAAAAAATACCCACCTGCGTCTTGCCATATAGTTTTAATGCTCTATAAAGCGCAAGCGAACTTCCGCAGGTATCTCCGTCTGGGTTTTGATGGGAAATTATGCAAATAGAATTGCTTTTATCTATTGCCTTGATAAAATCTTCATACATATTTATAGATCTCAATTAGAGCTCTCCTCTTTTTTTTGTATGTCGTCCAATATCTTCTCGATTTTCATACCGTAATCCAACGAAGTGTCGAAAATAAAACGAAGAGCAGGCATATTTCTCAACTTTATCCTCGTCTTTAAGCACGACTTGATAAAGCCCTCTGCGCTGTTGAGTCCGTCGAGAATGTCTTTTTCCTGCCCGTTGGCGTTGAGCACGGATATATAGACCTGTGCCAAGGTCAAATCTCTGTCGACCTTGGCATCTGTCACGCATATCATTTTTCCTGCGACTCTCGGATCGTTTATCCCGTCTCTTAGGATAATGGAAAGCTGCTTTTTGAGTTCTGCATTTATTCTTTCATATCTGTTCATTGCTCGATCTGCTCCAAGATATAGCTTTCAATAATATCTCCGACCTTGACGTCGTTAAACTTTTCTAGACCTATACCGCACTCATATCCGCTTGCGACTTCCTTAGCGTCGTCTTTTCCTCTCTTCAAAGACGTAAGCGCGCCTTCAAATATGATTATGCCGTCTCTGATAACTCTGACTTTGGAATTACGAACGACCTTACCCTTGGTGATATAGCTGCCTGCAATAGTGCCAAACGAGGATATTCTGAAAGTCTGACGAACTTCTGCTTCTCCAAGGCTGACCTCTTTGTATATCGGATCCAACATACCTTTGAGCGCTCTCGTCATGTCGTCGATGGCGTCGTAAATTATGCTGTATCTTCTTATATCGATATTGCTTCTCTCTGCAATCGCCTGCGCTTTGGTCTCCGCCTTGACGTTGAATGCTATTATGATAGCCTTAGCCGTATCTGCAAGCATTATATCCGACTCGCTTATCGCGCCGACAGCGCTGTGTACGACGGAAAGCTTAACTTTCTTCTCTGCCATCTCTTCGTTGAGTTTGAGAAGTGAAGACTTGATAGCCTCGACAGATCCCTGTACGTCTCCCTTTATAATGATATTGAGGTTCTTTTGTTCACTGTCGCCCCATACCAAACCTGCGCCGCCAATGCTACTCGCCATCTCAGACCTTTCTTTGTCAAGTCTCTCTTGCGCAACTTTCTTTGCAAGTTTTTCATCTTTGACAACGACCATCAAATCGCCCGCCTTAGGCACTTCGGAAAATCCTTGCACTTGCACGGCGTATGACGGGAAGGCTTCTTTTACTCTCTTGCCTGTATAGTCAGTCATATCTCTTATCTTGCCTATCGCAGTGCCTGCAACGACGTAGTCTGCAACTTTGAGAGTACCGTTTTGCACCAATATAGTCGCGATAGGACCTTTGCCCTTGTCGAGACTTGCTTCGATAATCGATCCTGTCGCCGAACATTTTTTGTTGGCTTTATATTCGTTTATCTCAGCGACCAAAAGAATACTTTCCAAAAGTTCTTTCACGCCCTGACCCGACTTGGCGCTGACGGGACATACTATCGTCTGTCCGCCCCAAGCCTCCGGCAGCAACTCTCTCTCTGCAAGCTGTTGGAAAATCTTATCGTAATTGCCGTTTGGCACCTTATCTATCTTGTTGAGAGCGATAACTATCTCTACCTTGGCAGCCCTTGCATGGTTGATAGCTTCTTCCGTCTGCGGCATTATTCCGTCGTCTGCCGCAACTACTATGATAGCGATATCCGTCACGTTGGCGCCTCTCTGTCTCATTGCGGTAAACGCTTCGTGACCCGGAGTGTCAAGGAAAGTTATCTTTTCGCCGTTGACGTCTATCGTATATGCGCCGATATGCTGCGTAATTCCGCCTGCTTCGCCGCCGGCAACGTTTGCCTTTCTGATATAGTCAAGCAACGACGTCTTACCGTGGTCGACGTGACCCATTATAGTAACTATCGGAGGTCTCTTGACAAGCTTTGCAGTGTCGACTTGCGTATCGATGATATCTTGAAGTTTATCTTCCGCGCTCTTATCAACTTTGAGTTCCAAAGTTATATCGTAATCTATTGCAATAAGTTCAGCCTCTTCAAAGCCTATCACGTCGTTAATAGTTGCAAACTTGCCCATATCAAACAACTTCTTGACAATCTCCGTAGCGCTTTTGCCTATCTTTTCGCTAAATACCTTGATAGGTACTCTCTCGCTCGTCAATACGGCGTGTTCAATCTTTATAAATTGAGGAGTATTGACGTCTTTCTTGGCTTTCTTTACCTTGACGTATCTTGCGGTATCTCTGTCATCTTCAAGCGAAGAGTCGTAAGCATAGCCCTTTTTGAGAAGATCTCTCTTGTTCAAGGTCTTCTTCTCGTCCTTGTTGAAAGTCGTCTTGCCGTCCTTTTTCTTCTTGTTGTCCGTCTTTGCGGTTATAGGAGCAGGCGGAGCGACTTCGACTCTTCCTCTCGGCAGAAAAGGTCTTGCGCCCTGTTGAGAACCTTGTCCTCTATTCTGACCTTGATTGTTTTGTCTCGGCTTGTCAAACTGCGGACGGCTGCCGCCCTCTCTGTTGTTGTTTCTTCTCACCATATCGGGATTGATATAGGTCTGAGTTTTTTGCGCAGGAGCAGTTTTTTGCTCAACGACAACTTGTTCGGCTTCCGTTTTTTCTTCTTTGACCTCAACTTCAACTTGCTCGACAGGCTCTTGAATTTCTTCAACTTCCGGCTCCTCATTCTGCTTGGCTTCAAGCTCTTGCTGTCTATACAAAGCCTGCAATCTCTCCTGTTTAGCCGCGCTCACCTTGTCGGCAAATTCTTTGAGCTTCCCCTTAGTATCGGCAATAGTAGCAAGAAAAGGCTTAGATACGTCTTTTAAAAACGCGTCTATCTCCTTCAAGCTCTTAAATTGTTCGTTCTTGTTATCGTTGGTCACAAAACCACCTCCGTATTTATTGCGACTTATACTGCCGCACTTGTTTCGACCGTGAAATTCGGTCTCGCTATTCGCATACTTTTAATATTGCGCCTGCCAGCGACTCGTCTGTCAACGACAGCACTTTGACGTTGGATCTCTTCAAAAGATTGTTGAGATAATCCTTTGGCAATCCCAGCGCCTTCGCGCCCGTTTTTGAGCAATACGTTTCGAGCTGTTTAAAGCTGTTGGCTCCCAGCGTCTCGTCAAATAATATGACGAAAGGAATACGCTTTGCTCTCTCTAAACTGTCGATACCCCACAAGACCTTGCCTGCTCTCACAGCAAAATTGATATAGCAGTCAATCTTCCCTATCGGCGTATTGCTTTTTAATTGCATCATATACCTCGACGCTTATTTCTTGTCCAAAATTGCGATTGAGAAGTTTATTCTTCACACACTTATCTATGCACTGTGCGCTGTCACAGATATAAGCTCCTCTTCCCGCTTTTTTTCCGCTAAAATCCAAGGAAATGTTGCCATCCTTGTCTTTTACTATTCTCAACATCTGTTTTTTTTCATATGCGCCTCGGCAGGCGATGCACATTCTCACAGGCTGTTTTTTCATATTACTCATTGATACCGTCGATACCCTCGCCGCCCGTCAATGACGAATAAGGCTTGACGTCTATTTTCCATTCGGTGAGCTTTGCTGCAAGTCTTACGTTTTGTCCTGCCTTGCCGATAGCAAGCGAAAGTTTTTCGTCCTCGACGATTGCCTTTGCGCTCTTCTCGTCAGGATTGAGCATTACTGCAATGACTTTTGCCGGCGAAAGCGCTCTTGATATATATTCGCCGATATCTTGGCTGTATCCGATAACGTCTATCTTTTCGCCGTTGAGTTCCTGTACGACGCTGTTGATACGCATACCCTTTTGTCCTACGCAGCTTCCCACCGCGTCGATAGAAGAATCTTCTGCATAGACCGCCATCTTAGTACGGTAGCCCGCCTCTCTTACGATCTTCTTGATATTTACGAGATTTGCCTTGATTTCCGGCACTTCCATCTCAAAGAGCTTCTTGACAAAGCCTATCGACGCCCTGGATACCATGACCTGCGTAGCGCCTCTTTGATTGGTGCGCACGTTCTTGACGTAGACGTTGAGCACGTCGTTGACGTTGTACTTCTCGCCCTTTATCTGCTCTGACGGCAACATCACGCCTTCAAGCAACGTGCCTGCCATCTCCAAATATACGGTATCGTTTTCTACTCTTCTTACGATACCCTTGACGATTTCGCCCTCTTTGTTGTTCATCTCGTCTTTGATAAGTTCTTTTTGTATCTCGTTGTTTTTCTGCATTATGACCTGCTTAGCAGTCTGCGCAGCAATACGGGAGAACATCTTCGGAGAAAGTTCCTCTTTCACCATATCGCCCACTTTATAAGAATTCTTTATCGCCTTAGCGTCTTCAAGAGATATCTCCTTATCCTCGTCAACGACCTCTTCCACAACAGTCTGGTACGCATATATCTTTATCTCGTATCTCTGTGGGTTGAGCATAACTTTGACGGATTTTGCTATTCCGTTCTCTTTCTTGTATGCTACGCTGATACCCGTTTCGAGTGCTTCGATAAACTGTTGTTGCTCGATCTTCTTTTCCTTTTCAAGCGCGTCGAGTGCTGCAAAGAAATCTTTGTTTGTCATTTTGTCCTCCTAGAAGTGTATAGCTTCCCTGATCAAAGCTATATCTTTTATATTAAGTTTTATGTTTTTATTTTTGTATTCCAATTCAACTACGCAGTTGCTTTCGTCATATCCGAGAAGTACGGCATTAAACTTTTTGACCTTGCCCAATTCTTCCAAAGCTTTGTATAGCGATACCTCCACTTCAAGCCCAGTCTTTTTGGCAAAATCTCTCGCAGTTTTAAGGGGTCTGTCTATACCCGGCGACGATACGTTGAGATTGTAAGGCTGACCTTGCGTGGGGTCAAGCGTATCCAAAGGCTCGTCGATGGCATTGTGTATAAGTTCGCAATCGTTGAGATCCACTCCGCCGTCTTTGTCGATATAGACGATAAGAGTGTCCTGTCCGTAAAGTTTTTTATACTCTACGTCAACAAGTTCCATACCCTTGGATATGATTATCGGCTCGACGGTTTCTTTTACGCTTTCGACTATCTTCGACATACTTTCCCTTTTTATAATTTAAGCGACTGAAAAACAGTCGCCTAGTACATTACTATTGCATATTTAATATATCATACAATACGGCTTTATGCAAGCGTTTTGCCGTATATATTTATATATTATTATTTATATGTCTGCCACTTTTTAAACAAGTATTTAAAAACACAATATTATTGTCTGACACATCGATTCATTCAACGTCTTTTCTATACTTGTCATCCATAAGCTTGACGAATACCTTTGCCGTTGCTTCCGCGTCTTCATACGCCCTGTGCGCCTGACGGTTGATTATTCCGTAATGATTGCACAATGCTTCAAGACTGTGTCTGCGATTGTGCGGCAGGATATTTCTTGCCTCTGTCAAAGAGTCTATCAGCTCATTTGTAAAAGGTATCCCCAGCCTGTCGCTCTCTCTGCGTATGACCTTAAAATCAAATCCCATACCGTTGTGCGCTATTAGCTTATAGCCCTTGCAGTAGTTGATAAAAAACTCAAATACGTCCTCTATGTATGGCGAATTCTTTACGTCTTCGTCGTAGATGTGGTTTTTGTCGCTCGCGCCCTCGGGGATGTGCATTTGCGGATCTATCAAAGTATTGTAATACTCTACTATCTTCCCCTTTTCCATCTTGACGGCGCCAATCTCGACAATCTTGTCGGTATCGACGCTCAATCCCGTTGTCTCCAAGTCGAATACGATAAAATCGTTGTTCATTATATAGTCGCAATGCCCCATGATGTCGAGAAGAGATTCGCTCATATCCGCCTCGTACTTCTTAGGAGATGCAAAAATCTTTATCTTATTAGCCTTTTTGATGTCGTCTCTGCGCTTTTCCAAGCCCTCGTAGTTTATCTTGCAAAGCGCAAGCTTGACTATCATAAGCTCGTTTTTGTCAGAAAAATCGCTGTGTCTGTAATTGCCGAATATTATTACGTCGTCGCCGTCTTTTAGCATATCAAGACAGGTAGAACTCTCTTTCTCTCCCTTTTTAGGTTTGCGTAACTTGGCAAAATACAGACAGTCCATGCTGCCCGTCGTATCGCTTATAACAAACTTAAAAAGCACCTTTTTTATCTTTCTGTCGGGCGACGTCTTGTCAATTATATTTATACGTTTGAGGTCTTTAACGCTGCCGCATACGCATACGCCGTCAAGTTCTTTTTTGTACTTTTCTATGTATCTCGGTTTCTTGATTATGTCCTTGCCTATCATGTAATGATAGTTGCCGATTATATCTATCTCGCCTGTGTCGACGTACTTGACGTCCTGCCTCTCTTCAAGCACCTCTTTGGCGTCGATACGTTTGCACACGTTGATATTGACAACGACTTTGTCTATGCAATTTTGATTGTATATGAACTTTGACAGCTTGTCCGCAAATCCGCTGTTTTTGCAAAAAAACTCCACCGTGCTGTATACAAAGAGGTCTATCGTTATCTTCCCCTCACGTATCTTAACTTCCGTCAGCGAATTGTCCATCTGCGACATTATAGTACTGTACTTTGCAGAAATAAAATTGAGCACCTGCCTTGCCACGGCTTCGGTATTTATGTAATTGACTGTAAATACTATCTTCAACGAAAAAGTTTCCGGCACCTGCGCGCGGCAAAAATCTTCGACTGTCTTTTTATCTTCAATGCCGAATTTGTCCTCGTCGATATTTTGCGGCAAAAGAAATACCAACGACAAAGACTTGCTCCCAACGTCAAGATTGAGCTTGGATATTCTCAGAAAGTCATATTTATTTTCTGTCGCCGCATTGAGCTTATCAATAAATTCCATATATTTTTTCCACCGTAAATTGCCTTATTTGCCTGTCAGTCTTTGTTGTATTGCAGAATATATTTTTTGAGAGTAGGAAGTATGTCGTCATTGTCTACGGTAAGCACGTACTCTCCGTCCACGAATATCGCCGACTTATCCTTGCCGCCTGCGACTCCCAAATTCGCTCCCTGCGACTCGCCAATGCCGTTGACTACGCATCCCATCACAGCGATCTTCAACGACTTTTGAATGTCTTTGCACATCTCTTCAACTTGCTCGGCAAGCGATTTGACGGCAATATTAGTACGGGCGCACGTAGGACAAGAGATTATTTCGCAATAAGGATAGGGATATTTGTCGCAAGCCTTCAATATGTCCTTTGCAGCCTCGACTTCTTTGACAGGGTCGTCGCTCAACGATACCCTTATAGTATCGCCGATACCGTCGCAAAGCAAACTGCCGATCCCGACGGCAGATTTGACAAGTCCCGTATGATAAATACCAGCTTCCGTGACCCCTAAATGCAACGGATAGTCGCAAGCTTTATCTAGCAATCTATAAGTATCTATCATCACTTTGACGTTGGACGACTTGGCGGATATGACAGTGTCGTAGAAATTACATTTTTCCAACACCGAGACGTATTCCAACGCGCTGTCTGTCATAGCCTGCGCAAGCGGCTTTGACTTATGCGCCGAATCAAGCGAGCCGCCGTTGACGCCTATCCTCAATGCAACGCCCCTCTCTTTGAGATAATCGGCAAGATACTTGGCTTTGTCAACTCCGCCGATATTGCCGGGGTTTATCCTTATCTTCGACACGCCGGCGTCCGCTGACATTATCGCAAGCTTATGCGAAAAATGTATGTCGGCAATAATCGGCACGTCGACGTTCTTTATTATTTCTTTTAATGCTGCCGCACTCTCTTCGTCCGGGACGGAACATCTGACCAACTGGCATCCTGCCCTTTGCAACTCTACTATCTGCGCAACCGTCGCGTCGACGTCCTTTGTCTTGGTATTTGTCATAGATTGGATGGATACGCTTCCGTCGCCTATGACTATCCCTCCCACGTTAACTTTTCTCTTCATATTTCTCTCCGTCAGAGTTTATCAACTTATATAAATATTTTTGCATTTGATTTATTATTTTCAACTAAAAAAGTGTACTAGGTCCAAGAGTATTGCAAGTGCAAGCAGGACTATCAACCCGACAAAATGCACCGTGCCTTCGATCTTTCGATTTATAGGCTTTCGCCTTATTCCCTCAATTATCGCAAAGACTATCCTCGACCCGTCGAGCGCAGGCAAAGGCATGACGTTCATTATCCCGATTGACACCGAAAGAATGCAAAAACCGTATATTATCGCAGGTATTCCGGCTTGAACTAATTGAGCAAGGGAGTATATCGCCGTTGCCGTACCGCCCATTGATTCTCCGACGGATACGGAACCTGTAAAGACTTGTTTAAGCGACTTGCCTGTAACTCTCAACACGTCGAATCCAAACGACGCGCCATGCCCAAGCGCCTTTCCAAAAGACAGCTTTTGCGGAGCAAACGACCCCAAAGCCATGCCCAAACCTTTGTTCTTGCTGACGTTTTCTACAGTATATTTATTGCCGTTTTCGTCTGTCTTTTCTGTATAAGTCAAATAATAATGCTTTACTACGTTAAGAGTTTCTTTCTTGCCGTCTCTCAATACGACGACTTCGACGTTGTCTTTATCGCCAGACACCAACTCCGACAGCTTATTAAATTCAAGCAAACTGTATGCCATCTTGCCGTCGACAGACAGTATTACGTCGCCCTTTTTGAGCGCTTGCGATCCTTCAATAAGCTGATAGTTTTCGTCGTCAACGTACTCGACGTGTTGATAGACCTCGCCAACGACGGGAAAATACTCGCCGTATGCGGCAAAAAATATAGTGATAACTATAAATGCAGACAAAAAGTTGAAGCCTGCGCCTGCAAACAAAACTATTATCCTCTGCCACACGGGTCTGTTGTTGAAATCGTGCGGGTCGCTGCTCTCTTCGTCTTCTCCGCCGAATGCGCAAAAACCGCCTAGCGGAAACGGTCTGATAGAAAACACTTCTCCCGTCTTTTTGTTTGTCCTTGAAAAGATTTTCGGACCGAAGCCTATGGAAAATTCATTTATTTTGAATTTAAAAATTTTACCGAAAGTATAATGTCCCAGCTCGTGTATGATTATCATAAGCATAAGACATACCAACGCCACCAAAAAATAGCCTATCCATTTGAGTATGTCAAGTCCGGACGCCGCCAAAGTCAATATCATTTTCACCTCACCCTATTAGACGAAGAACGTACTCCCGTACCTCCTCGTCGACGTTATAAATTTGCTGCTCGTCGACAATTCTCTCTTTGTGGTAGAACTGTCGCAAAGCGCATTCTATATAATAAGGTATGTCATAAAATTTTATTTTATTATCCAAATATGCTTTTACAAGTATTTCGTTTGCCGCATTCATTATCACAGGGGCAATCCCCTTTTCTTTCGCGCAATATTTCGCTATCGCAAGGCAAGGAAATCTCTCCTCGTCTGCATCTTCAAAGGTAAGATTTTTGCCGACAAAGTCAAACGTATTAAAAGCATGATTTCCTCTATGAGGATATAACATAGCGATTTGTATGGGAAGTCTCATATCGGGATAACTGAGCTGCGCTATGACGCTTCCGTCTGCATACTCGACCATACTGTGCACTACGCTTTGCCTATGCACCAACACTTTTATGTCGTCGACGTTTACGCCGAAAAGGTGCATCGCCTCAATTATTTCCAAGCCTTTGTTCATAAGAGTAGCGCTGTCAATAGTGACTTTTGCGCCCATATCCCAATTAGGATGCTTCAATGCGTCGCATGCTTTTGCTTCCGTCAGCTGCTTCTTCGTCCAATCCCTGAATGCTCCGCCGCTTGCTGTAAGTAATATCTTTTTGACGTTTTTTGCCGTAAGCGACTGCCATATCGCGCTGTGTTCGCTGTCCACAGGCAAAATTTCAACGCCCATTTGCTTGGCGAGCGGCATGACAAGCTCTCCTCCTGCAACCAACGTCTCTTTATTTGCCAAAGCAATATTGTTTTTTCTTTTGATTGCGACTATCGTTGGTCTCAAACCGCTTATTCCGACAAGTCCGTTTATCACAAGGTCGACTTTAATATCTGCAATCTCGCAAAGCCCCTCTTCTCCGACAAGCACTTTTATTTGCGGATACGCGTCGGCTATCTCTTTTGCCAGCGTATTGTCAGATACTGCGACGTACTTAGGCGCATACTTCTCTATCTGCGATAATATCAGCCTATTTGATTTACAGGCGAGACCTACGACTTCAAATTCGCCGTGATATTTGTCGACAACTTCGAGAGACTGTATACCTATCGAGCCAGTACTGCCCAATATTGTGATTTTTTTCATTATAAATCGTCCTTTACGCGATAGCCGTAACTACGCTTATCAAAATATATACCGTCGGCAACATAAAAATAATACTGTCCAATCTGTCCATCATTCCGCCGTGTCCGGGGAAAATCTTGCCGAAATCTTTTATGCCTGCCTTACGCTTTATCCAACTTGCGCCAAGATCGCCAAGCTCGCTTAGCACGCCGCCTATTATTCCGAATATGCCGTATATAACGCCGGAAGCGACAAGCGAATTAGTAAGTTTTGTGAGACCTACGTTGTTAAAATTGACAAAAAGTCCTGTCACGTCAAACATCACAAAGACTGCCATCGCGCCTATGACGCCGCCTATTATGCCGCCTATCGCGCCGCTTACCGTCTTTTTGGGACTGATATTAGGACATAGCTTTTTGCCCTTAAACGTCACTCCGACAAAATATGCCATCGTATCCGTCATTATCGGCACCAACAATGCCAAGAATATTCCCAAAAGACCGTATTTGCTGTGGTTTATAAAGAAAAATGTGGAGAATATTCCAAGTGGATATATCAATATAAACGCCGTGGCGAGCAAATCTTTGAGCTGAAACACGCCTCTTTCTGCAATATTCTGCTGACTTGTTTGCTGCAAACCGTCTGAGTTATTTTCTTGGGAAGCTACCGCATCTTTCTTATGTATCAGCGTAAATTCGATAATTGCTATTATCAAACCTAAAAATATCGCGCAAAAGGCTCCAATCTCTCCCTTGCCAAGCGTCCATTCAAAAGCTATTATCAAAGGATAAATCGCAACGCTTGCAAAAAGCAAACTCCCCTTGATAGCGTTATACCCTGCCTTTTTAAAGGCATTTGCCATTTCAAATACGCCGAGACCGCATATCAATACCCCCACCAAATCGGCGAGTTCTACGTATACTTGGCGCAAGCCAAGCAACGTCGCAAAGACAACGACAAGCAGCATAAGTGCAGTCAATATTCTTTTGAGCATTACTTTATTCCTCCAAATCTTCTGTCTCTGTTGCTATATTCAAGCAATATCTCGTCGAGAGTAGCCTCGTCAAAATCAGGCCAATACTTGTCGATAAATATCAATTCGCTGTACGCGCTTTGCCAAAGCATAAAATTACTCAACCGCTTTTCTCCGCTTGACCGTACCACAACGTCCAACGGCGGCAGTCCTGCCGTATACAGACAGTCTTCTATCATTTGCTCGTCGACTTCTCTTATGCCAGATTGCAATATCGTGTTGACGGCCTTGACGATTTCTTGGCGCGAGCCGTAATTAAGCGCGATATTCACCATTATGCCGTCATTGCCTTTGCTTGCGTCAACGACTTTTTTTATCGCATTTTGGGTCGTCTTTGGCAGTTGAGAGAGATCTCCGCTGAACATTACTCTATATCCGCAGTCCGCATATTTTTTAAGTTCTTTTTTTGCAAACTGCGTGATAAGCGAAAACAAAAACTTTATTTCAGCCTGCGGTCTCGACCAATTTTCGCAAGAAAACGCGTATATGCTCACCGCCTTGATCCCTCTTTGAGAACAAGCCTTGACAACGCTCTTCAATGCCTCCGCGCCTTGGCGGTGACCGTCGCTTCGGGAGAGTCCTCTTTGACTCGCCCATCTTCCGTTGCCGTCCATAATAAATCCTATATGCGACGGTATTTTGAGCATATTTTCTTTCTTATCTTTCAAATTTTCCTCAAATAAGTTGTTTTCAACTTATACAGACATTATTTCTTGTTCTTTATCTTTCGTCATTTTGTCGACGGTATCTATCTGAGCGGCGAGCTTCTTGTCTACGTCTTTTTCATAAAGCGCAGCGTCATCCTCGGATATAAGACTGTCTTTCTTCATCTTCTTTATACTGTCGTTGATGTCTCTTCTTGCATTGCGAAGAGCGACCTTAGTATTTTCTGCCAAAGACTTCAAAGTCTTGCAAAGCTCTTTTCTTCTCTCTTGTGTAAGCTCCGGAAATACCATTCTTATGACTTTGCCGTCATTGGTTGGCATAATGCCCGTATTTGCGGCAATAATAGCTTTCTCTACTTCTTTTAATATCGACGTATCCCATACGCTTACCATAAGCATTCTTGCTTCCGGCACTTGGATATTTCCTATTTGTTTGAGAGGAGTTGGCACTCCGTAATAATCGACGACGATCTTGTCAAGTATATGCGGATTTGCTCTTCCTGCCTTCATATTGTTAAATTCATATTGCAATGACGCAATGCTTTTGTCCATTTTTGTCTCAAATTCGTCAAAAACTTCCAATACCTCTATTTGCTCGTATGCCATAAAATATTTGCTCCTTAAAATTTGCTATCATAATTATATCAAAAGTCTTCGTCAAATACAATATTTTTTCAACACATTTTAATTTTATTACATATATTATAATATTTTACTAATCTATATATAAATATAACTTGCTTTATATCACCGTTGTAAATTATATTTAATATTAAAAATAAAAATAGGCAAGAATTATCTTCCTGCCTACTTCCATAAATTATTAGATCTATCAGTGTATGAGCGTACCTATCTTTTCGCCGTTGACAGCTTTGAGCAAACTATCCTCTTCTTTGAGAGCAAATGCAATGATAGGTATCTTATTCTCCATGCAAAGCGTGATTGCGGTCGCGTCCATAGCCTGCAAACCGTCTTGTACGACTTTCATGTAGGTAAGCTCGTCGTACTTCTTTGCATTTGGGTTTTTCTTGGGGTCGCTGTCGTATACTCCGTCGATATTCTTTGCAAGCATAAGCACGTCTGCGTTTATCTCCGCCGCTCTTAAAGCTGCGCCGGTGTCTGTCGAGAAGAACGGATTGCCCGTACCGCATGCAAAAATTACTACTCTGCCTTTTTCGAGATGTCGCATAGCCTTTCTCAAAATATACGGTTCGGCAATTCTTGTGATAGTCAAAGCCGTCTGCACTCTGCAAGGTACGCCTGCCGCTTCCAACGCGTCCTGCATAGCAAGCGAGTTCATGACCGTCGCCAACATTCCCATATGGTCTGCGGCAGATCTCTCCATCTTCAATGCCTGTCTGCCTCTCCAAAAGTTGCCGCCGCCTATGATTACGCCTATCTCAACGCCAAGCTTATAGACCTTTTTGATTTGATTGACAACGTAATCTACGACGCTCTCGTCAATTCCAAATCCCTTTTCGCCTGCCAAAGCTTCTCCGCTCAGCTTTATTATAACTCTCTTATACTTTGTCATAATTACTCCTTCTGATCTTTGAAATACGTCGATATATTATATCGAATATATACTAGCCGCGTGAGTAAAAAATTTTACACGCAGTAATTATTAAAAAAGGAAAACGATAACCGCTTTCCTTTTGAATTATTATTTTTTAGCGCTGTTGATTTGAGCTTGAACTTCGTCAGCCAAGTTCTCGTCTTTCTTCTCCAAGCCTTCGCCCATAACAAAACGTGTAAATCTAACAACGTCTGCGCCAGCCTCTTTGAGAAGAGCCTTTATTGTCTTATCGCCGTCCTTAACGAAAGGTTGCTCAACAAGACATACCTCTTTATAATATTTATTGATACGTCCTTCGACCATCTTTTCAATGATAGCAAGCGGCTTCGGCTTGTCTTCGTTAAGAGCCTGAGCTTTCAAAATTTCTTTCTCTTTTTCGATCTCGTCCTTAGGTACTTCGTCCACTTTAACGTACGAAGGGTTAGCGGCTGCGATTTGCATACAGATGTCGTGAGCAAGCTCCTCGCTTGCGTTGCCGCTCATCTCTACGATTACGCCTATCTTACCGCCCATGTGTATATAGCTGTCAAGTTTGCCTGTATTGGCATACTTTGCAAATCTTCTGATAGCTATCTTCTCGCCGATCTTAGCGACTGCCTCAGCCAATGCGGTAGCCATATTCTCGCTGACCTGCTCAACGCTGTCAACGTCGTTGTTGGCAATATATTCAGCAACTTGCATAACAAAAGCCTTGTACTGCTCGCCTCTTGCAACAAAGTCGCTTTCGCAGTTTACTTCTACGAGTACGCCGCACTTGTCGTTGATATAAGCTTCAACGATACCTTGGGATGCGATTTTGCCGGCTCTCTTTGCGCTGGTAGCCATTCCCTTTTCTCTCAATATCTCTATTGCCTTCTCCATATCGCCGTCAGCTTCGGTAAGAGCCTTTTTACAATCCATCATACCGACGCCCGTCTTGGCGCGTAAATCCATTACGTCTTTATTTGTAAATGCCATATTTTATCTCCTTCATCAATTATTCTTGCTCGCTTTGAGCTTCTGCCTCTACCTCTGCGCTCTCAACTTTCTCTTCGCTTACTTCGCCGTTTTCTTCAACTTCTTCTTCAACTGAGAAAGTGATGCCTTCGTTGGCTTCGATGACTGCGTTTGCCATGATGCTTGCAATCAACTTGATAGCTCTGATAGCGTCGTCGTTGCCCGGAATAACGTAATCGACGAGTTCTGGATTGCAGTTGGTGTCTACAAGACCTACGACAGGTATGCCGAGCTTGCGAGCTTCTTTAACTGCGATGTCTTCGTTGTTGATATCAACTACAAACATACATCCTGGAAGTTGCGTCATATCTTTGATACCGCCGAGGTTAGCTTCGAGCTTATCTCTCTCAACTTTGAGTTGAGATACTTCTTTTTTCGGCAAAAGTTCAAATTGTCCGATAAGTTCCATTTGATTGATTTTGTTAAGTCTCTCGATACGGCTTCTGATAGTTTTGAAATTGGTCAACGTACCGCCGAGCCATCTTTGGTTCATATAGTACATTCCGCATCTTTGAGCTTCCTCTTTGATAGCGTCCTGAGCCTGCTTCTTCGTGCCGACAAACAAGATTGACTTGCCCTCTTTTGCCACGTCTCTTACAAAAGCGTATGCCTTCTCAACTTGCTCTACCGAGATTTGAAGATCGATGATATGAATATCATTTCTTGCCGAATAGATGTATTTGCTCATCTTCGGGTTCCACTTCTTTGTTTGGTGTCCGAAATGTACACCTGCCTCCAAGAGGCTTTTCATTGTTACTACTGCCATTTTTTGTCTCCTTTTCTTTGTTTATTCTTCCCCAAAGTTTTCGCTTTCGGCAACTTGTTGGCAAACAAGCAACTGCCTGTGCTGACTTTGAGTGTTTAATGACTGCTAGTATTTTATCATATAGATATATATTTTGCAAACAAATTAACATATAAAATTATATATTTTATATAGAAATTATATCCGTTGCTTTCTCTGCGATATCTCAAAGATATATGAATAAACTTCGCTTATTCACTATTACTTATTATCTATTACCTTAAATCGTTGCCATTGCTGTGTCAATTATTTTTCGCTCCCTCAATGGCGTTTATCGCCAAGGAGAGTTCCAATCTTTTGCGCATCATTTCGCATGATATGTCGTATGGCTTAGCCATATCGCCCGCATAGTTGAGGTTGTTGGCAACGCAACCGCCGCTGCAATAATATTTTGCCATGCAGCCACTGCAATCGGGCTTGTTGGTCACAATATTGTCGGCAAACTTGTCCGATATGCTCATATCCACGTCGCCGTCAAAGACGTTGCCCATGTAATAATCGCTGTTTTCCGCAAATTGGTGACAGGGATAGATTCCTCCCTTAGGAGTTATCGCAAGATATTCGCAGCCGCTGCCGCATCCCGTCAATCTCTTTACAAGACACGGACCGCCCTCCAAATCTATCATAAAGTGGAAGAAATTAAACCATTTATCCCCCTTTCTTCTGTCGATATAGTTCTCGGCAAGTCTCTCATACTCTTTGAGTATCGCAGGCAGATGCTCTTTTGTTATTTTAAGGTCTTCTATGTCAGTCACGACCGGCTCGATAGATATTTGATCAAATCCCATATCGTTGAGCGCAAGCACGTCGCTTGCAAAGTCGAGATTTTTTGCAGTAAAAGTACCTCTGACGTAGTAAGATTTATCTCCTCTTACCTTGGCAAATTTCATTGCGTTGTTTGCAATGATGTCATAACAATCTTTGCCGTTGACTGCCTTACGCACCGCGCTGTGCACGTCGTGACGTCCGTCGATGCTCAACACCACGTTGTGCATCTCTTCATTGAGCCACTTTATCGTCTCGTCGTTGAGAAGTACGCAATTTGTCGTCATTGTAAAATCAAAGCGCTTGCCGCTCTCCGCCTCTTTCGATCTGGCATAATCGACTATCGCCTTGACGACGTTCAAATTCATAAGCGGCTCGCCGCCGAAAAAGTCAACTTCGAGATTTTTACGTTTTCCCGAATGAGCTATCAAAAAGTCTATCGCCTTTTTACCCACTTCTTCCGACATAAACGCCCTGTCGCTGGTATGATAAGTGCCTTCGTCGGCAAAACAATACCTGCAACGCAAATTACAGTCGTTGCAAATATGCAGACAAAGAGCCTTTATCTCGCCCACTCTCTTTTTCTTGGCGTAGGTGTCGCAAGGGCTGTTGAGAACTCCCGACTTTTCTAATTCGTCAAATTCTTCGCCAAGCTCCTTGATATCATCTTCGGCTATTGACAAAAACTCTTCCTCTTCTTTATCTTCAAAGGCTTGTCCGTATCTTTTTTTTGCATACAAAAAAGCGACCTTGTCTACGTTGTGCAGACTGCCGCTTTCATTGTCCCATAAAAAATGATATGCTTTACCGCGATAAGCAAATTTAAAAGCGTGTACCATTATAAAATCTTTCTATTATATCAAAGGCTTTCTTTGAGCGTTGATCTTCTCGTCTCTGTTCTTGCAGCTTTGATTGCCCACCGTGCAAGAAGTCTTGCAAGCCGATTGGCAGCTTGATTGGCACTCTCCGCAGCCGATATTACCTTGTTTTTTCATTGAATTTGTAACGATACTGTTGATATGTTTCATAAGTCCTCCGATTTATGCATTAGTATTTATATCATATAATAAATAATATTATTTTGCAAGTATTTATTTTAAATCTTTTAAATATTTTATCTATATAATAGTTTTATTAGACAAATTGACGGCTTAAATGAATTTTATACTCACAAAACTTACAGCAAATTTTAAATTACAGTCAATTTTCTCCTTTTCGCACGTTGACGGTAAATACTCCGCTCAAAAGACCGGCAGCCAAACATGCCAATATGTCAAACGCCGTCAAAGGATTGAGTACAAACGACCCGTTGATGAGCGAAAATATCAAATACGACGCAAGCGAAAAGAACAAACCTATCACACATCCCTTAAAAAGTCCCTTTTTGCCCGATTTGATAGCTATCAAAGTGCCGAAAAATATACTGAATATCTTTAAAAATATGTTGACGATCTCAACCGCCTTAGTCGACAGATTAGCATATTTTACTATGATAGCAAATACTATCACCGCAAGCAACGATATTATCACCGAAAACAAAATACCCAAAAACATCTCCAAAAAATCTCTTTTAGTCATCTTCACAGCCATATATTATCCTCCTAATAGTTAAAATATATTACGGCTTTTAAGAATTTATTACTAATATTGAGTTTTGCTTTTCCGCTTTCTCCACTTTTCTCTAAATCATATAAATATATGTCTCTTAAACTTATGTTTGACTAATACTAAACGCTATCGTAAGCTTACAATAACTGACTTCTTTCGCATTTCCCGCAGTCGTCGCAACCGTTGCATACGCATTTACTGCCGCAAGAGCTGCACCTTTGCCTAAACTTGGCGGCATAACAACTCTCGTCTATCTCCAAACCCAAATGGTCTTTGAGATCAAACTTTATCGGCTTTCCGCTGTAAGATAGATTATAAGTAAACGCAGCTTTTGCATGTTCTGAGTTTCCGCCGTTTATTATCACGCGCTTGCCGTCCTTAGTAAAATATTTTCCCGTACCTATAAACGCAAAAGACACGTCAGCCTCTTTGCATTCGTCAGACAGCTTTTTTACCCATTCAAATCGACACTCCCTTGCTCCGCTGTAATTCTCACCTCCGCAAATTACTTGCTGAATCTGCCCCTCTTTTAGGTATTTTGCAATGCTAATCTCGCCTATCAAAGGCGCCGTCATTATCCCCTTGTGCTTAAACGGCAACGAATGCAATATGGGAATGCGCTCGTCTGCCCGTAGTTGATTTTCGCACGTGACGTTAAAAAAGACGTTTTCCCAGCCGTCGCCCCAATCTTTCGGCAGACATTTCTCCACCCTTTGAGGTCTTTTTGTCAGCAAAAAGAATTTTACGTCGGGTCTTTGATAAATCACGTTCCACGCCTCACCTCTCCATTCGTCAGCTTCTTCGATAAAGAAGTCTGACGTCATACATACCCTCAACATCTCTCCGCTTCTTATCGCATAGCCTCCGTTTTTGTTCTTAACAAGCGGATAATACATATTGTTGGTCTTGACAACTTTGTCGCTTGAAAAATTGCCATGTATTTGATCAAGATAATACATATAACAGTTTTGACACCCTTCGCTGCACTTTTTACAGCCGTGCCAAGGGTTCCATATATCTCTCATTACCATCTCCTGCCTTGAAGATATTATAGCACAGATATTTTAATAACGCAAACATTTGTTTGCATATGATACAAAAAATACAGACGTCTTTCGACGTCTGCGTGATTTGACTTACTATCAGTCTTTAAGAAGAGTGTTGCTGTCCGTCTTCTCCAAGCTGTCGCCCGATTGCTCGTCAGCTTGAACTTCTTCGATTTGCTCTTCGCTCTTAGCCCTCTTGCTCTTCTTATCTGCTTTTTTCTGAGCTGCCTCCGCGTCTGCTTCCATATCGTCCATTGCTACGACCGTATCTTCTTTCTCTTCAAGCTTAGTCTCGCCTGTGGGCGCCTGAACTGCCTGCAACACCGTGTATACTGCCGATTTGTCAATGAGTACCATCATACTTCCATCGCCCTTAGCGCTTATATCAAGCGTAAACGTACCAGCCGTATTGTCTACTTTTTTGACTTCTCCGACAAAACCGCCGATAGTCTTGACCTTTGTTCCCACTGTGATGCTGTTCATCATTTCTTGCGCTTTCTTTTGGCGCTTTTTCTGTGGGATTATCGAAGCTGCAAACATTATGACCATCAACACGACAAGTCCGACGATCATTATCCAGTTGCCACTGCCGCCTAAGCCGCCTTCGTTTGCTCCCAACAAACTAAATAATTTCATAATTACTCCTTCACGATTTGTATTACGTATTATCCTTTTCTATATAATATAAATATATATCAATATAATAGCATTTAAAGTTTAACTTATTTACTTGACAATTACAAGCGTTTTGTTGGGTTATTTTGAGAATTTATGTAATATTTACAGAAAATATACCGCTGTGACACTTATATTTATCAAATTAACAGCTCTTAAAGTTGGCTGCATTTATGCACTTGTCATATAAAAACTTCAACAAAGTCGATTTATTGGCGTCGTCATTATAATATTCCGTAAGTATTGTATTAAACTCTACGATATCCTCATCTTTGATAGTCAATAATCCGCCACCGCCGGCAATTAAGACCTTGTTTGCCGCAATAAATGCCGTACGCCTGTTACCGTCCCAAAATAACTGAGACTTACAACAGTACGCATATAGTTCAAGCGCTTTCGACGTCGTGCACGTATCAGCGTTCATAATCATGTCTATGTCAGACATGACTTCTTCTTTCTTTGGAATCGACGGAACGTAGTCCGTGCCGGAGATCCCAACCATGCCGCTACGCAAGTGTCCCCAATCAAGGCTCTCGTTGCGAGATACGTCTTCATTTATTCTGCAAATAAAATCCAATGTCATTGGCGAATCAATGTTATCGAGCGTATATTTCCACCCCGCTTTGAGATTGTGTATCACAAGAATGTCGTCAATGCTTAACTTGGCAACGTTAATACCGTCTACAATCGCCTGCGTCTCAGGAAACGTAATGTTTACCCCTTCGACTTTTGCGCCACTGTAAATGTTCTCCACTAACTTCTTTTTCGCAATAAAAACGTTCTGCTCTTGCGTAAGTTTATATTTATCTTGCGATACAACGAAATCTAACATATCTTCTCTATCCTCTGCTTCCCGATTTATTAGGCTTATCTCCGCCGTGTCCCCATACGTACTTGGACGTAAATTCTTTATGGAAATCTCCGAATCTATCCTGCATTATCGCCTCGCGCATATCCTCCATAAGCTTTGTCAAAAATCTTATATTGTGTATGGATAAGAGCGCGCCGCCCAATATCTCGCCGGAATTTATCAAATGACGTATGTATGCCCTTGAAAAGTTTTGACAGCAATAACAATCGCACTCGCTATCCACAGGCGAAAAGTCTTCTTTGAACTGCGCGTTGCGTATCGTCAAATTGCCGTATTTCGTAAAAGCAGAGCCGTTGCGCGCCATACGCGTAGGAAGTACGCAGTCAAACATATCTATGCCTCGCATAACGCCCTCGACAAGACAGTCGGGAGACCCCACGCCCATTAGATATCTAGGCTGATTTTCGGGATAATACTCCCTAAGCAAATCAAGCATTTCATACATCACAGGCTTAGGCTCGCCGACAGAAAGTCCGCCGATAGAAAAACCGCACTTGGCAAATTCCAAAGTCCTCTTTGCGCTCTCTACTCTCAAATCGGAATACATATTGCCTTGAATAATCGGGAATAACATTTGATTGGGATTTTTATGCGCTTTGACAGACCTCGCCAGCCAATCAAGCGTACGGTTCATAGCGCCTTTGGCGTATTTATAGTCGGTTTCGCCGTCCGTACATTCGTCAAAAGCCATTATTATGTCGCCGCCCAGCTTATTTTGCACGGCAATAGACTCTTCCGGTCCCATAAAATGCCTTGATCCGTCTATGTATGACGAAAAAGTTACTCCTTCTTGCGTTATCTTGCGCATTTTTGAAAGCGAAAAGACTTGAAAGCCGCCGCTGTCTGTCAATATAGGCTTGTGCCAATTCATAAAGTTGTGCAATCCGCCGGCCTTTTCGACAAGCTCTGCGCCCGGGCGTAAATATAAATGGTACGTATTGGCAAGCACGATGGACGCCTTTGCGTCTTCCACGTTTTTAGGAGTAAGCGCTTTAACGGTCGCATTCGTGCCCACCGGCATAAACACAGGAGTCTCTATCACTCCGTGAGGAGTCGTAAATCTTCCCACTCTCGCCCCTGACTGTTTACATACTTTTATTACTTCATACTTAAAATTTTCCATACATTTCCTTAAATTTGATGTGATAACGACTTCTTTGTACATGTTATGGTGATTGCGTATGATGATTGGAGAAGCAAGCAAGACAAGAAGAACGCGGCTTTGACCGAAGGAAGTGTACTACGTCGTACACGACCAAGGCAAAACGTAAGTTCGACACAGTATTGCGCCGCTTATACGATCATCATTGCGTCGCCAAATGAGAAAAATCTATACTTCTCCTCCACCGCCGTCCTATAAAGTTCAAGCGTCTTTTCCCTGCCTATAAGCGCGCTGACAAGCATAATAAGAGTTGACTCCGGCAAATGAAAATTGGTGATGAGTCCTTTGACAACTTTAAAATCATAGCCAGGATAAATAAAAATCTGAGTATCTCCCTTTTGTGGCACGATATACCCGTCGTTACCGACAGAGCTTTCGACAACTCTGACCGACGTCGTACCTACGCATATCACCCGTCTGCCCTCTCTCAAAGCGCAGTTAATAATTTCAGCATTGACCTCGTCGACCTCAAAGTATTCGCTGTGCATTTTATGATCAAGTATTTCGTCCTCTTTGACAGGTCTAAACGTACCCAACCCCACGTGGAGCAAAACTTTGGCGATCTGCACTCCCATACCTTCAATTTTTTCAAGAAGTTGCGGCGTAAAGTGCAGACCTGCGGTGGGAGCCGCAGCCGACCCGTCTATTTTGCCATAGACCGTCTGATATCTGCTTTTGTCTTCAAGTTTCTCGGTGATATAAGGCGGAAGGGGCATATTTCCTATTACTTCAAGTATGTTTTCAAAGACGCCGTCAAATATAAACTTGACAAACCTTATTCCCTCGTCTCCATACCCAACGACCTCGCCTTGCATTGCGCCAAAGTCAAGCTTGGTGCCGATTTTCAACTTTTTTGCAGGTCGAGTGATACATTCCCACACGTCGTACTGCTTTCTTTTAAGTAGCAATACCTCTGTATTTCTCTCTATCGTCTTATCTGTACGCGGAAGTCTTGTTGCAAATATTCTCGCCGGTATGACTTTGGTATTGTTTATTACCAATACGTCGCCCTTTTTGAGATAATCGACAATATTGTAAAAATGCTTGTGTTCGACTTTGCCGTCGTCTCTTTGGTATACAAGCATTCTCGACGAATCTCTCGGCTCAATCGGAGTTTGCGCAATAAGCTCTTGCGGCAATTCATAGAAAAAATCACTTTTGCGCATCACTTCTTGTCCTCGCTGTCCAACATAGAAAGCTGCTCATATGCCAACTGATTTGCTTTGCGGCCAAAATGCGCATAGGCGTCGGGAAGGCAGATACGTCCTCTCGGTGTACGCGCAATAAAAGTTATCTGCATAAGATACGGCTCGTATACGTCCTCAATAGTGCCCGCATCCTCTCCTATCGACGCGGCAAGCGTATCAAGACCGACAGGTCCTCCGCCGAACTTGTCTATTATCGTCAATATTATCTTGCGGTCTATGTTGTCAAGTCCGAGCTTGTCGATTTCCATTTTACCAAGCGCAATATCGGCGACTTCGGAAGTTATGATCCCCTCCGCCAACACCTCACTGTAATCTCTTACTCTCTTCAAAATACGATTGGCAATTCTCGGCGTACCTCTGCTTCTCCTAGCTATCTCATATGCGCCGTCCTCCGTTATCTCCACGTTGAGCAGTCCTGCGCTACGCTTTACTATGCTTGCAAGTTCCTCCGGCGTATACATTTCCAAGCGGCAGTTGACGCCAAATCTATCTCTCAGCGGAGACGTAAGCATACCTGCTCTTGTAGTCGCGCCTATGAGCGTAAACTTAGGCAAAGACAGTCTTATGCTTCTCGCGCTCGGTCCCTTACCCACCATAAAATCAAGCGCGTAATCTTCCATTGCAGGATACAAAACCTCTTCGACATTGCGATTCAGCCTGTGAATTTCGTCTATAAAAAGCACATCTTTTTCATTGAGATTGGTGAGAATCGCCGCAAGATCGGCTGCCTTTTCTATTGCAGGTCCCGACGTGATACGAATTTGCGAACCCATTTCGCTTGCGATGATATGCGCAAGCGTCGTCTTGCCAAGTCCGGGAGGACCGTACAAAAGTACGTGATCCAAAGCCTCGTCTCTTCCAACGGCGGCTTTGATATAAATATCAAGATTTTCTTTTATCTTTTCCTGTCCTACGTATTCGTCTATGCTCTTAGGTCTCAGCGTATTTTCGCTGTCGCTCTCGCTTACGCCTTGCATTGAGGACATAAATCTTTCTTCGTCGTCAAAAAATTCCATTATCTATCAAAACTCCTTAATGCCAACGTAATTATATTTTCCAGCTTATCGCTCTTTGTCCTTGCATTTGCCACAGCCTTGACAGCCTCTGTCTTAGATATGCCGAGAGATACAAGAGCCAATACCGCGTCGTTGACAACTTCGTCCTTTGAAGTGTCCTCTCCGCCGAGCAAACCGAAAAATCCTTCGCTATCGTCGCCAGAGCTGACGTCTGCAATCTTTTCTTTGAGTTCCAAAATTATACGCTCGGCAGTCTTCTTGCCCAATCCTTTGACCTTTGCAAGCGTCTTTGCGTCGCCGTTGACTATTGCTATCGCAAGTCTTTGCAAGTCAATTCCCGAAAGTATCTGCAACGCCGTCTTAGGTCCCACTCCGCTTACGCTTATCAAATTGATAAACATCGCCTTTTCTTCCTTGCTGCAAAAACCGTAAAGACTCATTTCATCTTCGGCAACTTTGAGATACGTATACGCGGTGACAACCTCGCCTTTTTTCGCAAAGGCAGTGAGAGTATTCGCCGACACTCCCAGCTCATAAGCAATGCCGTTGTTTTCCAACACGACCTTTCCCTCTTCATAAAATATCACCTTTCCCGTAATCGAATAATACATATCTATTCCTTTGCTCTATATATGCCGTTGATTTTACGTCATAAGAACTATCTTATTCCAAAAAGTCCGCCCATTCTTGCCGTCTGTCCGTGAGTGAGCGCGACTGCCAGACCGTCGGCCGCGTCGTCGGGTTTTGGCACAGCCTTTAAATTAAGCAGTCTTGCGACCATAAACTGTATCTGCTTTTTCTCCGCCTTGCCATACCCCGTCAACGCCTGCTTTATCTGCAAAGGAGTGTACTCATACATTTTAAGCCCCTTTTGCTGACAAGCCAACAATACAACGCCTCTTGCCTGCGCCACGTTGATACCGGTAGTGATATTGGTGTTGAAAAACAACTCTTCTATCGCAATGCAATCGGGTTTATATTTCTCTATCAGCGAAAGCATGCCGTCATATATCTTATTAAGTCTTATCGGCACGGTATCAGATTTCGGCGTGTTGATAACTCCGCAGTCGATTGGACGAAACGCTCCTTTCTGCGCCTCAATCACTCCGTACCCGACTATCGCAAGACCGGGGTCGATTCCCAAAATTATCATTTTCTCACTTCGCCGTGACCCGTGACAACATACTTTTCGCTCGTCAACTGCTCCAATCCCAGCGGTCCTCTTGCATGCAATTTTTGAGTGGATATACCAATCTCAGCGCCAAATCCAAACTCAAATCCGTCTGTAAATCTCGTCGATGCATTGGTATATACGCACCCTGCGTCGACAGCCGTAGTAAACACTCGCATAGCCTCTGCATCCTTTGATATTATCGCTTCGCTGTGCTTTGTTCCGTTGGCGTTTATCCTATCAATAGCTTCTTTATAATCCTTGACGACCTTGACAGTCAAGATATAATCTTCTCTTTCCGTCTTATAATCTTCCTCTTTTGCAGGTATGACGTCTTTGCAAAGTTTGCATACGGTTTCGTCGCCAATTACCTTACAACCGCCCTTTTGAAGAGTATCTATCATATCAGGCAAAAATTTCTCTGCAATATCCCTATCGACCAAAAGCTGTTCTGCGGCATTGCAGACCGACACTCTCTGCATTTTTGCATTGTAAACGATATCTTTTGCCATAGCCAAATCGGCAGTCTTTTCTACGTATACGTGACAGTTGCCGCCCGAAGATGCGATGACAGGAATCTGCGAATTTGTAAGCACAAACTTTTTGAGATTGTCGCTGCCTCTGGGAATGATCACGTCAATATACTTGGCTTGCTGCAACATCTCATACGTTGCCGACCTTTCGACGTTGTCGACAAACCCTACGATATCTTTGTCATATCCAAGCTCTTCTATCGCCTTTTGAATTATCTCAAATAGCGCCCTGTTGGAATTTATAGCTTCCTTTCCGCCTTTGAGTATGACTCCGTTGCCAGACTTGATGCAAAGACTTGCCACGTCGACCGTGACGTTGGGACGCGACTCATAGATGACTCCTATGACGCCCAAAGGCGCTCTCACCTTTTTGATTTCCAGACCGCTTTCAACTGTCCACTGTCTGACGACTTTGCCGACAGGGTCGTCAAGTTCAGCGACCTGTCGCACGCCCTCCGCCATAAGTTCTATTCTCGCGTCTGTCAAAGTCAGCCTGTCTATCATAGCCTCGCTGAGTTTACCCCTTGCATTTTGAATATCTATCGCGTTGACCGCCTTGATTTCCTTCTTGCTTGCAAGAATTTTATCGGCGATAGCCAAAAGTATATCGTTCTTTGTCTTTGTGTCATACAAAGAGAGCTTATAAGTTGCATTCCTGACTTTTCCGCAAGCCTGTTGCATATCTTCCATAATGACCTCTATTATTCTTCCTCGTCCTCTTCTTCGAGTTCTGCATTGTGATAGACGTTCTGCACGTCGTCGTTGTCTTCAAGCATATCCAAAAGCTTGATGACCTTTGCCTCGGTTTCCTTATCGGGTTTGACTGTGCTGCTAGGTATTCTGTCTACCTGCGCGGAAAGTATCTTCAAAGTCCCCTCTTTCTCAATGGCTTCTCTCACTTCGCCGAGGCTGGTCGGGTCGGTATAAATTTCAAATACGTCCTCGTCGCTTTGTATATCGTTGGCTCCGCAGTCAAGCGCGATCATCATGACTTCATCCTCGTCTTTGCCTTCGCCCTCTACTATTATTACGCCCTTTGTCTCAAACATATATGACACGCAACCGCTGGTACCCATTGCTCCGCCGCACTTGTCGAAATGGTGACGTATGTCGCCTGCGGTACGGTTTTTGTTGTCGGTCAAAGTCTCAACGATGACTGCAACTCCGCCGGCAGCGTAGCCCTCGTATATATTCTCTTCATAGTTGACGGAGTTCAATTCTCCGCTTGCCTTTTTGATACCTCTTTCTATATTATCGTTGGGCATATTATTCGCCTTTGCCTTGGCAATGACGTCTCTCAATCTTGCGTTGGAATTGGGGTCGGGCCCGCCTTGCTTGACCGCAACGGCGATTTCTCTGCCGATCTTGGTAAACACACTCGCTCTCTTAGCGTCGCTCTTGCCCTTCTTATTTTTGATATTAGCCCATTTGCTATGTCCTGACATAACTACCTCCAAAGTATTGTATTACATAATAATATTATATTATTTAATTTTATTTTGCAAGGAATTTAAAGCACATTACGACAAAATGCCGACTATAAAACAAAAACGCAGTCGGCTCTTCCCAACTGCGTCATATTTTTATTTGACTTAAATCAAATATTGTAAACTTGCACCGTCAATTCTTCACACAAGAAATGTACGTCGGTCGTGATATTATTATTTTCTTTATTAGACGTCATATCGTATGTCAACTTTACGTCAAAACTTGCATTTTTAGGCGCGACAAAATTATAATTCACAGTCGAGTGTACGTCATTTCCTCTATAAGCCATATCTGGTCATATCGGGCGTAGTCTAGATATCTCATCCTTTTGAAATAACTCGTTTAGACTTCTCCGTTCCACTAAAATGACTTTACTATATATTATACCGCTGTTACATAAGATATTTAATTTTAGGAGAATTACTCAAAATTACATATCCCATACAATCGGCAACTTTACGCAAGCTATGTCACCTCGACCGTAGCAGAGAGGTCTCATCAAATTAAAAAGAATGGTAAACTACTTTCTATCCAAATATGATTGCAAAATTATCGTAGCGGCAAGCTTGTCTATCACTTGTTTTCTCTTGTCTCTGCGCATATTGCTTTCCAAAAGAAAACCCTCTGCCTCTACGCTTGTCAATCTTTCGTCTTCATAATCTATCTTTGCTTTAATCAGAGGTTGAAGTTTGTCTGCAAAGGCGCGAGTCTTCTCCACTCTCTCCCCCTCGGTGCC
This sequence comes from uncultured Christensenella sp., assembly GCA_910579785.1. Classification (GTDB taxonomy): domain Bacteria; phylum Bacillota; class Clostridia; order Christensenellales; family UBA3700; genus RACS-045. Next base: position 50,626 of record CAJTVJ010000004.1, on the reverse strand, counting down.
GTCCATATTGAGCGGCAAGCCAAATACGACCACGTCGACGTTATATCTGTTTGCAATGTCTGCTATATATTGCAGATCTTTTTGCATACCTACCCTTTTATACGTCTCCATACCGGTGGCGATTATGCCGCTTTCGCTTATTGCAATACCTGTGCGTACGTCGCCTAAATCAATAGCTAAATATTTCATGACGATATTATCGCATAACAATAAAATTTTGTCAACTCAACTGACTTCTATATTGAATTGTCGTCGTATTATTCAATAAACTTAATTTTAGCAAACCCGCGCATAAAATAAAAGAGTCAGGAACTAATTGAGGTCCCTGGGGTCCAACTCCCCAACAAGCTCAACTGCCTGACTACTGATATTATTATATGTTAACAGATGTGATGTCAACTATTTTTTATTCAATACGTCTCCAATACTCTTCTACGTTTCCCCTCGTCGTCGCGATTATGATAAGATAATAAACTACGCTTACAACAATGGATATCGCGCTGCATATTGCCGCTATCGCATAGACGTTTATTTGCAAGAGCAAAGAACATATCATCAACGGTCCCATTGTCAATATTCCCGGGATAAATGCCAAAAACATAGGAATGACGCTGGAAAAATTGTTCTTTATTATCTCTTGTATATTCTTCCAATGTATTCTTGGATTTTTAAGATCTCGATAGACGCAAAATCTATTGACCGCCCATGCGTAAATCATATTTGATACAAAAAATCCGAGTACAGATACGACGTTTATTCCTTTGGTGAAACACAGCGCTATTGTTGAGAGCAACACCGTAATGGCCGAGAAAGTAAAGCCCATAATAATCTTTGACGTGACAATTTGCTTTCCGCTCAAAGGCATTGTCTTTGCTATCAACGCGCCTTCTCCGTCCTTTGACACAGCAAGTATGCTCGACGTATTGGAACTGAGCATAAGCTTTGTAATCAATTCTGCTACGGCTACGCCGACAAACGCATTTGTCATATTGGCTTGCATATTGCCTATGAAGGCAATGAGTATAGGCGGAAGCACCGTCATCATACCTGCCTGCACAAGCATATTGCTTTGTTTTAGTATGCTGGAAAACTCTTTTTTGACAAGCGCGGCGTTGACTGACCGCTGTTTGACTTCGCCTTGTTTTTTCTTATTCGAGACGTTGCCGTCGCCCTCGTATACGCTTTGAGATATGCGCTTGAACTGCCACATAGCAAGCAACATGCCCACTGCCGCAAGCGCAAGCACTATTCCTATAAACGCCATAGCATAGCCAAAAGCCTTGACTCCTCCTGCAAGCATAGACTGCGCTAGGAAATAGGTATGGAAAAGATATTTGCCTACGTTTGCCAATGACGGCAACAACGTCGCATAAATAGCCGTCACGTCAAGTTGTCCGTTTGCATCTCCGCTTATCTCGCCGCTTAGATTACCGTCGATATCTGGCGCGTCTATCTGCGGCGTATTCAATAAAATAGGCAGATAAATCGCAATGTATATAGCCGCAACAAAAATTATAGTAAATACAGCGCCGACTATCGGGCGTTTTTTAAAATACTGCATTATCTTCATTATCGGATATGAAAGTATCGCAATTACCAATATCGCCATAAGCGGCAGCAGTATCGTAGCAGGCAACATCATCAATACTATGCCTATCTCAAACGCACCTATACCAGCCGTCGCAATTATCGCAACGATCGACATAGGCAATACTGTGATGACAGAAAATATCAACTCATACAGCAAAATCGTAATAAATTTTGCCCAAAATATACTCACCGGCCTCAACGGCAGCGTAAACAAAAACTCATTGTCTTTGCTGAAATACATTATATTGACATATGCAAATAGTCCAAAGACGAACGTCAAAAGCTGACTTGCAAAAAATCCTATCGAAAGTATCTCTGCCAGATATCCAAGCTCAGCCGACGCTTTTAGAAGCCCGAACATATTCACAAGCATAAATATATACGGTATGCCAATACATACTGCCAGCACCGCCAGCGTAGTTATATATTTATTTTTCTCTTTTTTATCCTTAAAATTAGGTTTAAGGGTATTTTTTATCAACTGTTTTGTCAATGCCCAAAATGCGCTCATACCCCACCTCTAAAATTTAAAGTCCTCTTTTTCGCCCTCTGCAAGAGTTTCGCCCTGAGTGACGGAAAGGAAGAACTCTTCAAGGGAATTGTCGTCGTTTTTGGCTCTGATTTCATCCATAGATCCGCTGATAAGCAGACTGCCCTTGTCGATGATAGCCAGCCTGTCGCAAAGTTTTTCCACGACCTCTATGATGTGCGAAGAAAACAACACGCTGTTGCCCTCTTTGCAATGCTCTCTCATAAGTTCTTTGAGGTTGTACGCGCTCTGCGGGTCAAGCCCCGTCAAAGGTTCGTCCAATATCCAAAGCTTCGGATTGTGTATCAACGCGCCTATGACGCATATTTTTTGCTTCATACCGTGAGAATAACTGCCTATCGGTTTTCCTGACACGTCGGCAAGTCCAAAGAGTTGCAAATACTTATCACCTCTCGACTTTCTGTCGTTGACTCCAACTCCGTATATATCTGACATAAAGTTGATATATTCCAATGCAGTCATAGTATCATAAGTAAAATGATTGTCGGGAACGTATCCGATATTTCTCTTTGCCTCGATGGGATTTTCATGCAGATCGTGTCCGCATATCTTGATATTCCCCTCAGTGTAAGGCAAAGCGCCCGTGATACACTTAATAGTAGTACTCTTGCCTGCGCCGTTAGGCCCCAAGAATGCAAACAACTCTCCTTCTTTGACCTCAAAGCTCAGATCTTTGACGGAATATCTTTCGTTGCCCTTGTATTTTTTGCTCAAATTTGTGATCGTCAAAATGTTGTTCATGTTTTCCTCTTTTTCCAAAACAATACGTCGGCTAAGTTTTGTCAACGTCGCAAGTTTTGCTATCATTTCAAGTATATTCCGCACCTCTTATGATGTCAATGAAATTATTTGTAATTTTTTTACATATATTATGTAGATTTTACAAAAAAACGGGACGAATAGAGACATCCCGAGCTTTATCAGTATTTTTTATTATCTACCTTTGCCGCCTTTATGACCTTTGCGCGCACAAGATTTCTTTCAAAGCCGTTTTGCAATGGGACATAGAACTTTTCGTCTTTAAGAGAATCCGGCAAATACTGCTGCTCCACCCAACCGCCGAAGTCGTGGGGGTACTTATATCCGTTTATTTTTTGCGCCTTATAACTTTTATCCATAAGATATTGAGGCACCTTGTCGTCTTTTCTTGTTGCCACAGCTTCTTGGACTGCGCCCATAGCTACTATTACGCTGTTTGACTTGGGAGCTTCGCAGACGTATATTATAGCATTGTAAAGAGGTATTTTCCCCTCAGGAAGTCCGAGATTCTTGTACGCCGTCAAAGCTGACGTAGCTATCACAAGAGCTTGCGGATCCGCCATACCCACGTCTTCGCTGCTGTGTACGACGAGTCTGCGCAATATCAACAACGGATCGCATCCAGCTTGAATTAGTCTTTCTGCCCAATATAGCGCGGCGTCGCTGTCACTGCCTCTCAACGACTTGCAAAATGCCGAAAGCATATCGTAATACATACTCTCGTCAATGCTCATAGACTTCTTTTGAGACGACTGCTCCGCCACAGACAAATCGACGTATATCACGCCTTTTTCGTCTGCTTGGGTACTCTTTACGGCAAGTTCCAAAGCGTTGAGAGCATTGCGCATATCTCCGTCGCTCGCCCATACGAAGTGGTCAAAAGCCTCGTCGCTCACATCGGCGCGGTATTCTCCAAGCCCCTTTTCTTTGTCAACAAGCGCAGCTTGCAGCGTCTTCTTTATATCCTCATTTGATAAAGGTTTGAACTCAAAAATCCTGCACCTCGACACGATAGCTCTGGTCATAGACACGAATGGATTTTCCGTAGTCGACCCGATAAAGACAATATCGCCCTTCTCTATTGCCTCCAACATACAGTCCGACTGAGCTTTATTCCACCTATGGCACTCGTCAAGAAGAAGATACGTCTTTATTCCATATCTCTCCTTCTCCAATCTTGCCTCTTCTATCACCCTCTTTGCATCCGCAATACCCGAAGATACCGCGTTGAGTTTGACAAAATTTGACTTTGTCGTGTTTGCTATTATGTTGGCAAGCGTCGTTTTGCCGCACCCGGGAGCTCCGTAGAAGATACAACTGCCCAGCGAATCCGTCAAAATCGCTCTTCTGAGCAAACTGTTTTTCCCAACTATGTGGCTTTGACCGACAAAATCGTCCAAAGACGTCGGTCTCATTCTCTCCGCAAGCGGCGCTTTATCCTTCTGCATCATATCAAATAGATTCATATTTGATATTATATATTAACGTCGACGTTAAGTCAAACAAATATCTGAAAGTTACAAAATTTTATAATCATATGTTTACATTTTAAATTCCTCGGTTTAAATTTGCAATTAAAGATAAACTTGCCCTATAAATCACGTTTAAAGGACAAGTTTACTCATTTAGCTTTTAGAAAAGACTACTCTTACGTCGCACCTTCCTTGATTTTCTTTGAGCGCCACAGACAAATCGCCCCTCATTTTGATACCTTCGATTTCGACGTACTGCTCATCTTCTTCGTCAAAAGTTATGTTGTATATGCTCCCCTTTCGCCTGTACGTCAACTTCATTCCCTGCCAATTATCCAAAGCCGGTCGGTCAAAAGACATAATACTGCCTTGTATCTTTATACCAATAAAGTCTCTGACTATCGTATCATATAAGATACTAGCCGAGCCGCTGTACCAGCTCCAACCCATTCTGCCGTAGTTGTCTTCATTAGAATATACGTCGCCAGCCAACACGTAAGGCTCTCCCTTATACATTTTCATGCCGCATTCGCAAGAATTTTTGCATATTGGATTTATCATTCTCAACAAATCGTGCGCGCTGTACTCCTTACCGTCGACAGTTATCTTAGTATCCGTCATAGCCAACGCCTTTATATACCAGGCGGAAGCATGGGTATACTGTCCGCCGTTCTCCCTCACGCCCCTTGGGTATGACGATATATAGCCGTAATATCGGTCTTTGGTCTGCGACGGCGCAAGCAGCTTTATTATCCCTGCTTTGGTATCGACAAGGTGCGCGACGCTTTGAAGAGCCTGCTTTTGATGTGCAAGCGTTGAGACAGACGCTATCGCGCTCCAACTTTGACAAAGAATATCATGAGTAAAGCTTTTACATTCTTTACTGCCAAGTACCTCTCCCTCGTCTGTGATAGCCCTGACATAATATCCGTCCTTAAAACACTTGTCTATTGCCAGCTGCAAATTCTCGATATGCGCAAGATATTCCTGACGTCTGTCGAAATCAAGGTACTTGACAAACTTTCTCAACACGTATAGCGCAAACATGCTCAGCCAGACGCTCTCTCCCTTATCCCTCATACCTATTTCGTTGAGTGCGTCGTTCCAATCTCCGCCGCCGATAAGCAACAGTCCGCGCTGTCCGTATTTAAGCGAAGAGTCTATCGCTCTCTTGACGTGCGAGAGCAAGCTTTCTCCTATTTCGCTGCGAGTTGGATTTTCCAACCTGCTCTCCGCGCCGCTTTCCAGCTGAGGCGAAACAAGATACTTCTGAACGCTGTTCAGTATATTGCTGTCGCCTGTAAATTCAATATATGCAAAGGTCAAAAACGGCAAAAACAACTTATCGTCGCTTATATGCGTACGCACTCCAAAGCAATCTCCGTGCCACCAATGTTGAACGTCGCCTTCTAAATATTGATGTTCTGCGCACAGCAATATATGATCTCTCACCTTATTTGTATCTATATAGAGCATGGTCAACATATCTTGCAGTTGGTCTCTGAATCCTATCGCGCCGCCTGCCTGATAATATCCGCATCTACCGTTTATTCTGCTTGATACAACTTGATAAGCCAGCCATTTATTGAAAAGCAAATCAAGGTCTTTATCTTTTGAACACAGTTCAATATTGTTTATTTGCGAGAATTTGCAACATTGTTCAAGAATACTCTCACTCAGACTTTCCCACTTGAACTTTGTCAAGAATTCATAATCTTTTGCAATCAAAATGTTTATTTCCACGTTCTTTGCGCTGACGCTTCGCGTGACAAATGCGTGCGATGGACAATAAAAATCGCACTTATTTTCTTCAAGCCCCACCTCTCCGCCAAGACCTTTAAAGCAAGCCTTATTGGGAATCAACTTTATCTCAACGTCGCATTTGACGTATGCGCATTGATTATTGAAAGCATTTGTTATCTTGATAGTGTTGCCGTCAAGCTGCTCGTCAAAAATCATTTGATTTATCGGCAGATCGCCAAGCATAGCGTTGACAGCAAACAATACCTTAGACGTGACAATATCTTTGTTTTTCGACATCCTTATCTTTATGACTTTTGCCGCGCCGTCTTTTATAACACTCTCTTCAACGCAGTAATTTACGTCATTGACTTTTCCGCAAAACTCGCTCTTACCCAAAGAGTGTTTGACATATCCCTTGTCATTCAACTTGTTGACCCGTTGCAATCCGTCGACGTCTATATACACCTCTTCGCAAGGCGTATCGTATATAGGATTGTTTTCAAATTTAGTAACCCTGTTGAGATTACTGTTTTCAAAATAGTCAAAGCCTCCGCCGTTGTGAGTGGTGACAAAACCGCCTTTTTCTCCGCAAATCACGTTGGAATAAGGAAGTTGCGGCATTTCATTTACAACGTAATCTCCATTGCTGTCAAAACCGCCGAAACCGCATTTTTTAACTATTCCGTCTTCTATCGTCTGATATATCACAGACTTATTTGCTTTGCTAGTGTTATTTTCAAGCTTTGGCAACGCGATTTCTTCAAAATCGTCGCCTAGATCTTCGCCCTTTTTGGCTACCCTGTCGACAGCAATAAACGCATTGTTTATGACAACGCCAAGACTTCCTTCGTCAATGCCGTCAAGTCTTAAAAATCTTATACAATTAAGGCTCAGCAAGTCGCCGATATTTGTTAAATCTATAAAACCTTTTAATATATCCTCATTGTCTTCTTCGTCGGCATAGTATGCGACTACAAGCTTACATCTGACGGACGCCATATTCATATATATAATTGAATATATCAGATTTTTCAACGCGCTGTCTTGATTGCGATAGACGTAGTATATATACTTCTCTCTTCTGTCCAATGCAAGAGGAAGCGAGGTATGAAAATCGCTCGACATTTCCATAAGCTTATCCCTGTCGTAAGGACGGTAAATAATATTGGTGCTAAGTCGACATACCAAATCGCTTATTTTCTCATTGAGCTGATACTTATACACCTTAGAGAATGAAGTCAACTTAGCGCTTTCGTACGCATATTTGGCGAAATCTACGTTGTTAGTCTGCTCCAAATTACTTTTTAGCGCGTTCAGATCGCTGTCATATGCAACTATGCAATATATTTCTTTACTCTCCGACGGAGCAAGCGAGATTTCGCCGACAAACGCAAGACAAGGATTGAGTACGTCGCCGACAGAACGTCCGAATTTATCGCGTTTTGCATTCTTATCAAGTATTATCGGATTATCAAATCCCCTTTCTCTGCCTATAAAATTACCGAGATTGCTCTCATATTGCAAGTCATCAACGCCTATCACCTTCAACGCGGCATAGCAATCTCCCAAAAAACTTCTCGACGTACGCTTAGCTATGAGACTCGACAGTCTTTCTTCGACAAACGTGGAGACAAACATATCGTTGAACGCCGGATGCGACGTCATACCGCCAAAATCATTGAGCGCCAACTCTTCGCAAAATGCGCAGGTATATTTTTTGACAGTATCGGTATTGTTTACAATAGTAACTTTTCGCACTTCGCAATTCATATTGACAGGCACAAATACGCTCATACTGCAATTTCTGTCGCTGTTGACGTACACACTCTCATACGGCAAAAACTTATAAGAACACTTATCTTTATAATAAGGCGCGTATGTCGGACTATACGTCTCTACACCGTCCGATATATAGAAAAACGCTCCTTTATTGTCGTAGATATCACTGCTAAACTTGTTTATATATTTGCCCTTTGCAAAGCTGTATCCGCCGCCGTTGCTATTGCAAATCGCGCTGTAATGCCCGTTGGTCAACGCGTTGACGATGGGAAATCCTTCGCAATCACCGCTCCTGCAATAACCGTTGATATTTTTTTCACTGTATACCGCGTCAAACTTCTTTGTCTTTTTACTCTTGGTTGTAGGAAGTTTTTCTTCAAGCATTAGCTTACCGCCTGCCATAGCACTGTCACTCATAAATAATTTGACGATATAATCGTCATATAGCGTGTTGACGATACCGCACAGCAACATCCCCTGATGGTGCGTCATCAACGTAGCAACTATGTTGGTCCCGTTGGTGAAATCTATCGCGTCATACATACCCATAGAAGTATTCATTCCCATATCTTTGAGTCTTCTCAAATTGGCTATCGCCTTTTTTGGCGAGTATTTCAGCGCAAGCGCAGTTGAATAAGGCGAAATAACACACCTATCTTTGCCTCCGTTGAGGCTGATACTGCTGACGCCGAATGCAGAATATTTATAGCTATTGTCGTCGTTAAATTCAAAATAACAACTCTCGCTTATACCCCATACGTTAGAACAACGCGACTTCTGCATTATTTTCACAATATTCTTGCAGCTTTTTGTCAAAAGACTGCCGTTGCAATCCGATAAAAACAACTGCGGCATCAAATATTCAAACGCAGTACCCGACCATGACACCAAGGTGTTGCCTTTGAGTTTGACAATATTTCTTGCAAGCCCGTTGAAATATGCAGTATTGCCCTTTTTAGCGGACGCTATATAGCAGAGAGTTCTCGCTTCGCTCGCCAACATATCGTAATGCCCCTCAAAGCTATTCTTCTCGCCGTTGTAACCTATATAGAACTTTCCTCTTGACGAATCAAATAGAGCGTCAAAATCACAACCGTCGATAAGCGTGCATACCCTCTTATAAATTCCCTCGTCCAAATCTTTTACAAAGCTCTTTATCACAATGAGCGACGCGATAAAGTTGCCGCTGTCAACCGACGACACAAAGTATGGACAAAGCGGTTTTTGTGTAGCAAGCGAATACCAATTATAAAGGTGACCTTTATACTTCTCCAAGCCCTCGATAATGACAAGCTGACCGTCAAGATTCTTTAAAGCTTCGCTTGCTGATATTTTGCCCAGCTTATGTGCGCACACGTATGACAGCAGCGCAAAACCGATATTTGTCGGCGACGTAAAGGAATTGGCGCCTCGTTTAGGAAATACTTGATAATTGTCGCATATCAAGGTTTTTTCGCTTATATTTCTATTAAAGTACTCCAAAGTATTTGCCGCTAAGTCCTGCAAAAACTTCTCATCGTCTTGCGACAGCTCTATCTTTTTTTCTCTCTTTACACCCAAATAGTAAATGCTAAAAGCAACTACGATGTATAGCGACATATATATCAGGAATATTATATTCTCAAAGAATACCGCGCCTAAAACTATGGACAATATGCAACTTGGCAGCACCGTCTGTATATGCTTTGACATACTGTTGCCCCTCTGTGTAGAATAAAAAGTCTTCCACTCTAAGAGGTTTTTTCTGTCAAAAATACATTTGAATATCATTCTCATCCACAGCATGATACACTCCGTCGCAAAGAACGGCAGCATAATAAATTCATATGTCATTTCGCCTATTTCGCCGAGAAATTCCTTGACAACGTACCTATGACGCTTGTCGTAATTCAAAGCGTTGAGACACAGTCCGAATCTTATGAGATATATGCCGAAAAAACTTATTGCCAGCGGCACCAAGAATATCCAATTTCCAGTCAGCATCAACAATGCCGCTAGTATAAATTGACATAGAGGCAATACCGTCTTTATCACGTTGAACGCCATGACGTATCTATAAAACGGCTGAGTTGTTTTGTTAGAAAAGATATACGGCATAAGAAGAATATCACCGCGCTGCCATCTGTTTTCTCTGACAACGTGACTGACAAAACTCGTCGGCGCATCTTCATAAGTCGGCAAAGTCAAACTTCCGCTGGACACTATCGCGCCCTCGATTATATCGTGACTAAGCACTCTATTGTCAGGCAGTTTTCCTTCAAGCTTGTTTGCGTAATCGTCAAGCCTGTATATACCCTTGCCGCAATATATCGACTGTCCGGATATTTTGTAATAAAAATCTCCGTAATTGCAATATCCGTCCACACCGCTCTCCAACTTATAGCGTTGGCTCCAAGCAGTCTTCAATGACGACATCTTATATCTCGGCTGGAAAGTCAAAAGCGTATACTTACCGTTGAGAGGATGCAACATTGTGTTGACTGCTCTCTTTACTCCGCCGGGCATAAGCTCATTGTCTTCATCAAGCACAAGTATAAAATTGGGCTTGCGCTGTTTTCTCAAAACGTACTCAAAATCTTGCCAATTATCAGTTATAAGAGCTTTATTCAGCGCATTTGTAGCACCTCTCTTTCGTTCGTACGCCTTCCACTTGCCGTCTATAAGCATGCGTTTTCTGACAAATATGTTAATATAAGGATACTTTGACATCTTGTCAAATACCTCAAATATTTCCAAGTCTTTCTCGTCATTTTGCGACGAAGACGCCTTCAAGTCAACGAGCAAAGAATATTCCAACTCACCGTCCATATTGCTGCATGCAAGGTCTATCAGCCTTTGACACGCCTCTTCCGCCTGCTGCGCACAAGTGATAAATTCGCACTTGACTGTAAGCGTAGCCCCTTCTTTCGGCAGAGTGTCATAGTCCATTGACGCTACGCTTCTCGACGGCAATATGCTGTCAATTATCAATGTCACTGCAAATCTAGCAAGCGGTATCGCCGCCCATATGAGAGCGCACCCCACCCCCACCATATATCTCCAATTAGGCAGGAAAATAACACCTAAGACAGTAAGCGCTATGGAAAGCAAAGCTATGACGGACGCATACAATCTTTGATCGGGTTTAGTAGTAGGTTTTTGCAATATCTGCGGCGCATAGGAATGAAGGTGCGCTTTTATCGCATATCTGTAATCGAATATGATTTCACCGAAATGCACTTTGAATCTTTTGCCAAGTTCCATTGCCGCTTTTGCAACCGACCTCTCGCTTGCTCCGTACAAAAGAGACAGCTTGCTTACAGCCGACAGATATGCAAATTGAGAGCAGACGTCCATGTCTGCAAAAGTCTTATCTTGCGCCATAATGTCATATATTGAACATTGTTCAATTATAAACCTGTCGTCAAAAATATCTCTAAGCGCTTTTACAGACGTAATACAGTTGGAAATCATAACGCTGCAATCGACCAAATGATTGGAAAAACTTACGTCAATGCCGTCAAGATTTATATCGTTGATCTTATAAAAATACTTTTCGTCAAGATATTTGCCAAAATGCTTATAAAAATATAGATACGCATCGTATCTGCACAGTCTTTTGACAGGCTCGGCATCCTTTTGCGCATGCCTTTTAAGCTTCTCTATTCGATATATCTGCTCGCATACTCCCGCAAGCTTCTCTATAAGCGCGTAATCAAGCGCGCTCTTTAAATTAAGAGTCTCTTCATAATGCAACGGCGTAAAGTCGTTGAAAAGACTTATGCCCCTCTTTAAGTATTCTTTGTCTAGCACACAGTTGTTGGACGCCACCAAAAACCTTGCAAGCTGAATAATGCGCACGTTGTTTTTCTTGTGCGTGAGCCTGGAAAAATTCCTATAATTAGATTGCTTTATATCTATTGTGACTGCATAATAATTCTCATACAGCCACTTTTCCGCCTCATAAAGCGATTGATCGGACTGCGCTTTTGCAAGCGTAATCTTATAAGCTTTTTTTATTTTTCTTAGATATGTGTTGATATTGGGAGCAACGCCAACGTTTTCGCCGCTTCTCAACCCAATAGCAAGGCGCTTGATATTATCTTTAAAGTCTTTTTCGTTCATTGAAAAAGAAAAGTCTTCTCCCTTGCTCCCTCTTCTGGACAGCAAGATAAAAATTATCAACAATACAAATAATGCAAATATAATAGCGTACAACATACATTGATTATTGTCACTATTTTATATTTTAATCATAAAATTCAATCAATAAAAAACACGCCGACAAGCGACGTATTTTACAAGACAGTCTATAAGCCGAGTTCTGTATTGGACTATCATCTGTCTAGACGCAGCGTTACCGTTGCGTTCAAGCGATTTTTGCGACGAGCAGGCTACTCATAGTCGCGTTTCTCTTGCATCAGGTGGGGTTTACATGGCTCCCCAAGTTACCTCAGGGACGGTGGTCTCTTACACCGCCTTTCCATCCTTACCTACAAAGTAGGCGGTCTATTTCTGTTGCACTTTCCTTCAAGTCGCCTTGACCGGTAGTTAGCCGGCACCCTGCCTTGCGATGCTCGGACTTTCCTCATACCTAAGCGGTCTGCGATAGTCTGGCTGTCTTGCAGATAAATTATATCATAATACTGCTTTATTGTCAACGACATTGAAGTTGCAAATATCGACGTGTTTTAACATGATTGAACATTGTTCAACAATAGAATTACAACAATGTTCAAAATTTGACGTCATAAAAAGATCTTTTCTTTCATCATATGTTTTTTCAGTTTTTCAAGCACCTTTGTCTCTATCCTCGACACGTACGATCTTGATATTTTAAAGACCTTTGCCACCTCTTTTTGCGTCATGGGCTGTCTGCCTTCCAAGCCGTATCTCATAGCTATTATTTGATACTCTCTTTCGCTCAGCTGACTTTTGATTATCTGCATAAGTTTTTCTGCGACGCATTTATTTTCAACTATTCCTATCACGCTTTCTTCGTCTTGACAAATGAGGTCTATGAGCGCGACTTCATTTCCCTCTTTATCATAACTGACAGGCTCATAAAGAGATTTATTGCCGAGATTCTTTTTATTGGCGCGCCAAGTCATCAATATCTCATTCTCTATACATCTTGCCGCATAGGTTGCAAACTGAGTTCCCTTGTCGGGAGAATAGGTATTGAGAGCTTTGACAAGACCTATTGAGCCAACGCTTATCAACTCGTCGTTGTCATGATAGTTAGAATACTTTTTGGCAACGTGCACGACAAGTCTCATGTTGTGCTTTGCAAGTTCTTCCCTCGCCTCTTTGCTGCCTGCATACATCTCTTCCAATAGTTGTTTTTCTTTTTGAGGGTCAAGCGGTTTGGGAAAAGCGTTTTTGTTGCTTATGTAGCCGCTTAGAAAAAACACGTTGCTAAACAGCGCGATAATTCCTGTTAAAATCATAATTACTCCGTCAACTTTATTTTACTTATACTAATTTATGATAAAACTCGACATAATATGACAAAAAGTGCAAAAGAAAAAAGGGCTTATAGCCCTTCAATCTAAATATAACATATTGATATTTCAGCACAAATCATTTGCAATTATAAGTCAAATAGCAAAACAACTCGCATATAGAAAATTATTTTATTTATCGGTATTTTTATCCTTCAAAATCGTATTTATCTCGCTAAGCCAGCTCTCGATATCCTTAAATTCTCTATATACCGCCGCAAATCTGACGTAAGCAACTTCGTCTATGCTCTTCAATCCTTCCATTACGTACTCGCCTATCTGAGCGGACGTGATCTCGTCATTGAGATTATTCTGAATCTTGCGCTCAATGTCTTCGACAAGCTTGTCAATGCGCATCATAGGTACAGGGCGCTTTTCGCAAGCTCTCAATATTCCTGCCTTTAATTTAGCGGTTGAAAATTGCTGTCTTGCTCCATTCTTCTTGACAACCATCACGGGAGTGAGCTCGATAGTCTCATAAGTAGTAAATCTCTTTCCGCACTTCATACACTCCCTTCTTCTTCTGATAGAAGTGCCTTCTTCGTTTTGACGGGAATCTACAACTTTGCTATCCAAAAAACCGCAATATCCGCATTTCATATTTAAATTTCCTCCAAGACGTTGTTAATTTAATAAATAAATTATATACTAAATCTTGAAATTTGTCTAATATTTTATTTCAAATTACAACATATTGCGTCTTGAATTGCCAAAATATCAACATATTGCCGTCAAAATTATATTTTAAGGCATTTAAAGTATGATATACCTAGCAATTTGCCGGCGTAATATCTCCGTTGAGTTCGACCAAAATAGTGTCTTCACCTATCTTTACGATACATCGCCAAGGTACAAAAATACTGTCGCCTGCCGATAGACTCTTGATAAACTTCTTGTCGCCGGGTACTATTATGCCCAATATGTGTCCGTGCGAATTAAAAGTGATATCGATCACGTGTCCCAATTTTTTTCCGTCGCATACGTTGACTACGACTTTTTCTCTAAGTATACAAAATGATAAATCTGCCATATCTCACCTCATTGCAATTATATTCGCAATATCGGCAACATATGACAGATAAATTATTGTTAGCCATTTACCGTTTTGTCCATATTATAGACACTCTTTAATTCTCTTCAAAGCATTCTTTTCCAATCGGCTGACCTGAGCTTGGGATATGCCTATATTCTTAGATATCTCCATCTGAGTTTTGCCGACGTAATAACGCAAATTAAGCACTTCTTTTTCCTTTTCGGGAAGACTTGCCACAGCCTCTCTTATAGCAAGGTTTGTCGACCATATCTCCTCGCTCTGCTTGCTGTCGCCAAGCTGCTCCATAAGCAAAAGACTGTCCTCTCCGTCGCTATACACGCTCTCTTGCAAAGATACCGTTTCACTGACCGCGTCAAGCGCGCACACCACGTCTTTAAGCGGCACGTCTATCTCTTCGGCTATCTCCAACATCGTAGGCGAAGTGGAATTTACAAGCTCAAACTTTTCCTTTGCTTTAAGAGCTTGATAGGCGACGTCGCGCATACTTCTGCTTACCTTGATACCCGTGCCGTCTTTGATAAATCTGCGTATCTCGCCCGTAATCATAGGGACTGCATACGTCGAGAATCTCACGTTGAATTTTGCGTCAAAGCCGTCGATAGCTTTTAGCAGTCCGACAACGCCCACTTGAAATAAGTCGTCGCTGTTTGCTCTTGACGAAAACCTTTGCACCATAGAAAGCACCAATCTCAAATTGGCTATCACAAGTGCGTCTTTGGCTTCTTTATCTCCCTCTTTTACCCTCTTTAATAGGTCCAAACATTCTGATTGAGTGAGTTTTGGCAATGACCTAGTATCTATGCCGTTTATCACAACCTTTCGTACCATACTTTACCTCCTTAGTATAGCAAAGACAGCTTTTGCATTTGCTATGTAGAGATAGGTAGATACTTGTATTATTCGCAAAATCAAATATATTATTCATTACAATTTTTGCATTTTATTGCAAAGACGTCAAGATACATATTTTTTTGCATTATATGTGCGTATATTTATTATACTTGGCGTTTAAATATAAACTGTCAAACGAGTTTTGACATCTCTTTTTTGAGCTTGCTCATCACCTTTTTTTCCAATCTAGATATATATGATTGCGATATGCCAAACATATCGGCAATTTCTTTTTGCGTTTTCTTGGGAGAGCCTAGTATGCCGAATCTCAACTTGATTATCTGTCTTTCTCTCGGAGGCAACTTGTTGAAAGACGCTATCAAAATTTCTCTTTCGACGTCGTTTTCCACGTCCTTATATATCACGTCGCTCTCCGTTCCCAGCACGTCGGACAGCAATAAGACGTTGCCTTCCCAATCGACGTTTAACGGCTCGTCAAGCGACAGCTCTTTTCTCGTCTTTATCACCTTGCGAAGGTGCATTAGTATTTCGTTTTCAATACATCGGCTCGCGTACGTCGCCAGCTTTATCTGCTTGGCGTCGTCAAAAGAATTGACAGCTTTTATCAGTCCTATCGTACCCACCGAAATCAAGTCCTCGATGTCTACGTTGGTGTTTTCAAATTTCTTTGCTATATAGACCACAAGGCGCAAATTGTGTTCTATAAGCATACTTTTTGCAACTGCGTCGCCCTGCATATATCTTGAGACCAACGCCTTTTCTTCCTCCGGATCTAACGGCGCGGGCAGAGCTTCGCCGCCGCCGATAAAATCAACCTGAGTATCGTTGACGTTAAATATCCCGCTAAGCCATTTTTTGATTTTTTGCCACATAACAATGCCTCCAAATTGAAAATCTATTTATAGATCGCAATGCAATACAACCTTATATTCACCCTTTATAT
Source organism: uncultured Christensenella sp. (assembly GCA_910579785.1). Taxonomy (GTDB): domain Bacteria; phylum Bacillota; class Clostridia; order Christensenellales; family UBA3700; genus RACS-045. The sequence goes on along the minus strand of CAJTVJ010000004.1, from coordinate 34,401 downwards.
GTCTCGATATTGCCGCCGAAACGCCGTATATCTTGTCTCCCTTTTTCTCTTCTCTCAGGTAGTCGATCGGCACAACTTGCATCTGTTTTTTGCCTGTCACCGTATCTATCTGAGTAAAACTATCCAACTTAATAAGTTCATTTTGTCCATATAATCTAAGCGCAATACTCTCGTCTATTATTATAGTAGGCTTGTTTTTATAATATAGTCTGTTGCCGCTGTCATAATAAGCCTTGCACTCGACTTCAACGCCGTTGGCTGCCAACACAACATTTTCTTCATACTTTGACTTTCTTCTTGCCAACGTCACATATTTACTTATAAGTCTCTGCATACACAGCGCCCCCAATCCGGCAACGGCAACGTAAAACGGTATCAGCGAACTGCTAAGTTCGCTCAGCTCATACGACAGCATACTTGATATGCCGATCACCGCACCGCCGAGCGAAAACGTGACCGCAAAAAATATCGCGCACGCGCATAGATATCTTTTCAGCCTGCACCTTCCCATGACTGTCGCCACCATGACAAGCGAAAGAACAACTTTGAGTATAAAGATATTCATAATATCGAATATCGGCAAAAATACCGCATATGCCACTCCTATCGTCGATGCAAAAAGCAGCGCTATCTTGTTGATTTTGTAACGCATAAATCTCAACGTCAATACGAGTATCAACGCATTTATCAAGAGATTATTCAATATCACGTACTCAATATATACTTGCATAGTCGCATTATAACGCAGTAAAATTAAAAAAATGTTCCACTCTTGTCGAATGAAACATTTTTTGTACTCGAATTATTACTTTATCTCACCGCTTACTGTCTGTTGTCAGGCTTCTTTCTGCCCAATATCCTCTTCATAAACGAAGGAGCGTCATTAGGCACTTCACGCCCTTGTGTAGAATCTATTCTGGTAGGTCTGACAGGCGGTTGCTGAGGCGCGCGTTGGGTCATATCAACTTGCGGCATAGGTCTTGGCTGAACTCTCGGTTGAGGTCTTTGCTGCGGTTGAGGCGCATAACCTCCGGCATTACCTACGCGCTGAGCGTTTGGCTGCGCCCCTTGACCGTACGTAGGTCTGTTCACCTGCGACATACCGCCCAAAGGCAAATTTTCTACCTTACAGCCTGCCGCTATAATAGTCACTATTACTTTCTGACCAAGCTTCTCGTCTATCTGATGTCCGAATATGCACTCAACGTCTCTCGCCACAAGCTCAGATACAAAGTTGTGCGCGTCTTCAAGCTCGCTGTAAGCAATGTCCTTAGAAGATTGAATATTGATTATAAGTCCTGTCGCGCCCGATATGTTAGTATTGAGCACGTCTGTATTTGCAGCCGACTTGATAGCCTTTATCATTCTATCAGAAGTGCTCGGTCCTTCGCCTGCGCCAAGACCAATATGCGAATAGCCTTTGCCTTTCATGGTCTTTTTGATATCTGCAAAATCCACGTTGATATAGCTTGGGAAATTGATAAGATCGCTGATACTTCTCACTGCGTTGGCAATAATCTTATTGACCTTCTCATACGCGCCCGTAAGCGTGATACCAGGATCGCCCTCGACCATACGCTGATTGGGGATAATGATAAGAGAATCGACATATCTTTGCAGTTTTTCTATGCCTTTTTCTGCAACGCTCTGCTTTCTTGTAAACTCTATCGCAAACGGTTTGGTCACCGCAGATACGATAAGTATCTCGGGATTAAGCTCTTTTGCCATCTTTGCAATGACAGGCGAAGCGCCCGTTCCCGTACCGCCGCCCATACCTGCGACAATGAATAGCAAATCAGTGCCGGCAAGCATGTTTGTCAGCTCTTTTACCGACTCTTCCGCAGCCTTTTCGCCCATAATCGGGTCTGCGCCTGCCCCCTGACCTTTCGTTGCCTTTTCTCCGATATTTATCGTTTTAAGATGTTCGCCAAGCTCTTCCACTTCTTCGCTTGTCAGCATGTTATCTACTGCGTCTTTTAAATGGGAATTGTCGGTGTTGACCATATAAAAGTCGACCCCTCTAAGTCCCGTTTTTATCATACTAACGACGGTGTTTGTTCCGCAACCGCCTACTCCTACTACTTTTATTTTTGTTGTCATTGCTGCCATAAAATCGTATTCCTCCCATTTAGCCGAATAATTTTTCCAGCAAAGTGCTTTTTTTCTTCATTTTTGCCGCTATTTCCATTGCCGCGAAGAGCGATGAGTAATACGGCTTGTCCCATCCTGCGGTATTGCCGACCAACACGTCTAACTCTTGCTCGATAGACCTTGCAAAAAACTGCGGACCGCCTCTCAATGCGCACAATCCGCCGCCCGTCAGATAATATTCAGTCATAAGATTGATTGAGCCGAGAGAATTTTGAGACATCACGCTGGTCTCCATACCCTCCGCCTCCTCAACTTCCCGTATACATTGATGAACGAAATTCACAAGCTCGGCGCTTATCAAACTGTGCAGATATTTATTGATATCCTTTGACCTGCACTCGTAATTTCGCATACCGATACGGTATTGATATACGCTTGTCTCGTCGCACTCTATATTTAGAATTATCTGCGACATCATATCTTGCGCGACTTCATAATCAACGCCCAAAGCATTTGCCAATCCGTCTATCATAAAACCTATGCCGAAAGGCTTGTCCTTTTTATATTTAAGCCCGTCGCCCTTGACAAGCGCAAAAGTCGTCGACGCATATCCCACGTCAATTAGCACCGCACCGTTTATTCTTGCGCGTTTGTCTATCAACTGACTGCCTATCGCCCATATGCCGTCTATATATTTTACCTCTTTAAATCCCAATCTCAACGCGATACTGTGTACGTCGTTGATAAAAGTATCTTTGCAAAACACATACGACATATTGGCATAAATGCTGTTGCCGACCTCTCCTATCGGGTCGAGAATATGACGGTTGCCGTCTATGACGTATTCTATCGCAGAAGAACACAGCGTAGTATACCCGCCCGGCTTTATCCCCTCAGCCTTGTTGTGTATCTGCATAAGCAGGGACGAAGTAATCTCTCTTCTCTTACCGAAATCGCTGTACATGCCGCTGGTCTTGATTTGAGTAAACTCCGACGGCACGACGACAAACAAAGTCTTCTGACGAAAGTCAAAACCGCTCTGCGATATTGCCCTTTGAACGTCGTCTTGCAAATCGTCTTTTGAGACCCACTGCCCATTGTAATATCCCGAGTATTCGACGGATGCAAAATTCTTAACAACAAAAGAGCTGTCAACTGAATTTATTCCAACGGCAAAAGTTATTTTGCCCGATCCAAAATCGAGTATTGCAATGTCTTTCATATATTTATTATAATATTATAATATTATAATTGTCAATGAGAAAAGATGTATTTTTGCAAAACGCTATAAAAGTATAGATAATTGTTAAATATACTACTTCTTTGTCGAAAAATCAGACAAATTGTTAAAATATATGGCAAGATATCGACTTAAAGGCTCTCTTTCCAATACCAACCGTATTCGTCGAGATAGATATATCCGCTGTTGCGCCCACGCTCGCTGGCGTTGTTGAGATAATATCCATAACTTCCCGTCACGCTTTCGTTGATATTCTGCGATATCGGAAGTTGAAATATAACTCCCGTGTTGCTGGTCAGATATATATAATTTTCCTCAACGACAACCTTCCTGTAAAACGCCGAAAATCTTGCGTTGATAAAGGAATTTGTTTCCGCGCCCTTTATTAGATTGAGCAAAACTTTGCTGTCGGGCAATATCTCTCCCAATGCAACCGACTCAGCCTTGACTCCTACAATCTGCGTGAGTGAAGTATCATATACGTCGGAAATCTCAATGATTTTAAGTTCTCTATCCAATATCGCATACTTACCTCCGTCAAGCAGCATCCAAAATACGGGGGTGCGGCGAGTAACGTGGATATAGACGATATTTGGAAAAGCTCTCTCAATAGAGATGACTTTGAGAGTCGGCATACTCAACTCAATATTACTCTTGGCAATATTCTCGTCTATGGCAAAGATATTTTTGCCTTTGCGTATGCCGCTTATCTCTATTATCTCGGACTTTTCTTCCTTGGTCATCACCGCCATATCTACGGTAGTGTCGACGTCTATCTTACCTATCGAAAATACGCAATAGCTCATCACTGCGATAAACGCTATCGCAACGACAATACCCAAGATAATCCAAAGTCTTTTTCTCATTTATTAAGTCCTTCTTACGTTTGCTCCCAATTTCTGCAATTCGACAGACAAATCTTCATAGCCTCTGTCAATGTAATGTATATCTTTGACTATGCTGGTGCCTTTTGCCACAAGTCCGGCAAGCACCAAAGACGCTCCTCCGCGCAGATCGCTCGCCGCAACTTCTGCCCCGATAAGTTCTTTGACGCCTCTAATGACGGCGACTCTTCCCTTTATCGTGATGTCCGCGCCAAGCTTTTTGAGCTGACTTGCAGTCTTAAATCTCGTCTCAAAGATATTCTCAACTATCACGCTGGTACCTCTCGACACAGTTTGCATCGCCATTATCTGCGACTGCAAGTCGGTGGGAAAACCGGGATAATACATCGTCTCTATACATTCAAGACTTTTTTGTCTACCTTTGCTTCTAATAAGTATTCTATCATTTTTTATATGAACTTTGCAAGTAGTTTTTGACAATTTGGATATTAAAGACGATATATGTTCGGGATTTACGCCGCTGAGTTCGACGTTGCCTCCGCACATAGCCGCCGCAATAAGATAAGTGCCTGCCACTATCCTGTCGGGTATCGGAGTATACTCTATGCCATGAAGTTTATCCACGCCCTCCACCACTATCACGCTGCTGCCTGCGCCGCGTATCTTTGCGCCCATCGTATTCAAAAATTTCTGCAAATCGACAATCTCCGGCTCTTTGGCGCAATTTCTTATCACAGTCTTGCCCTTTATGAATACAGACGCGAGCATAAGATTTTCCGTCGCGCCGACGCTTGGCAGGTCAAGCACTATATCCGCGCTCTTTGCATTGAGGCAATTACACAGTATATAACCGCCTTGTTCCTGAATCTCTATTCCGAGTTCTCTAAGTCCTGTGATATGTATGTCGATCGGGCGCAATCCTATATCGCATCCGCCAGGATAAGCAACTTTGGCTTTTTTGTGCCTAGATAAAAGCGACCCCAATAAAAAAACCGAGGAGCGTAATTCTTTTGCCAAAGAGGCAGGTATCTCGCTCTTGTCTGTCATCGAGTTGTCAATTATCACGTCTCTTCCGCTGCGAATTATTTTACTCCCTAAACCTTCGAGTATATTTATCATACTGTCCACGTCGCTTATGTTGGGGCAGTTGTGCAACACTGTAATTTCATCTGTCAAAATGCTTGCAGCCATCAATGGCAAGATGCTGTTTTTAGCTCCTTTTATCTCCAAAGCACCGTCCAAAGGCTGACCGCCATTTATTATGTATTCTTTCATATCTCTCTCCAATTCGTAATAAGCAAGCCGTATCTCCATAGGGAAATACGTCTATTCTCAATATATTTTATGATTGAGATACCCCTCTTGTGATTTTGAGCCTATATTCTCCAAAATCCCTATACCAGACATAAAACATACGAGCGACGTACCGCCGTTGCTGACAAACGGCAACGGTATTCCCGTCGGAGGAATACTTCCCGAAATCACCGCTACGTTGAGAAGCGCCTGCACGGCTATCACCGCGCTGATTCCGCAAGCCAAATAGCAGTCGAATCTGCTACCTGCATTCTTTGCTATCTTTATTCCGCAATAAGTGACGACAAAGAATATGCTGAGTATCATTACTACTCCGACAAATCCCAATTCTTCGCCTACGACGGAGAGAATAAAATCGCTTTCCGCAAACGTGAGGAAGAGATATTTTTGACGCGAATTGAAAAGTCCGAGACCGAAAAGTCCGCCGCTGCCAAGCGCATAATACGATTGAATGAGTTGATATCCCTCTCCAAGCGGCGACGCCCACGGGTCTATAAAAGCCATAAGTCTCTTGACTCTGTATGGCTCGATAAGTATAAGCACTATGACTCCCGCTATCACAGGTATCGCCATTATCATAAAGTGCTTGAATTTACAGCCGCCGACTATAAGCATTATCACCACCGTGATACCCACGCACATGGTCACCGACATATTAGGCTCCAACATTATAAGCACGCACACCAGCGCAGTCGAGATAAGCACCGGCAACATGTTCTTAAAACTCAGCATGCTCTTCTTGTCAAGACAAGCCGCAATGAATATCACAAGCGCAAACTTGGCAACGTCAGACGGCTGCATTGTAGTAAAGCCGAGATTTATCCACCTCTTTGCGCCGTAATTCTCAACGCCTATCTTTGGAACAAATACCAATGCAAGCAATACGAGAGAAAATCCCAATATCACGTAACGCCACTTTTTGAGCCATTCTGTGTTGATAAATTTCAACGCGTACATCACGACCAGGGCAAATACCAAGGCTATCGCCTGCTTTTTGACGTAATAAAACGCGTCGCCGAATTGATTTAGCGCTGAATAACTGCTTGCGCTGTATTGCACGACCAAGCCGAACAACGATAAAAATATAGCGCACGACACCAAGAGCTTATTGTGAATCTTCCATCTTTCCTTCACAACTTACCTCCGTCCTTCAACGAGCCGATTATCATGTCAAAGTGCTCGCCTCTCTCCATATATCCGCTGTATCTGTCAAAGCTGGAAGTCGTCGGGGAAAATAATATATTGCGCACGTCCTTTTCAAGCGCAAGCTCGGCCGCTCTTTGAAGCGACGAGGTTATCTCAAAAGTATACTCGTGGTATGACGGCAGAAATTGCATGATCGAATATACGTTGTCGCCCGTCGCGATTATGTGCTTGACACAACTCGGCAGTCCCGAAAAAAATCCGTCATACGCTATGCCTTTGTCATAGCCGCCGACTATAAGCGCTGTGTCGCCGCGCATAGATTCGCACGCCTTTAATGTACTGTCGATATTGGTAGCTTTGGAATCGTTGAAAATATTTTTGCCGTCTATGTCGCCTATGTATTCATTGCGATATTTAGGCGGCTTGAAATTGCGTATAGCCCCTGCTATCACATCCTTGTCCACTCCAAGCAAAATGCAGGAAAGCGCGGCAGTCATGACGTTTTGATAATTAAACTTACCTTTCAAAGGTATCTCGTCAAGAGATATGAGTTCTTCCTCTTTTCCCAGATCCACAATAATTTTGCCGTCTCTGACAAATGCGCCTCTGACTTTGGATGAGTTGCTGGTAAAATAGACGTCCGCGGATATCATATCGACAAATCCTCTTGTGACAGCGTCGTCATAGTTGAGGATAGCGTAATCTTCCGCGCCTTGATTTATGAATATATTGAATTTGGACATGGCATAGTTGTCCATCGTCTTATGCCTTTCCATATGGTCGGGAGTGACGTTGAGACAGCTTGCGATATGCGGATGAAAGTCCTTGACGCTTTGCAACTGAAAAGAAGAAACTTCCAACACGGCTATTTCCCTCTCTCCTATCGCGTCGACGCTCTCGCAAAAACTTTCGCCGATATTGCCGAGAGTATACGCCTTTATGCCGCCTACGTTTACAATATCGCCTATAAGCTTGGTGGTAGTAGTCTTACCGTTGGTGCCTGTGATAGCTATGATATTGCCTTTGCAGAATTTATATCCCAGCTCTATTTCGCCTATCACCGACAGATTAAATCTTCTTGCATACTCCACGAGAGGATGATCCATCGGCACGCTCGGCGAAAGCACAAGCGTATCTTTGCCGCTTATCACGTCAAAATAATCGAGTTTGCTGACGTTGTCCACCTGCGGATATGACGAAAGGTCCAACTCTGCGTCTGCATACACGCTGACTCCTATACCGTGATTAAGCAGCAACTTCGCCGCGCCCTTGCCGCTCTTGCCCCAACCGATTATGACTGCATTTTTCAAAACGTCCTCCTATACGAGGACAGATATCAACGCTACCGCGCTTGCAATAAAAGTGATAATTGCATAAAACCCGACTATTCTGTTCTCGTGAATACCTTTATATTCCAGGTGATGGTGATAAGGAGCAATAAGGAAAATCCTCTTTTTTCTCAACTTAAAACTTACTACCTGCAATATTACTGATATGCACGATACTATATACATTATGCCTGTCAAAAGAATAATTAAAGGCTGGGAAATAAAAATTGCAAAACATGCCAATGCTCCGCCCATTGCCAAAGACCCTGTGTCGCCCATAAATATCTTTGCCGGATGATTGTTGTGCCATATAAACGCCAGCATACTGCCAAGCATAGCCGCCGCAAAAAATTCAAGCGAAAGCAACTGCTCTGCATAAAACGTCTGTCCCATCTGTATCGCTTTGTAAAAGCATACGTAGATAATGAGAATATAAAAAACCAAATTGACAGACGAAGACTTGGCGACAAGTCCGTCCAATCCGTCGGTGAGATTTACCGCATTGGTCATTGCGATATAGATAAAGAGACAAAAAGGCAGAAACCACCATTTGATATCCACCGTTACGTCGCAAAACGGCAGCTCTATCGTTGAGCCGATAAAGCTGTTTTTATAACAATACAATGTCGCTATGACTCCTATGCCAAGCTGACCGATAATCTTTTGATATGCCTTTAATCCCTCGTTGTGTCTCAGTTTGACTTTCAAAAAGTCGTCGAGAAGTCCAACAAGTCCGTAACTCAACGTGATTGCCATAGCGACGATACCCATCTTGCCAGCGCCGATAGAAAATACCGCCGTCACTATCGCCGTCGGAAGCAAAAAAATAATTCCGCCCATAGTAGGCGTGCCGCTCTTTCCCTCGTGCTTGTCCACATATTTGAGTATAGGTTGTCCCGCTTTGAGCGCTCTCATCATCCTGATAATGAGAGGCGCGATAAGCATAGCAAGCGCAAAAGAAGTTATCAATGCGAGAGAAATCTTTATTTCGTCACTCATGTTCCCTCCAAAACTATCAGCCGCCGACAGCGTCAAGCAACTCTTGCAAGTCGGAATAAGGCGTCTTTACGTTGTTTTCGTCAATATAGTTTTCACTGCCTTTGCCAGCAATAAAGACGCAATCGCCCTGTCTCGCCAGCTCGACTCCGAGACGTATCGCCTTGGCTCTGTCAAGCTCGACGTACAAATGCCCCTTTGGTTGCAATCCTTGAAGTATGTCGCCTGCAATAGCCTCTCTGCTCTCGGTGCGCGGATTGTCGGAAGTGACTATCACTATGTCGCTCATCTCTCCTGCAATCTTGCCCATCACAGGACGTTTCGTCACGTCTCTGTCGCCTCCGCAGCCAAATATTGTGATGACCTTTTTGTCAGTCATATGCCTTCCCTCTTTGAGAAGATTGAACATGCCGTCGGGCGTATGGGCAAAGTCAATGACGTACGTCACGCCCTTTTTCTTGACCACGTTAAATCGGCCGTCGGGCGTAGGTATGTCAGGCAGATTTTGCATAATCGTCCTGTTGGACAGCCCAACCTTTTTGGCAACAACCAAAGCTCCCAGCATGTTGTAGACGTTGAACTTACCGAAAAATCTGCAATTTATGTCCAAGATATCGTCAAGCACGTTGGCTACAAACGTCTCGCCGTTTTCTCCCGACGTGATATTTATAGCAAATGCGTCGCTTGGATTGTCAAGTCCGTATGTGATTATTGGCAATTTATTTTCTTTTATAATTTGCAGCCCAAGAGCGTCGTCGACGTTGACGATTGCAAGATTTGTATTGTCTTTGACAAAATAACTCTTCTTGCACTCTCCGTACTGCGACATATTGCCAAAGAAGTCGAGATGGTCTTGCGACAAATTGGTAAATACGCTCATATCTGCCTTTACGCCGTACAGCTTGTTGAGATATATCGCGTGCGCCGACAGCTCCATCACCACGTATTGCATATCAGCGGCAAGCATCTTGGCAAAAAGTCCGTTGAGCTCCATTGGGTCGGGAGTCGTCAAATTAGCAGACAGCTTGACGTCCGCATATTCATAGTACATCGTGCCTATAAGTCCGCAATTTATTCCCCCTCTTTGCAACAGCTCTTTTATGAGATACGCCGTCGTCGATTTGCCGTTGGTGCCCACCACCGTTATCAATTTGAGTTTGTCGCACGCCCTGTCATAGTAATTTTGCGCCATGATACTGTACGCCTTGCGAGTGTCGTCCACTCTCACCACACATGCCAAAGAATTGCTGTACTCACTGCAACATATCACTGCGCTTGCGCCTCTTGCGACAGCTTCGTCCGCCCATTTATGTCCGTCGCTCTTCTTTCCTACGAGCGCGATAAAACAGTCTCCCTCTTCCACCTCGGCGGAATTGATTTTGATATTCTTGATTTGTATATTCAAATCTCCGCACACTTCATTTATTTGACATCCATCCAATAACTTTTTCAGCAACATACCTTCTCCGTTCCGCATATATAATGCGTGTTTAATTAAGTTTATTTTATAATATAATACTTACGCGCGCCTTACAAGGGCTTTAACAATCTTCGACATTATCCCTATTTTTTAGAACAATTATCCATATCGCCGCGTTATCAACAATTCACCTCGCGCCGTTATCCGGCAGAGAACATTACTACCGCGCCGCTGCGCACCTTCTGACCTGCGACGGGAAATTGATAATTTACTTTGCCGTCTTCTCCGTCTATCTCATAGTTCAAGCCAGCTCTTTTAAGCGCCAAAGTGGCGTCTGCAATACTCATGCCGAGTATATACGGCATCTCCACTTCGCTGTATTCTACGTCAAGCGACGCGTCGGGCTTTATATTTTTGTAGGCAAATATAGATGAGAATATATTGCCCACGTACGGCGCAGCCACTATGCTGCCGTAATATACGTAACCTTGCGGCTCGTCGACAAGCAAAAGACATACCAACGTGTCGTCTTCTACGTCTGCAAAACCTATGAAGGACGAAATATACTTGCCTCTGGCTATCGCGCCGTTTTCATACTTCTGCGCAGTACCCGTCTTGCCGCCGATATTATATCCAGGCACGTATGCGTTCTTGCCGCCGCCCTCGGTGACTACGCTGTAAAGATACTCTTTGAGCGTAGCGCAGACTGACGAATCGACAGTTTTATTTTTTACAGTCGGCGTATGAGAGTAAGCGACTTTGCCCTTGACGTCTGTGATTTTGTCCACAATATACGGCTCGTATAGATTTCCGCCGTTGACGACTGACGCCACCGCAGACGCAAGCTGGATAGGAGTGACGGCGACCGCCTGACCAAAACCTATTCTTGCGATGTCGACGTTCTGCACCCTGTTCAACGGCAGCATTATTCCCTTTGCCTCTCCGCTGATGTCTACGTTAGTCTTTGCGCCAAGTCCGAATTTGCTGAAATAATCGTACATCTTATCCTTGCCTACCGTAAGCGCTATATCCATAAAGACGCAGTTGCAAGAATTTTGTATGCCGTGCTTAAAGTCCTGCGAGCCGTGACCTATCGACCGCCAGCACTTTATCCTCTGACCGTCGACAACGCTTCCGCCGCCGCAATAATAAGAATTTTTTATTGCATTCTCCGTCATACCAATCGCCGAAGTTAGTATCTTAAAAGTAGAGCCGGGCTCATAAGTATCGCTGACCAATAGATTTCTCGACCCTTGCAGCAACAACTCCATGTCGTCTCTCGGTATGTCGTTGAGGTCGTACGTCGGCGCGCTTGCCATTGCTTTGATAGCTCCCGTCTTCGCGCTCATGATAAGACAGCTTGCCGACTTTGAATTGTAAGTAATCTGCGCGTCCTCGACTGCCTTTTGCGCAAAACTCTGCATATTATAGTCGATAGTCAGCGCCGTCGTCATGCCCTTTATAGAATCGACGTACGTAGTCACGTTGTTTTTCAACTTCCTTCCAATCAAGTCTGTCTGAGTGTACGAAGCGCCGTCGACGCCTTTTAGATAATCGTTGTAAAACAACTCGACTCCGCTCTGACCTTCTCCGTCGCTGTTGGTAAAACCCAACACCTGGGTAAGGAAATTGCCGTACTTATAATACCTGTCGCTGTTGGCTGTCAAATACAATCCCTCAACGTCGGTGGCTATCAATTTGAGCATCTGCTCTTTTGTCACCCCCTTTGCAACCGTGATTTCGCTCACGCCTTTCTTAGACAGCTTTTCGGCAAGCTTGTTGGTGTCCATATCTATGATATCGGCTATCGCAGAGGCAATATATTGAATATCTTTGAGCTCATTAGGACGGGCATACAACGTATAACTCGTCGAGGAATTTGCCAAAACTATGCCGTTGACGTCGGTTATATCTCCTCTGTCAGCCCTGAAAGGAAGCTCTCTCGTCCACTGGTCGTATGCCTTGTATTGCAAAGTCTTGCCCCATATCACCTGCAAATAAAACAACCTGCCGAATAGCGCGACAAATATCAACGCAATAAGAATTATTACTGCCATCAGTCTCTTTTTAATTACAAAATGCGATATTTTTTCCATTGCCAAACTCCACGACGTACCCGTCATAAAAACATTCTACAATATACTATTTAGCAAAAAGCCGCATTATTCATAAAGAAAATCAGTTGAACAGATATATCTAAATTTAAAGCCTACAAATTTTATTACCGTATGAAAAACAAAGAATCGTATCAAATATGACAAAAGGACGAGCCATGTGCAGCCCGTCCCTTTGTAGTTAAATATATTAAGATGGAGTGTGTGAAAGTCTTATTTAAGTTTCAATCCCAAGCTGTCGCAAAGCTTGTCAAACCAATTTGTGCTCTCTTCATATTCATATTCGGGAATAATGACGGGCGCACTTGTCTGCGTATAACTTCCGTCGGCAGTCTGGACACTAGAAAGCAATTCGCTGTCTATGTTTTGGAGGTCGTCCTCTGCCTGCGCTTGGTTTACGGAAATAAATTGATTTGCAATCAACAATCCGCATATCGTCAAGGCAATGACCATTATCGTGACTATGATTTTTATCATATCCTTGTTAACGTTCCTCTTTTTGCCGACTCTCTGCTGGGATATCCTCTTTGCCTGCGCAGCTCTGTCATAATCTTGATTGAACTGCATATCGTTTTGGAATTGCTCATGCTCGCTATACGCTCTCTGCTCCATTCTGTATTGCGGAGCGGAGAAATTGTTGTTTACAAACTGATTAGCCTGCTGCTGAAAAAATCCGGTGTATTGAGGTTGTTGATAACCTTGCTGATAATTCTGCTGAGGCGCATAATATTGCTGCTGGTCAACAAATTGGTTGCCATACATATCCTGCATATAATCTCTTGGATAGTTATTTGCCTGTCTGTAATGTATATCTCTGTCAGGGCTTCTATGCTCATAGTTTGCAAAATCTTCCCTGGCTCTTTTCTCTTTAAGTGACATAAATCCCATAATACACCTCCTGCTGTTGATACACCTTAATTCTAATACCGTGAGTTACCTATACTCTTGTTGCAATTCTAAGTTTTGCACAACTTGATCTTGAATTTTCTTCAAGTTCTCTATCGCTCGCCACCAAAGGTTTTTTAGTGACTATCTCGATCTCTCTTCTCTTGCCGCACGTACATATCGGTTGATGCGGAGGACAGACGCATTCTTTATTGAGCTGCACAAACGCCCTTTTTACTATCCTGTCCTCCAACGAGTGAAAAGTTATTATACATATCCTTCCACCGGTTTTCAACCTAATAGACAAGTCTTCTATCACTTCTCCCAAGTCTTTGAGTTCGCCGTTGACTTCTATTCTTATCGCCTGAAAGGTTCTCTTGCAAGGATTTCCGAATTTCCATCTCAGCTTTGCCGGATATGCCTGCTCGACTATCTTTGCAAGCTCTCCCGTCGTCTCTATCTCTTTTTTGTTTCGATACTCGACTATGCCTCTTGCTATCGCGCGAGAAAGTTTATCCTCGCCGTACTGCCATATTATATCTGCCAACTTCTCTTGCGAGTATTCGTTGACGACCTGCTTTGCGCTGAGATACTGACCTTGGTCCATTCTCATATCCAGCGGCGCGTCTGCATTATAGGAAAATCCTCTTTCTGCATTATCAAGCTGATATGACGACACCCCTAAATCTATCAGCACGCCGTCCAACTTCTCTACGCCCATCTCATCAAGATGCGATATTACGTTTTTGAAGTCGTCATGAATATAAATTATTTTATCTTTATACTCACTTAATCTCGCCTGCGAACTCTTGATAGCTTCTATATCTTTGTCCACCGCGATAAGCTTTCCGCCTTGGAGTTGCGACACTATCTTTTCACTGTGTCCTCCGCCTCCCAACGTACAGTCCAGATACACTCCGTCAGGTTTGATATCCAAGCCGTCTATACATTCGCCGAGCATTACGGGTATGTGTCTGAACTCCATGTTATCACCAGCTCAACGGCTTGCCGGAAGACGTGATTATCTTTCCTTTGTTGGCACTCTTACGCGCTTGCTTATATTCGTCGTAATCGGATTTTCTCCAAAGCTCCAATCTGTTGAGTTGACCCAAGAATACCATATTGCGCTCAACTTCAAAAATCAAATCGTCGTCACTTTGCGAAAGAGTAAAACGCTTTTGTTTGTCCTCGTTGATGACGTGTATGCCGCTGAAAAAATCTCTTACGTTGCAGCCGTTCTCCTCTTCGTCGCCTATAATGCTGTTGCCGCCCATTTGGTCCACAAGCTTATCAAGCACGTCTTGACCGAATATCGACAGACACTTGGCTCCGGGAGCTACCGTACAATAAAGCGCGCTGTCGCCAAAATATTCGCGATAAGACGACGGAATTCTTATACGTCCTCTTTCATCGGCTTGAATATTTATCTCTCCAAAAAGCACTCTTGCCATTGCCGCTCCTTTACTGTACAAATATATTATAACGACTAACAAGAGCTTTGTCAATAAATTTGATAAAAATTTTTCCAATTTTTTCCCGCAAAATTTTAATTTTCATATTTACTAAAAATGACTGAATATTATATATATAATATATAATAACTTTTTTTAACAATATTTTATGGCAAATATGGCATTTACAAACTTCCAGATTTTTCGCTTTTTTGGGAAAAATTACCCCATTTTGGGAAAAAATTGGAAAGCATATCTTATAAAAATTCTCAGCTTTAATTTTGCAATTTTTTAAAGCCGTGTCGCATAAATTACTTTGTGATTTTTTGTGGGTATAAAGTAAATTATCGCAACGCCGTCAAACGGCATTTTTATAAAATCATCTCTTGTTTAGCCCGTCAATAAATCTTGACCAATTTGTTATCTATCTGATCGCAAGACGTCAAATAATACTTAACGCCATTCTTTTCCACACACTTCTCCGCCCGACAGTCTTTGCCGTGCAGATGTCCGTATACCACGCTGTCCACGCCACAACTTTCAAAAAGCTCGGTATACTCGCTGTCAGCCAAGGTGACGTCAAAGGGCGGGAAATGACACATTGCTATCAATTTATCGCCTTGGCATTTTATCTTCAACGCGCTTTCCAACGACAACGTTAAACGTATCTTTTCTCTTTGCGCTATCTTTTTATCGTCTGAGGATGAGCTTGACAAATTCCAAAGCCGCGCTCCGCATATGACAAAGCCGGCAAATCTCAACGCATCGTTTTGCAGCACGTACATATCTTTCGGCAATACTTTTTTTATCTTAGAGAGCGAACTCCACCAATAATCGTGATTGCCCTTTATGAATATCTTTTTGCCGGGAAGCTTTGCTATTTCGTTTATATCCGCAAGCGCGTCTTCAAGCGTCATTGCCCAAGATATATCTCCTGCAATAAGCACAACGTCCTCTTCTTTTACTTTCGCCGTCCAATCATCGCATATCTTCTGCCAATGATTATCCCAACAAGCACCGAAAATGTCCATTGGCTTGCTTTGAGAAAAAGATAGATGCAGATCGCTTATCGCATATATATTCATATAAAAAATTATAACAAATATTAAACAAAAATTCAAGCGTTTTAAATACGTTATAAATATGCCTTTAAGACTATTGTATATAATATAAATATTTTTTTTAAATAATAAATCAATACTTGCGATTGTTTATATATCGTTTTTGTCGCTAGCCTATAAAATAATACTTTAACGCATTTAGATTAAAAATTAAATTTAACAGCAAAAAGCGGCAAGCTTGCGCAATCGCCCGCTTGCCCCTCTTGCACGTTGCGCTAATTATTGTTGAGATTGCACTTACAACGATTCTCAACTCCGCATTCCTGCGGATAAAGCGGCAAATCGAAAAATCCGTCGCACACTTGCTCATTAAACTCTTGGCACGGCGGTATATAACAATATCCGTAGCTTGGCACAAGCAGATGCACTTGCATGATTACCTTCAAAATCGTCGTCAGGCATACCGTCAAAGTGAAGTTATTCTCACCGTCATAAGTTCCCCTTGCGCTGTAAAGCGATGCCGAAGCAACTATCGAATACGGCATGACCGACGGAGCTGAGGTATGTAATACCACGTCTCTTGATACCGATATAGTTGCATTGCCCACTCCTCTCGTGCCGTTGGCGTCGACAAAACGCACTTGCATCGGTACGGAAATCGTACACTGCACTCTTGAAGAGCAATTATCGTCTTTGAGCGGCGTAACTATGAGATCGGTTATCGTTGCCTGCGAACTTATTGCGCTTGCACTGACAAACGTGTACGGAGCAGTGAGACCTGCGCTCGGCTCGATATCAGTCAACGTCACGCTAAGATCAGTAAGCGTCTCTTGTCGCATACACATATCCAACACCTTATCACACTGTATGCACACTCTCTCGCAAATGCCGTTCAATCCGCCGTTGCCTCTTATCGGTCCCGGAATTTTGTCCGACTTGCAATTATTTGAAAATGACATATATTCTTCCTCCTATTTTACTGTCATAATTGCACACAGAATTTTGTATGCTCACAACTATATATTCAAAAAACCTCGCAGACGTTACAAAAAATGCAGTCCGCATTATTTACAGACTGCATTATCATTATTTAAATTTAAGAGTTTATTCTTCTTGTTTTGACAATATTATTATGAAAATAACTTTAATTAAGAATACTTTGAGAAAGCGTGCGACTATTTATAAGTATTTAGCAAATGCTCTATTCTCTGCAAAATCTCCTCTTTTCCAATCTTTGCCTGCGACGATACTACCATTATATTATCGACGCCTAAACAAAGTTCTTTGGCTATCGCCCTCTTTTGTTTCTCTCTCGCCATCTTAGAAAGCTTGTCGCATTTGGTCGCAATTACGCAAAAAGGTATCTGATAATGGTGCATATACGCCACCATCTGCTTATCTAATTGAGTGGGCTCATGCCGAATATCCACAAGCAAAAGTACGTTGATAAGTCTCTTACTCCCAAGAAGATAGCCGCCTATCAAATCATCCCAGCTATCCTTGATCGCCCCCGATACTTTGGCATATCCGTATCCTGGCAAATCTACAAACATAAACTCCCCTTTGTTGATCTCAAAGTAATTGAGCAGTCTGGTTTTACCGGGCGTAGACGACGTCTTTGCCATGCTCTTGTTGTTGACTATGTAATTGATAAAGGAAGATTTGCCGACGTTAGACTTGCCTGCGATAGCTATCTCAGGCACTCCATGGTCGGCGCATTTCTCGGCGTTTGCCACCGAAGTGATAAATTTACATTGCTTGATTTCCATTACTCTCCTCTATCTTCAATGCTAAGTTTATTTAAAATCTATGCCAAGCGCTTCTTTAAACACATCGCTGACACTGTCGGCAAGTATGAAGTTGACGTTATCCAACACGCTCTTTGGCAATTCCAACATATCCTTTTTATTCTGCATAGGAATTATGACCGTCCTTATACCGCTTCTTAATGCCGCCAAAGTCTTTTCTTTAAGTCCGCCGATAGCAAGCACCTTGCCTCTCAACGTAACTTCCCCCGTCATTGCCAAACTGTCTTTTACCGCAATTCCTGTAAAAGCCGACAATACGGCTGTCGAAAGCGCAATTCCTGCGCTAGGACCGTCTTTTGGCGTCGCTCCTGCCGGCACGTGAATGTGCAAATCGTACTTATTAAAGCTTTCTTCGCTGATTTTAAGCTCCACAGAACGGTTTTTTATCAAAGATACGGCGATTTCAGCAGATTCCTTCATGACGTCGCCAAGACTGCCCGTCAGATGTATCTTTCCGCTGCCGTAAGGCAAAAGTTTTACCTCTATCGGCATAGTAACGCCGCCGACGCTTGTCCAAGCCAATCCGTTGACCGCGCCCACTTCTCCATGCACAACGCCGTCGTCGCCCTGATATTTGACTGCGCCGAGATATTGCGTCAAATCGTCTTTTGTCACCACGTAGCTAATATTCTCTCCGCCGACTATCTTTGTCGCAATCTTTCTGCATACGTTGGATATCTGACGTTCCAACTCTCTTACGCCCGACTCCCTCGTATATCCGTCTATTATTGCATAAATAGCACCGTCGTCAAACTCAACGTCGCAATCTTCCAAACCGTTTTGAATCTTTTGTTTTGACACAAGATATCTTTTTGCAATCTCATATTTTTCCTCGACGGTATATCCTTCCATTTCTATGATTTCCATTCTGTCAAGCAAAGGCTTTTGGATATTGGCAAGCGAATTTGCCGTCATAATAAACATTACTTGCGACAAATCAAAGGGCAATTCAAGAAAATTATCTCTAAAATTAGCATTTTGATTGGGATCCAACACTTCAAGCATAGCGCTAGACGGATCTCCGCGCATATCCTGCGTCATTTTATCAATTTCGTCGAGCAAAAACAGCGGATTGCAAGTCTTCGCCTTCGCCATACATGAGATTATTCTGCCGGGCATCGCTCCGACATAAGTCTTGCGGTGACCTCTTATCTCAGCCTCGTCTCTTATTCCGCCAAGGCTCATATGGATATATTCTTTGCCAAGCGCTCTCGCTATCGACTGAGCTATCGACGTCTTACCTACACCGGGAGATCCCACCAAACATATGATAGGAGCCCTGTTCTTCTCGCCAGCCAATTTTTTAACTGCAATGGCCTCTATTATCCTATTTTTTACCTTTTCTATCCCATAATGCTCGTCGTCAAGCACCTTTCTTATGTTTTCTAAGTCAAAATTATCTTCCGTATACTCGCCCCATGGCAATGACAGCGCAACGTCAAGATAATTGCGCAATATAGCATATTCAGGCGAAGATATATTCATCCTGTTCATTCTGCTCAATTCTTTTTTGAGCTTTTGTTTTATCTCGTCGCTCGCTTTGAGTCCGTCTATTTTATCAGACATCTCTTGGGTCTCGCTGTCGTCGTCGCCCAATTCTTTCTTGATAATTTTCATCTGCTCTCTCAATATGAACTCTTTTTGATTTTCTTTGAGAGATGTGTCTAATTTTTTATCAATATCTTTTATTACTTTGAGCTTATATTCCTCGACTTTCAGCGTAGACGACAGTCTTTGCGCTCTAAGCTCGCAATTTCCCTCTTCGAGATACGCCTGCCTGTCGATATCTCCGATACTGTCGGCAATGATATCCATAATATCGCGCGTTCTTTGCTGCCTTTCAAATGCAAGCCAAATCGCCTGAGGCACGGCATAACCAAGCTTTTCGAGATTTTTCATATCCTTATAGAGCAAACCTCTGTAAAGATTTTCTTTAAATTCCTCGTCAAACTGCGTACCTTCGTCCTCTTTGACAGTCCCCCAAATCATGACGGTCTCAGACATATCCAAGTCGATAAGCCTTGCTCTTTTGACGCCTTCGATAGTTACGCGCGCCATACCCGTATCAACGTCGCGATATTCTTTTATACTGCATATCACGCCGTATTCGCACAAACTGTCTTCTGATTGAATCTTTTTAACACCGTCTTTAAATTTTACTGCAAAAAAATACGCATTGCCTTTATATACAGCTTTCAACGCCATAGCATTGCTTCTGCTGACGATATTTAATTTTTTTAAACAATTAGGTAATACAACCTCGTCTTGAAGGGGAAGTATCGTTAACTTCTCTAATTCAGCCATATTTCTCCTTAGTTTATCGCTGCGACTTTAAATAAATCAACATACGAAAATTTTCTCTCTTTTAAAGAATACGAATAATTTATGTTATTATTCGTATTCCAAGGTATTGTATTTATTTTCTAATGACCGTCGGCTTCTCTTCGCCCGTGACCACTCCCTTTGTTACGATGACTTTCTTCACCGTATCGTCGGTCGGTATGTCGTACATAAGTTCCAACATTATGCTTTCGAGCACCGAGCGCAATCCTCTCGCGCCCGTTTTGAGCCTTATAGCCATACTTGCAACCTCTATCAAAGCGTCGTCCTCAAACTCCACGTCCACACCGTCCATATCGAACAACTTTTTATATTGGCGTATCACGGCGTTTTTAGGCTGCGTCAATATCTTCACCAACGCGCTCTCGTCCAACGCGTCCAAGCCCACAACGATAGGAATTCTTCCGACAAATTCAGGTATAAGTCCAAATTTGATAAGATCGTCAGGCTTTATGTCGCTGATGAGTTCTCCGTAACTGATCTTTTTGCCGTCGCGTACTTTTGCGCCAAATCCCAACGACGAGCCGTCAAGTCTCTTGTCTATGATCTTATCAAGCCCTACAAATGCTCCGCCGCAAATAAAGAGAATGTTGGTCGTGTCAATTTGAATACATTCCTGTTGAGGATGTTTTCTTCCGCCCTGCGGCGGTACGCTTGCGACAGTACTCTCAATTATCTTCAATAGCGCCTGCTGGACGCCTTCGCCAGATACGTCTCTCGTGATAGACATATTCTCGCTCTTGCTTGCAAGCTTGTCTATCTCGTCAATATAAATTATGCCCAGCTCTGCCCTCTCAATGTCAAATTCAGCTGCCTGAATGAGCTTCAAAAGTACGTTTTCAACGTCCTCGCCCACGTATCCTGCCTCCGTGAGAGTAGTTGCGTCCGCAACGGCAAAAGGCACGTTGAGTATCTTTGCAAGAGTTTTTGCAAGCAGCGTCTTACCGCTTCCCGTAGGTCCGAGCATAAGTATATTGCTTTTATCCAGCTCTACGTCGTCACCCTTATAATTGATTCTTTTATAATGATTATATACCGCAACTGACAGCACCTTTTTGGCATTGTCCTGTCCAATGATATATTCGTCAAGCTTTTCTTTTATCTGATGCGGTTTTAATAATTTGATATCTTTTTGAGATTGTAGTCCCTCTTCGTATGCCAACTGCAAATTCTTTTCCTTGATTTTTTCCACGCAAGTAGCCACGCAGTCAAAGCAAACTCCCTCTTCGGCATTTGCTCCAACGACTACGGCGTCAAAATCATAGAATACCCGTCCGCACAGACTGCACTTAATTTTGTTTTCCAAACTTAACCTCTCTCATAGAAAATTTTGTCGACAATGCCGTATTCAAGAGCCTCTTCCGCAGACATATAGTTGTCTCTGTCGCAATCTGCAAGCACCTTTTCATACGGTTGACCGCTATTTTTTGCAAGTATTTTTGTAAGTTTTTCTTTTGTCTTTTGTATTTGATTTGCTATTATTTGAATTTCGGTAGCTTGACCTCTCGCTCCGCCAAGCGGCTGATGTATCATTATTTCACTGTTAGGCAAGACAAATCTCTTGCCCTTAGCGCCCGACGAAAGCAAGAATGCTCCCATTGACGCCGCCATACCTATACAAATCGTACTTACGTCGCATTTGATGTAATTCATCGTGTCATATATCGCAAACCCTGCGCTTACGCTTCCGCCCGGGCTGTTGATATACAAACTTATGTCCTTTGTAGAATCTTTTGCTTCAAGATAAATCATTTGTGCAACTACCGTATTTGCAAGCGCGTCGTCTATCTCGCCCGTGATAAATATTATCCTGTCCTCCAAAAGCCTCGAATAAATATCGTATGCTCTTTCTCCGTTTTCCGTTCTGTCTATTACATTTGGTACCAATGCAGATTTCATTTTCTCGCCTCCGTTGATTATTTATATATTAAGTCCGACGTTTTTGTGTCGGACTTTTGCGCAATATTCAATCCCACACTAATTATTAGCTGATTTTCATGAGAATATTACTGTCAATATCTTGGTTTTTTGTCAATTATTTGATTGTATTGTTGTTTTTGAGGTACTCAAAAAGTTTTGACGTCACAAGATCTCTTCTCAGATACTCTCTATACTGCTCGTTGATAAAGCCCTTATACTCGTCAAAGGTCTTTCCTGCTCTTTGAGCCATCTCTGCGATCTTCTCGTCGATTTCCTCGTCAGATACAGGCACTTGCACTGCTTTGAGCAAAGCTTCCAAAGTCAATCTAAGCTTGACGTTCTTAGCCGCCATTTCCTTATAACCCTCTTTGACTTGCTCTCTCGTAGCTCCCGTATATTTATAATAATCGTCGGCTTTTAGTCCTTGATATTGCAATCTCTGCTCAAATTCTTCCAACATTTCCTCAACTTGATGATCGATCATGCATTGAGGTATCTCAACCTTGCTGTCGTCCGCTATCATTTGAATTATATCGTTTTCAAGCTTAGAGTCAGCCTCAGAATTCTTCTTATCCTCGATGTTATTCTTTACGCTTGCCTTATACTCTTCGACAGTGTCAAACTCAGAGATATCCTTGACGCTTTCGTCATTCAATTCAGGCACGTCTTTTTCTGAAATCTCGTGCAACTTAATAGCGAATACAGCCTGCTTGCCCGCAAGAGACTTCTCATGATATTCCTCAGGGAAAGTCACGGTGATATCTCTCTCTTCGTCTACGTTCATACCCTCGACCTGCTCTTCAAATCCGGGAATAAAGTTGCCGCTGCCGAGCAAAAGCTTTTGCATCTGCGCCGTACCTCCGTCGAATTTTACGCCGTCAACGCTGCCGCTGTAATCTATCGTGACTTGATCGCCCTTCTTAGCCGCTCTGTCAACGACCGGAAGCCATGCTCCTGCCTCGTCAAGTTTTGCATTTATCTCAGCCATCACCTCGTCGTCGCTTACTTCGACCTTATCTCTATTGACTTCAAGTCCGGTATACTTGCCGAGAGTAAAATCAGGTTTACACTGTACCGTCAATGTAAATTCAAGCGTCGTATCGCTTATAGCGTTAAGTCCCACTTCGGGAGTGTCGACAGGATCAAGCTCCTTTTCCTGTTCAAGAACTTTTCTATATTCTTCCGGCAAAATAATATCCAAAGCGTCGTCAAAGAATACTCCGATACCGTAATTATTGACAATTACTTTAAAAGGTACATGTCCTTTTCTAAAACCGCCGATTTGATATTTGTTCTTTGTCTTCTCATACGCCTTTTGAAGCGCGTCTTGCCAGTCTTTTGGATCTACTTTGACTGTAATCTTCGCCTTGTTTTTTTCCAAGTTTTCAACTGTGTAATTCATAAATTTATATCTCCTAAAATATTTATCTTATTTTTCAATATTAGATTTTATCACAGAAAATAAAATAATGCAATTATTATTGCAATAATTTGCCCCATAATTTATAATAAATATAAATATATATATCATTACTTGGCGAAAACGCGAAAATTTCGCATCATAAATCTTAATGTATATATTTTTGCACATATAAATCATCTCAAAGGAATCAAAATGCCAAACGATTATATCACATTAAAAGCCTTAGTTGAAGAAATAAACGCCTTTGTCCAGGGCGGAAAAATCGACAGGATAAATATGCCTGAAAAAGATGAAATATCTCTTGTGGTACGCAATATGGGACAAAACAGGTTGCTCAATATATCTTGCAACGCCAACAATCCCAGACTGCACCTTGACGGCGATAAAAAATCAAATCCGTTGACAGCCCCGTCATTTTGCATGCACCTGCGCAAACATCTCAGCGGCGGTATAATAAATGCAGCGACTCTTCTCGGCGAGGACAGGATAGTTTGTTTTGATATCACCGCGCACAACGAAATGCGCGACAAGGTTAATCTCAGACTTATCGCGGAGATGATGGGCAGATATTCCAACATACTTCTGGTAAAGCAAAACGACGTCATATCCGACACATTGAAGCAAGTGTCTTACGACACTATGACAAAGCGATGCTTATTGGCAGGCGCGAAGTATCAACTTCCCCCTCAAAACAAATTACTGCCCACGCAAAAAGAGGAAATATCGCAAGCGCTGGCGACGTATCAAGGCGGCGGATTGGCAAAATTTTTGATTTCCAACGTGTCGGGACTTGCCCTTACTAGCGCAAGACAGATTTTGTACGATAGCGGCATCGACAACAATGCAGCTTCGCTTTCACAAAGCGAAATATCTAATGTCGTCAATACTCTTCTAGAGTATTGTAATATAGTCAATTCTCCAAAATATATCCCCTGCGCACTTGTAGACGACGGCGGCGCAAGCGATTTTTTTGTCACGAAATACGTGGAATTTCCCAACCTTAAAGAGCTTGCTACGCTCAACGAAGCCGTCGTATTATGCACGGTTGAAAAGGATAGAAAAGAACGTCGGCAAGATAAGACGAAATATCTGATAAAGGCGTACAATTCCCACAAAAAGAAGATACTTAACAAACTTGAAAAGGATAAAGCTAAGCTTGCCGAATGTCAATACACTCAGGATATGAAAAAGTACGGCGACTTGATTTTATCAAACGCTTGGGCAATAAAAAAGGGCGACAAAATTGCAAAAGTTCAGGACTATTATTCTCCCGACTGTCCGCAAATAGAGATAAAACTCGACGACAAGCTTACTCCTCAGCAAAATTCCCAAACATATTATAAAAAATACGCAAAGCTCAAACGCACCTTTGCCGCAGTGTGCCAACAAATTCAAAAACTTGAAGAAGAATTGCAATATCTTCTTTCGATAGCTCCGTCATTGGAGATATGCTCCACCTCGGATGAAATAGCGGAACTTGAAGAAGAGCTGACTGCTCTGGGCGCATTAAGAAAAAACAGCAGAAACAAAATTAAGAGCAAACCGTCACAGCCCGTTGCGTACGAAGTGGACGATTTTGTAATATTAGTCGGCAAAAATAACATTCAAAACGATAAGCTCACCTTTAAGGTTGCCAACGGCGGAGATATGTGGATACACACAAAGGATGCGCACGGCAGCCACGTAATCATCTTTGCCGAAGGACGGGAAATCCCTGACAAAGTCTTGGAAATCGGATGCGAAATTGCAGCATATTTCTCACAATGCCAAAAAGACGGAGGCTCTAAAATACCCTGCGACTATACTCAACGGCGCAATATCAAACGTCATCCTTGCGGCAAATTAGGCATGGTGATATACTCGGCGTATTCAACGGCAACTGTCGTACCCAACGAACATAAAGAATATTTATCAAAATAAAAAATTCAAAAAAGGATTAGACCTCTCCACTTCGGTCGAGGTGACCTTATATTGCTTATAGACAAACTAACTTTGGTCATTTTGACCGAAGTGCAACGGAGCGGAGAAATCTCATCCATTTTACTAATTATGAATATTATCAACGTTTTATCGTCAAACGATAAGAATTTTATATAATAAAATCAACTAAATATTTGCTGGTTTTAATTTTGACAAAACATCTTTAAAGTAATTAGGCAACTCAGCTTCAAAAGTCATAACCTCGCCACTGCGCGGATGCGTGAGTACCAACTTATGCGCATGCAAAAGCTGACCTTTTAGCTCAAACCTATTACTTCCGCCATACGCACGATCTCCTACTACGCAATGCCCTATATGCTTACTGTGCACTCTGATTTGGTGCGTTCTGCCTGTTTTGAGCTCATATTCCATAAGAGTGTAGCCAACATACCTCTGCATAACTTTGTACAACGTAATAGCTTCTCTGCCGCTACCGCTTCTAGATACCGCCATGAGCTTTCTGTCTTTTGCAGACCTATCTATAAAGGTATGTATGACGCCTTCGTCTTTTAACACCGCGCCGTCTACCAAAGCATAATAATATCTCTTTGCTGATTTGGTAGCTATCTGCTGTTGCAGCGATATATGCGCAAAATCATTTTTTGCTACTACCAAAAGCCCCGACGTATCTTTATCAAGTCTGTGTACGATACCCGGTCGCACAACTCCGTTGATAGAACTCAATGAAGTCAAATGATATAAAAGAGCATTGACCAAAGTATTGTCGTAAGAGCCTGCCGCAGGATGCACGACCATGCCTTGCGCCTTGTTTATCACTGCTAAATCTTCATCCTGATACACTATGTCAATGGGAATATTTTGAGGAGTTAAGTCAAGCTGTTTGACCTCTTGTACTGCGATCGCAATTTTATCTTTGAGTTTAAGCAGTTGCCCTGCTTTCTTTACAGACGCCCCGTTGAGAGTGACGTTGCCGTTTTCTATCAAATTTTTAATATGAGAGCGGCTTTCGCCTGTCTGCATTCCAAGATATACGTCAAGTCTCATTCCAACGCACTCGCCATTGACGTCAAAACGGCAAGCCACGTCGTCAAAATCCTCGATAATATCAATATTCTCGTCCATAAATACTCCAAAAAATGTGTTATACGTCGATTATTAAAAAAACTACACTATCGCTCTACGCCGTCAATCTTATCTTTATCACTCGAAATATCGATCTCTTTTTCTTTATTATCACCGTTTTTAGGCGCTATATCTTGACTGTCGCTCGGCTTACTTTCGGCATCAATTCCATTACTCTCTTGGGTATTTGAAGAAGACGTATCTGCCATATTTTCGTCTTTAACTACCTCTGCTTTTTTGAATTTGAATATACCCAAATCGCCCTCTTTATAATCAAAAATGATATATGCGCAAATCAAAAATACTCCCAACACCAGATATATATCAGCCACATTACCGATACCGAAACTGCTGTTAAAAAGCTTTTCAAAAATCCCGTCTAAGAATAGATATTGAATAAAATCTCTCACTTCGCCGTCACAAAAAATTCTATCTACAAGATTGCCGAGCCCTCCCGATATCAAAAGGACCATTGACCACCTAAAAAGCCAAGACGTCTTAGGTTTTTTTATTGCATTCAAAATTATTATGGCGCAAAGCGCAACGAGCATTATCACAGTGAGCGCGATCAAAAATCCCGTCTTGCCCGACATAAACGAAAATGACGCTCCGTCGTTAAAACACGGATATATCGCAAAAATACCGTCTATAAGAACGTAACTTGAATAACTTTCTAACCCAAGCCTGTTCATGACGATATCTTTTGATATCAAATCGCTTGCAAGCAGCAACGTAAATATTAAAAAATCTATCAAAACGCGCTTTATAACTGCGCTTTTATCTTTTATTTCTATCATAGCTTATTTGATCTGTCCTTGAATCGACACTCCGCCCGGCGTAAATAGGAACATATTGTCTCCTATCCTCTGTTCGCAACCGCCAAGCGCATAAATTGCCCCATTGAGAAAGTCAAGAATACGCTGTGCGTATTTCTCATTTATTCTGTTGAATTCTACTATTATCGCCTGCCTATTGCGCAAGTTATCTATTATATCCTGCACTTCCGACAGCGTTTTAGGCGTCACGATAAGAATATTTTGCATATCTCCGCCTTCAAATTGCGGTTGTTTTTTGCCCCTTGAAAACCAACCTTTCTTCTTTCCCATTTGCGGCGGCATAGATATGGGGTCAAAACCACCGTTATCCTGCGAAAAACCGCTCATAGGTTGCCCCATATTGCCCATAGGTTGGGAATACTGCACGTATTGCGGTTGCTGAGGTGCGTATGGCTGCTGTGGCACAACGTAGCCCTGTTGAGAATAAGGTTGTTGAGGCGGATATTGAGAAGGCATAGGATTCGGTTGATAATTTGCCTGTGAATAGGGTTGAGAATAGGACGGCGCAGAATAATCTCCGCTGTTTGCATTTCCCTGCAACTGCGACGGATCCAAATTTTGATAATCGCTGCGCGAAAAATTAAAACGTCTACGTGGGATATATCCTCCGCCCTCGTTGTTAAAACGTTCTCTTTCTTCGTCGTTGTAATCTCGTCTGTCCATATCAGCCCCCTAGATAATTTCTTTCGCCGAAAAGCACTCTTCCCAGCCTTACTGCGGTAGCTCCGCCGTATTCTATTGCCATTTGATAATCATTTGTCATACCGCAAGATAAAATGTCAATCATATGTCGATTAGATACCTTTTTAGAAAATTCTTGATATAATTTTTCAAAGGTTATATACAGCTCTTTGAGACGTGTCTTATCGTCCAAGTTGGGCATTACAGTCATAAGACCTCTAAGCCTAATATTCTCTTTTCCCTCTACGTACTCCAAAAGATTTT
Organism: uncultured Christensenella sp.; assembly: GCA_910579785.1. GTDB lineage: Bacteria > Bacillota > Clostridia > Christensenellales > UBA3700 > RACS-045. Next base: position 6,175 of record CAJTVJ010000004.1, on the reverse strand, counting down.
CCAGCTCTTCGGGCGCAACTCCGCCCTTGGAAATCTCACTGCCCATATTGACTTCAAGAAGACAGTCCATGACCTTTTCATGCTTCTTTGCCTGTCTGTCTATCTCATCCGCCAAACTTTGTCTATCCAAGGAATGAATTAAATCCACTTTATCTATGATATACTTGACCTTGTTTGTTTGGAGTTGTCCTATCATATGCCATTTAAGATTTTTTCCGCTGTCATATTTATCGACAAGCTCCTGTACTCTGTTTTCGCCAACGTCAGTGAGCAACCTGCTTTCGCTTATCTGTGCGACAAGCTCCTTAGATTGCATCTTTGTTGCGCCAATCAGAGTAACTTTGTCTGTACGACCTACGCGAGCCTTTGCTTCTTCTATCATATCAAGACATCTACATACGTTAACTCTTACATCTTCAAAAATCATAAATCACCTTGAATTTATCAAACTGCAAATAAAGTATACCATATATTTGTGCAAAAGTAAATAAAATAATAATTATAATTTAGATATACTTATATACAACGAAATAAAAGTGTTTAGAGCTAAATAAACGGCAATTTAATGTCAATAAATCATTACCAAATAGTCCATAAATTATTTAATTAAGATTTAGATATTTGATTTAAATATTTTTGGGCAATTTAACTAAGAAAGTCAGTCTCCTCTTGTCAACATTGAATTTGAGCACTTAATATTTACATCCTCCAAGCTACTTTTCTATTCACAAAAACGACGTCAAATAAAATCAAATAATTTTGATTAAAATTAAATTTAATATAGTCAACAAAAAGTTATCGTTTTGAATCCGTTTATATAAAAAATTATATTTAGATTTTTAAGAAAAAAACAACACAATGGCAATTTTCTTTTGCCATTGTGCAAACACGACATTTAACTAGATTTTATATTATAAGGTTATAAATGCGTCTTATTTATTACAATAATCAAGATAATTCATAAGTATTCAAAGTTAAAATGACTTAACTAAGAATAATTTTAGTCAATTTCTGAGCTTGCAATTTCCACAGCTCCAAAGCTATCATGCTCATTCGGATTGATTTTGCTTACAGACACCTCATAAGCAACCCTTTCTTCACTTCTATCGTCGCCCAGATTTTTGACGTAAGTTCTGCTTTGTATTCTGCCTATGACAGTTAGCTTTTCGCCTACCTTCATATTCTGCACAAATCTTGCATTGCGCCCCCACATTATACAGGGAATATAATCGGATTTATTATATGCCCTATTTACGGCAATAAGTACGTCGCATATCTCCCTCTTAAACGGAGTTGTGCGATATATAGGTTGTTTGCAGATAAATCCCGTTATCTCTATCAAGTTTGGACATACCGTTTCGTCCATAGGCAACAAGTCTCTTACAAATGCCGTCAATAGTAATTTTGACTTATCTCCGTCCACTTTATTATAACTTCTGAACTGACCTACAAGGTTGATTTTATCTCCAACCTTGACTTCATGTCTTGCAAGCAGTCTGTCAGATATAGTAATTGGAATACAGTCTTGTTGCTCCGATAATCTAGGCACGGCAACTACTGTCTCGTAAAATCCTTCCCCAAATACCTCGTGAGTGTATACCGGTTCTTTTATTACAGTACCGATCAATTGCAGTTTATTGTTGTTCATCTGTTCGTAGTTCATTTTCTACCCTCCAATGTGTTTTGCATATTTATTAACTCAATACAGTTTCTATTTGTTGCCTTTTCTATATATGGATAAGATACGGCTTTTTATTTAAGCTAACTTATGCTGTATACCGTTACTATCCACCGTATAACCTTCCTGATATATCAATTCAGAAAGTTTTACCATCTTATATCCCTGATTTTTTAGGTTAGCTATGACTAGCGGAAGAGCTTCAAGGATATTATCGCTGTTGTTGTGAAAGAGTATTATCGAGCCGTTTTTGACGCCTTTATTTACCCTTGAAAGGATTTCCGTTGCGCTCAACCCCTTCCAATCCAGCGAATCAACCGTCCACTGCACGCCTATCATGTTCTTTTCTTCCACCGTCTCCAACAAAGTATTGTTGTAATCTCCAAACGGCGGACGGAAAAATTTGGTTTCTTTGCCCGTCAGTTCTTTGACCTTTTGAGTTACGTAGTCAAGTTCTTCTGATATTTTTTCTTTGCTGAGCGTACTCATATTGAGATGATTATTACTATGATTGCCGATATCACAGCCGCTTTCAGCAATTTTTTGCGTCATTTCGGGATATTTGTCCAACCAAAATCCCACCAAAAAGAAAGTTCCGTCAACGCCGTGCTTTTCTAGAATATCCAATATTCCTTGCGTCTTATCCGCACCCCACGCCGCGTCAAACGTCAAAGCTACGACCTTTTCTTGCGTGTCAACTCCATAGACAGGTACTTTTCGCAAGCTTTGATTATTGAACACTGCGCTCACTTCTCTGTTTGCCATACCTGTGATACATATCGCTACAAGCACGGCAATCGCCACAACCGTAATTATCGATTTCTTCTTTATAGAATAGAACATCTTTTACCTCTTGATAATAACACAATTTATTTTGCTAATTTTGTTATCTTTTGTCGAATATCGTCGTTATTTGTCTTTTTGTATTTCCAAAAGCTATATGTTTGACTGCCAAAATAATTCTTCTTGCTAAAATATATTTATCAATATATTCATTTATAACTTAATGTCGCAATTTAGTTGTCAATATTTAAAATTAGGCGTGCAAAATAGCGCAAAGTCGTTTCAAATTAAATATTTAGGCTTTATTTGTCGACAAAGCACAATTTGTTTGTTTAGTCTTGACAATTACTATAATTTGTCATATAATATAAATGCTGCGCTAGGTGGGGAGCTTGCGGTGCCCTGTACCTGCAATCCGCAATAGCAGGACTGAACGCCTTTCTAGGCTTTGATTATGTGAGGACTGCCTCAAACAAGTAGCGTTGATACCAAGGTCTTGTGCAATCATTCACTGTGAACCATGTCAGGACTTGACCGTAGCAGCATTAAGCAGACCGTTTGATGTGCCATAAGGTAGCTTTGGAGTAGCCAACTGTTTGTGTAACGCTTGGGTGATCACTGTCAAAATCGGATGCGCAGTTTTCGTAAGGAATGCCACCTGACACAAGGTGGCTTTGCTTTTGAAATGAGATTATAATGCACAATCGCCCGCTATACGGCTTTAATAGCGGATAATCAAAGTATGTAAGCGATATAACAATTTGATATGGATGCTATAACAAAATCGACATATAACCGCAAAACAGGAGAAATAATGAATCAAGATAAAAAAATAGCGCTTTTGATAGACGCTGAAAACATATCAAGAAATTATCGCAAGACAATAATGACAGAGCTTGCTAAATACGGCACAACGACTTATAGGCGCATATACGGAGACTTTACTTCAAAGACTATAAGCTGGACAAGCGAGGATATGCTCAAATATTCACTTACGCCCATTCAACAATATTCCAACACATCGCACAACAATAAAAATGCCGGCAAAAACTCCTCCGACATAACCCTTGTAATCGACGCCATGGACATACTTTATTCGGGCAACGTAGAGGGGTTTTGCATCGTATCGTCAGACAGCGACTTCACAAAACTCGCGTCTAGACTTAGAGAAGCAGGCATGCTTGTCATAGGTATGGGCGAAGAAAAGACTCCCCTTGCTTTTAGAAAATCTTGCGAAAAATTTATATTACTTGACGTATTGAACAAGAGCAACGATAAAAAACAATCACAAGATAAAAAGAAAGACGCCGATAAGAAAACTGATAAAGCCGATAAAAAGGTCGATAAAAACGAAAAGTCTGACAAACAACACGACAAGACAAAGAAGACAACCAAAAAATCTAAGGGAGCTTCTGCCGAGGACAATTTGACTGCGGAGCAAATTGAAGATAAGATAGAAAAACAAGCCGAACAAATCAGCGAAGACGTAGAAGAAAAGCCCGACAACGCAACAACTGTGATGCCATTTGACAGCATAACTCAACTCATTAAGACAGAGATACTGCCTGAACTTGCCAACGAGGACGGCTGGGCAAGCCTCGCGGATATTGGAAATTGGCTATACAAACTTTACAGCGACTTTGACAGCAGAAATTACGGCTTTAACAAATTGAGCGAACTATTTAAATCTTGCGACGACTTTGAGGTCAAGCCTCAATCCAACGGCGACAGCAACGTGATATACTATCTCATAAGACAAAAATAAATAAAAAATATGCCGCATGCACTTGATACAGGCGGCATATTTTTATATAACTTATTTTAACTACTCATAGACGAGACCATCTGCCTATAATTGATTATTATTTGTATCTTTGAATATCGCACGTCACAAACAAGATTAGGACGGGATATATTGCCATCCAGCAGATTAGAAAGTATCCCCAACGTAGAGTTTACGTCAGCCAGCAAAATTTCCGTATTCCCGTTTTGCTGTTTTTCAGATGTCAACTCGTCATACTGCATTTGCAAATTGTTTTTTATTCCCTCGATTTTTTCTAATGCTTTAAGCTTGTCGATTTGTCCGCCTGTCAACTCGTCTGCAACGACCGACAGTTGTGTGACGATTGCCGCATAATACCCTCCCATACTTCTAAGTAACTGAGAATTTCCTTTAAAAATACTGTCAAAATCAACTTCTTTGACTTGAATCTTGACAATTCTACTGCCTTGATTTTTTTCGGATATTGCTTTGGCTTCGCCTTCGTCGTCATACACGTCTCCAACAATAACGTACTTCTCTTCTTCTTTAAGTATATATCCTGCGCCGCCCATAAGCCTTTGCTGTTCTGCATACATCCTCGCCACAGAATAGCTGTCACAAGTCTTTAATACCAAGCCGTAATAGCTCACTCCCGGCGCAGAATTAGCGTCAACTCTCTTGCCTATGCTCGCAAGCAGCGCTCCACCTGTGGCAAAATCGCCAATTACCACTGTCAACAATACACATGTCACTATTGCCAAAGTCATAAGCCAGCCCTTACGTCGAGAAGAATATCTATCGTAAGATTGCGGCAAAATATCTATTATGGGCGGATTTTCTTGATAATCGCCATAACTTGTCTGCGTTACGTTGATAGGTTGAGGCGTAACCTCAATCTCAACGTTTCCCTCAATCGCATATTGAGAATTGATATCATTGCTGCCACTCTCATTTAAGTCTTCGCTTTCTGACGATTCTTGATTATTCGGTCGGGAATATCGCCCAGCTGACAAGGACTCTTGTTGTTTCATATAATTTTTAAGATAATACTTGCTGTAATCCATAGTAATATCTATGTGTTTAATCAAATAAATATTCAATATATGACGTTAAATGTCGAATTTTTATCCTTAACTATAAAAGAAAGGACAGCTATACCATCCTTCTTGTCACCTAATACTTTCAGTCAACAAATATCTAGTCACCTCGACCAACGCGGAGAGATCTAATCCTTTTTTAACTTGTTGAGATTTCTCCACGCGCTACGCTTGGTCGAAATAACTTAATTTAGGTTAGCTAAGAGCAATAGTTGGTCATATCGAGCGTAGTCGAGATATCTAATCCTATTATTTAATTCGTTGAGATTTCTCCACTACGCTTACGCTTCGGTCGAAATGACTTTAATATTTTCATCCTATTACCCAACTCACGCACGACCGCGGAGAGTGGTATGATTTTCGTCCGTGCTAAGGCAAGGTGAAGTCGTCAAGTGTACTTTGCGTACGCGTCGACTTCCCGAGTCCTGACGTTAGGGCGGAAGGCGCGTCGCTATACGCACTCGCTCTTACTCTCGTTATTTCCTCAAAGCCCTCTGCTCTTTAAGAAAATCATTATAGCGGTCGATTTGGTCAATCCTAAGGTCTACCATATCCTTCGCCGTATCATACGCCTGCTTATCTCCTATCGGCACTTCTGTCTCTTTTACTTTGACCTTGGTGCCGTCTCCGCTTGCATTGCGGCGTATGTCTTTGAGGTATTCGTCTTCCATCTTGAAGAGCGCTACCGTTATGCCTTTCTTTATCGTCAGCTTTATGAATGGATTGGTCGTACTAGGTCCTATCGTTGTGAAGTAGGTAGACAGCTTTTCTTTGCACTTGCTATCCTTGCTCATTGCATACTCTCTCAATCCGTCAAAGTATTTCTTCTGCTCTTTGGTGAGCTGAGCGTACGCC
>CAJTVJ010000003.1 GCA_910579785.1 uncultured Christensenella sp. | reverse complement strand
GTTGAACTACCTGTTGCGCAGGTTGCTCGGCAAGTCTTTGCATAAGTCTGTCGTTTTGTTCTATCAATCTATTGACAAGGTCTTCATTGACATTGCTTGCAACCGCCTCTTTTTCAACTATGCGCTCCGGCTGCTCGGCAAGCTTCTGCATCAACTTTTCATTCTGCTCAATAAGTTTATTTACAAGTTCATCGTTGACGTTGCTTGCTGCAACTTCTCTTTCAATTATCTTTTCGGCAGGCTTTTCTGCAAGCTGTTGCATAAGCGATTGCATCGTCTCTTGATTTCTCGCGTTGTCCTGCATAAGTTTTTCGTTTTGCTCGATTAGTTTTTGCACTACTTCGTCATTTGCGGACGCCTGCTGCGGCAACATCTGCTGCATACCTGGGAGCAGTGCCGTCACGGTCTCGCTTATCAGCCCTCGCATCTCTTCCGCTCCTAGTCCTTGCTGTACGTAGCCGCCCTGTCCGCCGTTGTTTCCGCCCATCATGTGCATAAACATCATTTGCATATTCTCGTCTCGGCGTTTTGCCTCTATATCCGCGCGATTTCGCTCATACTCGTCCTTGGCTTCTTCAAAAGATATCAACGCCTTATTGTATCTATTCTTCTCCAATATCATAAATACCAAGCTTAATACCGCCAAGCCCATAAGTACGCACGCTATCGCCGTCCAGCCGCCGAATGCCAATCCTAGGAACGTACCTGCATAGTACGTCTTAAACTTGCTCTCAGCCATCTTTTTGCTCTGCTTTGCCTTGCTTGCATATCCTATACCTTTGCTCATAAATATTATGATCAACAATATGCTTATCACTCCGGCTATCATTTGCCACAACGGCATGCCTTTGAGCTTTTCCAACAACTCGTCCAATGCTCCGCCGTTGCCGCCAGGTGTGTTTCCGCTGCCTATATCGCCGCTTGGTACGTCGCCGCCTGGTACGCTGGGCTTCTCTTCTGGCGCATATCCATTCTCGTCGACTATCTTAAATACGCATACTCCGCCTGAACGTATAAGATACTTCTCGCTGTCGAGCAAGCTCACAGTCACTCTATACGTTCCCAATTCGCTGTGCGTCTTATATCCATCGCTGAACTTTAAAATATTGGCTATCTGACTTTCTGTCAGCGTATTGCCGTTGCTGTCCTTTACCGTTGCCTTTGGATAATGTACGTTGCCATCCTGCAAAAACTCCGTCTCGTCCCATTCTATCGTCAACACGGTCATTCCCTCTTTGCTGACGACAAAATCCCACTCCTTGCTGACTTCGTCTATATCGTAATTCTTTGCCAACTCTCCGCTCAGCGACACAACTATCTTATACGATCCTATCTCAGTCGCCATACCTGCCGTTATTTCATTGCCGTCTTCGTCATATATCCTATACGTAAACGCGGCATTGATATCTTCCACGCTGTCTCCGCTCGCCAAGCCGTCGGCTATCGCAGATATCTTAGGAGCATATCCGCTGTTGCCGTCGCTCTCAAACATCCACTCATCCCATTCAAGTATCAACTGCGCCTTCTCTATCTTCCACTCGATACGTTTATTCGTCACTCCGCCGTCTGCCCATGAGCAGTTGTTGGGCTCTTTTAGCTTTATCGTCGCAAAATACTTATTCACGGCTTTTCCGCTTCCGCCCGTCACTATCTCCATAAGTATATCGTCATATCCGCTCAGCGCGCCTGCCACGCTCTGTTCTTCTCCGTTGTACGTCAGTCCGCCGTTGAACGTAGGCACTTCAAGTATCGCCTTTGTTATGCCAAATTCGCACTCCTCCCCCTCTACTATCTTATAGTTGCTTGCGAGTTTTACTCTTACCTTATACCCCTCTTTTACGTCCTTTGCGTCTACGTCGCCCTCATATCCAAGTACCGTCGCGCCGAGTACTTCTCCGCTTCCGTCCGCATAATATACTTTTGCCTCAGGGTGCTGTCCTTTGCCTCTGTATTGCAAGCTGTCCGTCGACCACTCAATCTTTACTTCGGTCAACTGTCTTATCTTCAAACTCAACTCTTTATTTCTTATTATATAATCGCTATCCGTCACAAATTCTACAATGACGGTATAGTCGCCGACTTCTATTACTTGACTTTGGTCTATCTCTCTGCCACCCAATGAATAGGTGTACTTTATGTCTTTCAATATGCCTTGCAAATTCACAGGGTACTCCGCTTTGGATATCTCTCTTACTTTGTGCGCCACTCCCTCTTCATACTCAAACACCAACTCGCCTTCATAGTCTCCAAAGTTAAGTCCGTCAGCCCTATCAGACACGTCGATAGGCGACACCTCTATCTTGATTCTATCAAACAGTCTATTGCCGCCAAACGTATAGCCGACCTCTATCTCATATCCTCCCTCGACCACGTGCAATACGCTGCCTGTCGTTGAGAGATATTGTATATCGTCCTTATACTGATCCCATGTCAACGCTACTTCTCTCGTCACCTCAACGCTGCCTTTACTGCCCACGTAAGTTGCAAATACCGTAAGATCGCCCTCTTTTATCGACTGCAACGCCTTGAATTGACTTGCCGTAGCAATCACCTCTATCGACCTAAGCTCATTAGGTTTGATATACTCCGCCGTGAGAGTCGTGTTGCCCACCACTCTGTCAGGCTCTTCCTGTCCCTCAGGCTTAAATCTCCACGGTCTGCTGATTGGTTTGTTATCCTTATCCACCGTGTCAAAATACCAGCCCACAAACAATTCGCCGTCTGGCACAGTAGGCTGCTTTGGCTCGTCTCCCAAAAACTGTCCGTAAGAATACTGCTTCTCTTCTACCGTTCCGCTGCCGTTGTTGTGGTCAAAAGTAACCTTGTACTTGACTACTTCCATCTTGACGTCTATTACGACTTCATGCTGCACGTCAGTTAAGCTCTCGCTGAACAATGCTTTTCCGCTGCTGTCGAGTGTTATCGGCGCATACGGCTTTTCGTCATTCCCCTCTTCGTGCACTCTCAAATACGGCGCATACGACGAGTTCAGCAAGCTGTCCACTATGCTCTCGTCCCACCTGTTGGTCATCGCGTCCAAATACTCTTCTTGAAAATACGATATTATTGTATTGGCTCCGTAATTGTTGTTGTACTGTATCTCATGTTCCAATCTGTCCGACAGATCGGGTATGTCGAATATCATCTTCAATGACTGTGATTCAAACGTCACCGTAAACCTATATCCGCTCTCCTCATAATTATCTTTATCCATTGGAAAGATAACTATCTCCGCGCTGTTATTTCCCTTGACTACCCTATAAAGTTTGTTGCTCCACTCTGCCTTCTCCTGCACAACTTCCTTGTCCGCTTTGTTCTTCAACGTCACTGCAAACTTAACGTCGCTGATATTCATTCCGTAATACGGGACGGTGTCTTCGTCTATCTTAAAGCCTTCTATCTTCATACTAGACAACTTGCCCTTCTCTATCGTCACAGTCTGTGTGTCCGACGAAGTCGCGCTATATGACCACAACGGCTCTCTGCCGTCTCTTATCTCATATTCATATTTGTATTCTCCGCTGTCAAGTACGTTCTTTATACTAAGTTTGCCATTGGTATTCGTCGCCTTGTCCTTCTCCCCTTGCTTCCACTTATACGTCGTCTTGGGAGAATTGTTTAGCGCGCTGCCGCTGTTGCTCACTGTCGCCGTCAACGTTATACTCTCCACTCCGTCATATTCTATGAGCGTCTTGTCAGCCGCAAGCGAGTCCTTGATATACGTCGCCGCATAGCCCTCTGGCACTCCCCATACCGCATACAACGTCACGTCTCCAAACAGTCCGCTCGGCAAGGTATCAAAAGGCTCGCTACTTCCGCTCTTGTCGTTGGTCCATCCCAAAAATACGTGATTTTCTTTTATGTCGCTGCTCTCAGGAGTAGGCAATGCGTCGCCTTTGAGATAATCGTCCACAGGCAGATCCAACGCCTCTTCATTGTCCTCGCTCAACAAATTCTTAAACGTGACCGTCGCCACCAAATAGTTGCGTACGGGCGAATTATCCGGATCGTATGAGCCCCCTATCTTATCCGCGTCCCATATCTGCGACGGCAATAGACTGCCTACGTCGTTTTTAGCTATTGATAACATTAAATCTTTGCTTCTATATTCATTCGGTTCCGCTCCACCTGGATAACCAGCAAGTGAATCTTCCCCATAAAGTTTCGCATAAGAGGTTCCGTCTGGTTTTACAGTATTTACATTACTTACACCTGACGATATTTTTTTTGAACCTCCAACTATTGGATAAGGCAACTTATTTTCGGTTCCAATTTGACCATCAACGTAAATATTTGTAAAAATCGCAGTTGACATTATTCCCGCAAGTGAACCACTGTAATTAAGTTGATTCGACGCAATATTTATTGAAGCTATAAAATTTTCTATTATCAATGTTGAACCTTGTTCTTCCCATCCAACAGCACTACTAGAATGTATATATGCCTTTGATGCCGTTGTGTTTTCAACATTAGCTACACAATCATAAATGTGCGCAGTAACATTTCTATATAATTCCCCTATAAAGCCTCCTGTCATAATTATTCCCGTACCTATGGCATTAACATTAACTTTACTTGAACAACGATAAATCAACAAAACCGTATTAGTACCATTACTTGGGCGGAAACCAACCATTCCACTTGCCGCCGCACACTTTATATTGAATTGAGAGCCCATTTCAATAGTCCCTAACGTATGACAATTTAAAACATTATCAGCAGTATTTGAAAAACCTATCAATGCACCAACTCCTGACGCTCTTGAAGCGTCAAAACTAACTTGGGGCATATTAGCATAATTATAATTATCGATTATTACATCAGCAATAGTTGCATTCTCCGTTTTACAAAAAACTCCAAATCCGTTCACTGTTGTACCGATTGAAATATATTGAGTTCCATCCCAATATTTCCATTCATTACATGATATATTTTTAAGCGAATTTCCAATTCCATAAAATGTTCCATTAAAGAATCTAACGGGATGAAACTCTTGATCTTTAAAGTCGATATCTGATCCCAAAGTAAAATATTGCGCTTTACCATGAGTTGAATCCTTCTCCATTTTTTGAGTAAATAAATTCCACTCGTCAACAGTCGTGATTACATATGGATTAAATTGCGTTCCTAATACCTCATTCGTATCAACCACAATAGTTGTCATATCACTTTCTACTGTACCTGCCCTAAATGCGGTTACTTTTGTAGCGTCTGTAAAGACATATTTTGTACCGTTGGCGAAATTTCTTAGATCCCCGGCGTTTTCTTCTGTAACTCTCGCCGTAGAGGTAATATTTAAATCATTAGATTTAATTATGCAGTCAATATCTCCCACCGCCACAACTATGCTGCTCAATGCAACTGCCATGACTAGTCCTATTATCAATAATGCCGCTCTTGTATGTCTAACCTTTTTCATACTCTCTTCTCTTTTTGTTTATTAAATGCAAAACAAGTACACTTCTCTTAATTTTACAAGAAAGGTATACATTTACTGACTTGCTATTTCTTTTCACGAAATAGCGTGTTTTTTTATTAAAAGTATATTTCGCGCGCGTTCTATAAGCAATTTTGTCAGGTCAGTAAAAGTATACTTTTCTTAGAATGGATGTAAATGACTTTAAAAATAGAATGAAAATGTATGAGAAGTAATTATATTTTTCAAAAGGATGAGACTTCTCCGCTACGTTTCACTTCGGTCGAAGTGACTAGATATAAGGCTTACAGGCTTGGGAGTAAATCGTCATTGACGCTCGCCCAAGACGCTACCGCTGGCTCGCTATTCCGTCGCTTCGCTCCTTACGCCCTACGCGGAAAGGTCTAATCGAATTAAATAAGTACCGACAAAATGTAGCGTAAACGTACATTTTCGTTTGGTCGGCATTAGCGGAACCCGACTGTCAGATTTCTAATCTGATGAGATTTCTCGACTACGCTCGAAGTGACTATATATTGCTTATAGTAAACCTAAATTAGTCACCTCGACCGTAGCGGAGAGGTCTCAACGAGTTAAATAAAAGGTTAAGATTTCTCCACTGCGGTCGAAATGACTTAACTTATATATTGGTCCCAGTTGCATAGGATATGTCGAATTGAGAATAACCAAAGTTGGACACATTGAAAGCAAAATTTGGTCATTTCGACCGAAACGTAGTGAAGCGGAGAAATCTTATCATTTTAATTCAACTTGATTAGACCTCTCCACGACTAGCGACATGACTTAGGCATTCAACATGACAAAAAGGACGGCGCAACGCCGTCCTTAGTTTTGATTGGAAATATTAAAGTCTTTCTACAAGAGAAGAAAGACTTTCTTCTTCGGCATATTCTATTGCGCCGTTGTCGCATGCTGCTGCAAGCAGTCTGTCGATAGGCAATTTGACAACTTGCTCAATGCCGTATTGTTTTGCGATATTATCTACGTTACTTTCGCCGAAAATATTGAGTTTTTCTTGGCACTTTGGACACTGATAGTAAGACATATTTTCTACTATCGCAACGACAGGAATATTAAGCATCTTGGTCATTGCTACGCCTTTGGAGACAATCATACTCACAAGCTCTTGCGGAGTCGTCACCATTATCACGCCGTCGACAGGCAGATTTTGGAAAACCGTAAGCGCAACGTCGCCCGTGCCCGGCGGCATATCTATAAATAATAAGTCCAAATCGCCCCAATATACGTCCGTCCAAAATTGCGTGACTGCCGAAGTGACGAGTGAGGAGCGCCAAACTACCGGATCGGACTCGTCCTTTAAAAACATATTCATTGACACGACTTTGATACCCGTGACGGTTTCGGCAGGAAGTATGCCCTTGTCGCACCCCATAGCTTTTTCTTTTATGCCGAATGACTTTGCCATAGACGCGCCTATTATGTCGCCGTCAAGCACGCCCACGCTCTTGCCAATTCTGCGTGACAGCGTAGCGAGCAGCGCTGTGACCATAGACTTACCTACGCCGCCCTTACCGCTCATCACGGCATAGACTTTGCCTATCTTTGAATTTTTATTAAGCTGCGGCTTTTGCGGAGCTATGCGCTCTTTGCAATCCTGTCCGCAAGTCGAACAATCGTGAGTACAGTCACTCATATATCACCTTTAATACGCGACATCACGTCCGATATACGACATACTTTTTAAGCCTGCCGTATATTAAATTCTGCCGCAATTTTTATTTTTAATTACAGTTTTTTTACAAGCTCTTTGCAATATGCCTTGCCTTCGTCCGACAACTGCATAAAGGGTTTTCTGCATCCGCCCATCTCAATTCCCATCTCGTCGAGGATGCCTTTCTCGGCGGCGAATACGCCGTATTTGATAAGCTGCGTGATTATCTCGTTGGCTTCATACTGAATCTTTTGAGCTTCTTTTATATTGCCGTCTTTAAACAAAGAATACATCTTGACGTACTTTTCCGGCATAAAGTTGTAAGTCGAGCCGATACCTCCGTCAGCGCCCATGCTGAGACCTGCGACCAACATCTCGTCAAAGCCGTTGTATACCAACGGGTCGCAACTCATCGTCTTGAACTGTTGAAGCGCAAACAAGTCCGACGTAGTATGTTTGATACCTATAAACTTCTTGTTTTTAAACATATCCTCAGCTCTCTCTTTGTTGAACTGAAAGCCGTTGGCATTGGGAAAATTATACATTATCATAGGTATGTCTACGCTGTTGGCGATATCGTTGTAATATCCCTTGATAGCCTCATAGGAAAATCCGTAGTAGAAGGGAGCGACGGCAGAAATCGCGTCATATCCCATGTCCTGAGCACACTTAGCCATCTCGATAGCATGGTTGGTATTTATCGTACCGACGTGAGCTATCATAGTGCCTCTGCCTGCGTTGCTCTCCGCCGCATACTTAAAGAGCTCTTTGCGCTCCTCTACCGTCAAAAGCATACCCTCGCCGGTAGAGCCGCCGACATAAAAGCCGTTGATACCCTTTTCAATATTCATATCAATAATTTTCTTGACAGAATTGCCGTTGATCTTATCGTCTTTGGTGTATGGCGTAAGCAATGCTGTGAATACGCCTTTGAATTTTGATTTGTCCATTATATGTTACCTCTCAGTAAAAAGTTTTTCTTTTTTATTGCGCTTTAAACGCGCCGTTTATCATTGCGTATACGCTTCCCAACACGCCTGCCTTGTTGCCCAAACTTGCCACGGCTATCGGCGTCGAATTGACGCTCTTATATTCTTTAAGGAAATTTTGCCACCAATACTCCGACATTTCCACAACTCCTCCGCCAATGATTATGAGCGACGGTGAATATAGCTCGATTGCCTTTGACGCGACCTTTGCAAGCCCCTTGTAAAAATCTTGCAGCAACTTCTTGCAGACAGCGTCGTTTGTATTAAAAAATTGATACAAATTGTCATTGCCGCATCTTTTAAGCGCGGTAGCCGACACGTATTGTTCTACGCAGCCGCGCTTGCCGCAACCGCACTGCAAACCGTCTTCGACAAGCGTCATATGTCCCAATTTGGTGTCTATGACGGAATTGCTATCCAAAGTCCTGTCTTTGAGGAAGGACGCGCCAAGTCCCGTGCCTATCGTAAACATCATCACGCTGTCGGCTCTCTTTCCTGCGCCAAGAAACCCTTCTGCAATGAGCGCGCTCACCGCGTCGTTGATGACGACCACCCGTCTTGAAAAATGCCTGCTGAGTTCCGCCGATACTTTCGCGCCCGTATAATTGGGTATTGTCTTGGTCGCAAAGGTTATCTCGCCGCTGTCCCAATCGACAGTACCTGCCGTCGCGACCGCGATATGTTCGCAAGATTTCCAATCAAAACTTTCGATAGATTTTATAATATTGGCAATCACTCTGTCACGACCGATAGACGCCTCCGTCGGAATAGAGTTGAATTGCAGTATCTCGTATCTTCCGCATTCGTCGACTTCTATCAGCGCGCTTTTTATACTCGTGCCGCCTACGTCTACTCCAATCGTCAACATAAATCCAACGCTCCGACAAATCTTTGGGTAATGTCCTTAGGACGAGTGATGGAAGAACCTATCACTATTGCATACACGCCGCACTTGCACACCTTGGCAAGTTGGTCTCTCTCCCATATTCCGCCCTCGGCGATTATCTTGGTATCGGGAAAAGTCTTGACAAGCTTTGTCAAAAAATCATAGTCTGGAAGACATATGCCCTTGGTATCGGGAGTGTAACCTCTCATTGTCGACCCTATGTAATCAAAGCCCAATCTGTGCGCTTCTTCGGCATTTGCAAAGCTCGCGCAATCTGCCATTATCTCCACGTCCTTTGCATTTTCTCTAATATACTTGACAAGGTCTTCAATCTTTTCGCCGTTGGGACGGGGACGTCCCGTGCAATCGAGAGCGATGACCTCGCATCCCGTCTCTATCAAAGCCTTGACCTCTTTGAGAGTGGGAGTGATATACACGTCGCTGTCGGGATATACTTCTTTTATTATACCTATCATCGGCACGTCGACTTGCTTTTTTATGTCGGCGATATCGCTGACATAGTTGGCTCTTATGCCGACTGCGCCGCCCTCGACCGCCGCTCTTGCCAAGTATCCCATTATGCCGAGTCCGTAAAGCGGCTCGCCTTTGACCGCCTGACATGATACTATCAATCCCCTATTTAATTTTGCCATTTTTGCTCCTTTTCGTTGCAGTCATTATATTGAGACCAACGCTAATTATTGTCAATATTAAATATAATACCAATACGGCGTTTTATCAACTGTTTGCCATACCGTTTTATGCTTTATCTTTGATTTCGTCAATCGTCAATATTGCAAACTTGATTTCTTCATGCTGCATATTTTCTTCATACAGAATTCCCACTTTGCCGTCGCCCAGCCATACCATACTGCTGTATACAAATTCTCCTTCTTTTATCAACTTGCTGTATACAAAAGTCTCGCCGTAGTCATAAGACAGTCTTATCACGCCGTTGTGTCTCACTTTGCTGTCGGCAGCGTTGAGGAATATCGTCACAGGCTTTCCCCCATCGTCTCCCACTATCACGCTGCATTGGCAAATGCAATGAGTCAACTGCGGATGGTGCTTATAATCCTGCCAAGTCACTCCGCCGTCGTCGCTTATTGCAGTCGCGATAAGTCTCTTTGACGAATGATTGCGCATAAAGAATTTAAGACGTCCGCCCTCGCACTCAATAAGCTGCGCTTCGGTGATCATATCGTTTGGCATGACCAATCTGTGATTTACGGGTAAGATACCGTGCTTTCTCGTCTGATTGGGCGACTTGCCCCTATGCCATGTGACGCCGTGGTCGTCGCTGTATATCACGCAAGCCGAAAGCATAAGTATTCCGCCGTGCTCCACAACGTTGTAGTATACGGGGAAAATTATTCTGCCCTTATATTTTCCTTCCTTAACGGTTATGCCCACTCCCGGACCTGCGCCGAAGAAAGACATATATTTTTCTTTTACCTGATAGGATATGTTGCGAGGCTGCGACCAAGTAAGTCCGTCGTCGCTTGAAGAAATGATACAAAGATGAGAAGTCCTCAGTTCTTTCAATCTTCCGGAATTGAGCTTGTAGTTGCCAACGCTCTCTCCGTTGTATATCAAATCGCCGTTTTCTTTGACGACGTATCCTTCGACCTCTTTGCCATCTTTGTCAAACACTTTTTCGCCTTTGAGAGTATATCTCTTCTTGCCGTCGTAAAGGTAAAGATTGCCGTCGCCGTCCTGACCGATGCCCTTCTTGCAATTAAGTATGCCAATGCCTGCCGGCGTGTGAGAATACAGCATAAATATTGTGTCGCTGTTGTCGTCGTACAGCATACAAGGATCTATTGCCGCAGACGCGTCTTTCATTGAATCGCCGACTTCTTCGACAGCAACTGTCTGCTCCTGCCAAGTCAAGCCGTTGTCAAGCGAGCGTCTGACCACTTTGTCTATTCTGTTGGGATTGTCTCTGCACGTAAAAAATCTCTCGTCCGCGCACGCGACCAACACTCCGCTCTTTGTCTTGATTATCGACGGTATGCGATAATTTTCCGCCCTTCCGCTCTCTTTGCTGAATAAAGTCTGTATATCCATTTTCATCTCCTAATATTCTTATTTTATTTCTATTGAAAAGCTGTAACTTTGGCTTTGTCCCACTTTCAATTTTTCGATATGCGCCTTATCTTTAAGCTCTCTTATCGGGTCGGCAAAATCGGGTATGCCCCACCAAGGCTCGACGCAGTAATACGCTCCGCTGTCCTCATGCGACCAAAAAGCAAGGACAGGCGGCTTGCCTAAATCAAATTTATAGACGACCCCGTCGGGTCTTTTGAGTTGCAAACTCTCAAAGACCCCGTCCGTCAATATAATAGTCTTCAATTCTTTCATAGTCGCTTTGTCGCATTTGATTTTCTCCAATCTGCCAAAGCTTTGCTTTTTTTCTATAAAGTGTCCGACTTCGTCAAGAAGATATACGTTGGGCGAAATCTCGCCGTCAAAAACTATTTCGTTGACAGCCGTATCGCCGCTCTCTTGGACGACGCTCATGGCAGGATGTCCGCCCAATGAAAAATATATGTCTTTGCTATCGACGTTTTTGACCGTCATAGTCTTTACGTATCTTGCGCCCTCCACCTTATGCTCAACCGTCAACACAAATTTAAACGGATAAACTTTAAGAGTTTCTTCATCCCATTCAAAGCTATGTACAACTCTCTCTTGCGACTTGTCGGCAACGGCAAATTTATGCTCTCTGCATATTCCGTGCGCAGGCATATTGTACTTTTCTCCGCCGACGGTATAATACCCATCTTTGAGTCTGCCGACAAACGGGAATATCGTCACGTCTCTTCCCGTCCAACTTGCCTCGTCACCCTGCCAAAGATGTTCTCTGCCGTCGCTGTCCTTAATGCTCAAAAGACTGCTGCCGACCTCGTCTATCTCAACTCTCAATTTATCTGAATTTATAACGCTCATAATCTCTCCTTTATACATATATTTGCTGTCGGCGGTCTTATTTTGCCACAGTCTCTTTCGCCAAAGCTTTGAAATGCGGCAACGATCTTTCTATCGTATCATAGCTCACGCAATAAGCTATCCTGACGTATCCCTCGCATGCAAAACTCTTGCCGCCCACGATAAGTATATTATGCGACTTTGCCTTGGCTACAAACTCCTCTTCGGCAATAGGACACTTGACGAATAGATAAAACGCCCCCTCAGGCTGCACGCACTCAAAGCCGTATTCCCTCAATGCGTTGAGCAGCAGCTTCCTGTTTCTGTCGTAAGGACTTGCGTCGACAGGCTGTTTGACGCATCTCTCTATAACAAGCTGTTGAAGCGACGGAGCGTTGACAAAGCCCAATATTCTCGTCGCGACAGAACAAGCCGCAAGCAAATTGTCGCAATCTTCCGCCTCGTTGGGTATTGCAAGATAACCTATTCTCTCTCCGGGAAGCGAAAGTGATTTTGAATAAGAATATCCCACTATCGTATTGTCATAATATTTTGTGACAAAAGGCGCTGACTTACAATCGTATACGAGTTCTCTGTAAGGCTCGTCGGATATAAGATATATTGCCTCGCCCTTTTTCTTGCTGCCATCAGTAAGTATTCTGCCAAGCTTTGTCAGCACTTCTTCTCCGTATATCACGCCCGTGGGATTGTTGGGAGAATTGATAATGACCGCCTTCGTCTTCTCGTTCAACGCGCTCTCCAACGCCTGCAAGTCAGGCTGAAAAGTCGGCGGAACGGGAGGTATGACGACGACCTTGCCGCCCGCGTTGGCAACGTAATTGTTGTATTCCCCAAAGTATGGAGCGAATACTATCACCTCGTCCCCCTCGTTTATCACTGCTTTAAGGGCAACGTTAAGTCCTCCTGCCGCGCCCACTGTCATTATGATATTGCTATATCCAAAAGAGGTCTGATATCTCTCGTTGAGGTCGTCGGCAATAGCCTTACGCGTACTCTCAAAACCGCTGTTGAGCATATACCCGTGCAACGCGACGGGATCTATCTCCCTTGCTATCTGTGCAATGGCTTCGCCCACAGCTTTTGGAGCAGGCACGTTGGGATTGCCGAGAGAAAAGTCAAAGACGTTTTCTTTCCCGTACTTCTTAGCAAGTTTTTTGCCCTCTTCAAACATTGCTCTTATTGCCGACCCCGACTTCATTATTTCGCTCATCTTATTTGAAATCATATTATCTCCCTCGCGCATATTTGCGCCGTTGCTATATATACTTATCCTCTATGCCGTATCTCTAATATACGCAGTTTTGCACCTTGCCTGCCAAAAAGCCTTTGACGTTGGACACAGCGATAGATATCAGTCTCTCCCTCGCCTCTCTCGAAGCCCACGCTATGTGAGGCGTGATATAACAGTTGGGCGCGCCTATCAATCTATTGTCGGCTGTCGGCGGCTCCGTTGAAAGCACGTCGGCGGCATATCCGCCTATCCTGCCGCTGTCCAAGCCCTCTCTCAACGCTCCTTCGTCTACTACGCCGCCCCTTGCGGTGTTTATCAAAAGCACTCCGTCTTTCATCTTGGATATCGCGATTTTGTCTATCAATCTGTCGCTGTCTTTATTCATAGGACAGTGCAGACTTATCACGTCGCTTTGACGGTATATCTCTTCAAGCGACGTCGCCTTTGCAATGCTGTCGCTAAATGCGCTGCGCCTATATGCAAGCACTTTCATTCCAAAAGCGCTTGCTATCTTCGCGACCTCTTTTGCTATCGCGCCGTAACCTATAAGCCCTATCGTCTTGCCGTCAAGCTCTGTGATATCCTGCACTCGATAACAAAAATCTTTGCACCTGCACCAATCTCCGCCGTTGACCGACGCCGCATGCCTGCCCACGCCCATTGCCAATTCCAAAATCAAAGCTATCGTCAACTGAGCGACTGATTTGGTCGAGTAATTTGGGATATTGCATACGGGTATATTCTTTTCTTTTGCATATTCCAAATCGACGACGTTGAATCCCGTCGAAAGCAGACCTATATATTTGAGCTTGTCAAGCTGACAAAGCACCTCTCTTGACAGTATCACCTTATTAGATATGAGTATATCGGCATTTTTTGCCCTATTGACGACGTCGCAAGGAGAAGTACGCTCGTAATAGGTCACCTCGCCAAGTTCTTCAAGTCCCTGCCAGCCAAGCTCTCTCTCGTCTGTGGTATATCCGTCAAGTATGACAATATTCATAACAATCTCAACCCCTTTGGATAATGATTTTTGGCGCATGCTCCGTCGCCTTTGCACCATCCCAGCGACACTCCTCTATAAGCGACAAGCGCCCAGCCTTTGACGTCGCAGTCAAAGGTATATCCGCTGAGATATTTATACGCCGCGTCTTCGTCAAGCTCTATGCACCTCTTCGCCTCGCATGGTCTGAGCGACATTGCCAGCGAATGCGACGGCAAAAATCTGTTTTTCTTATACTCGCCGAGCTGCAAGCCTGCTCTCTCCACTTTCAATCCGTCAAGTCTAGGCGTTGCGGCAGGCATAGCGTACAGTATCTGACCGAAAGATAAATCTGCGTCAAACGACACTTTGAGATTTTCCTCCTGCCATATCCTATATTCTTTGACGGCTTTTGGGTCGGCTTTGCGCTCTTGACACGCGTACTTTCTCGATTGCGGCTGTCCGCGCCTTTTCAATATCGCAAAGAAATGCCCCTCTCCCTCGACCTTATGAGGAAATATCCTATTGGTCTTTGCCAGCTGAAAATTCAATACGTCGTCTCCTATCGCATACCCTCGGCTGAATTTAAAGCTGCTCTCTTGCACTTCAAAGTCGGGATTGTCCGCCAAAAACTCACCGACGACCTCTTCGTTCTCCTGCATAGAAAAAGTGCAGGTAGAATATGCAATGATACCGTCGGATTTAAGCATCTTGGCAGCTTCAACAAGTATTGACAACTGTCTTTTCTTGCATGCCTCGACGTTTTGCTCCGACCACTCGCCCACTGCAAGAGGATTTTTGCGAAACATACCTTCGCCGGAGCAAGGCGCGTCCACCAATATCCTGTCAAACATACCCTCAAATCTAGAAGACAGCCTGTCCGGACTTTCGTTGAGCACGACACAATTTCTCACGCCCATTCTCTCTATATTTTGCGAAAGTATCTTTGCCCTCGACTGTACTATCTCATTGGATATCAATATACCCGCGCCGTCAAGTTTGCACGCTATCTGGCTGCTCTTTCCTCCCGGCGCGGCGCACAAGTCCAGCACCGCGTCTCCCTTGCGTATATCCATGCTCTCGACGACAGACATCGCGCTGGGCTCTTGGATGTAAAAAGCGCCGCCCTCATGCAACACGCTCTTTCCAGGGCGCTCGTCGGCGACGTAATAATATCCGTCTTTGCACCATTCGACGGAACGTAAATTATATTCTTTTATAGCAGATACGTCTGCGCATTTCAAGGTGTTGAGTCTCAAACCGTAGCTTCGCTCTTTCTCATAGCTGGCTAAAAAACTTGGATATTCCTCTCCAAGCATTCTCTCCATTCTCAACAAAAATTCCTGCGGAAGATCTTGCATATTATCCTCTTGACATATCAATCGCTTTGCGACGGCTTAGATGCCTTTGTTTTATTTCCGTTACCGTCGGCATTATCGGCGACGGGTTTCTTCGCCTTAGGCTTCCTGCCCTTCGGCATCCCGTAATTTCTCAGTCTGCCGATACTCCAAGTACACGCCTCGTCATACATCTTCTGCGGTATGCCGAGCATATCCAAAAGCATGGCTTCATCAAGCAACGTGATATTCTCGCTTGCCACAACTTGAAGTACGTTCTTAGTGCGCAGACATTCCTCTCCGTATGGCAAAAAGTAGTGCATTTTGGAGAGCTTTTGCGAATATACTCCGCCGTAGCGCCGTATGAAATTGACAAGCAACAGCGCTTGTTTGAATTTATCCTTTTCAAACGACATAGAAAAACAAAAGTGTTTGTCTACTATCTTGCTGCGTTTTAAAAGCACCGTATCGGGTTTTATATGCTTGGCAAACGAGGCAAGTCTCTTAGTATAAGATATGACGGCATAATGGTTTTTTACTACGCCGTTGTCAACGGAGTAATAGCAGTCTGGACACTCGTGCAGCAATCCCTCGATGTCAGTATGTTTTATTTCGCATATCTTCTTGGCGACCTGCATAGTCAGATATGCGTCGTAGTCGCTTCTGTGAAGATTGTCCACCGGTATCTCAAAAGTCTCGCATATCTTGCCAAGTCCGTTCTCTTTGCTCTCGGGCATAAAATGTCTGTGCAATATCTGCGTATCGTATGCGTTGAAAGTAAAATACGGCTGCTTATACCTCACGCATTCAGAGAGCAAGAAGTTGATGTCATTGTTGACGGAGTGACCGAATACGATTACCTCAGGGTCTTCCAACAACTCCTTAAATCTAGGGTATAGACTTGCAAAGTCGGGAGCCTTAAAAAATTCTTCCTCCGGATAGCCAAGTTCAATGCCCTCTCCGTTGCCGCGCCTCAAATAAAACTTACTCTTGGGATTGACGAGAATATCTTTTTGCTCCAATACGTTAAAACGGCTGTCGGCAAGCACGTAGCCAAGCGAACATATCTTGCCGTGTCCGCCGAAACAGTTAGAACATTCTATATCAAAGAACAAATAATTCATAGCCATCCTTTTTTGCTTTCGTGCTTTTTATCTATACTAAACGCGCTTTTCCGTATTTTTTCTGCGCCGACGTATCAAAGCAGTTTTATTCCCTTAGCCTCGCACTCGTCAAGTTCTCTTTGGCTCCATATCGAAGGCTGAACTTCTCCTATATGACGCTTGCCGAGTATGAACATACACAGTCTTGACTGACCTATTCCGCCGCCTATCGAAAGGGGCAGCTGTCCGTCAGCCAACGCCTTATGGAAAGGCAATTCAAGCCTATCAAGCGCGTTTTCGCTTTTGAGCTGAGAGAGCAAAGATTCTCTGTCTACTCTTATGCCCATCGAGGAAAGCTCCAAGCCTCTGCCTATCGTGGGATAATCGACGAAGATATCTCCGTTGAGCGACCAATCGTCATAGTCCGGCGCTCTGCCGTCGTGCTTATTGCCGCTTTTGAGCAAGCCGCCTATCTGCATTATAAATACCGCGCCGTACTTCTTTGCGGCAGCGTTTTCTCTCTGTTGAGGAGTCATATCGGGATATTCGTCTTCCAACTGCTGCGTGGTGACGAATGCTATATCTTCCGCCATATCGCAATCGCCAAGGCCGTATTTAGCCCTCACCTCTTTGCAGGTATTCCTTATGACTTTATATATTCCTCTCACAGTGGATTTGAGATAATCGATCGTGCGATCTTCTGCGCTTATGACCTTCTCCCAATCCCATTGGTCTACGTATATCGAATGAATATTGTCGACTATCTCGTCGCGCCTTATCGCATTCATATCAGTATAAAGCCCCTTGTGCATTTCAAAGCCGTACTTTTTTAATGCAAATCTCTTCCACTTGGCAAGCGAATGCACGACCTCGGCAACAACTCCGCTCTCTTTTATATCAAAAGTCACAGGACGCTCCACGCCGTTGAGGTTGTCGTTGAAACCGCTGTCTTTGGATACGAAAAGCGGCGCTGACACTCTGCTTAGATCCAGCTCTTGCGAAAGCGCGCCTATAAACATATCCTTGCAGTCCTTGATAGCCTTCTGCGTATTTAGCAAACTTAATTCTTTCATTTATCACCTTTTATAAACAGTTAAATTGTCTTTTTGTAAGTCAAAAATTCTTCCATCAATGACTTAAACTTTCCGCCGTCGCACGTCTTGATATACAGATAATAGTAATTATCGTCGTACTCAAACCACACGTTGTAATGAAAACGGGAAAAGGCTCCCTTTTTGTGCGAATACGTGATAATCACGTCGTCGACCTTTGCCTTGATAAAATCCTGCTTATGGGCTAGCGCAACTTTCTCAACGCAGAGACTGTCGAATATATCCTTGCTACCCTTGTCGACAAGCACGTATTCCTCGATCTCCTCATTGCCCCACATGCAGGCAAGCCGCTCTTTGATATACACCAATTTATTCTCGCCCTCGCTTGGATTGGCAACGCCTTTTACGCACTCAAACGCAGTGATATTCTTAGGGTCGAAGATCAGATATTTTGTGCCGTTCTTATCGTTGTGTTTTGACAAAGAGCCGTCTTCATATCTCACCTCTTTGATCGTCTTTGGTTTTTGGAATAACTTATTTGCCATAGCTGTCTTTCAACCCCGTAATTTGATTAAACTCGTATTTGCCGTCTTTGCCATAGTCCTTGACCGCGCTGAAATATCCCATTCTCATAAATTGGAATCTGTCGTATTGCTTTGCATCGCTCAGATAGCGCTCGCCCTTGGCGTTGGGATATATCTTGTGGCTGTCGGGAGTAAGTCTGTCGTTGAAATCTCCGTCGCCGTCCAACAGCAAATAATCATATTCGTGCAAAGTCAAGTCTATGCAGTCTTTGGCGTTGACCCACTGTATTACGCCCTTGACTTTGATCGATGCGTTTACTCCGCCGCTTATCGAATCGGGAATATAGTTGCAGGTCACGCTGGTCACGTTGCCGTCTGCGTCGCACTCGTGCGAGACGTATTCGAGGATATAACTTCCCTTCAATCTCACCTTGCCGCCCGGCACAAGTCTCTTGTACTTAGGAGGCGGAACGGGAGCGAAGTCGTCTCTGTCTATATATAGTTCTCTGCTGAACGATACCGCGTGCGTCGTCTTAACTTCTGCATTGGGATTGTTCTCTATCTGATATATCTCGTCCTCTGCCGCATTGGCGACGATGAGCTTTATCGGATCCTTGACGACCATCATTCTGTCTGCGTTGACGTTGAGATAATCTCTGACAAAATGTTCCAACATACACACGTCTACTTCGCTTTGGCTCTTTGATACGCCGATCTCCTGACAAAATCTCCTGATAGCCTCAGGCGGATATCCTCTCTCTTTCATACCCGACAGCGTGGGCATTCTTGGGTCTGACCAACCGCTTACCTTGCCCTCGTCGACGAGTTTTTTGAGATATCTTTTTGACATTATCGTCCTTGTCATGCCAAGTCTTGCAAATTCTATCTGTCTTGGGAAATCACCGAAACCGCAATTTACCTTTACCCAATCGTAGAGCGGTCTGTGGTCTTCAAATTCCAGCGTGCATATGCTGTGCGTGATACCCTCGAATGCGTCTTCAAGCGGATGCGCAAAGTCATACATCGGATATATGCACCACTTATCGCCCGTGCGGTGATGGGTCGCCCTAAGCACTCTGTATATGACGGGATCGCGCATGTTGATATTGGGACTTGCCATATCAATCTTCGCGCGCAGCACCTTGGTGCCGTCGGCATACTTGCCCTCTTTCATCTCTTCAAAAAGTCTGAGATTTTCTTCAATGCTTCTGCCTCTCCACGGACTTTCTTCGCCAGGTTGAGTCAACGTGCCTCTCGTAGCCTTTATCTGCTCTGCCGTATAGTCGCAGACGTATGCCAATCCCTTTTTGATAAGCAGCACGGCGCAGTCGTACATTCTGTCGAAATAGTCCGACGCATACAATTCTTCGTCCCACTCAAAGCCCAGCCACTTGATATCCTCTTTGATAGAGTTGACGTACTCGACGTCCTCCTTGCTGGGATTGGTGTCGTCATAGCGCAAATTACACTTGCCGTTGTATTTTTCTTTCATACCGAAATTGATGCAAAGCGATTTGGCATGACCTATATGCAGATATCCGTTTGGCTCGGGCGGAAAACGCGTGACAACTTCTTCTATCTTGCCGTCCGCTAAGTCCTTGTTGATAAACTCTTCAATAAAATTCGTTGACTTGATCTCTTCCATATACTTCCTTTATCGGGAGTTGATAGCTCACTATCATTCCCGAAGTCTGTTTTCTTTTTTGATATTGTAAACTCTTTTGAGATAAAAGTTTACAATGCTTTTTAAGTGTTTTTAGAACAACCCCTTTATCTCTCCGCTTTGCGAATCGATTGTCATATTCAATGCGCTCGGTCTCTTGCCAAGTCCCGGCATCAGCATGATACTGCCGCATACCACGACCAGGAATCCTGCGCCCCCTCTTATCTCGATATCGCGCACCGTCATCGTAAAGCCTGTCGGTCTTCCCAGCAGCTTCATATCGTCGGAGAAGGAATATTGCGTCTTGGCAATACATACGGGCAATTTGTCTTTGCCCAGCTCTTTTATCTTGGCAAGGCTAGCCTTTGCCGCGTCGGTATATTCCACGCCTGCCGCGCCGTATACCTTGGTCGCGACCGCGTTTATCTTATCCTCTACGCTCATGTCAAGGTCGTATGCAAATTGCAATTTCGACGGTTTTTCCAATTCTTTTATGACTGCCTTTGCAAGCTCTATAGAGCCGTCGCCGCCCTTTGCCCAACATTCGCAAAGCGCGCATACCGCGCCTTCGCTCTTGCAGGCGTCCTCTATCATACGTATCTCGCTGTCGGTGTCAGTCAAGAATCTGTTGACGGCAACCACGACGTTGACTCCGTATACGTCGCGAAGATTGCGGATATGTCCCACAAGATTGGGAAGTCCCTTCTCCAATGCCTGCAAATCTTCTTTCGCCACGTCCTCTTTCTTAATTCCGCCGTTGTATTTCAACGCTCTCACCGTAGCGACGAGTACGACCGCCTTTGGTCTTATGCCTGCGACTCTGCACTTAATATCAAGAAATTTCTCCGCGCCTAGGTCTGCGCCGAAACCTGCCTCCGTGACGACGTAATCTGCCACGCTCATTGCAAGCTTGGTGGCAATGACGGTGTTGCAGCCGTGCGCTATATTGGCAAAAGGTCCGCCGTGTACGATAGCAGGCGTCCCCTCCAAAGTCTGAACAAGATTGGGCTTCAACGCGTCTTTTAGTACGATAGCAACGCTGTCGACGACTTCCAAATCTCTCGCAGTGACCGCCCTGCCGTCCTTGCTGTAAGCGACGATTATGTTGCCTATCCTCTCTTTGAGGTCAGCCATGTCCTTGGCAAGACAGAGTATCGCCATTATCTCTGACGCCGCGGTGATATTAAATCCGTCCTTTCTCTCAACACCGTCCTTAGGTCCGCCCTTGCCTACCTCGATATATCTCAACGCCCTGTCGTTCATATCCATACAACGCTTCCAAATGACGTTGTCTATATCTATATTCAGCTCGTTGCCCTGCATTATGTGATTGTCAAGTATTGCGGAGATGAGATTGTTTGCCGTAGTTATCGCGTGCATATCTCCCGTGAAATGCAAGTTGATGTCCTGCATGGGCGCGATCTGCGCCATACCGCCGCCCGTCGCGCCGCCTTTGATACCGAATACAGGACCGAGCGAAGGCTCTCTCAGCGCAAGACACACTTTCTTGCCCAGCTTGCTCATTCCGTCGGCAAGTCCTATGGACGTCGTCGTCTTTCCCTCGCCGAAAGCAGTGGGATTTATCGCCGTGACAAGCACCAAGTTGTCGCTCTTGGGCGACGGAGTCTTGGATATCTTTGCTTTGTAATTTCCGTAAAGTTCTAGCTCTTCTTCGCTGATGCCCAGCTTCTTAGCTATTTTGCATATCGGCATAAGTGTGACGCTGTTTGCAATCTCAATATCGGTTTTCATATATCCTGACTGTTCCTCGCAAAAGTAATATATTTTTATTTTATATATTTTATTATATAAAGTCAAGTCAATATCGGCAATACGACAAAAAAGGACAAGGTTTTGCTCCCTGCCCTTTGATAATTATCCTACCGTCGTTTGCCAACCGAAAAATTTATCGTTTTGCTACTTTCAATTCTATGTCAAAATTGTTCAAAGTCGGAGCAAAAGAAATCGTCATTTTTTGATTTTGCCAAGCAGACACTTGGTCGGCTCTTTTTCTATGACAAGTCCGCAGTAATTGCACATCACGCATTGACTTTTAGTCGTCTTGCCCTCTTTGAGTTTTTTGGCGAAATTAGGCTCGCAGATAAACGGACGGCACATAGACACCGCCTTTATTCCGCTATCTATCGCAGCTTTCATATCGTCGACATTCGCCACTCCGCCGACAAGTATCAAGTCCATATCGACAGCCTTCTTTATCTGACGCGCCGACGGAAAGTTAAACATAGTGAGCGGCCGGGGCTGAGGAATGAGCGGATTGACCAGCTTCGCCCCTGCCAAGCACATCTTTTTTAATGCTTTTGGCATACTTGCGACAGGCTCTCTATACTTAAAGACCGCGTCCATAGGCAGACGTTTAGAACGCATGGTATTCATGCCGTCCTGCACGCTTCCGCAAGACACTTCCACCGCGTCTACACCATATTCTTTGAGAAGTCTGCACACCTCTATCGCATATCCTATGCGCATGCCTCTTCTGCGCTTGTCCGTCGCAGAAAGCTTGACCCATATAGGAAAATCGCCTGCCTTTGCTCTCGCCTTTTGCAATATACGCTTGATAATAAGACACCTGCCGAGTATATCTTTGCCGTATTCGTCTTTGCGCCTGTTGCCGTTGGCAGATATAAAGTCGTGCAGAAGGTAGCCGTGCGCCAAATGTATCTGCGCGCCGTCAAAACCGTATTGCTTTGCTTTGTATATCGCCTCGGCAAAATCGTCTTCTACTCTGTTAATATCATCTACGGTCATTTGCTTAGCCTTGTCGGGATAAAACAAATGTCTCTTTGCGCTGGGCGCGATTTTTTTCATGCCGATGACTTTGCTCGACGTCTGCCGTCCGCAGTGCGCAAGCTGAGCTATTATAGGAGTGGAATATTCGTGCACCGCGTCAGTAAGTCTTTTGTATTTTTCGCCCACCGTATCGCCGTAAAAAGCGAGACATCTGGGATATGACGACGATCCTTCTTTGCTGACGATGGCGTATCCTGCGATGATACATCCCACTTCACTCTTTGCCAAAAACTGATATTTGCGGATCAGCTCTTCGCTCGGTCCGCCGTCAATATCGGCAAGCCCGTCGTGCGTCGCCGAACGGATGAGCCTGTTTTTTAACTTGACTTTGCCTACAAAGCATTCTTCAAAGAGTTTCATTATTTTTTTACGCCGTCCACCGTGACGTCGGAGTCGATGACCTCAATTCTCAAAGGCTTGTCGGAGGTGTTGTTGTCAAGTACGACGTTGCCTGCCGACTTAAAATAAAATCCGCCTTCCTCTCCGCTCTCAATCACGTTGTCGTGTATACTTATGTTGTTGTGCACAGGCGCATTGTGCACGGTGTTTTCCGGCATGACCTGCACGTTGTAGCCTTCGACTTTGCCAAACCTGTTGCGCGCGATTTCCACATCGTTGACAGGACCG
Source organism: uncultured Christensenella sp. (assembly GCA_910579785.1). GTDB lineage: Bacteria > Bacillota > Clostridia > Christensenellales > UBA3700 > RACS-045. Next base: position 100,216 of record CAJTVJ010000003.1, on the reverse strand, counting down.
CTCTCATACCAATACTTGGCGTCGTCGGATATCAATATCGAGTGCATAGACGTATTGTCAAAATTATTATCTACTATCTTCACCTTGCCGCCGCTCGTCATAAGCACGCCTCTGGTGATTATCCTCGACATATAGTTGTGCTGAAAATTCACGTCTGGCACAGCCGATTTGTTTTCAATAGCGTCGCCGCTCACGGCATTGGACATATCGTCAAGTTTGAGCCTTATAGTAGTCTCGTTGACAAGCTTTGATTCGACTATCTTAGCTTTGCCGCGCTCTAAAAGCGAAGAGACGTCTACAAATGCTATCTCGTCTCCCACCCTCAAAGGATTGAAGCCGTGAGTCTGGTGATGGCGGAAGCGCACCTCTATGCAATCTTCTTTTACCTTAGAAATTATAAAGTGTATGCCGTGTACGTTGAGCATATCGTCGCCTGCACCGACAAACTCGCTGTCCTTTATATCCACCTTGCCTCGGCACGAACATATATGCACGAAGTCAGCCGCAGATATCATCAGCTTGGAGCTGTCGCTGCGAGGCGCAAATTTGCAATTATTTATCGCAAGATTTTCGCAATCCTGCGCCACGTACGCCAATCCGTAATTGAAATGCTGGTTGACGTTGTCAAGCGTGACGTCTATGCTTCTGTCGACGAAAATGCCGTTGTATCTTCTCAAATGTTCAAAGATATAAAATCTGTCGCCCACCTTAAAGCTTGGCGCTTTGATTATATATCTCGCCCTTATCTTGTGGGGCTCGATGTCCTTTATCAGCCAAGTCCTCAAAAGAGGATTGCCCCTGCGCACTATCTTATTGTCGTCGCCTGCGGCGATAAATCCGTACCACCAGCCGTAACGCTCTCTTTTGAATTTATGCTGATAGTCCTCGCCGACAAAATAATGTATTGCGCCGCGCCTGTTGTATCTCGACTCTTTGTCTATCTCAAAGTCTATATGCGTCTTGCCCACGTCTATGACTTTAAGCTCGTGCATATCGGGATTTTCTACTCTTATAGAAAAGTTTTTCAACGTGACGTTTTTGCAGTTGACCACGCCTATATTCGTCATCTGTCCGTGAATGACAAATTCGCAGCCGTTGCCGTCTATCGTCAAGTCCTTTTGATTTTCAAGCCATATACCTATCTTATTTTTGTGAGGTACCGTACCCCTTCTCCACTGCCTGTCGCCGACCGTGTTGGTAATAAAGAGATTCTTAGAACACACCTTGTTGTAATATATGTGATACTCTCCCTTCTCCAATACAAGCGTCTTTTCGCCCTCAACGTTTTCAAGCTCGGTGAGCGCCTTCTGCAACGGATTGGTGACGTCCTCGCCAACTTTTATATCGTATGATCTGCCTTCGTAATTCATAAAATGATCCTCCGCTTTGAAGCTTTTAGTATTATCTGTATAATATATTCTTATTTTAGATATTTTATTTGCCTATCTTATATTCGCCGATACCTACGGCTATTATCTCGCCCATCATCTTTGTCAACTCATCCAAAGTCACGTTGAGTTTGCCCTTGAATACGTCGACGTACATCGTGGCAAAGCCGTTGGTATAAAATCTCACGACAAGCACAAATTTGCCCTTATCTTGCATGTCGTCGCTTGCTATCTCCTCTATAACCGTGCTTACAAAAAACTCTTTGAGCTTGTCTATAAAGTTTTCGCCGACTTTTGCGCAAATAAGTCTCTTATAAAAATCATAGTCTTTTTGCAAAAACTCCGCTATGTCGTGTAAAAAAGGCGCAGGGTTTTCTATTATCTGCGATTTGTATGACGAAAAAAGCGAGAGTATCTTGTCGGTCACTTCCCTTTCTATCTCTTCAAGCACGTCGACGACATTGCTGTAATGCGCATAGAAGGTGCCTCTGTTGAGCCCCGACAGCTTGACTATCTCAGTTACTGTTATCTTCTCGAAATCTTTCTTCTGCAAAAGACGGGAAAAAGCATTCTTGATGAGTTTTCTCGATCTTATTGCGCTTTTATATTGACTTTTTGTTTCCATATTTTTCTGATTTTATTATATAAGATTAAATTCCAAAAGTCAACACCTGTCGATTATTTATTTTTATTCGACGTATAACCGCTATTTTTTCATACTCAAAGCCACTTTATACACTTCGTCTTTTGTTAGATTATTGGACTTGGCGACTTGTTTTATAGCCTCTTTTTTATCCATACCGCTATCGAGCAACTCACACAGCTGCCGCTCTATGCTTACACTCTGTTTGGGCTGCCGCTCTTCTTTGGCGCACTCTACAATAAGCACGTATTCCCCTTTGGGCGATTCCAACTCTGCGCGCGAAAGCGTAGTCGAGATATGCTCTTCGTGTATCTTTGTCAACTCTCTCACGATATGCAGTTCTCTATCGCCCAGCACGGAATAGAGATAAGCTATATCTTTGTTGACGTCATACGGAGACGAATAGAACACCAGCGATGTCTTGACGTCCTTAAACGGCGTCAAAAGCGCAAGTCTGTCCTTATTCTTGGTCGGCAAAAATCCAATAAAAGTAAATATCGGCTGACATATACCGCTGAGCGCAATCGCGCTTGTCACAGCCGTAGCCCCTGGCACAACTGTAATCTCAACGCCTCGCGATATCAATTCGTTGACGAGTATCGCGCCCGGGTCGGAAATGCACGGCATACCCGCGTCGGTGATAAGCGCAACTTCCTTGCCCGCCTCTATCAAAGCGCATATTTTGTCCACGCTCTCCCTCTCGTTGAACTTGTGACAGGCAATAAGAGGTTTTTTTATCTGATAAAAATTGAGAAGTCTGAGAGAATGCCGAGTATCTTCGCATGCTATCACGTCGACAGTTCTCAACGTCTCCAAAGCTCTCAACGTAATGTCGCCTAGATTGCCTATCGGCGTGCCGACAAGATTTAATTTTGCCATAAATGCTCCTATCTTTATATTATCAATAATATCTGTCAAAAACTCAAAGACGCCGTAAAAATACTCATCAAGTTTTTAGTAAAACTCCCAATTACGGCGCAATCAACTTTAATAAATATCTTTAAATATTGTAACACCTAGTATCCTAAAAAGTCAAAAGTAAAGTATAATTTTTGTAAATAATGTAATTTCTTTGTTTTTGCTATTTACTAATGCGATAAAATGGAATACTATGATTAAGGAGAATAATATGGGATACGACAAAAAAATATATCATTCGCTGCTTACCGTATTGGCGACAATAGCTATTGTGGTCATTATTGTCGTGTCGTCATATTTTGTGATATACGGAGCAAACGGCGTGACGATGCTCAAAGATAAGGATAAAAAAGCCGCGTCATACGCCAATGCAAATGCCGACGTTGAGCACGGCAGAGTGATTTTCTTGGGAGATTCTATCACCGAAATGTGCAATCTGGACAAGTATTACCCTACGCTTGGCGCGGTAAACAGAGGTATATCGGGAGACAGCACCCAAGGTATGCTCGACAGATTGGAAAGCAACGTCATATCGATATCGCCGCAAAAATTGATAATATTGGGCGGCACCAACGACCTCGACAGAGACGTCACGCCGAGACAAGTCGCGGACAATATAAACAAAATAATTGAAATCACACAAGACAAACTTCCTAATTGCAAAATATACGTGCAGTCGATATATCCCGTCAATTCGATAAGAAAGCCGACTTTCTTAAACAAAGTATATAGCAGAACAAATGAAAATATCTCGCTTGCCAACGACTATATCTATCAAGTATGTCAAGAAAAGGGGTGCATATATATAGACGTCAATTCCCATCTCAAAGATAGTAGCGGCAATCTCAAAAACATATATTCAAAGGACGGACTGCACCTGACGCATAGGGGCTATGAACAGGTCGCAAGAATTGTCGCGCCTTATATAAACGATCTTTCGTAATAATTATACAGCCCACTTATTCATTAAGCTCGACAAAAGCAACCGCGCACTTAGACTCCAACGTCATGCTATCTCCCTTCGTCCTTATCAACACGCATACCATACTGCCAACGCGAGTAATATCTGTGATATCCTCATCTTCGTCAAAACCAATTTTAAAATCGCTTATAATTCCCTTTTGATATACGTCATTTGATATGCCGTTGTTACGATCGTAATCCTTCCACTCTTCGTGATATACCACGTCTTTATAATCTAAGAAATCTTCACTTGTCATCGTAAAATACATCAGCGTGACAACAGCAGTATCTAAAAAGTCATAGTATTCGCGCAAGTTGTCAAAATACTCATAGTAAAGCTCATGGTCTTCCATATATGATCTGACAAATTCCATTTCTTCTATCGCCCTTTTCACATCGAGTATTTGATATTCAAAGTCCTTTTCATTTTCTGCCAAAGGCTGCATCTTTAATTCGCCGTTTTCGCCCTTGACGTACTTATTGAGGACAAGTCTGCCGTCTTGCGCCGAAAAGACGTACTGACCGGCTGACAGCTCGGTCTTTGTCATAAAAATATCTCGCTGACCGCCTATATCTTCAACGTCAAATCCGCTTGGCTTTTTGATTTTGTATTTAAGATAATTTGACGCTTTGCCTGCCAAATACTCGCCGTCTTTTGCGACACGGACTGCAATATTGCATTCTTTGCCGTAATCTTCTCTTTGCGGCTCGTAATAATAATCATACGGATAATCAAAACCTTGATATTTGCACACAGCGGCTTGCCAAGTCTTGCCGCCGTTCAAAGTGATCTCAACTTTGCGATCCTCTTTCAGCCCAATGTAATAAGTATTTGATATGTCAAGCAACAAATTCCCGTCTAGCGCCTGCAAAACGTCGCCAAGCTGCAAAGTTTCGTGTCGCCGAGATTCATTCTCATTATCCTTATCTTTATCAAAGAAAATATCTTTGCCTATATGCAACATCATAAGACATCCCGAAAACATCGTGGCGCAAAGACATACAAGCATTGTAAACGCCGTCAAAAATATCGCCTTCTTTTTCATTTTTCTTTCCCCCTACTGCGCGTAATCAGCATCGAGTTCTACCGGCAAAATTATCATATTCGACGCCAGCGTGTCCACGTTTGCTTTTATTCGCATAATGACGTATGCAAATTCCGAAGGATCTTGACCGTTCAAAAAGACAGCCTTATTAAATTCTTCGTCTTTTTCTATTCCTTTTTCCCAATCATAATCGCGCCATACTACGGGAGCATAGTCGCTTATAGACATATCAACGCTCATAAATAACGCCGCCATTTCCGCCAAAGTAATTTCGTAATCTTGTTGATTGGCGTTATTCTCTACATCTAAAAATTCTTCCACGTGTTTTCTGTATTTTTGTAAAGCGTACTCCTTATCAACAACGTAATATTCAAAATCAAGCTTATAATCGTCTTCGGATATCTTCTCTTTCATCTTGCCGTTTTCTTCATAGTAATACTCATATTTGTCAATCCTTAAACTCTCGCCCTTATCTAAGAGAAGGTATTGGTCGTAATAGCCGTGATAATTTGGTAAAATCAAATCTCCAATCGTTTCTCCAAACAAATTTACAGTATCTAAATCCAACACTTTTTTAGTTTTGAGTTTGACAGCATTGGACCTTTTACCGGCTTTTAATTGCTCATTCTCTGCGATTCTTGCAACAAAAGTATAGTTCTTGCCGGCTTTAAGTTCGTCATTACTATAACGGTATAAATTATTAAATTCACCATAAATTCCGTCGTCCTTAGTAGCGCTTTTCCATGTTATACCGCCGTTGTGTGACACCTCGACCTTATCGTCCTGCTTTATCGCCTCAACGTTTTCTATTATCAAAATAATGCTGCCGTACGAAGATTGATAGACATCCTTAATGGACAGCTTGGTTTGTCTCGGTCCTAGACAGCCGAATAAAGACATACTTGCGCAAACCATCAAAAATATCATAGAAAAAATCAAAAAAACTCTTTTCTTCATATAAGCCCCCTCCATTATATGATCAAAGTCTGCAAAAGACGTAAAGCATTATCACTATAAATATTATAACATATTGAAAAGTCGATTGCAATACCAAATAAAAAATCGACGGCATTTTTTACCGCCGATAATTTTTAGACTCGCATCCTCAATTAGGCAAAAAAGTCTTGACGTCGTAATTGGCGAGTATCACGTCTTTCAACTCTTGCTTATCAAGTAAGTTTAGCCCGACAAACTGCCCCAGCGCGTTGCCCAGCGCGCTTGCTTCCGACGGTCCTGCCGACACCTCTATTTGAAGAGTATCTGCAATTATTTGGTCAAGGTATTCGTTGTTGGCTCCGCCGCCTATGATATAAAGCTTTTTATACTGCCTGCCCGTCAGCGACGTTATGCTCTCATACGCCTCTTTATATGCCTTGGCAAGCGACGTGTATACGCATCTTGCTATCTCGCCTATGCTATCTAGCGATATGCCTTGCTTTGCAAAGACGTACTCTTTGACCTTATCAGCCATATTGCATGGCTGTGAAAATTCGTTGTCGTTGACGTCGATAAACGCGCCTTTGTCCTCGCTCTCTTTCGCCAGCTCTACGATCTCAGGATAGTCCAACTCCTTACCTTCGCCTATCCATTGACGTCGGCATTCCTGTATTATCCACATACCCATTATGTTGCGCAAAAAGCGCACCTTGCCGTCATATGCAAGTTCGTTGGTATATCCAAAAGACCAAGCCCTTTCGTCCTTTATCGGCTTGTCGTTGAGCGCGCCGAAAAGCGACCAAGTGCCGCTGCTCAAAAAGAGCGGATATTCCTCCCTGCTCGGCACTCCCATCACAGCGCATGCGGTGTCGTGACCGGGCGACGCGATTATCGGCAGCGGATAATCTATCCCCAATTCCTGCGCTATATCGCCTTTTAAATTCCCTATCACAGCGCAAGTGCCGACTGTATTGGGCAACACTTCTTTTTTTATGCCGAGACTATTCAAAAAGCCTCTATCATACCCATTGTCTTTTGTATAAAAACCGCTTGTCGAGGCGATCGTCTGCTCTGTTGCGGCAACGCCTGTGAGCATATATCCCAAAAGCTGGGGAGTAAATAAGATATGTCTGATATTGTCAAAGTCAAAGCCCTGCCTGCGCCTTGCAATGAGCTGATACGTCGTGTTGAAATCGTTGTCGGATATGCCGGAAATATCAAAGAGCCGTCTTCTCTCCGCCTCGCTCAAAGACGTCCTGACCTTAGCGTTGTCTTTGTTGCGATAATTGCGAAATTCATCGCGCATAACACTTCCGTCTTTGCCCACGTAACCCACGTCGACTCCCCAAGTATCTATGCCGACTGAATGTATTTCTCCGCATTCGCGGCAGGCAAGTTTTATTGCAGTGACGGTCTCGGCATACAGCATATCAAGATCCCAATACAGCTTGCCATCCCGCTCTACCGCGCCGTTGGGAAAACGGTGGACCGTCTTTTGCGTCAACTTGCCGCCGTCAAGCTCAAAGACGATGCCCCTGCCGGAACTTGCTCCTAAATCTATTGCCAATACCCTTGCCGTCTTATTCATTCTCACCACCCGTTGAAATTGTCGTCTATCTCTTTTACCTGCTCTTCATTGATAGGCTTGATATTCGCCGCCGACTTCGCAAGAAGCACCGAGCGCGCCGAATAATCGCATACTTCCAATCTGTCAAAGGCTTTGAGCGTATTTTTGCCAATCGCTATTATACCCTCGTTGTCAATTACCGTCACAGGACAAGAAGTCGTCAACGTGTCGGCTATCAAATCATAGTCTCCGATAGCGGCATAAGGCAGTCTCTTGACGTCTTTGAGCATAATGTAGCTCTCAGGTATCAACCTAGCGTCAAACTCTACGTTGGCAATAGCAAATCCCATGACCGCCGCAGGCATGGATATAAATATGCTCTGCGCCTCGGGCGTCTTTTGGAATATCTTGATTATCAAATCGAGATACTTACAAGACTTGTCTGCCGACACCTCGCCGTTTTGATACTTTACTATATCGTCAGCCGATATATCTAACGGAGTGTCGCAGTCGGCATTAAAGAGTATGCCGTCGCCGTCGCGCATAGCCAAAGTGCCCCATCCGCAACCGACAAGCTGACCCTTGTATGCTCTCTTTAAAAACGCAGTCATCTCCTCTCTCTTCTCAGCGCTGCCTTTGCCTATCTTTCCTATCGGATATTTGGTTGACTTCAATTCAATCTTGTTCTTTATGTATTTCGCTCCGCCAAGCGTCTGCGCATGGAAGAGCGAACGGCAGAGATAATCGAGAGTCTCATACATCGCGATCGCGCTCTTCATATCCTTTGCCCCCACCGTCGCGCCGTGATTGTCCATCATCACGCTTCTATATCCGTCCTTAAATCCCTGCATGACGATATCACCGAGCTTTAACGACCCGGGCAGCGCATACGCAGAGGTCGCGATTTTGCCAAGCGCGTCTTCATACACCCTTGCGCAAGAGCTGTCGGGAGCAATGCGCATACATGCGTAAGCCACCGCCGCGGGAGCATGGGCGTGTACTATCGCCTTTATGTCCTTACATTCCCTATATATGTTGGAATGAAAAGGCAATTCCATCGACGGCGCGTGTCTGCCTATGCGCATGCCGTCGGGACATACCTCGACGATGTCGTCAAGAGTCAACGTGCCTTTGTCAATTCCGCTCGGCGTAATAAATATATGCCCGTCCTTATCTATCGCCGATATGTTTCCGCCCGACGTCGTAGTCAAAGCGTTGGAATATACCCTATCCATTGCAGTCAATACCTGCTCTTTTGTTGAGAGTTTTTTTATATCCATATCATTCTCCATATCACAGCATACGGCAATCGTCCGACTGCCGTATGTCTTGTTTTATACTATTTTATTTATACAAAGCTCCGTAGTTGGCGCAAGCCCTGTAATCGGCGCCCTCTTTGTCCTGAGTGCCGAATGCCGTCCAAGCGTGCGGACGGAATATCTTATCCTCGTCGACGTTGTGCATGCTCACAGGTATTCTCAGCATCGAAGCAAGCGTGATTATGTCCGCGCCTACGTGTCCGTATGTGAACGCTCCGTGATTTGCGCCCCAATTCGCCATTACGCTGTATACGTCTTTAAACGCTCCTTTTCCTGTCAAGCGAGGTGCAAACCAGGTGCTGGGCCAGGTCGGGTCAGTTCTGTCCCAAAGTATCTTCTGAACGTCGTCGGGTACGCATGCCGTATATCCCTCCGCTATCTGTATCACAGGTCCAAGTCCGTCGACCATATTCATTCTCATCATCGTCACAGGGATCTCCGCCTCCGTCTTGAAGTGCGAGCTGAAACCGCCGCCTCTGAAATATCCGAGATTTGCCTGACACCAATCCGTCTTGGACATGCAGGCGTCGATATCCTTTTGCGTCATCTCCCACCAAGGTTTGATTACGTTTTCGCCTTTGGAATCTTTCGACATAGCCGTGCCGTCCAACGCAGCCGCGCCGCTGTTGATTAGGTGCATAAAGCCGTCTTTTGCCTTGCCTGTCGGCGTCCACCCCGTCACTCTCTTAATAGCGTCAGGCGACCAATAGGTGCGCACGTCGGCGAATATGCTTGCTCTGTATGACAAAAGCTTTTCAAAGAGCATGCTCATTCCGTTGAGAGTGTCGTTTTCAGTCGCAAGAATCAAAGGCTCTTTCTTGCCGTTCCAATCAAAAGAAGTGTTGAGTATGGATTCGCTGAAATCTGCGTTTGGCAGCCAATCCGTCCACATACGCTGACCTTGGAAACCGCCGAGTATCGCATTTCTGCCCAATGCCTCTTCGTATCTGCCTATCTCGTTGAGCTTGGGATTGCCTATCATGATGTCCTTTATCACAAGCGTCATCTTGGCGATGAACTCCCACTGTCTGTCCTTATCTTCTCTCGACCTGGGCTCCGCATTGATGTCAATGCCCTCTTTGCAATTATCCTTTATCCATTTGAGTTCCTTTGCGTACTCGTCCTTGTCGTATATGCCAAGCGTTATTCTGCGGTTTATCTCCGACATATCCACCCATTCGGCTCTTATGCCAAAATACTTTTGCATGAGATTGCCGTCAAGGAAAGAGCCGCCGATACCCATGGACACGCTGCCAAGACCTACGTAAGCCTTGTTGCGCATACTGCCCACCGCGATAGCCGCCTTTGCAAAGCGCAATATCTTTTCCGCGACGTCGCTTGGTATATTGTAATCGTCCTTATCCTGCACGTCTTTGCCGTATATAGCAAAAGCAGGCAGTCCTCGTTGCGCATGTATCGCCATTGCAGCGGCAAGATATACCGCGCCCGGACGCTCCGTCGCATTGAGTCCCCATACGGCTTTGACAGTATATGGGTCGAGATCTATCGTCTCCGAGCCGTAGCACCAGCACGGCGTCACGCTCAAAGTGCCGACTACGTTTTGAGTATCAAAGAACTCTTTGCACCTTGCAGCTTCCGCGCCGCCGCCTATCGTGCCGTCGAATACTACGACTTGCACAGGCGTGCCGTCCGTATAAAATAAATTGCTTTCAATAAGTTTTTTTGCATTCTGCGCCATCTTGCGGGTCTGCTCTTCAAGTCCCTCTCTTATGCCGCCCCATCTGCCGTCAATGATCGGTCTGATACCAATAGTCGGTTTCATAAATTACTCCTTAATTCAATTTGCCGACCTTAGCAAAACCATATTTGCAACGATCGACTTTTTTCTATTCCTATTTTAATATATTATCAAAGAAAAATCTATACTTTTTGAAAATTTTTTGCATTTATTTATTATAAAACTTTCAGCAGTCGATAAATATCTAAAAAATAAAAAGCCTTTTAAAAGGCCCTTTATAAAGACTTGGAGCAGGTGACGGGAATCGGACCCGCGCTGACGGCTTGGGAAGCCGTAGTTCTACCATTGAACTACACCTGCATTTGATACAATAAATCTCATATTGCGAATAAAGCGCAATAAAAATACCTTAAATATAATAATACGGCGGAAGCGTCGCAGTCAAGCAATCCTTCCGCCGCTTGCAATTATTTTTTGTCGTATTTATAAAAGCCCTCGCCTGACGACATACCCAACTTGCCCTCGTCGATATACTTTTTGAGCAGTTTTTCCATACCCTTGAAATTGTAAGGAGCAAGGAAAGACGGGATTTTGACGTACATCTTGACTATATTGTAAGCAGTCGTCAATCCTACTGTGTCGATGATCCTAAACGGTCCTTTTGGCGAGCCTGTACCCATCGTCCAAGCTTTGTCAATACTCTCAGGATCGGACACGCCGTTGACAAACAAATCAAGCCCCGAGAACAAGAGCGGCACCAACATTGAATTGAGCAAGTACCCGGACTTTTCTTTTTTGACAGGCAAGGCTATCATTCTAATGTCCTTTGCAAAATCCATTATCAAGTCAAAATACTGCATATCAGTCTTAGACTGCGCCATTATCTCGGCAGTGTTGTTTTTCCATATCGAATTGGCAAAGTGCAAAGACAGATACTTATCAGCTCTTCCCGTGTATTTTGCAAACTTCGACGGCAACAACGTGGACGAATTGGTCACAAGCACCGTCTTTTGCGGAAGAAGCGGAGCCAATGCCTTATAAAACGCAACTTTATCTTCGACGTTCTCTGCCATAGACTCGATCACAAGGTCTGCGTCCGCGACCGCCTTGCCCATATCCAGCTCCAACTTGATGCGAGAGTATGCCTTCTCAACTTTATCAAGACAACTTGCCTTGTCAAAATCTTCAAATTCAGAAATACCTCTCGCCCACACCTCCGGGGTCTGCCCCTCAGGCGTAGACATCTTTTCTATCGTGTCAATATAGACTTGCCTCAAATTGTCAAGCTTGGGTTGTGTACGTCCTATACTTCCCTGACTTCTCAGCCATATCGTGACGTCAAATCCGCAATAAGCCGCTTGAAATGCTATCTGACTTCCCAGCACTCCGCCGCCTGCAACAGTAACTTTTTTGATTTCCATAGAAATTCCCTCCCTTTTTATATATCCATTATACCACATTGGAGTGTATCAATTCAATACGTATTTAAAAATATTTCCACTCTTGCACAAGATAATCTTAATATTGCACCATCTAAACCCCAAAAACTTTCAATGATTTTATACGTATTCCTTTTTTTAATCGCATAAAAATAAATGCCAAGCCAAACAATTTAAATTCACATTTAAAAACAACTTGACAACGCCCCTTTCAATGTGTATAATAACAATGCTATCAATAATATGGGCAATTAACTCAGAGGGAGAGTGTCTTCTTGACGTGGAGAAAGTCATAGGTTCGAATCCTATATTGCCCACCATACCACCTCAAATACGAACCCTATACGTCTAGTATTCATAGACGGCACGGCTGGAGTATTGCTTGAGAGATAAAGAAAAGACTACTTGCATGTAGTCTTTTTTATTAGCTTTACGTTGCAATCAATCTATCAATGTTTTTATTGATTAAAAAATGATTCCAAGCATACCCATAAAATAAATACAAGCTTTTTAAAGATTGAGTTTACTTTTAATTTGTTAATAATAATTTTTTCTTTTCCAATATTTCGCCTTTATTTTCTTCTTTTCTATACATTGAATACTTTACAGATTCTTCTCTAGAAATCTGTTCACTTTCCCATGAACATCTCGTACATGTTACTCTACCATAATAAGCATTGTACTCTGCTATGGCTCCACACTTTTGACAAATTCTACACATTATATAAATCCTCCGTTTATTTTGTTTATTATATTTTATTATGGTTCATATTGAAAAAATTTAAAAAATGCTCTAAACGTTACTCCCTCAAATGGCTCTGATTTAACATTTCCATCTTTAAGTGTTTTTTTAGCTTCTTCTACTGGATAGGGTTCAAAATATATTACTTTCTTTATTCCTGTTTGCACTATTTTATTGGCACACAAATTACACGGATAAGTTGTAACATATATAGTTGAATTTTCCATATTTATTCCTTTGCCAACTAAATTTATTATAGCACTCTCTTCGCCGTGCATTGCTCTACATAATTCTAATAATTTTACTCTCTTTTTTATTGCTTCTACAGATTTAGAACTACTAGACAATTCTAAATCCTTTGAAATCAATTCTCCTAATTCAGTTCTCATTTCATCTCTATAACAATGTCCATATTGCGAACTACATTCCTTTAAATTATTTGGAACACCATTAAATCCTGAACTAATAATTTTATCATACTTATCTGTAATTACTGCCCCTACTTTTCTCTTTAAACATTTTGATCTTCTACCACTAGTATATGCAGCTGCCATTGAAGCTTCTACTAATGTCGGACTAGATTTTGCTGGATTATTTAAAGCTATTAAATAACCATTTATTTTAGACTCCATTTCATAATATTTATCATTAGCCTCATTATAACCATCTCCTTTACAAATTATTCTATCATTATTTGATAAAATCAAATCAGCCTCAAAAAAACAATCAGAGATTTTCTGTCCATAATACGGTTCCATTTTTCCTTGATCTTTTTGTTCATCTATATTAAACATATCTTTTGATTCTTTATAGATTTTTTTAACTCTTTCCCACCTTACATCATAATCAGCAAAAATTCCAATTAAGATGAATTCTGTATACTTATCTCTAAAAAACTTTACCTCCGCTGGATTTCTAATACTTTCAATAATATAGTTACTATTATCATCAATTTTTTCATCTACTATTTCCGCTAATTTTGTAATATTTTCTTTTCTTATATCATTTCCAAATTGTTGTAGCTCACTTCGTGTTTCATAAGTCTTGCCGTTCTTTTCTTTATATAAATCTTTTAAACATTGTGATAAAGATAACAATTTATATCCTTTTGTTTCAAAAAAATTTTTCGCAATAAAACTTGTACCACTTCCAAAAGCTCCAGTTAAGCCTATAATAAACCTTGTCATATGCAATCTCCTTAACTAGAGTATAATCAGATTATAAATATTTGTCAAATAAAATAGGTAATCTTATCAAACTTTTATTTGAAATTAGATTAGTATATATACTAATCTAATTTCACTGACTACTTATACCTCTCATCTAGCCAATTATCCGCTTGCAAGCAGTAGCGCACTTTGTCTTTGTAGCAAGCCATTTTGTTATTGGACAACCAATAGAACTATTGAACTTTATTTCGGAAAAATTCGATGAAATACAAAGTATAAAAGGTATGTTAAGTGTTCTCATAAATTCTACTATTAATGATGCGCTACATAGTGACGAAAATCTTGATTTAGAAATGCTTATTTATACTTCAAGAAGAATTGCTTCTATGTATATTAAACTTGTTGATTGGTCTTTATATTTTAAGTCAATTAAAGCAGATGAGATTTTTTCAAATATATTGAATATGCTTTATATCTTGCCAAAAACTATTCTCACTGAAATCAATAATTTTGATTTCAATCCCCAATAAAGACGATAATGTGGAACGTAAAATTAAATTAACTTGCAAATTTAGTATCATCAATGCCATTGAGATATCAAATGAAATTGCCATTTATCAAATATTCTTATTAATAGTATAGAAGATTAATATTCGTTTTAGGTTACGTCTTCTCCACCAGCAAAATCGGCAAGGTTTCACCACTTGTCGATTTTACTTATTCCAATTCGCTCTTAACTTTTCACTTAAACTAGCTTGAAATCAATTTTACTCCACTGCGCACGAACCCCGATTTTAGTTGCCACTTTCGGTTGTGTAATTTATTTACTTGTGTTGTGTCTAGTCGTTGTGGCGGGTGCTTGACGGCGAGCGTAGCGAGCCGCTTGTTTTATCAAGCACCCGCCACAGTGCCATTGCACTTTTTTACGCTGTTATATAGTTGAAAATTAAGTGCAAATATAGTATAATAATTTTACACTAAATTATGGACGAAACTAAAAATGCCTTATATAAAAATCGAAAATATACCTGCTATTGTTTGGGGGAAACCGTCCCAAAAAGTTTTCATTTATGTTCACGGCAAATGCCAAAGCAAAGACTATGCTGAGAGTTTTGCTACTGTTGCCGAACAAAAAGGTTATCAAACATTGAGTTTTGATTTACCCGAACACGGAGATAGAAAAGAGTCCGCACCTTGTGATATATGGCACGGTATAGATGATTTGCAAAAGATTTATTCTTATGCGATAGATAATTGGGAAAAGATTGCTTTATTCGGTTGTAGCATCGGGGCGTATTTCGCACTACACGCTTATAAAAACATTGCGTTTGAAAAATGTATATTTCATTCGCCTATTATTGATATGGAATATTTAATAAACAAAATGTTTGTGTGGTTTAATATAAGCGAACTGCAATTAAGAGAGCAACGAAAAATCTCTACGCCGATTGAAACGCTGTCGTGGGATTATTACCGATATGTAAAAGAAAACCCCATTGAACAATGGAAAACACCTACGCAAATTCTTTTCGGTAGCAAAGACAGCATGCAAACCGAAAGAATTATGCAAAATTTTATAGAAAAGTATGGCGGTTATCTTACCATATCACAAAATAGTGAACACGCTTTTCTTGCAGATACAGACAAAATTATAGTAAATGCGTGGCTGCAAAATTCGTTTTAGGTTGCTACCGCTCCACCAAATAATGACTGATAAGCACTCCCCCCTCTTATCGGTCATATTCTTTGTGATTTGAAAGAAATCTCGGAGTGCCTTACTATTTGCTTGATTAAATAATTTGTTTTTACTATAATAATTGTATGATAAACAGTAATTTTACGGAGAATTATTTCCAATGAACTTATTATTCAAAAACAAGGATGAAATACACCCTCAACCCAAAGTTCCCTCGCTATGTTATATAAAAAATATAATAACAAATCCGAATATTATCGTTGGAGATTATACCTATTATGACGATATTCGTTCAGGTGGAGAAGATTTTGAAGATCACGTCACACATTTTTATTCGCATTTAGGAGATAAACTCATTATCGGAAAGTTTTGCAGCATTGCAAAAGGAATAGAATTTATTATGAACGGCGCAAATCACCCTATGAACGGTATTTCGGCGTTTCCTTTCGGCATATTTATAGAAAACAAACCGACGATACCCAACGATATTGTTCCGCATAAGGGTGATACCGTAATAGGAAACGATGTTTGGATTGGGCAAAATGTTACTATCATGCCCGGAGTTAAGATAGGCGACGGATGTATCATAGGCGCGAATGCTGTTGTAGCAAAAGATATTCCGCCGTATTCCATAGCGGTAGGCAATCCTGCAAATGTAGTTAAAAGACGATTTGACGACAACACGATTGAACGACTGCTAAAACTTAAATGGTGGGATATGCCGATTGAAACAATTGAAAAGAATTATGAACTTTTGCAAGATAAAAATATTGAATTGTTTATTTCTAGATTTGAAGGATAAATTTCAATTTATCTAACAAAAAAGCTGAGAGGTCAGCAGAATCTCACAGCTTTTATTTTATTCAAAACTATATTCAAGACAACCTTTTTGCAATATGTGGTTTTCTGCTTTTTTAAGAAAGTGTTTTTTTCGTTTACTCGCGGATAAGTCTATCGAACAGTCTAATGAATAAACCGTTATGCGATACGTATGCGTCTTACCGCGAGGCGGTTTCGGACCGGCGTATTTGTGCATACCGTACGCTACCCCCTGTGTTGCGCCTATATCCAAAACGTATTTACCTTTCGGTATTGCCTTTTCGATTGTGCTTGCCGCAGGAATATTCCAAATAACCCAATGCGTAAAGTCTTTTATCGGGTGGCTTATATCTTCCAAAGTAACTGCAAGCGTTTTGGCTTTTTCGGATAGATTTTCAATTACAATTTCGGGCGACAAATCTCCCCCTCTGCCCGTGTATTCGATAGGGAATTTATTACCGTTTCTAAAATCGGGTAAACTGAATATTAACTGTTCCATAATTCAACTCCGTTTAGATATTTTACAGCCATACCGCCCAATCGCCGTAATCGAATGTTCCTGCGCCGTGATGCAATTTGCCTTGCACTTTCAGTTCTCGAAAAGCGTCTCTCATTCTTACCGCAATTTCGGGCTGTATATCGAGCGAGTGATGAGCGGGAAACAATCTTTTTGACGGTAACGCCGCTATTGTTTCAAGCGATTGCAAATATGCTTCGGGGTCCGTTGACGGATAATAGGCAAAAAGAGTATCTTTGTAAATCAAATCGCCTGTAAATATGTAACCACGTTCTTTTTCCCAAAAACAAATGTGTCCAGGCGAATGTCCCAGCGTATGCAAGACTTTTATCTTTCTGTCACCCAAATCTATGATTTCGCCGCCGTTCAAAATCTTTGTCGGCGTACCTTGAAAAATCTCATACTTGCTTACGTCAAAGCCTTCGGGCAAATCGCAACGGTCTATGACCATATTGCGGACTGTTTGAATAGAAAGCGGAAATTTACCGCTCAGCCAATCCAATTCGGCTCTGTGGGCGTAAAAATCGGGAAAGTAATTATGTCCGCCTATGTGATCCCAATGTATATGCGTAGCAACTGCGGTAACGTGTTTATCCGTCAGTTTGCGTATTTCGTAATATATATTGCAAATGCCGAGTCCTGTATCAATCAAAAGACAACGATCGCTGCCGATTAAAAGATAGCAATGCGTTTCTTCCCAATGGCGGTATTCGCTTATGATATAAGTCGTATCGTCTATTTTATCTATCGTAAACCAATCTTTCATTTTTTATATTCGTTTTTAATAATATCGATTGTTTTGCCACCGATACCGAAGTTTTTATCGGGCAGTTCTGTAATGGTAGTCGTAAAGAACTCTTGCGGAATATTCATAATTTCCGCAGACACTTCGGTGAGCCGCTTTATCAGCATTGTTTTTTGTTCGTCGGTCAGTTTACCGCTTTCGATTTTTATGTAAGGCATTATTAACTCCTTTCTATTTTTTGGCGAACTTCCCTTTCAAAATTATTCGTCAAACAAACTTTTCGAGGTCGAACATTCCGTCGCGGTAAGATAAATCTCCGTTCTTATGTTCGTAACCTAATTTGCGATAAAACGGTATCGCCGATATTGCAGAGTGAATTTCTATTCGGTTTGCTCTTTTAGCATATTCATCGCCTTCCAAATGTTCTATAATTTTCTTGCCGATTCCTTTATGTTGATAGGACGGCTCAACAAAAATAGTGTTTATCCAACTTTCCGTCAAACTCCCCCAATACGCGCCGATACAACCGCACCCGATAATTTTACCGTTTTCTTTGACAACGTAAAAATGTCCGTATTCGGCTTTTTGTTTTATTTCGTCATACGAAATCGAAAAGTATTTCGGCAGCCTCGGATAAAACTCGGCAAATACCGAATTTTTACACGCGCGGGCTACCATATCGCAAGTTTCTTGTATTTCGTTTTCCTTAATAAGTTCTATCGTCATAAATTATAATCTCTACTACATTTTCGGCATAGCGGCGTTATAGAAACCGAGTTTATGAAAGTCGTACCAACCGTTTATTTGCTCGTCGCTTGCAATAGACAACGCTTTCAATATTTTCCGTGCAAATTCAAGAGTTGCCGTTCCGTTTGCCGTTATGATTTTATTATCCGACACGGCTTGCCTATGTATAAAGCCTTGCTCGTTGGTATAAGCCGAATACTGTTTTAATTCGTTCAAATCGTTAGCAGTATGCTTTGCGTTATTCAATGCACCGACAGAGCCTAAAAACCTGCAAGCGTCGCAAATTGCGCCTAACACTTTGTCTTTCTTTATGCAATCGTCTATAAGCGGTTTAATTTGCATAGCGTTTTCATTGAGCCAAGACATACCGCCTATAAGAATTAAAGCGTCGTATTCCGATGGAACGCTTTGTATATCGTAGTCGGGCAAGCATTTAATGCCTCCGATAGAAGTAACGGCATTTTTCGTAAGCGATACCGTTTTGTTTTCAAACTTTCCGCCGCCGAGCATATTGACCGCTGACGAGATATAAGCAAGTTCCCAATCCGCCCATTGTTCCAAGATAACATATAGAATTTTTTTCATTCGTTATAACCTCCGATAACGGCTGTCGCCCAATTTATTAAAAGCTCCGACATTTCTTCAAACTTTACGTCTGCGCCGTTCTTTAAGTTTAGTGCCGTCGTAAGAACGGCTGACGGCGGATTGATTGCGTTTTGCAATTCGGTTTTAGACTTTATGTACTTGCCCGTTTTGTAAAACCATACTGCTTGTATCACAAACACTGCCGATTTGTAAAGCGAGCGAAGTATATCTTCACTTTTTTCGTGTACGAAGTTATGCACGCAAGCGTGATAAATATTGCACGCACCGATTTTTATAGCCCGTTTGACTGCTTTTATATCTATCTTTTCGAGCAAGCAATCGAGAGTTCCTTTAATGGGCGTGGTGTCATAATAGAATTGAAAAAGGTCGCTCGTTTCCCAATTCAAAAGTTCGTCCTTGCCCGAAATAAAACCGCAAATAAGTTCTCTGTTCGACAGTGTATCGAGCATATCACGATAGACTTTCAAATCGTCTATACGCAATTCGTCGAGAATAACAACTACGTCTATATCGCTTGCTTCCGTTGCCTCGTCTCTGCCGTAACTGCCTTGCAAACCGATAAACCATACGCGCCCCAAAAATGTTCGCTCTAATTTGTTTGTGAATTCCGCAATCCAAGTTTTAATTTCAATCATACTGTTTCACTTTACCGCTATGTACAAATAGCAATGCGCCTTACCGTCTTTGGTATATTCGCTAGGAACGGTGCTTTCGTAGTCAATAGTAAAAGCGCGTTTGAGTTCACCGCTTGCAGTAAGATCCCAAATCTTAGACCATGCTTTGTTCGCGCATTCAGTAATCGTTTCGCCGCTTTCGTCGATTTTAATATACTGTCCTTGCGAGACAAAACTTTCCATTTTGGCAAAGAAATCGGCGGTTACGGTCATGACGGATAAATTATATTTACCCTTTTCGTCGCTCTCATAATCGCTGTATGCCGATATAGGCGACAAACCTTTTACGGGTGCGCCGTTCTCTATAAAGTCAAGCGGCACTTTACCCGTCATAATATCCGTCCAAAGTTCGTTGATTTTTAGCATTCCGCTCTCAGAATTGTCCGTGCGTATCGTTACGCTCTTAAAAGAGTAAGCCATTTTATTCCCTCGAAAACTTAATTAAAATAATTATAGCATAATTTTAATAGTTTTTCAAGTATTGATGGGTTGTAATTACAATTCAACAATCGAGGTTTTGCGAAAAGCCTGCGCGCGAACCCCGATTTTTAGTTGCCGTTCTTGCTTTTTCGTTGCGTTGTGTCGGTTTGTGGCGGGTGCTTGACGGCGAGCGTCAGCGAGCCGCTTGTTTTATTTTATCAAGCACCCGCCACAGTGCCATTATACTTTAAGCGCAGTTATACAGTTGAAAATGCCGTTTATTTGTGATATAATATAAATATCTTAAAAGGCGGTTTAATCGAAATGGAATATATAAAACTCACTCTTGAAAATTTAGATAAAGAACATATCTGTTGCGCTATTTCAAACAATAAAGACATTCAAGTATCAAGCAAAAAAGCATGGCTTGCCGAAAGATTGAAAGACGGTCTGGTATTCTTGAAAGCTAACCAGCGTGGCAAATGTTTTATCGAATACATCCCTGCTGAAAACGCTTGGTGTCCTATCAATGCAGAGGGCTATATGCACATAAATTGCTTTTGGGTCTCGGGCTCTTTAAAAGGACACGGCTACGCAAATGATTTGTTGAAAACCTGCATTGACGACGCAAAAGCGCAAGGCAAATATGGACTTACCGTTGTGGCTTCCACGAAAAAAATGCCATTCCTGTCAGACCCGAAATATCTCGCCTATAAGGGATTCAAAGTGGCAGACAATGCCGAACCGTTTTTTACTTTACTGTATTTGCCGTTTGACGATAATGCACCCGTTCCGAAATTCAAAGACAGCGCAAAAACGCCGCAAATAGATAAGCAAGGTTTCATAGTTTATTATTCGCACGGTTGTCCGTTCACGGCTAAATATATTCCGATAGTCGAGCAAGTTGCGAAAGAAAAAGGCATACCGTTTGAAAGCGTGTTGTTAGACAGTAAAGAAAAGGCGCAAAAAGCACCTATGGCGTGGACAAATTATGCCGTATTTTACAATGGGCAATATGTATCTAATGAAATTCTTAACGAGAAAAAGTTTCTTGACCTTGTAGCACAGTTGGCTTGAATTATAAAATTCGTTTTACGTTACATATTCTCCACCAGACTTATAAAAAACATCAAGCACTATGTCGACATAGTGGAAAAGGCGGATATTACAATGCAGATAATCAATGCGATACCCTTAGATGAAAAGACGGCGATAAATTATGCCACGCAGGTTGTAAAAGAAAAGTTTGAAAAAAAGATAGAGAAAATCAAATATATCGGCGGCGGCTCTTTCGGCAAAGCTTTTGGCATAGATTTTGACGACGGAGAAAGGATTGTGATAAAATTTTTGAGAGCAAAGAATATGCTTGATAAAGAAGTATACGATTTGACAACCGTCGCAAAGCACTGCCCCGTGCCTATGCCGCGCGTATTGTTTAGCCGTCCTGCCGACGGCGTGATCCCCATTGACTGTTATGCAATGGAAAGGATCGAGGGAAAGACTGCTTTCTTTTGTCTGGATATGCGCGTAAGGAGCAAGCGCAAAAGACTTGATTTTGCAGATAAAGTGACAAGCGCGCTGCACGAGATACACCTTTGCAAATACGATAAATTCGGCGAAGTATCCAATCCTCAATACGAGAGTTGGCTGGACTACTATAAGCCGTTTGCCAAAGAGATATTAGACACCGCGCAAGGACTGTGCGACGCAGGCAGTCTTTCGCCCAAAGTCATTGCCGCAATGCGCGCCGCTTGGGATAAATTCGACGTGATATTCAGCGAGAAAGTCACCGACGCATGCCTTATCCACGGCGATTTGAATATCAACAATATAATGCTGGATAGCAAACGCAATATCACGGGCTTTATAGATCCGCTCAATTCTATGTATGCGGATAGAGAATTTGATTTGTTTCAGTTTGACAACATAAACGGCAAGAGATTTTATCTTAGAAAGACCTATATCCAAAAATACGGCGCCAGCAAATACTGCGACGCGAAATGCGCCTTTTACGGACTGTTTAACGAAGTATACTGCTTTATCACGTCGGGAATACTTGTCAACTTCATAATGAATCCGCTGATAAAAAATATGTATAGACAGCTTAAAAAGTTATGAGTTCACTCGGCGCAAATATCGTAAGACGTATCATCAAAGCGGCGACGTATTCTTATCGCAAAAAGTGCTATGCTGACCCGTCCTATTGCCTGCCGAGAACTTTGAAGACCACGAAAAGCAGCTTAGAAAAATCACTCCGTATTGCGGATACACGTCGCCTCGCGACAAATACCTCTCGCCTGCATATGCCGCAAAGATGCTTGGAAAGAAATAAATAATTTTATAAATTTTGCAAAGCATATTCATTGATTTATAGATCAATGCAACTTGACATTTAAATAATATATAGCTAATTATTTTGATTTTATTACGTCGTTTATCTTAAACTTGGTCTGCATAATATACGGCTTCGTCGCGCCTGCGTCAAAATATCCGTATGAATGCAATATTGCCGTGCCGTCGCCGAGTATCACCACTCCGCTGTAACCGCAATCTGCGCCTTTATAATTTTTGCCGAGTACGATAAGACCGTCGCCGTAAGCGTCGTTTGCGCTGTCGCTGTCGGCATAACTCATGAGATCGTCAAAATCTCCCACCCATGCTACCCAACCTTCCGACATCACGCTGTCGGCGGCAAAAGCATTTGTCTTGTATTTATCGCCGTCTTGCAGCAACTGTCGAAAGCTTATGATAAGTTTGCCGCTGACAGGGTCGTATTCTGCCTTGTGCCTGTCGCCCGTCAGACAATTTGGAAGTTGTCTGGGATCGCTCCACGTCTCTCCCTCGTCATAAGAATAACAAATAAGCGCGTTGCTCACCCTTCTGTTGGGACGCGCAAGCATGATAAGACAATCGTCCTTTTCGTTGCGTATTATCTCCAACTCGCACATGCCGTACTTATCTTCCAAAATATGCTGTTGCTCGGTGAATATCGGCTCTGGGCGCGACCATACCGCCTTGTCGCCTTCAATGGTGAGATAGGTGCGATAGTTGGTATATCCATTGCCCGCGTCCATTCCTTTGTCGTGCGCACCGCGATGGAAAGTCGCCATCCACTTGTCTATAAATCTGCCGTCTTTGTCTTTAAGCTGAGTAAGAGAACTCATTGCAACGACTCCGTCATACGCCTTATTGCTGTCGCCAAACTCGCTCAATGCCCATTCTTTGCCGTATAGATGATCAAACTCGCTCCACGTCTTGCCGCCGTCAAACGACAGCGAGCTGTTGAAGCCGTCGGGAAGTATGCCGTCTGCCGCCCAATTAGGACATCCCGACGTCAATACCAAGACCTGACTGCCGTCGGTCCTCGTCAATTTGTATACGCATGGAGTTTCCATAGAATTTACCCAAGACTTGGGAAGATTTGTCATATCCTGCCAAGACTGCCCCAAGTCATTGCTGACTTTGCCAATGATGGCGCCTTTGCCGTGTCCTGAGGGATAAAACGTCATCAAAGTGCCGTCTATCTCCACAAGGTCGGGATGCCCCAAGTACTTGCCAAATCTCTTATCGACAGTAGTCTTATATCTTCCGTCCAACTTAACGACTTGACATTCGACGTACTCAGACATCTTTTTGCTTGTTGCAAAATAAACGCTGAGCAACGTTATTGCAACAACGACCGCTAGGACAGCGACACTTATCAACGATATTTTTAGACTTCTCTTTCTCATATCTCAATTATATATCAAATTATATTTTATGTCAATTTCAACTTTTATTGACGCCGCCGATATGAAGAAAGATGAGGTCAGATAAATTTATCAATAAGTGTCCTTTATTCCGAGAAAATAATCGGCAGAGATATTGTAAGACATAGCGATACGTTTCAACGTGTCATATCCCGGCTTTGCCTTACCGTTTATCCATTCGCTCACCTGACTTTGTTTGACTCCAATCGTATTTGCAAAAGCCGTCTGAGTCAAGTTACGCATAATTAAAAATTCTCTTAAAATTTCGTCAAAACCTTGTTCCATACCTTTATTATATGAATATTTAAATAAAATACTTGACATATAGAAAATTCTATGTCAAAATAAAGTTTTTTGACTTTTTATCACGATGTTTTTGTCTATTTATTATGACGGCAATAAAAGTTGACCAAATCCTTGGACTAAACTTGATAAATTTGATATTCTTATCGTATTACAATTTAATTACAAAAGTAAAAAAGGAGAAAAAAATTGCAATACGCTTACGCACGTGTCTCTGCCGCAGATCAAAATTTAGGCAGACAAATCGAAGATTTCCTTAAATTCGGAATTAAACAAAACAGAATTTTTTGCGACAAAAAAAGTGGAAAAGACTTTGAGCGCAAAGAATACACCCGTCTTATCAAACGTCTTAAAGCGGGAGATCTACTTGTTATCAAATCTATTGACAGGCTGGGCCGCAACTATGACGCCATTATTGAGGAATGGAAAAAAATCACCACCAAAATCGGAGCCGATATACTAGTGCTGGATATGCCTCTGCTTGACACTCGCGATAAAGCTGACAATCTGATAGGCAAATTTATCTCGGATATAGTCTTACAGCTCCTCTCTTTTGTCGCAGAGAATGAGAGAACCAATATACGGCTGAGACAGGCGGAGGGCATAGCCCTTGCCAAACAAAAAGGTATTTGTTTCGGAAGACCCAAAAAGAAATATACCGAGATGTTTGTCAAAGTGATATCTATGTACAATGACAAAAAAATCGTCCTTGCCGACGCGCTCGACTTACTTGACGTAAAACAATCTACTTTCTATTATCACTTACACAAGATAAAAGAAAACTAGACAAAAAAACAAATGCGCCAGCAATGGCGCATTTGCTTTTATAATTTGACTTTTATTATTTCTTTTTTGCAGTAGACTTTGCAGCAGGTTTTTTAGCAGCCGTAGCCTTAGTAGCAGTAGACTTGCTTGCGCTTGCCTTCGTTGCCGCAGTCTTTGTTGCAGCTGCCTTAGTAGTTGCAGTTTTCTTTTCTGCCGTAGCCTTAGCCGCAGTTGTTTTGCTTGCGCTTGCCTTCGTTGCCGCAGTCTTTGTTGCGGCTGCCTTAGCCGTTGCAGGCTTCTTTGCAGCCGTTGTCTTAGCGGCAGTCGTCTTGCTTGCGCTTGGCTTTGTTGCCGTAGTCTTTGTTGCAGCTGCCTTAGCCGTTGCAGGCTTCTTTGCAGCCGTTGTCTTAGCGGCAGTCGTCTTGCTCGCACTTGCCTTTGTTGCCGCGGTCTTTGATGCAGCAGCCTTAGTAGTTGCAGTTTTCTTTTCTGCCGTAGCCTTAGCCGCAGTTGTTTTGCTTGCGCTTGCCTTCGTTGCCGCAGTCTTTGTTGTGGCTGCCTTGGTCGTTGCAGGTTTCTTAGCGGCGGTCGTCTTAGTCGCGGTCTTTTTAGCAGGCGCTTTCTTAGCGGCTGCCGTCTTGACAGGAGTTTCCTCAACTATCGGCTCTTCTACGACTTCTGCAACTATCTCTTCTTCGACAGTCACTACTTCGTCAGCCACAGCTTCTTGGACTTCTTCTTGTTGCGTTGCTTCTTCCGCTACCTCTTTTACTTCAACAGGCAGCTCCTCTTCTACAACCTCAACAATCTCTTCTTCGATTTCCTCAAATTCAGGAGCTGCACTCTCTTCAACTTGTTGCGGCTGCTCTTTGACTTCTTCGACAGGAGCAACTTCTTCTGCTATTTCTTCCTCAACTGTCTCTTCTACAACCT
Source organism: uncultured Christensenella sp. (assembly GCA_910579785.1). Classification (GTDB taxonomy): domain Bacteria; phylum Bacillota; class Clostridia; order Christensenellales; family UBA3700; genus RACS-045. The sequence goes on along the minus strand of CAJTVJ010000003.1, from coordinate 74,413 downwards.
CGACAACTTGCTCGACAGTCTCGGCTTGCGCCGTCTGCTCAACCTCGTTTTTAGCGGCATCAGAAGTATCAACGATATCCTCGACAGGAGCAGCGGCAGTATCAGCAACCGCGCTCTCATTAGCCGTCGTTTCGCTTTGAGCTACGTCGGCAACAACTGCCTGCTCTTCAACGGGAGCGACGTCGCCGACAACGGCAACTTGCTCTTTGTTATTCTTTTTGAAAAGCTTATCATTCATAATAAGGAACTTCTCTGCAAAGAACATTATGATAAGGTCGGCAGTCGAATAAACCATTACTGCTGCCGTTACAGCCCAACCTGACGGGTCTTTCTTAATGATTGGCAACGTAGACCAACCGTCTATTCCCATCAACGCGTCTCTTACAGGCGCTTTGATAATTGCAGAACCAAACCACAATACGACACTAAACAAAATATACATTATTATGCCGAATGCCAAGTTGTGTCTAGGCTTGAAAAGCACTTTTCTATGTAAAACAAAGTTGATTACCTTACATATAAACACCGCTACCATTGTGACAAAAAACGGTCCCCATACTTCGTTTATGCCAAATAGATCAAACGTAGTACTGCCGTTTATCTTCAAGTTATTTATAGGCTCTGACAATGCCGGAACTTTTTCGCATACCAACTCAATAATCATTTGCACGAGAAATCCAGCCATGCTCAAAACAATAAAGATAACAAGTTGCAAAAAGCCTTTTAATCCCTTTTTCTTTTTTGGAGCTTCGGGCTCTTTGTCTGCGTCATTGTTTTTGACCGCAAGATCTTGGTCTTGATTCAATGTCTTTTCTTCCATTTTCTCCACCTTCCTAAGATATAATATATTTAATATGTTTATTATACATTATATTTTTTATTTAATCAAATAATAATCGACATTTTTCAAATAAAAAATAGCGATTGGGAAAAACTGTCAATTCGTAAAACTATCGAGAATATCAGTTTTTAAAAATTTTTCAAATTTTAATAGATTTTTTCGCTCATTTTGTTGAATAATTTATATCACTGTGCTAAAATGTGTTTACAAAAAATTTAATTTTTTATAAAAGGATCGTAAAAAAATGGATTATGTAAACAGAGTGTTGCAAGAATTAAAGGAAAAAAACCCCGACCAACCTGAATTTCATCAGGCTGCGACAGAAGTTTTGCAAAGTCTCAAAGTTGTATTCGACGCAAATCCTGCATACGAAAGAGCAGGACTTTTAGAGCGTCTTGTAGAGCCCGAAAGAGTTGTGATGTTTAGAGTGCCTTGGGTAGACGATAATCAAAAAGTACACGTCAACAAAGGTTACAGAGTGCAATTCAACAGCGCAATCGGACCGTATAAGGGCGGTTTGAGATTTCACCCGTCAGTCAACCTGTCGATAATCAAGTTCTTAGGCTTTGAACAGATATTCAAAAACAGCCTCACTTCCCTACCTATCGGCGGCGGTAAAGGCGGCAGCGACTTTGACCCCAAGGGCAAGAGCGACAATGAGATAATGAGATTTTGCCAAAGCTTTATGACAGAGCTTTTCCGTCACCTCGGCAGTGACTCAGACGTACCTGCCGGAGATATCGGCGTAGGCGGAAGAGAGGTAGGCTATCTCTTCGGTCAATACAAGAGAATACGCAACGAGCATACGGGCGTACTTACGGGCAGAGGCTTGGCTTACGGCGGAAGTCTTGTGAGAACGGAGGCTACCGGATACGGACTTGTATATATCTCGCAAGAAGCCCTCAACAGCAAGAAGCAAACCAGCTTCCTCGGCAAGAGAGTCGTCATATCGGGATCGGGCAACGTGGCTATCTATGCTTGCCAAAAGGCTCAGCAACTTGGCGCAAAAGTCGTGGCTATGTCTGATTCAAGCGGATATATCGTCGACGAGAACGGCATCAATCTTGACGTAATAAAGCAAATCAAAGAAGTTAAACGCGCAAGAATAAGCGAGTACGTCAAAGAAATCCCCACCGCTCAATACCACGCAGGTTGCAGAGACATCTGGTCGACAAAGTGCGATATAGCTTTGCCATGCGCAACGCAGAACGAACTTGATGTTGAGGCTGCTAAAAAACTTATCGCCAACAAAGTCATACTTGTCGGCGAAGGCGCAAATATGCCTACGACTTTGGACGCTACAAAACTCTTTATCGAAAACGGCGTCATCTTCTTGCCCGGCAAAGCGGCAAACGCAGGCGGCGTAGCAACCAGCGCATTGGAAATGGCTCAGTCTTCCAGCAGACTCTTTTGGAGTTTTGAAAAAGTCGACAGCGAGTTGCAACATATTATGATAAATATTTTCCGCAACATCGACACTGCCGCGCATACGTACGGCTACGACGGAAATTACGTCATAGGCGCAAATATCGCAGGCTTCTTGAAAGTAGCAGACGCAATGATGGCGCAAGGTATTGTTTGATTTAATTCCAAAATAAGCAAGACGGCCGAAAAATTCGGTCGTCTTGTTTACTTAACCTTATCTCATGAAGTACCCCATTTAACTCGTTGAGATTTCTCCACGTTGGTCGAAATCTCATCCTTTATATAAAATAAATATAAATTTATTAACCTAAATCAAAAACATTTATTCGACAACTAAGACAACGTCAACTCTTCGTTTTTCTCCTGCAAAGTTAATACGCGGACTGCGGAAAAATGCTTTTTATAAGTAGTGACAAATAATAATATTTGAGTGATAAAAACCGTAATAGAAAGAATAATAAACCACGCGAGGCGCAACGAGTGCATCTCATTGCTATCGACAAGCAATGCGCTGAGAGAAAGCATGAAAAAGCCTATAATATCTATATAGATAGCTTTGATATACGCACTGCGGCGCAGACTTTTGATAAATTTGATATTGGAAGGTTTTTTTAACTTATTGGATATATAATATCTGTCTATAAACACTATTGCATACATTAGCAACACTATCACGCATCCGATACCGCCTACAATAACGCACCCGATGAAATTCCCCTTAAAATTCGCGCGCATCAATGCACAAATGACGAATATCCAAACAAAGTATAGCCATATTGAAATTATCAATGATATCTTTTGTCGATTTGTAAACATTTTATTTCCCTCTGAGGAATATTATATAACCAAATTTCCGCCCTGTCAAGATAACCGTAGCTTGTGATAAAATATTTTAAAATTCTATATCAAATATCTTATTGCAAAGGCTCTCTGCATACATCGGCTCGTGGCTGACGAGTATTACGGCGCCTTCATACGCCTGCAAAGCTTCAAACAACGCCTCTTTTGCCGACACGTCAAGGTGATTGGTAGGCTCGTCCAATACCAATATGTTGCTCTCCTTTTGCATAAGCGCGCAAAGCTTTATCTTGACCTGTTCTCCGCCTGAGAGATTAGATATCGACTTGGTCGCCAAATCATTCTTTATACCCACCTTGGCAAGCTGGGTACGTATATCCTTTTGGCTCATCTTGGGATAAGTCTCGTTCATAAACGTAATTGCATTTATATCCTTAGAGCGGAATTGCAGGTCCTGCTCGATATAATTTATCTTGCAACCTATATGGAAAGAAAAGTTTCCTGCAATAGACGGCAATCTTTTCATCAAAGTTTTGAGTATCGTAGTCTTGCCAAGACCGTTGGTACCTCTCAACCAAAGCTTGGTCGTCGAATCTATCTCGAAAGATATCGGCGGAAGTATTGCTTTGCCGTCATACCCCACCTGCAAATTCTTTACTTCAAGCATATGTTTGGTAACAAGCAGCGTATACGGAAAAGAGAACGTAGGTTTTTCAAACGACACTGGCTTTTGCATGACGTCTATTCTATCGAGCATCTTCTTGCGGCTGTTTGCCATCCCTGCCGTCGCCGCTCTCGCCTTATTTCTGGCGATGTAATCTTCCATCTTCTTTATTTCGCGCTGCTGTCTTTCATAGCTGTCGGCATACTGACGGGCATTCTGTTCGTGTTGGAGCATAAATTCGTCGTAATTGCCCCAATACTTTCTTATCATACCGTTTTCTATATTGACGATTATTTTGCACACGCTGTTGAGAAACGACGTGTCGTGCGATATGAGTATGAAAGTACCTTTAAAACCGTCTAGGTATTTCCTCAGCCAATCTATCTGCTCCAAGTCAAGAAAGTTGGTAGGCTCGTCAAGAAGCATTACGTCAAGCTCTTCAAGCAGCAACTTGGAAAGCATCAACTTGGCTCTCTGTCCGCCGCTTAAATTGCCAATGAGAGTGTCATATCCAAAGTTGTTGACGCCAAGACCGTTGGCGACTTTCTTTATCTTTGAATCAAGGTCGTAAAAGCCGCTCTCGTCAAGTCTTTCCTGCATGCTTGCCGACTTTGCCACCATCCTGTCAAGCTTGTCCATATCTTCTTCGGACGCCATGTCTTCATACAACTTTTCCAACCTGTCGTTGAGTTCGTAAAGATAATCGAACGAACCTTGAAGATATTGCATTACGCTTTGGCTTCTGTCAATGTCGGCGTGCTGGTCGAGATATCCCCAACGTATGCCGTTGAGCCACTTTATCTCGCCTGCGTCTTGCGACAGCTTGCCTGTGATTATATTCATAAAAGTTGATTTGCCCGCTCCGTTGAGTCCCACAACTCCGATATGCTCGCCGTTGTTGACGCTGAGATCGGCGTCGTTGAACAACGTCTTGGAATCAAATATATGAGTAAGTCCTTTGATAGTCAATATGCTCATTCGTCCACCTCTTTGCCGCTCATTTCACGACTTTGCGATTTATTCTCCTCTTCTCCCTTATCCGCGTTGTCGTCTTTGTCAATCGCGCCCTCTTGCAACCCGTCGTCAACTGCGCCGTCATCGCTATTTATTTGATCTGCAACGACTTCTTCATCTTCGCTGTTGCTCTCCGTCAAATGCGAAAGGAACTCCTCCGTCTCGCCGAAGTCGCTGCTTTCAACTAAGATAGTCAGCCTGTCGCCCTCTTGCAATCTCGTCTTGCCGTCGGGAATTATACTTTCGCCGTCTTCTCTCAACACCTCGGTGATGAGCGCCCCGACAGGCCACATGACGTCCTTTATCTGTCTGCCGTCCACAAACGTGCCTTTCTCGACAAGTATGTCAAAACTCTTCTTTGTCAACTTCTCTTGGCTCTGCTCAACAAGTCTCTCCATGAGCGAATCGTAGATAGGCGTATTGCCAAGTATCTCTGCAACAAGGTATGCCGTAAATATAGATATAGCCACAGGCAGAAAATCCGATTTATACCCAGACAGCTCAACCACCAAGACTATTGCCGTAATGGGAGCTCTGACGCTTGCCCCGAAGAAAGTCGTCATTGCTATGACTATCACAGCAGGATAATATTGCGAGCTCATACCCATTTTGACAAACAAAGTGCCGAGCATGGCGCCTATCAGCGCGCCCGTCGCAAGCATCGGTATAAACAAACCGCCGGTTGCTCCCGAATTGAAACAAACAAGCAGCAACACCATACGCACAATGAGTATCAACAGCAAAAAGAAGAATGAATATTTGAGTCCGCTGTGGCACAGCAGATCGACAAGCGAATGTCCGCCTGTGTTGACAAATGCAAAACCCTCTTCATAAAACTTGACGAATATGAGCCCTAGAACTCCCGTCAGCAAGAATGCTATCAAAAGTCTCTTCCAATATCCGAATTTGACGACGTGTCTGTCCATAAATCTTTGCGAACGCACAAGAAGAAAATTAAAAAATATAGCTAGCGCGCCTATGACGACGCCTATGGCTATCAATATCCCAAGCACTCCTGCAAATTCGCCTATCGAACTCATCTGCTTGAAATCGCCAAACGGCTCCAAACCCTTTATGTCAAACAACATAGAAGTACTTGACCACCTGGGATCTTTTATCGCCATACCCAGCAGTCTGTACGTCACCGTACCTGTAATCACAGACGAAGAAGCGCACAGCAGTATCATTGGCGATATACGCTTGTGACACTCCTCCATTGCAAATACAATGCCTGCAAGCGGTGCGTTGAATGCGACTGCGATACCTGCGCCCGCGCCGCCTGCCATGACGTATCTGCGCCAAGTCAGCTTTGCCCTCATTATCTCAGTCACGCCCTGAGCCGTCATTGCGCTGAGCTGTACGCTGGGTCCCTCGCTGCCAAGCGGCAAACCTGCAAAAAAACTCAAAAACGAGCCCGCAACCGTACCGAACAGCGTCCTTATCCACTTAAAAGAAAGTACGCCTCTCACGCTGCCTTCTACGTTGGGGATACCGCTTCCTCTCACGTTGGGAATAAACTTATGCAACAGCGCCATCAAAAGCGCAAGTCCTGCAAGTCCGAGAAAAAACAGCGGCAGCGACCACAAATGATCAAGCACGCCCTTATATATCTTTCCCGACCATTCTATAAGATAACGGGCGGCGAAATTAAACAACCCTACCAAAAAGCCTGAAAGTATGCCGGCAACACCGCCGTATGCAACGACGGGAAGCACTATATTTTTGAGCTTTTCGCCCATTGTCTTCAATCTTTCTTTTGTCTGCATAATATTATGATAAATAACGACGCCCTTACATCGCCTTATTACTATATACTATTACAAAAGCAAAAGTCAAGTTATACGCCGTCCATATTTAATTGCAAAGAAGTCTGAGAATACATCGGATGCGGTTGATAAATTCTTTGATTAGCTTATGATAATCAATATATCTTTAATTATATTAAATAATATATCAATATTATATATGAGAGCGGCAATGACGATTTCCTCCAATGCTAGTAAGATTTATATTCGGTCACTTCGAGCACAGTCGAGAAGTCTCAACTTATTAAAAGATAAAAGGATGAGATTTCTCCACTTCGGTCGTAAGGAGCGAAAGCACTAGCATAGCGAGCCAGCAGGTGCGTCTTGGGCGAGCGTCAATGACGATTTCCTCCCAAGCTTGTAAGATTCACATTTGGTCACCTCGACCAACGCGGAGAGGTCTAATCGAGTTAAATAAAAGGTTGAGACTTCTCCACTACGCTCGAAGTGACTTCATTATTTTAATTTGTTGAGATTTCTCCGCTTCGTTGCACTTCGGTCGAAATGACTTAAAGCTTGATTGACTGTAAGCAATGTATGCTCATTTACACTCTTCCAAGTCAAATTTATACGCTTGCATATCCCTTAATTATCATAAAAAAATAAAAGCCATGTATATGTTGATTATAATCAATGGATATGCAGTCAAATATACACTATATAGATAAATTTTAAATCCATATCACAATATATTGTGGTTGTCAAGCAAAACTTTTTAAATTTTTTTAATTTTTTTTGCATTATTATATTGCCTTTGACATATCAATATGCTATAATCATTTCTGCAACGAATGAATAGGAGAGAAAATATGTACGTAATCAAAAAAGACGGAACGAAAGAAGAGTATAACGTCCAGAAAGTAGTAACCGCAGTCAACAAGTCAGCTTACAGAGCCCTCGTGAAGTTCAGCGATGAGGACATTGAGTTTATATGCGACTTCGTAAACAAAAAGGTCGCTTCTATGAACAAAGATTTTATTACCATAAGCGAAATGCACAACGTCGTTGAGTATGCGCTTGAATCGCTCAACCCCTCCGTTGCAAAAAGCTATAAGGACTATCGCAACTACAAGCAAGATTTCGTACATATGCTTGACGAAGTATACAAGAAGAGCCAAGCAATTATGTATATAGGAGACAAGGAAAATTCCAACTCCGATTCGGCTTTGGTATCCACCAAGAGAAGTCTTATTTTCAACCAACTCAACAAAGAGCTTTATCAAAAGTTTTTCTTGACAAAAGACGAATTGCAGGCATGCCGCGACGGATATATCTATATCCACGATATGTCGGCGAGAAGAGACACGATGAACTGCTGTCTCTTTGACGTGGCGACCGTACTCAAAGGCGGCTTTGAAATGGGCAACATTTGGTACAACGAGCCAAAGACTTTGGACGTAGCTTTTGACGTAATCGGCGATATCGTCCTCTCTGCTGCAAGTCAGCAATACGGCGGTTTTACCGTACCGCAAGTCGACAAAATCTTGGAGCCGTATGCAGAAAAGTCTTTCCAAAAACAATACGACAGATATGTCGGCATGGGTCTTAGCAAAGAAAAGGCGGAAGAAGAGGCAATCAAAGACGTACGCAAAGATATGATGCAGGGCTTCCAAGGCTGGGAATATAAATTCAACACCGTTGCGTCTTCAAGAGGCGACTACCCCTTTATAACAATCACAGGCGGCTTGGGCAGATCGAGATTTGCCAAGATGGCAAATATGTGTATGCTGGAAGTACGCAAAGGCGGACAGGGCAAAAAGGAATGCAAAAAGCCTGTGCTCTTCCCAAAAATAGTATTCCTTTATGACGAAAATCTTCACGGACCGGGAAAAGAACTCGAAGACATATTCGAAGCAGGAGTAGACTGCTCTTCTAAGACTATGTATCCCGATTGGCTGTCATTGACGGGCGACGGATACGTTGCAAGCATATACAAAAAGTACGGCGAAGTCATATCGCCTATGGGTTGCAGAGCTTTCCTCTCTCCCTGGTATGAGAAAGGCGGAATGTACCCTGCGGATGAGAATGACAAACCTATATTCGTCGGCAGATTCAATATAGGCGCGGTAAGTCTGCACTTGCCTATGATATACGCCAAGGCAAAACAGGAATCACAGGACTTTTATCAAGTGCTTGATTATTATCTTGAACTCATACGCAAACTTCATTTGCGTACCTATGAATATTTGGGACAGATGAGAGCGTCTACCAATCCTCTCGCATACTGCGAAGGCGGATTCTATGGCGGTCATCTCAAATACAGCGACAGGATAGCTCCCCTTCTCAAAGCGTCAACGGCGTCTTTCGGTATCACCGCGCTCAATGAACTTCAAGAGCTTCACAACAAAAAGTCTATTGCCCAGGACGGTCAGTTTGCCTTAGAGGTAATGGAATATATCAATAAAAAGATAAACGAGTTCAAAGAAGAGGACCACGTATTGTACGCTATGTACGGCACGCCGGCAGAGAGCCTTTGCGGATTGCAGGTAGAACAGTTCAGAAAGATATACGGCATTGTGGAAAACGTCAGCGACAGACCTTACGTCACCAACTCTTTCCACTGTCACGTGACAGAAGAACTCTCGCCGATACAAAAACAAAACCTTGAAAACAGATTTTGGGATTTGCTTAACGGCGGCAAGATACAGTACGTCAAATATCCGATTGATTACAACAAAGAAGCCATCCGCACTCTTATAAGAAGAGCTATGGCAATGGGATTTTATGAGGGCGTCAATCTCTCGCTGGCATACTGCGACGACTGCGGACATCAAGAACTCAACATGGACGTATGCCCCAAGTGCGGCAGCAAAAATCTCACCAAGATAGAGAGAATGAACGGATATCTTTCGTATTCAAGAGTCAAGGGTGACACCCGTCTCAACGAAGCGAAAATGGCAGAAATAAAAGATAGGAAGAGTATGTAATATGCGTTACCACAATATCACAAAAGACGATATGCTCAACGGCGACGGACTGAGAGTAGTACTGTGGGTCGCAGGTTGCAACCATCACTGCAAAGAATGCCAAAACCCCATCACTTGGGACGTCAACGGCGGACTGGAATTCGGCGAGAGCGAAAGAAAAGAGATATTTGACGAACTTGACAAGTCATACGTATCTGGCATCACCTTTTCAGGCGGAGATCCTCTCCACCCTGCCAACAGAGACTGTGTGACGGCTCTTGCCAAAGAAATAAGAGAGAAATATCCCAATAAGACGATATGGCTATATAGCGGATATGAATGGGAAGAAGTCCTGGATTGGGAAATCGTGAAATACCTCGACGTAATGGTCGACGGCAAATTTAAGATAGAACTTTTTGACCCAAAACTTTTTTGGAAAGGCTCTTCCAACCAGCGCGTTATAGACGTACAAAATACGCTGAAAAGCGGCAACATAGTATTGCATTCATAATGTGCTACCAATGAAATATATAAGTACCAAAGATTTAACAAGCACAAATGATATTACATAAATACAAATGACTTTTAGGTACCAATGACAAAACGGGAGCTGTCTGCTCCCGTGATTTTATGTATAAGAAATCACGGCGAAACGCTTCGCCGTGATCAAGTATTGATAAACCTTATCAAACATTATTTTTTAGTTGTCGAGCCAAATCCGCCGTCGCGTTTTGCGCTGACCTCGTCGTCAACGGTTATGCCGTACTCGATAAAGATGCCTTGAATAAATCCGTCGCCTTCGTTTACGACCGCCGTCTTGCCCTCGTTGGTCGCATTGGTGAGTTTGCAGAATATATGTCCTTCATTGGAAGAATGGAAATAGTCGCTGTCGATTATGCCGACAGTGTTGTTGAGCTGCAATCTGAATTTAAAGCCCAGACCGCTTCTCGGATAGCATTTGAGCACCCAATTTTCATCTATCTCAACTCTTATGCCCGTGGGTATCTTCACCGTTTGATTAGGCGCAAGCTCTATCTTAATGGGAGCGAAAAAGTCGTAGCCGGCAGATCCTGTCGTAGCTCTTTTAGGAAGCTTGATATTGTCGTATATCTCCTTGATATTATCGCTATCGCCAAAGGTATCTATCCAATCTTTGCTAAACTGCTCAAACGACACCTTGTGGAATTTTGCTATTCTTTGCATATGTATATCTCCTAATATTTGTTTGTGTATTTATTTATGATATTTCTCCGTATGGGTAAAACGTCGCTTGCGACGATCAAAGGACAAAATTAAAACGTTGCCAACTCTTGCAGCGGCTTGTCCGTCTTCTCCACAGATATGGCTTCAAACACAGGTCCCTCGCCGTCATAAACTTCGTGTTTTCTAAACTTTATCTTTGCAGTTATCTTCACCCAATCGCGCTTTTTGAGGTCGATGACCTGTCTGTGTTCGCATACAAACGCGCCGTAAAATATATCGGCTTCGCAACACGTCATAATATGTCTGCCAAGCACAAAGGTATTCTTAGGCAAAGTGTCGTCCACCGCTACTATACCTTTAAATGAAAGTATCTTGCCGTCATACTTGCTGCCCTCTTCGCAGATATCTCTGTAAAACTCCGCATAGTCCTCGTCCTTAATCTCAACTATATCGGCGTCGATATCATACGGCAGCGGGTCTGGTATCCTGTCGGGCTCGACGTGTCCGTCGGTATATTCATAAAGTATGTCTATCTTTCTGCCTGCCGCGCGCACTATCTTGTGATATTCCATCTTGTCTTTTTTGTCGTCAAATCTATTGAATATCACCGCTTCGCTGCTCTGCATTTTATCAAAAGTCAACTGCCTCATATTGGCGTTGAAATTCATAAATGTATTGCTGTCCGCTATCATAAGCACTTGCGCCAAAGTCCAATTATCAGGCATCACGTCAAGCAGCTTACCCACTTCGTACATGCCGTTGTATTCTATAATTACTCTCTGTATCCCATGCTTTTTTTCTATCGCGGAAAGCAGAGAATCGTTGATATCGTCGATATCCTCGACGTATTCGATATGCACGTTGGGAGACGCAAAATACTGAGGCTTGTATTCCTCTTCGCCCTCCTCAAAGACCAACAGCAACGTCTTTTCGCCCTCGTTAAATCTGTCGTCGGTCATCATCTCTTGTATGAACTTGGTCTTTCCGCTCTCCAAAAATCCCGTGAATAAATATACAGGTATCTCCATTTTATCTCCTCAATATCAAGCCTTTATCTCAAAGAGCTTTGCAAGCTTGCCCTCGTCTATCTTGCTGCCTATCACGCAAATTCTTCCTATTACTTCGCTGCTTCCAAAGCGTACGTCTACCTCTTCCGGTACGTAGTCAAAATGTATCCATTTGCCGTCTGCGCTAGGCACGATGCCCTTTGCTCTCAATATCACGCCGTACTCTCCGCTATCTAAACTTGAAAGCAACTCCTTTATCTGCTCCGCGCCGTATTTTCCTGCCGTCTCCACTCCCCAACTAGAAAATACTTCGTCGGCATCGTGTCCGTGGTGATGGTGATGACCGCAGCCGCACTCTTCGTCTTCGTCGTGGTGATGGTGGTGTCCGCAACTGCACTCTTCGTCCTCATGGTGATGATGGTGATGTCCGCAGCCGCATTCTTCGTCCTCGCCGTGGTGATGGTGATGTCCTCCGCATACGGGACATACTTCTTCTTCGTGAAGATGTTGCAAATCATTGGCAAGTGAAGATACGTTTGTCATAGCGGCAAAAATCTTTTCGCCGTCTATCTCATCCCAAGGCGTAGTCACTATCACTGCGTCTTTATTGAGCGACTTGACGGTATCGAGACAGTATTGCAACTTGGCATCGTCTATATTTGACGTATGCGAGAGCACGACGCATTTAGCCTGCTCTATTTGATTTTTATAAAACTCTCCGAAGTTCTTGATATACATCTTGCACTTCTTTGCGTCGACCACCGCCGTAAGCGAAGATATTTCGCTGTCAGGAAGCTGAGCAGACAACACTGCCTGCAATACGTCGCTGAGTTTTCCCACGCCCGACGGCTCAATGATTATTCTGTCAGGCGCATATTGCTCATACACTTGATTTAACGCCTTTTTGAAATCGCCCACAAGCGAACAACATATACATCCGCTGTTCATTTCGTTTATCTGAATGCCAGATTCTTTTAAAAATCCGCCGTCTATGCCAATGTCGCCAAACTCATTTTCTATCAATACGATTTTTTGTCCTTTCAATGCAGACGACAAAAGCTTCTTTATCAAAGTCGTCTTACCTGCGCCTAAAAATCCCGATATGATATCTATCTTCAACATATTTCACCTCTCATAAATCGTTGTTGCGTTTTTTCTAATTACTTATCTATTCTACCACTATTGCATAAGTTTTACAACATACAAGTTAAAAACTTAAAAAATCTGCGTCACTTTGTCAATACAAAAGTAGTCATTGACTTGGCAGCCACTTTTACGTTGCCGTCAAACGCATACTCTCGCGTCTGCCAATTTACGTCGCTGTCAGTCATTATCTCTTTGACGTTCTTATATTTATCGACGCCTTTAAGCGCAATGGTATGCGACTTCTCGCTGTCATTCAATACAATTACGGTTACGCTGCCGTCAGGATTTTTAAACGCCGCCGTCTCAATTCCGTTGACGCCCAAAAAGTCGCTGTAATCGGCAGATACTCTCACGCTGCCGTTGGATATATACTTGGAAAACTGACCGAATACGTAATATCTCTTGGTGACTTCAAAAGAATTGTATCCGTTGTCTTTCTTCCAATATACAAGAGCGTCTTCATATCCGCCTTTGGCAACAGACAGCCAATAGCTCCAATCCGTCACGCCCAATATAGCGATGTCGCGCATCATAACTTTGCCGCACCAAAGCCCCATGTCTATGCTCTCGTCCACGTTCCATTCCATAGTGCAGTACTCGCTCATGCTTATGCTGATATGCGGAAAATTCTTAGACATATAATCTGCAAAAATCTCCCTATAAAATATCGATTTATCCGCGCCGTACGAATGAAGAGAAATGTGCGTAATCTCGTCAAAAAAGTCGTATTTTTCAAACTCGCGCATATATTCATTGAACTTAGTACGCGTCGAATTGAGCATCTTATAGTTGCCGCTCTCGAATATATCCATATTAAAGTCTGTGGAATTTTCGTCATTGAATACGTCTAGCTGACTGTAAAAGGTATCGTAGAATTTTGCAAGCGGCTTGGGGTCGTAGTGACAGCCTTCTTGCGTAGCTTCGCCATCCTCCTGCGTCGCGTCGTCGCCCCATTTCCATTGAGGCTCGTTGACGGGAGAAATATATATTTGAATGTCCTTGTCATACTGACTTATTATATTTTGATAGATATAGTTGACTATGACGAGCATATATTGCGAAAAGGCAACGTAACATTCCTCTTTTAAATTGTTGTCGTAAGGAACGTCGCCGTGCGTCTTGCCGTTTTTCGTCATGAGATAGTGCGGAGAATTGGCAAAGAAAATCACCTTATCTATATTGCCTGTGGCAAGCGCGCGTTTAAATAAATCAAGCACTGCGCCGTCTCTCGTGAAGTCGTAATTGTCGGCGTCGGCAAATACCGAATAATCGCCTGTAAATCTCTCTGCGATAAAAAACGATTGCGCGCCTCTAAGAGGATCTTTGTAGTTGTCGCTCTCCACGCCGCCGGCGCCCACGTTGTATCTAAACGTATTGAGCTGCAAACCGTCATTTCCGTAAAGCATCTGTATGGCAGTGTTCTTAGTAGCTAGATCTTCAAGCCCTAAGTCTTGATATACCCATGCCGACGACGCGCCGAAACCTTGCATTGTCTGCAATTTTTCATTCGTATCTATCCTCAGCGTAGTCTTACCCAAAAGCGCTGAAACAGCGAATATGCCCAATACGCAACACGTCAGCACCACGCACGTCAAAAGCGCTGCCGCTACTTTTATCATTCTGCCCTTCATTATATCACTCCTCCACGTTCTCTAACGGCGGCATAAATTCATATGTCACGACCGACTTTGCCGGCACGCTCAGGTATCCGCCGTATTGATATTCCTGCGATTGCCAATTTACGTCCGCGGTAGTCAACGTCTCTCTTACGTCGTCGTACGCGCCGCGCACTTTTATCTGTCTGCTATTTTTGCTGTTGTTGACGACGACGATAACAATACTGCCGTCAGGTCTTAAAAACGCGACGTAGTTTATTCCGTTGATGCCGAAAGAATCGCTGTATCTGGATTTAATACGCATACTTCCCTGCGGAATAAACTTGGTAAAGTGTCCCATCGTGTAGTATCTTTTTGTCACAGACAAAGAATTGGATTGATCCCAATAAATAAGTCCGTCTTCATAATTATATACCGATACCGACAGCCAATAATTCCAAGACGTGACGTCAAGCCAATTCAAATCTCTCATTATCATTCTTGCCGAATAGACGCCCATGTCTATGCCGTTGTCTACGCCTTCTTTCTGTACGCAGACTTCGCTCATAACTATCCTCTTTCCCTCGCAATTACTTCTGACGTAATTGCGGAATGTCCTGCGCAAGTTGGTATCCAACTCAGCGTCGTAAGAATGCACAGATATGCTGTCTATCCCTTCAAACCATTCGTACTGTCTAAACGCGTTGAGATAGTCTCTTAACTTAGCTTTACGTTCGTTGAACTTATAATTGCCGCTTTCAAATATATCCATCTTGAATTGAGTCGAATACTTTTCGTTGTGCGCCGTCAGCTTGTTATAAAATACGTCGTAAAATTTAGCAAGTTCATTTGGCTCGTAGTGACAGCCCTCTTGCGACGCGCCTGCTCCGCCCCAATCCCATTGAGGCTCGTTGACGGGAGAAATATGAATCTCTATATTGCCGTCATACTTCTTTACGATATTCTCATACAGATATTGAGTGATGACAAGCAGATAATCTGCAAAAGCGTCATAACACTCTTCTTTTAAATTACTCTTGCCTTTCTCATTCGCGTGCGTCTTGCCGTTCTTTGTCATAAGATAATGCGGAGAATTGGCAAAAAAGACTATCTCTTTTATATTGTTCAGCGCAAGCGCCCTTTCAAATAGGTCAATTACTCCGCTGTCTTTTGTAAAGTCATAGTTGTCGACGTCGGCAAATACCGAATAATCGCCGTTAAATCTGTCCGCCATAAAGAAAGACTGCGCGCCTCGCAACGTATCCTTATAACCGCCGCTCTCTGCTCCGCCGGCGCCTATATTGTATCTGAAATTGCTGAGCGCAAGTCCGCTCTCGCCGTATAGCATGTGCATGGCATTGTCTTTTAACTTTTCGTCCTCATGAAGTCCGAGAGCTTGATACGTCCATGCCGACGACGCGCCGAAACCCTCCATTGTCTGAAATACTATATCCTTATCAAGCGTGATCTCCGTCATTGCAAAATTGACGCCGACCGCATATAAACCGAAAGACGTGCCTATTATCACAGATATCATCAGCACTCCCAGCAGTGTGATCAACAACGCTCTCATTCTAGAAAATTTATATTTGTATTTATTGTCCTTTTGTTGCTTATCTTTCATATAAATATATCCGTTGTCTTAATGAATTTATTTTATCACACTTATTTGCCTTTGTCTATACATTTAATATATTTATATTTACGGCAAAGCGCCTTGAAAATCCCATCAAAAACCTATCGAAAACTTCTTGATATATATTCATTAAAAATTTTCAAAAAATACCATCATATTATTTGACAATGAAATACATATCCACTATAATCAACTTGTTTAATAATTCTAAACTTTTTGTTTATCTTAACAAAACCTAATAAAAAAATAGTTTAGAATTACTAAACCGACTTTTTCGCTCTCGCCACCGCAAATCAGAGCAAAGTCAGAGGAGAATAAAATGGATCTTGGAGTAAAGATAAAACGACTGCGACTGCAATGCGGACTCACTCAGGAAGAGCTTGCGGACAGGTGCGAATTGACAAAGGGATATATATCCCAACTTGAAAACAATCTCACGTCCCCCTCGATAACTACGCTGATGGATATACTTGCGGTGTTGGGAAGCGACCTCAAATCATTTTTTAACGAAGAAGTCGACGAACAGATAGTATTCACTGAAAACGACTTTTTTGAAAAACAGGACGAGGGAGAATTGATAACGTGGCTCGTCCCCAATTCTTTGAAAAACGAGATGGAGCCGATACTGCTGACTCTTCAACCGAGTATTAGCACGACCGAGGATATGCCGCACGAAGGCGAGGAATTCGGATACGTACTTCAAGGCAGCGCGGTGCTGCACCTGGGCAAAAAATCATATAGGATAGACGCAGGTAATTCATTTTATTTCACAAGTAAAAAACGACATTATATAGAAAACGACACACAGGAAGTAACAAAAATACTTTGGGTATCAAGCCCACCCACATTCTGATAGCAGGAGATCACAATGGATAATAAAGATAAGGCAAAGCAAAAGAAAAACGCAAAAATAGAAGAAAGCGAATACATAATTCAACTCAAAGGACTTACTAAGCAATACGGCAACAAGTGCGTTGTCAACGACATAAATCTCAATATCAAAAAGGGAGAATTCGTCACATTCTTGGGACCTAGCGGCTGCGGAAAGACGACGACTTTGAGAATGATTGCGGGATTTGAAATACCCACGCAAGGCAAGGTGCTCTTCGGCGGCGAAGATATCGCAAAACTTCCTCCGCACAAACGCCCCGTCAATACGGTCTTTCAAAAGTATGCGCTGTTCCCACACCTCAACGTATTCAACAACATTGCATTCGGTCTCAAACTCAAAAGGATAGAGGTCAATTATCAAAAGGCTAACGGCGAAGCAGGCGTAAAGCAAGTCAAGCTCAAAGACTTCCTCGTCGACCCTAACACGGGAAAGCCCGACTTCTCTATCGCGGCAAAGGACTATTATTCTTATGTTGAAAAGGGATACGTCAAGCTCAAAAAGATAAAGAAATACGTCAACAAGATGACCAAAAAGGGCCGCGTGCAAAAAGAAGTCAACGGATATAAATATTATATTGACGAAAAGGTACGCCGTGCGCTCAAAATCGTCGGACTCAGCGACTATGAGACGAGAGACGTCAACTCGCTATCCGGCGGACAGCAACAGAGAGTTGCAATAGCAAGAGCTATCGTCAACGAGCCGAAAGTGCTGCTACTCGACGAGCCTTTGGGCGCTCTTGACCTCAAAATGCGCCAAGAAATGCAAATTGAACTCAAAGAAATGCACAAGACTTTGGGAATAACATTTATCTACGTAACGCACGATCAGGAAGAGGCGTTGACGATGAGCGACACCGTCGTAGTTATGAAAGACGGCGTGATATGCCAAGAAGGTACTCCGATAGATATCTACAACGAGCCTCTCACCGCATACGTAGCCGACTTTATCGGCGAATCCAACATACTTGACGGAATCATGATAGATGATTATAAGGTAAACATAGTCGGCACGGAATTTGCCTGTGTAGACGCAGGATTTGGACAAAATAAACCGGTGGATATCGTCATACGTCCCGAAGATATCGAAGTAAAATCAAAGGAAAAAGGTATCATTACCGGAGTGATAAAGTCGAGTATGTTCAGAGGCGTACACTACGAGATGATGTGCGAGTGCAACGGATTTGAATTTATCATACACAGTACTATCGAAGCGCCGATAGGCAAGGAAGTGGGGCTGTATGTCGCGCCTGAAAATATTCAGATAATGCACAAAGAACACGTCGACAACACCGTCGAAGTTACCTTTACGTCCAATACCACGTTCGATATGTACGGCGGCACATACGACTTTACCCCGACTGCGCTTTGGAAGGACTGCTCCTACGACGCCGACCAGGATATACTCACTATCGACGGCGTTGAGACAGCGCTCAAAGGCAGCAGCGCAAAGATAAGGTTTGGCTTTGCAGACGTAGATATGACGGACGATGAGTACGCCGCTCCGCTTGCAGGCAACGTCGACAGCATGATCTATAAGGGCAAAAACTATATCGTCGACATCAAGACTGACGACAATCACCACATTTACGCCGATACGGAATACCTGTGGGATAAGGGCGACAGAGTCGGCATAAAGATAGACCCGGATAAATTCGAGATAGTAAAAGAAGAAGCCGCCGACATCAAGACTGACGGCGACGGCATATCTGCCAAAAATGAAGACGTAAAGGGGGACGAAAATGTTTAAAAAATGTATGGCTATCCCCTACGCGCTCTTTATGGCGCTCTTCGTACTGCTTCCGCTTGCGCTTGTGCTTGTCTTTGCATTTATAGACGCGAGCGACGGCTCTTTTGATATGATAGCGAATTTTAAGGAACTTGCAAAAGAACAGGCTCTTGGCAAAGTCATATCCAACTCGCTTATCGCGGGACTTTCGACAAGCGCGCTATGTCTTTTGATAGGCTACCCAATCGCATATTTCCTGACCAAACCGGAATTCAACCGCAAAGGCGTCATGATAGGTCTTTTCCTTGCGCCGATGTGGGTCAACTTCCTCTTGCGTATGATGGCGACCAAAGCGGTGTTCAACGTACTCGGCTTTAAAATGGGTATGGGCGCGGTGATATTCGGATTGACGTATGAGTATCTTCCCTTTATGATAATGCCGCTTTACAACACCATACTCAAAATCGACAAGAGCTATATCGAAGGCGCGAGCGACCTCGGCGCGACTCCTACAAGAGCCTTTTGGAAAATAACGCTGCCTCTCTCAATGCCGGGAATAATAAGCGGTCTGACAATGGTGCTGATACCGTCTATCACGACTTTTGCCGTCACAGAGATAATGAGCAACGGCAAAATGATGTTGCTCGGCGACTTTATATATTCGCTCAAAGCAGACAGTCTCAATATGGCGGCGGCTATATCTTTCGTACTGTTGATATTTATGGGTATATCGATGTTTATATCCAACAAATATGCTGACGGCGGCAGCAAAGGAGGCGGAATATGCTGAGAAAAATACTTGTCAAAACCTTTATAAGTATCATACTTATCATATTGTATCTGCCTATCGTATGGATGATAGTCTTTTCATTCACCGAAACGCCTTCTTTCAGCGATTGGAGCGGATTTTCTTTCAACAACTATATCAATCTGTTTAGCGGCAACGGCCCAAATGCCGACAAGATACAGGAGGCGCTTGTCAACACGCTCTTCGTAGGCTTTTTTGTAAGTTTGCTGTCGACAGTGCTCGGCACGTTGGGCGCGATCGGACTGCACGCGATGCACAACAAGCGTATCAAAGCGACTTACAGCACCGTCAATCAAATACCGCTGCTCAACAGCGAAATAGTCACCGCTATCGCATTGGCGCTGGTATTCAATATCTTTGCGTCGATGTTTAGAATCAACGACGGAAGCTGGGGCGTGACCGCGCTCAAACTAATACTTGCGCAGACGACCTTCTGCGCGCCGTACGTACTTCTCAACGTCTTGCCTAGATTGCAAAAGAGCGACAATAAGATTTACGAAGCCGCGTTGGATCTGGGCTGCACGCCTGCAAAAGCCATGTTCAAAGTCGTACTCCCCGACATACTGCCGGGAGTTGTGGTCGGCGCGCTGCTTTCGTTTACGCTGTCGATAGACGACTTCGTAATCACCAAGGTCAACGTGACGTCTTTTGAGACGCTGTCGACACTGCTCTACGGATTGAAAAACGGCAAGCATCCGCTGCCGGCAGATATACGCGCATTGTTTACGATAATATTCTTTATCGTCTTCGCGCTGATGATGATACTGTATAAACCAAAGACGGCAAAGGAAAAACACTGACGCAAAGGAGGAAGAAATGAAGAAAAAGTTATTTTCGGCAGCTATACTGCTTGCCATAGTTATTTCGCTCGCGCTTCCGCTTTTGCTGTGCGGATGCCAACCGAGAAACGAGATATTAAAGGTATATAATTGGTCTGAGTATATCGGCGAAGACGTTATAGAAAAATTTGAGGAATATTATCAAGAGATCACGGGCAGAAGTATCACCGTCAAATACGATCTCTTTGATGAAAACGAAATGATGTATTCGCAAATAAAGACGACAAAAGCCGATTACGACGTCATATGCCCGTCAGATTATATGGTGGAAAAAATGGTGAAGGAAAAGTTGCTTTTGAAATTGGAGAAAAATCTAAGCGACATGGGCTACGGCGAAATCGAAGATTACAGAGACAATATATCTCCTTTACTTCTCTCCGGCGATGCAAAAGACGGATATTACTTTGATTACGACTATGACGAGGAAAGCGGCGAATACAACGTATACAGCCGCACCTACACGATGGGCACACTCGGCATTCTCTATGCCAACGACTCTACCGCATACCAAAAGTCAAATTACGGCAAATACTCTTCAATGCAGGAATACGTAGAAGCCAACGGCTGGGCTGTGATGTGGGATAAGGCGTATGACCAAAAGATAATGATGAAAAATTCCGTGCGCGATACCTATGCGATAGGAGCGATATATACCCTGCTCAACGAGCGTTCGGATATGCTTCTGCCGACAATGACGCCTGAGCTTGCGCTTAATGCTACCGACCCGACCAACGTGGCGAAAATCGAAAAGAAATTGATAGCTCAAAAGGCTTTGCTCAGCGGTTATGAGAATGACGAAGGCAAAGAGGTGATAATACAAGGCGGAATCGACCTTACTCTGCAATGGGCGGGCGACGCAGTATACGCAATGGGATATTTGCAAGAAGAGCTGTCGAAAGAAAGAGATATGTCTTATTTCGTGCCATACGAAGGATCGAATTTATTCAGCGACGCTTGGTGTATCCCCAAGTATGCGCGCAACACTGACGCCGCCAACCTTTGGATAAACTTTATGTGCAGAGGCGATATTGCAGTGGAAAACATGGATTATATAGGTTATACGTCGGGAGTGATTTGTCAGGAAGTATATGATTATATAGTTGAAAATTGGGCAAGCGAAGAAGAGACTGAGTTCTTTGTGGATATGTCGCACTTCTTTGGAAAGGACAGCGAATTTGATCCTGTCATATACGTATCGGAAGAAGACTTTAACGCCTTTGAAGCTCAGTTCCCTTCCCTTGAAATAATCAAACGCTGCGCGGTAATGAAAGATTACGGCGAGCAAACTCGGGCAATGAACAGAATGTGGCGAAACGTCAAAGCGTAACGGCTTGCAGATAATGAAAAACTCCGACTTTTATCAGTCGGAGTTTTTTAGTTATACAGTAGTTGTATTTACTTTCTGCGATTATTATTTATCTTATAAGAATTATTGAGTTCGTCTTCAAACATTGCGCTGAGTTTGCCTTTGCGCGACTTGGGCTGAGATTTTTTATCCTTCTTCGCTCCGCCATTTTTTGCCTTGCCTGCCTTGTCTGAGCGCGCTTTTGAATTTTTATCGGCAGGTCTCGGCTTCTTGCCATTTTTATCAAATGTCCTATCCTTTTGCTTAACGCCGCTAGGTGCGCTTTTATCTTTGTAGGCTGGTTTTTCTTCTTCCTTTGCCTCTTGCACAGTCACTTCTCTCTTGCCGAGCACGGTGCCTTTGAGCTTGAATATTCCTCCCTCTTTTCCCTTTATGACAGACACAAAAGAATATGTGTCTCTTATCTTTACGTCTGCAATATCATAGATTTTGAGAGGCGTAAATTTGATCAACAGTTTGACCAAGCTGTCCTTGTCAAGCAAGTCGCGCTTGCCCACGTTGAGGAAAAACCTGCTTTGATTGTCGTGCACGTCTTTGAGTTTGTTTGATCCGTCTTTCGGCAGAGTAAAGCTGTCGGAGATAACACCTAAGTCGATAAACTCCAAAGCATTGCCGACTTTGCGCTGATAACTCGGTATATATCCCACTTGATTGGAATCTATAAAGGTATAAGCAGTGCCGTCCTTGCTTGCCCTTGCAGTCCTACCGATACGGTGAACGTAAAAGTCTTCGTCTGTCGGCGGATCAAAGTTGAATATTGCTTCCACTCCGTCTATATCTATGCCGCGCGACGCCACGTCAGTCGCGACAAGTATATCCAATTCCCTTGCCTTAAATCTTTTGAGTATCTGCGTACGCTCGCTCTGTCTCAAATCTCCGTGCAACATCGCGACGCGTCTTCCCTTTGCTTTAAGCGCGGCAAAAAGTTTGTCGGCTCTCGTCTTGGTATTACAAAATGCTATGACAAATTTATATGAATTTTCGTCAATGACTTTGAGCAGCGCGCCCACCCTTTGGGAATCCTTGATAATACTGTAATACTGTTTTATCTTAGGCGTATCCTCTCCGTCCAAACTCGTCTTGACGTATGCAGGGGTTTTGAGCAGTTTTTCTATAAGTCCCTTTATTGCCTTGGGTATCGTAGCCGAAAAGCACAGCCGTTGGCAGGACTTGGATATATTGGCGTCTATCTTTTCGATATCGCCTCTAAATCCCATATCAAGCATCTCGTCGCACTCGTCAAGCACAAAATAATTGACGTCGCTCAATTTCAACGTGCGCCTGTCGATATGGTCTAAAAGTCTGCCGGGAGTGCCGACGACTATCTGAGGTTTTTTCCTAAGACAAAATAATTGTCTTTGAATATTCTGACCGCCGTAAAGTCCAGCGACTCTGACGCGCTCGTAATATTTGCAGGCATTTTGTATTACCTCGCATATCTGAATGACAAGTTCTCTCGTCGGGCAAAGTACAAGCGCCTGAACTTTTGAAGAATCCCTATCTATCTTTGCAAGCATGGGCAGGACGAATGCCAGCGTCTTACCCGTGCCGGTGGGAGCCTGAGCTACGATATCTCCATGCCCAAGAGCGATAGGTATCACTTCTCTTTGTATGTCGGTGGGTTCTACTACGCCTTGCTCTTCCAAACCTTTTAGTACTTCGACAGGCAAATCCCATGTTGTATTGTCTTTAAAATTATTATCCATATTTTAAGTATACAGCAAAAGTTGATTTTCTCCAACCGATTGGATATAATAGTTGTATGAAAACGGCAATTATATCGGGAGCATCAAGAGGAATAGGCAAAGCTACTGCAATATCTCTGGCAAAAGAGGGATATGCGGTCATAGTAGGCTATTGCAACAACCAAGAAAAGGCAAAAGAAGTATGCGCAAGCATTGCAAACAACGGAGGTATTGCCGAAGCAGTCAAATTCGACGTCTCTAATGCCGGCGAAATCAAATCGGCGGTGACGTACGTCAAAGAAAAGTACAAATCTGTCGACGCCGTCGTCGCCAACGCAGGTATAGGCGCATACGGACTACTCATTGACCACAGCGACAGCGACATACAAAAAGTCATAATGACAGATTTAGTAGGCTGTATCACTCTGTGCAGAGAAGCCGCTAAGGTAATGTTGCAGCAAAAATACGGCAATATAGTGACAGTATCCTCTATATGGGGCGAAGTAGGCGGAAGCTGCGAAAGCGTATACTCCGCGGCAAAAGGCGGAATAATCTCCTTTACAAAAGCTCTATCCAAAGAATTGGCTCCCAACGGAATAAGAGTCAACTGCATATCGCCCGGCTTTATAGATACAGATATCAACGCACACCTGTCAAAAGAAGACGTAAAAGATATTACAGACAGCATACCGCTTGGCAGAATAGGTACTCCGCAAGACGTGGCGAATGCCGCAGTGTGGCTGATAAGCGATAAGTCAAGTTACGTCAACGGAGCGGTTATCTCCGTCAACGGCGGCGGATTTTGAGGTAGACTCAAATATATTTTAAGTCATTTTGACCAACGCGGAGAGGTCTCAACAAGTAAATAAAAATAAGCGGATGAGATTTCTCCGCTACGGTCGAAATGACATAGCTTACGTAGTGTTGCAGATTGTAGGGGATATGGAACTTTGAGCCTTCTCCCAATGCAACATATCCTAGGTAACAATGGTACTAATATATAGTAAAGTCATTTCGACCGAAGTGTAACGCGTGGAGAAATCTCATCAGATTAAAAATCTAGCAGTCGGGTTCCGCCCTTACCGACCAAACGAAAATGCATGCTTACGCTACATTTTGTCGGTACTTATTTAACTCGATTAGACCTCTCCACTGCGGTCGAGGTGACTGGATATGGTTTGTAGCATAGCAAAAAATATAGTCATTTCGACCGAAACGAAGTGCAGCGGAGAAATCTCAACGAATTAAAAAAATAAAAGGATGATACCTCTCCGCTTCGGTCGAGGCGACTAAATATATACCTACAAGTCTGGGAGAAAGTCACGACACCCTGCAACCTTTGCCAAGTAACAACGCAAAAGGAAATTTCATATTATAAGCGAAAAGCAAAAGAATATCGCCAAAAAGAGAAATACATAAATGAATAGACTTAAAAGCTATAAACATACATTTAATTCCTGTTGCGTTGCAAGCGGAATCCAGGCGTTGGAAATCAATCTTCCGCCGCTTTTATTTGCAAGTTTTCAAGACTGCTTTGACATCTCCCTAACTCAACTTACCGCGCTGGTGACACTTACGTTTATAGTCCAACTTCTTATGGACGCGGCATGCACCAAGCTTATGGACAAAATAGGTTATCGCGCGGCAATGGTAGCGTCTCACGCATTTGTTGCCGTCGGGCTTATTGCAATGGGCGTACTGCCATATATAATGGCTCCTTATCCTGCGCTGATAATATCAATAATAATCACCGCGATAGGCGGAGGCATTATTGAAGTCATAACCTCGCCGATAGTCGAAGCCATACCCGACCAAAAGGGTGGAAAGATGTCGCTGCTGCACTCATTTTACAGCTTTGGCTTTCTTGCGACTGTCACTTTAAGCGTCGTATACTTTTTGCTCTTTGACAGGTCTCAATGGCACTATTTATTGTATATAGTTGCTATATTCCCAATAATAAACGGAATATTTTTCCTCTTCGTTCCATGCACAAGTCTTGCCGAACAACGCGGAGAAAGCATGAGTCTCAAAGCTTTGTTTAAAAACAAAATGCTCTATCTCTTTATCATACTCATCATGTGCGCAGGCGCCTGCGAACAGGCTATAAGTCAGTGGGTGTCATACTTTGCGGAAAAAGGTCTTGGACTTAGCAAAGCGACAGGCGATCTCATAGGTCCGTTCAGCTTTGCCCTGCTGATGGGACTTGGAAGATTATTATATGGACTTTTTGGATATAAAATACATATTAAAAAGATGTTGCCGATAGCCGGCGCAAGCACCTTGATATGTTATATCGTCGCCGTAGTTAGCAACAATGCCGTAGTATCGCTCATTGCGTGCGCTATGTGCGGCTTTACAGTCAGCATAACTTGGCCCGGCACTTTGGATTCGGCGTCAAAAAACCTGCCGCAAGGCGGCACTGCAATGTTTGCCCTGCTGGCGCTGGGCGGCGATATAGGATGCACGCTGGGTCCCAGTATAGTGGGATTTGTCTCCGACGCGTCTAAATTCCAACTCAAAGGCGGCATAGCTACCGCAAGTATATTCGCGGTATTATTCTTCATATCTTCAATGATATTGCTAAAAAAGGACGGAAGCAAAAGCCCCGCCCTACTCAATGAAAATACTCATTATTGATTTGCTTATTTGTCAAAAATGAGAATATCCTCTAAGGTGATTTCACAAAGCTGACAGTAGATAAATAAATCTTCGATGGATATGACCGACCTTGCGTCTTCCCAATTTGCAACTTGCGAATCGGACCAGCCTACCACCGTCCTTGCAAGTTCGCTGCGGGATATGTGATTGTCCATATCAAAAGTGCAGGTGTCGCACTTTTTACCTCCCTCGCAATAGGTCTTGCTGTCCTCTCGGCTCCTGCAATAAGCGCACACCTTCTTTATAAGTTTAACGTTGTGTCTGCGCAGATATTCAAGGTTTTTTCCCGTTCTTACCCAATCAATGCTCTTTCCGCAAATTTGTTCCATTTATCATCTCCTCAAATCGCTTTGTCGAAAATATTATAACATATAATATCTGTTATATCAATAAAAATTACCTTTTAATTTACTGACAATTTACGACAATTTTACGTTGACATTCATTAAAAGTCAATTTACTTTTAATTACCAAAAGTTTATAAGTCAGAAAAAAGCAAGGTCAAAATGATTTTTAAGATGAAAAAAACAAAAAAATTATTGACAGTATAAAAAAAGTTTTATATAATTAAGTTAATAAAATATATAAATAACTTAGGAGGTTATTATGAAGAACAAAAAGAAACTTGTCATTTTTGCTCTCATCGCAGTAATGGTCCTCACCGTTTGCGTCACAGCTTTGGCTGGTTGTAGCGACGTACCGAAGGGCTATCGCGAAATAAAGAACAAAGATGAATACAGTGTTCAAAGTCCTTTGTCTGAGGCTCTCTATAACACAGTTATGGAAAACGGTCTTGACAATCTCAAATTTGGAACAGAATTGACTGTCGACACAAAATACGGAGATGTTAAAAAATCGTATTTGATCAAGATGAACGCGCAACTCGCATTCAACATCAAAGACAACAACACCAACACCTTCTGTTTCCAAGTACTCGACAAGGCTGCTGACAATGCCAATATCTTGACAGTTTTCTATAAAGAAGATAGCAAAGACATGGCTGAATACAAGCCAGAGGGAGAGGAAGTTGATCCTACTCAAATCGGCAACGGCGACGTTTACGTTGCAATCGGCAGCGGATCTAACGCTCAATACTTCAAAATCAAAGCCCTCAGCATCAAGTCTGTTTTGAGAACTCAATATATGCCAAATCCAGACTATAAAGTTGGTTCTGACTTGCCAGAGAAAGTACATCCTTCTATTGACGAAGAAGCTGCCAACGGCATCAGCGACACCATATCAACTGAGCTTGATAAGATATTTAGCTATGTTGATACGATTTCTGGCGCATGCAGAGTATTTGAGTCAAAGAATAAAGACAGCATCATACTTAGAATCGACCTTGCAAAGATTCTTAAAGATTTTGAAAGCGTAATTAACGAAGCTGCCGGTGAGTTCAATACAATCATTAAAGGACTTGGTCTTGATCTTGACCTTACAAAACTTAAAGAGATCCTTCCTACTTTGAAAGCTGATCTTACTTTCAACTTCGCTGGCGTAGACAAAGGCGCAGAAAATCCTTATGAATCTGCTACTATTTCTGGCGTAGGTGTAAAACTCGACGCTAAGAAGAAAGATTTCAAAATCAATAAGACTGACGGTACAGAATTCATCAGAATAAATATTGCAAAAGACTTCACTGCTGACGTAATGTTCAGCTTTGCATACGGTGACGCCGTTCAAGTGCCTGTAAACACACCTGTACAAGGCAACTACAAAGCTATCAACGCTATCAACTTCACCGCTAAGGGCGAATTGAAACTTAACAAATGCATCGAATTGAATATCAATCTCGGCGGCGAGAAGTCTCTTATCATACCGGCAGGCGATTACAATATCAATCTTGCTGCAAATCTCGATCCTACGCAGCTTATCGGCATCGACTTCACCAATCTCAAAGGCGCAAGCGCAGATAAAATACTTGAAGTTGTATCACAAGTATTGAATAATGTAGTGTACAAATTGAAAATCGAAATCTCTGATAAGAATTCTGATAAGAAGCTTCTTATTGACATATACAAAGAAGATGAAAGCATAATGCTTACTGCGGACACTTCCCTGTTGAGTGGAACTCTTATGGAAGCCTTTGGCGTTTTCCTTAAACCGCTTGCAGAAGATCCAATGGAACTTGGAGCATTTATAGAATCGATTAAAGGTTTCATTAAACCAAGTGCTGACAGCAAAACCGAAGCGGATAACAAAGCACAGCTTATTGCAACAATAGGCAGCGTCATCAAGAATATGTCCATAGTAGCTAACGCAGGCAAGCTTACAGTAGATCTCAAAAACTTCTCTGTTGCTGAAAACAAAGAATATGGCGAAGACGGTGAGACTGTCGTAAAAGACAATGGCGACACCACTCTTGACGCAAAGGTTGAGGCAGACAAGAACGGCTTGACTGTCGACGCTGCTATCAAGAACATGATCCTTGACGGAAAAGCTTCTTCGATAACTGCTAAAATCACCGCTAATTCCAACGGCGTAACTCTTACTGCTAAATCAGAAGAGGGCAAGCCACTCAACGTACTTGGCGGTATCGACGTTGATTTGGTACTCAAATTGACAGAGTTCAAATACGGCGCTTGCAAATAAGCCGTGACTTAACCTATTAGGTCAAAAGCAACAACCGACGGGTCGCTTATGCGACCCGTTATTTTTATAAATTGCGTTGGTTTGTTTGACAATTTGACAAAAGCAGTATATATTATAGATAGAAAAATTAAATATTCGCCGTGGGTGCTGTAAAAAGCTGAGATCATACCACTTGAATCGGACAAGGTAATGCTTGAACGAAAGAGCGTCGAGAGTATCTATGCACCCTGCCGGCTTTGGCATGGTGTTTTTTTATTTTCATTTGTCGGCGAAGAAGGAGCAAAAAATGAACAACCACTTTACGCTTTTGGCTGTAAAGACTCCTGGCGGCGACGTCTTGCCGGATCTTGTCTTTTGGCCTATCACCGCATTATTCGCCGCGCTGTTTGCACTGATGTTTTTAATATTTTTGCGAAAGCGCTCTTCAAAGACTATGCAGATAATCATATACGTCGCAATGATTCTTTGCGCAGTCGCTGCAATAGCCTGCCTTGCACTGCTAGGCAAATATTACTTAGACAACATAAAGGGCGACGATTACTATTCCCCTTTCCTCAAAAAAGCTCCGCTGTATATAAGCGCAGTCGTCTTGGTCGGCACGATTGTCGCCATGACGCTTATACTCGGCTCAAAGCAAAGCTTTGCATTCGATTCGCGCACGATAGCATTCGGCGCTATATGTATAGCAATGAGCTTTGCCCTGTCATACGTAAGATTATTCAAACTGCCACAAGGCGGAAGCGTGACGCTTGTATCACTGCTGCCCCTTTTGATATTCTCATATATATTCGGCATAAAAAAAGGCGTGCTTATCGGCGCTATATACGGAGTGCTGCAAGCTATACAGGACCCGTTTATAATCCATCCTGCGCAATTCTTACTCGACTATCCAATAGCATTCTCAACCGTGGGATTGGGCGGTATATTTTCTGAAATAAAAGCTTTTAAGAAATGTCCGCAGATACCGTTGCTTTTGGGCGGCTTATTGGTAGGCGTATTTAGATTTATGGCGCACTTCCTGTCGGGAGTCTTTGCCTTTGGCGCATATGCCAACGAAGCAGGACAAAGCAACGTAGGCATATACAGCTTGGGATACAACTCCTTTGTATTCGTCGACATTGCAATTACGATAGCCGTCGGCATGGTGCTTTTCTCCTCCAAGGCATTTGTAAAAGAAATAGTAAACAAACAGAAAGCTCGACTTGCAACTGTGACTTCGGCAAACGCAAGCACAGATAGCAATTCAAAAGTAGGTATCGACCCAACTGACAATGAAAAAAGCGATAGTACGGATACTCCAAGAAACGACGATTAAAAAAAGAATTGATAACGTTAAATAAAAGAATAGGCAGTGAGCGTAATGTAATCTGCCTATTTATTTACAAGGTCGAGATTTTCCATTCCACTGCGTTACAGTGTCGTAAGGAGCGAAAGCTTGATTGACAATAAGCCATATCCGGTCACTTCGAGCGTAGTCGAGAAGTCTCAACGTATTAAAAAATAAAAGGATTAGATTTCTCCACTACGGTCGAAATGACCTTAGCTTGATTAGCTATAAGCAATATTTAGTCACCTCGACCAACGCGGAGAGGTCTAATCGAATTAAATAAATAGGACCGTACTTCTAATAAAGTACAGTCCTATTTATTTGATAAAATTTCTCCCATGAGGAGACAATCTATCCTTTACTCGATTATTCCAACTCAAATGCGCCGGTATACAGCTGATAATACTGTCCGCCCTGCCTAATAAGTTCTTCATGACTGCCGCGCTCAATTATCCTGCCATGGTCAAGCACGATTATCATATTGGAATTACGTACGGTGGAGAGCCTATGCGCGATAACGAATACCGTCCTACCTTCCATAAGTCTATCCATACCTTGCTGAACAAGAGCCTCGGTACGAGTGTCTATCGACGAGGTCGCCTCGTCGAGTATCATGACAGGAGCGTCGGCTACGGCAGCTCTTGCAATAGACAGCAACTGCTTTTGTCCCTGCGAAAGGTTGGACCCGTCGCTCGTAAGCATAGTGTCATAACCTCCCGGCAACCTTGTGATAAAATCGTGAGCATTTGCAAGCTTTGCCGCGGCGATACACTCTTCGTCAGTCGCGTCAAGTCTGCCGTAACGAATGTTGTCCATTATTGTCCCCGTAAACAAATTGGTATCTTGCAGGACGATGCCGAGAGACCTACGCAAGTCGTCTTTTTTTATCTTATTTATATTTATACCGTCATAGCGTATCTTGCCGTCGGCAATGTCGTAAAATCTGTTGATAAGATTGGTTATCGTCGTCTTACCTGCTCCCGTTGCGCCGACAAACGCTATCTTTTGTCCCTGAGAAGCGTGTATGGTGACGTCGTGAAGGACAAGTTTATCCTCGACGTATCCAAAGTCGACCTCGTTGAGTTCTATCTCGCCGGTAAGTCTCTTGTACGTCGTAGTTCCCTCTGCCTTGTGAGGATGTTTCCACGCCCATATTCCCGTGCGGCGGTCGCACTCGACGAGCTGACCGTCTCTTTCTTCCGCATTGACGAGCGTGACGTATCCCTCGTCTGTTTCAGGCGTTTCGTCAAGCAGCTTAAATACTCTCTCAGCGCCTGCCGTAGCCATTACAACCGCATTGAGCTGAGTGGATACCTGCGATATATTGAACGTAAACTGTCTGCTCATATTCAAAAACGCTATTATAGCGCCCATCTCAATACTGCCGACGGCAAGTCCCGTCAACGTGAGATTGCGCGCGCCTGCAAGCACCAACGAGCCGCCGACTATCGCAACGACAACGTAAAGCACGTGTCCGATATTGCCAAGCGTAGGCATAAGGATATTGGCGTACTTATTCGCCTTTTCGCTGTACTTGAAAAGCGAATCGTTTATCTCGTCAAAATCCGCTTTCGCGCTCTCTTCGTGACAAAAGACCTTGACGACCTTCTGTCCGTGCATCATCTCTTCTATAAAGCCTTCGGTCTTGCCTATCGCCATCTGCTGACGCATAAAGTATTTCGCGCTCTTGCCGCCGATAAGACGTATCGTGATCAACATTACGCCAACGCCTGCAAGCACGACCAACGTCATCCATATGCTGGACATAAGCATAGCAACAAGCAGCGTGATTATTGCGACAAACGACGCATAGCCCTGCGGTATGCTTTGCGATACCAACTGACGTATTGCGTCTGTATCGTTGGTATATACGCTCATGACGTCGCCGTGAGTGTGCGTATCAAAAAACTTGATCGGCAGCGACTGCATCTGCTTGAACATATCGTTGCGGATATGGAATAAAAATCCCTGCGTGACGTGCGCCATTATTCTGTTGTATACAAAAGATGCGATAAGTCCCACGACGTATATCCCGCTCATTATCGCGATGATGGTCAAAAGTTTATCCTTTACTCCGTCCCAGCCAAGACCGCCGTCAATACCCGGCTTTATCACGTCGTCGACTATCCTCTCAATGAATATCGAAGAGCTTATCGCCGCGATGGAGTTGAGAGTGATACATATAAGTACGACGATAAGTTGAAGCTTATAGTATTTGAACATATAGCCCACAAGTCTTGCAAGTATGCTCATTACACCTTTGCCGTTTTTAGTTTTTCTTGCCATCTGCCGTCACCTCCTCACCGTCGCTGCTCTTATTTTGGGAATAATATACCTCTTGATATATCGCATTTCGCGCAAGCAACTGCTCGTGCGTACCCACGTCGGCAATACTGCCGTTGTCCATTATTATTATTTTGTCGGCATCCTGCACCGAAGCGACTCTCTGCGCGATTATAAACTTGGTCGTATCGGGTATCTCCTCGGCAAACGCCTTGCGGATAAGCGCGTCCGTCTTGGTGTCGACCGCGCTGGTCGAGTCGTCAAGTATGAGTATCTTTGGTTTTTTAAGCAATGCTCTGGCGATACAAAGTCTCTGCTTTTGTCCGCCCGACACGTTGCTGCCTCCCTGCTCGATATAAGTGTCGTATTTATCGGGGAAGCCCATTATAAACTCGTGCGCCTGAGCAAGCTTGCACACTCTCTCCAACTCCTCGTCGCTGGCATTGGGATCGCCCCAACGCAAATTTTGCTTAATAGTACCAGAAAATAACACGTTCTTTTGCAACACCACCGCAACCTCGTTGCGCAGCGTATCCAAGTCGTATTGCTTGACGTTGTGTCCGCCGACGTATACGTGACCGCTGGTAGCGTCATAAAGTCTCGGTATGAGATTGACAAGCGAAGTCTTACTGCTTCCCGTACCGCCCAATATGCCTATCGTCTCGCCCGACTTGATGTCGAGATTGACGCCTTTGAGCGCGCGACGTTCTGCCTTGACGTCATACTTGAAATCAACGTCTTCAAAACGCACGCTGCCGTCTGCAACTTCGTATATAGGCTGAGCGGGAGCATGCAAATCGCTCTCTTCGCTCAAAACCTCAACGATACGTTTTGACGACGTATTGGACATAGATATCATAATCATTACCATGCTGAGCATCATAAGAGACGAAAGTATCTGCGACGCATAGACTATAAGAGACGACATTTCGCTTGATCTGCCCACCCCCTCTTTGACGCCGAACATAGGCACTAGAAAACATATCATCAATATTGAAAACCACATGCAAAACTGCAACAGCGGATTTGCAAGCGCGATTATCTTTTCTCCCTTTAAGAAGTCGTAACGCACGTCGTTGGACGTCTTTTTGAACTTGTCGTTCTCATATTCGTCGCGCACGTAAGATTTTACTACTCTTATACCTTTTATATTTTCCTGTATAGACTCGTTCATCGCGTCATACTTCTTAAATACCCTGGTGAATATCGGATCGACAAGTCTGAACATGACAAACAAGCCTATTCCCAACACAGGTATGACAGCCACGAATACAAACGCAATCTTGACGTTGATTACAAACGCCATTATCAGCGAAAATATCAACATTATCGGCGAACGTACGGCAATCCTGACTATCATCATATACGCCATCTGCACGTTGGCAACGTCAGTGGTCATTCGTGTCACCAAACTCGGCGCCGAAAACTTGTCGATGTTGGAAAATGCAAAACCTTGTATACGGTAATACATATCCTGTCTTAAATTCTTTGCAAATCCCGTCGACGCCGTCGCCGCAAACTTGCCTGCGAGTATTCCAAATACGAGAGAAAATGCCGAAAGCACCAAGAGTATGCCTCCGTAAAACAATATGTTGCGTATGGAAATATCTTCCTCTATCTTCTTCAACATCTCTATCATATATAGCGGTATTATACACTCCAATGCCACTTCGACCGTAACGCACACAGGCGAAAGTATCGAATGCAATTTGTATTGTCTGATACTCTTCATCAATTTTTTTAACGTATTCACTTTGTCCTCCTTTTAATCCATCTCCTATATATAATAGGTATTATATCATTATAAATATTTATGTCAACAAATTTGCCGATTGTTGCCTGTGCAATAGTATCATTATAAAGTAATTTTTTTATTAAATATGCGCCTATAACAAACTGAATTGCCGGGATATTTAAAAAGCCGCAACCTTGTTGCGACTTTTTGTGACCTTACATCTTCTGCGGAGTTTCTATACCAAGCAACCCAAGCGCATTGCCAAGCACCTGCCTGACCGCCTTAGTCAATAATAATCGCGAATTTTTTATTTCTTCCGCCTCGGTGCCTATCTTGCACTCGAAGTAAAATTTGTTGAAAGCCTGAGCCAAATCTATCGCATATCTGGTGACGACGCTAGGCTCGTATTTCTTTGCGCTCTCTTGCAATATCTGCGGATATCTGTCGAGAAGCGCGACGATAGCTTTGCTGACTTCGTTGTCAAGCCCCTTATAGTCTATCTCACTGCCTATCTCTCCGCACTTATCAAACAAGCTGTTGCATCTTGCATAGGTATACTGAACGTACGGTCCCGTCTCTCCCTCAAAGTTGAGCACCTTGTCTATGGAAAAGACCATATCCTTTATTCTGCTGTTGTAAAGCACTCCAAACAACGTCGCGCCCACGCCTATCTGCTCTGCAATCTTTTCCTTGTCCGCAAGGTGAGGATTCTTTTCTTCAATTACTCTCAGCGCTTTTTCTACGACAGTGTTGAGTACGTCTTCCAAAAATACGACGTTGCCCTCTCTCGTCGACATCGCGCCGTTCTCCAACGACACCATACCGTGCGCCACGTGCACCATATCCTTTGACCACTCGCATCCCATCATATCCAATACCTTGAACACTTGTTGGAAGTGCAAATTTTGCTGGTATGCCACGACGTACAGACACTTATAGAAGTCGTAAGTATTCTTTCTGTAAAATGCCGCCGCCATATCTCTCGTCGCATACAGCGTGGCTCCGTCGGAGCGTTGAAGCAGGCAGGGCGCCATATTCTCATCTTCAAACTTGACAACCTTAGCCCCGTCACTCTCTTGCAAAAGTCCCTTTGCAGTCAACTCGTCAAGCACAGGTTGCATCTTGTCGTTATAAAAAGACTCTCCCGCATAGCTGTCAAATTTTACGTGCAGTCTCTTATATATCCTATCGACCTCTTTGAGCGTAACGCCCTTGAAATATTCAAACAATTCCAAAGCTTCTGCGTTGCCGTCTTCGATAGCCTTAAACCAAGCTCTTGCCTCATCGCCAAGATTGGGATCGGACTCTTCTTCTTTATGGAATCTGACGTATATGTCTACAAGCGCGCGCACGCCTCTCTTCTCGACCTCTTGCTTGCTGCCCCAACGCTTGAATGCAACTATAAGTTTGCCAAACTGCGTACCCCAATCGCCGAGGTGATTGATACCCACTACGTTGTAGCCAAGCGCAGTATATATGCGATAGATTGCACCGCCCAGCGCAGTATTGAGCAAATGCCCCATATGGAACGGCTTTGCTATATTGACGGAAGAATAGTCGATGCAGACAGTCTTGCCGTTGCCCTCATTGCTCTTGCCGTAATCCTCGCCCTTAGCAAGCACATCTTGCAGAGTCTGCTTGGCAAACGCTATTTTGTTGAATTTGAAGTTGACAAATCCGGCAACCGACGTGACTTCTTCTATCATCTCGCTCTTTGTCACGCTCTTCGCGATTTCGTCTGCGATCGCCATAGGAGATTTCTTCATCTCCTTGGCAAGCTTAAAGCACGGGATGCAGAGATCGCCCATTGCGCTGTCTTTGGGTATCGCGACAAGCGCAAGCAGTTCGCTCTTGTCTACGCCCTCAATATTTATGCTGTCGATAATAAGTTGTTTGTAATCCATATCTATTCCTTAAACGTGAAATCAATACTATTCCCGCGGCATATCAAACGTTGAAGCGGAACAATACCACGTCGCCGTCTTTTATCACGTACTCCTTGCCTTCGCTGCGCACCTTGCCCTTTTCCTTTGCCGCGACGTAAGAGCCGCATTCCAACAGCACCTGCCAATCTACTATTTCCGCGCGGATAAAACCTCTCTCAAAATCGCTGTGTATCTTGCCTGCCGCCTGCGGAGCCTTGGTGCCTTTGGTGATCGTCCAAGCTCTCGTCTCTTTCTCTCCGGCAGTGAGATAACTAATAAGTCCCAAAAGGTCGTAACAAGCCGACACCAACTGGTCAAGGCCGCTCTTCTTTATGCCGTATTCTTCTCTGAAAAGCGCCTTGTCGTCCTCGTCCAATCCTGCAAGTTCCTCTTCGAGTTTTGCGCATATGGTGACGACCTTAGCTCCCTGCTTTGCAGCAAATTCTTCTACTTTGCGAACGTATTCGTTGCCGCCCAGCGCTACCTCGTCTTCGCCGATATTAGCCGCATATATCACAGGCTTTGCCGTCAGCAAAAACAAATCTCTCGCCATCTCCTTTTCGTCGTCGCTCATCTGAATAAGTCGCGCGGGTATGCCCTTTTCCAACTCGGCATATATCATGTCCATAAGATCTGCCTCGACAAGATATTTTTTATCTCCGCCCTTTGCGGATACTCTTGCCTTGTTGGCGCGCTTCTGCACGCTCTCCATATCGGCAAATATCAATTCAAACTCTATCGTCTCGATGTCTCTCAAAGGGTCTACGCTGCCGTCTACGTGAGTGATATTGGAATCCTCAAAGCATCTCACGACGTGCACTATCGCATCGACTTCGCGTATGTGGGACAAGAACTTGTTGCCCAATCCCTCGCCCTTTGACGCGCCCTTGACAAGTCCGGCAATGTCGACGAATTCAAGCGCGGTCGGAGTGACCTTCTTGCTGTTGTAAAGCTTGGCAAGCAAGTCAAGCCTCTCGTCCGGCACAGCCACAACGCCCACGTTGGGCTCTATCGTGCAGAAAGGATAGTTGGCGCTCTCTGCACCAGCTTGCGTTATTGCATTAAAAAGCGTGCTTTTTCCCACGTTGGGAAGTCCTACCACTCCAAGTTTCATATACAGCTCCAATTATTGCGCGCTCCATACGGGCATTCGCAAATCAATCTTAATTATCTTTTTCTAAATTTTCACTAGACTCTGTCTTGACGTTATCTTCGACGTCGGCAGTCTGCTCTTTGACGGCATTTTCTCCGTCATTATTGCCGTCGATATCTTTTATATCTTCTGGCTGCGCTTCTGCGTCGGCATCCGCCGCTTTGTTTTTACCGACAAGCGAAAGAGTGTTTTCTTTGCCCTTTAACAGTCTTATCACGTTGTCTTTATGACGTATGACGACAAGCGTCCATATGACAAGGCTCATTACTATTACTATCACGCTGTCTCTATACCAAACGCAGTTGGCAATAGTAAGCGCGGTGATCGCAAGATATGAGCCGATAAAGCCTATCTTGCAAAGCAATAAATATATGATAAGTCCGACAAGTACGCATGCCCCCACGATGGGTATCGCCACCATGAATACGCCCAAAGACGTCGCTACGCCCTTGCCGCCTCTCAATTTGGTATATATAGGGAAAATGTGTCCTATAACGCATATCGTACCGAGTATCATCATCCAATCGGTGGAGCCGCCGTCGATAGCAAATCTGCCTATCAGCGCAAACGCAACTCCCTTGGCGCAGTCAAATGCAAATGTCAAAGCTCCCCACAGCTTGCCTACGCTCCGCAGAACGTTCATAGTGCCGGGATTGCCGCTGCCCATCTTTTTAATGTTTTTCCCCTTCAATTTGCCCACTATCGTCGCCATATTTATCGCTCCTACAAAATATGCGGCGATTGCGGCAATTATCTTCCAGACCAACATTTTTCCCTCTACAACTTTTCTTTGCCATTATTTTAACATAAATATTAAATAAATACAACTTTTTGAGTGCAGTTATTATTTTATCAAATAACGTTATTTTGCATCATTTATGCCGTTTTTTATAGTTTTTAGATAAAAATAACCCGACATACCTTAAAAGCACATTTAATCCTACTTTAATATATCACCGCCAAAATACTTCTATCGAGATAATTAGGGTTGACATATCGACATAGCTCATTTATACTTTATATACAAGTGAAAAATAAATAGGAGCAATTTAATGAATAAATTCAAAAAGATTTCAGCTATACTCATACTTGTCATTTTGATAGCGGCAATATGTCTCTTTGCAGGGTGCGACGACGGCAGAGCGCAATCGGCAGAGGCAAGCCTTGACTTCGACGGTCTCGGCTCGGCTCCAACGGCAGAAGCTGCCGCCAAAGCAACGCATATCGACAAGAGCAGATTGACTTTAAGCGATACGATATCGACAGATAAAGCCGTGTTGGACTCTATCAAATACATACTTGTCACGTCCAATCAAAATCTTATTGACTGCGATTTCTTTGCAGCAGCTTCTTACGGCTCGGGCGTTGCTACCATCAACGGCGGAACTATCGTCGGCGCAATGGATACCCGCGACGTAAGAGTATATGACAACGGCGAATATTGGTATGACGCATACGGACTTATAGTCGACGCGTACAGCCTTAAAAAGGGCAAGCGCGGCAAAGTCAACAGCGCGGTATCCAGCGTAATCTCCTCTGCACTCAACTATGCAAAGAGAGCGTATTCCCCAGACGGCGAGACCTTTTACGTGTCCAACAAAGGCGGCACCAGCAAATCGACGATAACGCTCTTCCCAAGTTATAACGCAGTGACTTACAATCGTCCGAAATCACAAAAACAAACTTTGGAACAGTTTAATAAATATACGTATTCAAGAGACAGCTATAAGAGCTATACGACGGACAATTACGACAACGATTTGCCTATTCTGTCAGGCTCTTTGAAGTATGACGAGACAAACGGCATCTATACCCTTGAATTTGACGTCAACTGCGAAAACAATACCCTTGAACTCTCAGTCGCCGATATGTTGAGCAACAGCGCGATAAAAAAATTTGTCTATGCTAAAAAACATCTTATCATCGAAATTTGGGAGTGCGGTCTTATCAAAAACTATATCAATAGCAACGTGTGGAAAGCAGAAATGATTTTGAATATATCGGGAAGCAGCGACAACTTCTATGAACAAAGATTTACTTACGACAAGTCTAAGCTTGTAGAAATGAATATCCCGCAAGAACTCAAAGACAAAATGAAAGAAACGTGATATCCGATATAAAACAATATAAAAGACCTCTTTCGGGAGGTCTTTTTGCTGTGTAATATGGGTTTATAAACGTTCAACTATGAGTTTAACGCTTATTTAAATACCTCTGTGATACTGTCATAATATGCACTCTTGATTCCCATATCCAATCTGTTGACTGTCAAAACTTCTGCATAATCATAATCTAAAATACTCTTGCCGCATTCAATTAAATATAAATTTCTATTTTCTTCTTCACAAAGAATTTCCTGAGTATCTAATTCAAATATAGGATAGAACTTACCGTCTTTCAAAGCTAAATTTTTAAACTCAATATTTCCTTCCGCAGTGTCATATTTAAAAGCTATCAACAAAATTACATTACTTTCAAAAAATTCATCCGTATATTTGGTATCCAAAATATCATAATACTGCAAGTCGGATACCGACTTTGCTATTACTATATCGCCTTCAAGCTGATGCATGCCGTCATTTATATAAATACGTTTTAAATTGCAATAAAAGGTCTCATATTTAGGATATTTTATCTTTGGTGGACAATCGCTATCCAAATCATTATCGCAAGCGCATAAACATGCCAACGATAATATCACAGTTAACAACAATATCAAGCTTATCTTTTTAGTAATATTTTTCATAATATATCTACACATCCTTTTCTATATTTTATCATATATTTTCGCTGCAATCAATATTGTTGTATAAAACTTTTGATAATTTTATATTTTGATAGATTTTTGTTGAGTTATATTAAAAGGATTTTTCTCCATTCCACTGCGTTACAGTCGTAAGGAGCGAAAGCGACGGCATAGCGAGCCAGCATGTGCGTCTTGGGCGAGCGTCAATGACCTGGGCGTTCACCACGACTTTGTAATACACAATCACTTAGCAAAGCAAAGTGATTGCTAAACATACAGTCGGGTTCCGTCCTTACCGACCAAACGAAAATGCACGCTTACGCTACATTTTGTCGGTACTTATTCAACTTGATTAGATTTCTCCGCTACGCTTACGCTTCGGTCGAAATGACCATAGCTTGATTAACTTTAACCATTATATAGTCACCTCGACCGTAGCGGAGAGGTCTCAACAAGTTGAAAAATAAGCGGATGCGATTTCTCCGCTTCACTACGTTTCGGTCGAAATGACATCACTATTTTTAAAGTCGCGACGAACGCATATTGCTTATAGAAAACCATACTTAAAGTCATTTTTACAAAAACACAATAGAAATATCATCAAACATAAAAAATAAAAGCCCGAAAGTAACCGCTATACGCTTTTACTCTCAGGCATTTTGTTTATCTAAAAATATTAAATCACTGCTTAGGCTTCATATCAAAGCTGTCGGGATAGAGCTCGCTTATGTTGGTAGTGACGACTTCGCCGGTGTTGTTGGACACGAATATCACCAGGTCGTTGCAAAACTCTTTGATAAACTGTCTGACTATACCGCAAGGATATGGCATCGCCTCGCCAGAACTGACTATCGCCATTGCCATAAAGCCCTTTTCGCTGCCTGCTATCGCAGTGCCCATGGCAACCTGCTCTGCACATATGGTCGCGCCGTAGCTTACGTTCTCGATATTACAGCCGACGTATATCTTGCCGCTTTCGCCCATTACCGCGCAACCTATCTTATATCCGGAATAAGGCGCGTGCGCATTCTTCATTACAAGCAATGCGTTTTCAAGCAATCTTTGTCTTTGCATCATAGTGTTATTCCTCCGTTTTGTTATCTCCAAAAGACGCTGAGGTCTTCTCTGCTCAACACTCCCCATCTGCCGTCAAGCTTGACTATCGCCTTGCCGTCGGAAAAAGGCGTGGCAATGTCGTATATAAAATCTACTACCTGATTGCCGTCTTGGTCTATATACCCCGTCTTCTCTCCCACGGTGACAGACGCAAGTCCCTCTGCAAACGACGTTGCGCAATCGTACTTATAATCAATTACGAGATTGTTCTCCCTGTCGATATATCCCAATTTGCCGTCTTTCTCTACACACGCTCTCTCTTCAAAAAAGCCGAACGCCTCTTCATAAGACGGCGGCACTATTACGTTGCCCTTCCAATCCTTATAGCCCCATTTGCCTTTTCTGCAAAACTTGACAAGGCTCTTCTCCGTGAGAGGCGGTCTTTCTATCTTCTCAACGGCAGGTCTCTCTCTTCTGCCCATGAGTATCTCTGCCAAACTCATACCTGCATACTGTCTTGACAGATAATCGTTGAGATTGTCATTCTCATTCTTTTTGCATTTATTGCGTTCTTCTCTGCGCTCGCCCTTTTGACCTGCTCTTTGGTTTTGGTTTTGCCAATTTTTCTGATTGCCGCCCTGTCCGTTGTTTTCTTTGGCATTTCTGTCCGCATTGTTATTCTTGGGCGCGTTGTCCTCTGCGTCAGGCGCAAAAGATGCCCCAAACTTTGCCATAGCCTTTGATATCTCTATGCAATTCTTCTTGCCGATATTCTGTATCTTGTACATCTGACGGAAAGTCCTGCAAGCAAGGTCGGCTATCTTCGACACCCTGCCTGCTTTAAGCGCATTATACGTAGCTTCGCTTAATTGAAGATCTTCTATCGGGCGCAACAAGTCTTCGCTCTTAGCGCCGCTTGCTAAGACTGCGGCTTGCTTTTGAGCAAAGTCCTCGTTTCTATTTTTGTTTCTGTTCCTATAATAAGGCTTGTTTTTTGACATAAATTCCTTGCGTAATGTGATTTTCAAATATATTCTAGCATATTCGTTTGATTTTTTCAATCTTTATCCATTATATTTATTAACAAAGCTATATTTTTTTGTTTTATTTTTTTATTATAGTGTGCTATAATACTCTTATGAAAAAGAGTTGGCAGTGTTTATTGTTGATAATTTGCATAGTATCGGTACTCGCTTGCGTGGGTATTTTTCATTCGCATGCGCCTGCATACGCCGAGAATGTAGACGTACAGGTCTCGCTCAACGACGCAAGTCTGCTTGCGGCATACGGCGACGTATTTGCATACACCAACGGCAAAACGGTATTTCTTGCCAAAAACAACAAACTTCTCAGCTATGAAGAAAAAAGTCAATTCGACGAATTTATAGACATCGCCGTCAACGCGTCGCATATTTTGCTCCTTGGGAGAAAAGGCGAAGATAAATTTGTCTGGGCATACGAATACAACGACATGCGTATCGCTAAGATAAATTACAGCTATTCTTCCGACAGCAACATTTTAAAACATCTCGTGGGTCTGTATGCCGATGACAACGGAGATTTCTTTGCGATAGATTCCAACAAAGTCAACTCCATCATGATAGGCAGCACTGATAAAGCTCCGTCGTATTTCAACTCCAACACAGGTCTTGACAACGGCGCATATAAAGACGTGCAGGATTTTGCAGTCACGTCATCTACGCTATATTGTCTCATCGACGGCGACCTATACGCCATTGACGAACAGAATTTTTATTATTCAGACCTTTCAAAGTTCTTTAAACTCAGCGGAGAATACATAGGAATAAGCGAAGTAAACGGCGACGTGCTGCTTATGAGCGCAAGCGGCATCTATAAATACCAAAACGGCACTGCGTCACAGCTTCTATCCGAAGGACTTAACGGCAACGGCAGAATTTGCTCGGCATATGACGAAAAGGCAGGTCTCAACTACGTATATGCCAAGTCAGCCGTCAACTCTGTCAATCTCTATGAATACGTCGACGGCAAGCTGGAATATTACGGCTGTTTTGACGACACGGTATATCAACATCCGTCCGAATACGACCTTGTCAAACTCTATAAGAGCCTGTCCGACGTGACAATGTATTCTTCTCCGAGACATCTGCAAAGAGTCAACGTTCTACCTGCAAATTCATACTTTATTGCGCTAAGCCAGCACGACAACTTTATCTACGTATATTATGAGAATAATGCCGACGGCAAAAAAATATACGGATATATCAAAGCGGAATCTTCCGTAGTGCTATGTCCTGCCGACAACGGCGCGCTGGGCGAATATGCAGGAGTATTGCACCAAAATACGCCGATATACAAATATCCCTTCATCAACAACAACGATAAGAATAATATCAAGCTCACCGACGCGACTGTATTTGACCAACTTGTCGTGATAGACAACGTCGGACAGGACGGCGACTTTTCTTGGGGCTGGTATAAAGTGGGCTTCGTTGACGAAAACGGCGTGACTCAATATGGATACGTGAGACAGCAAAACCTCGCGCCTTATACTCAGCTCACCGCTCCTTCTCTGTCAAAGTCGGTCAAGTTGACCAACAAAAAGCTGGGAGAATACATAACTCTGTATGCCCTGCCTTTTGAAAACCAAGAGGACGCTATCAAAGTCGCAGAACTTCCCGAAGGCAGCAGCGTGTATCTAAGAGAGAAATTCAACAAAAAAAGTCAATGGACCGCCGTATATTATCAAGGCAAGACGGC
Source organism: uncultured Christensenella sp. (assembly GCA_910579785.1). GTDB lineage: Bacteria > Bacillota > Clostridia > Christensenellales > UBA3700 > RACS-045. Next base: position 30,844 of record CAJTVJ010000003.1, on the reverse strand, counting down.
ATACGTAAGGACGGAAAACGTCGACGCGTCAAGCCTCACTTCATGGCAGCTCGCATTGGCGATAACCGTGCCTTTCGTGGTGCTGGCTATCATTGCGACAGTCGTCATAATAACTGTGGCAAAAAACAAAAAGAACGCATACAGACATTGACGTACGGCGGTCATAGTACCAACGTATCGCCGCAACTATCTATCGAAATTTATTTTAACGCATATAGGAGGATTTGCTATGAAATTGACAATGACTCAAAAAATTTTGGCAAAAAAACTCGGCATGTCCTATGAGGACGCCGTCGCTTCTTTGTCAGCCGGCACGCTTACACTTGTGGAAGTGGACACCGCACTTTCTAACGATGTCACCGCACCGGTGGCTATCGACGTATTCAATAAGAGCGGCGGTAAGCTTTACGACGCCGACAAAGTGACCTTCGTACTCGATCACTTCACCCCCAACAGGGATATCAAATCGGCGGAACAATGCAAATGCGTACGCGCATTCGCAAGAAAAGAGGGCGTCAAAAATTTCTTTGACGTGGGCAGCATGGGCATCGAACACGCGCTTTTGCCGGAAAAAGGTATTGCCAAGCCTTGGTCGGTGATAATAGGCGCAGACTCGCATACGTGCACTTACGGCGCACTCGGAGCTTTCTCCACGGGCGTGGGAAGCACAGACATCGCAGGCATAATGCTGTCTGGCAAAGTATGGCTCAAAGTGCCCTCTGCAATCAAGTTCAATCTAATCGGCAAACCCAGCAAATACATATCGGGCAAAGACGTCATACTTCATATAATCGGCATGATAGGCGTGGACGGCGCGCTTTATAAGTCTATCGAATTTGACGGTGAAGGTATCAAATATATGACGATGGACGACAGATTTACCATATGCAATATGGCAATAGAATGCGGCGCAAAAAACGGAGTGTTCCCCGTCGACGAAATCACACAGGCTTACGTCAAAGATACCTGCGGCATGACTTTTGACACTATGCAGGCAGGCGAAGACGAGGCGTACGAACAGGTGATAGATATCGACCTTTCGCAAATCAAGCCCACCGTGGCTTTTCCGCATTTGCCTTCCAATACAAAAGCTGTCGAAGACGTAAAAGAAGAAATAAAGATAGACCAAGTCATAATAGGGTCTTGCACCAACGGCAGACTCAGCGACTTAGAAGCAGCGGCAAGAGTGCTTAAAGGCAAGAAGGTAGACCCCAACGTGCGCACCATAATCATTCCCGCGACCAACAAAATATATTTAGAGGCAATGGAAAAGGGATATATCAAGACCTTTATCGAAGGCGGCGCGATCGTATCTACCCCGACTTGCGGACCTTGTCTTGGCGGACATATGGGCATTCTCGCAAGCGGCGAAGTCGCAGTGACGACCACCAACCGTAACTTCATCGGCAGAATGGGAGCAAAGGACAGCTATATATACCTAGCGTCACCTGCAACTGCTATGGCAAGCGCAATCGCAGGAAAACTTGCGTGCGAAAAGGAGATTTGATTTATGCTTAAAGGAAAAGTATTTAAATTCGGAGACGACATAGATACAGATATAATTGTACCGGCAACGTATCTGTCCACTTTTGACGAAAAACAACTTGCAAAGCATTGCATGGAATACACCAATCCGGAATTTTATGACGAAGTCAAACCCGGCGACATCGTCGTCGCAGGCAAGAATTTTGGGTGCGGCTCTTCAAGAGAACACGCGCCTATTGCCATCAAAGGATGCGGCGTGTCTATCGTAATAGCCAAGTCTTTTGCAAGAATATTCTACCGCAATGCCCTCAACATAGGTCTGTATATATTGGAATGCCCCGACGCAGTCGACGGCATAAATCAGGGCGACGAAGTGAGCGTAGACGTAGACACTGGCGTCATAACCAATGTGACGAGCGGCGCAACGTACAAGGCGCAGCCCTTCCCCAAATTTATACAAAACATAATTGAATGCGGCGGACTTATCAACGCAATCAAAGCAAATAAGATATAATAGGAGTAAACAAAATGAGTACCTTTAATATAGCGGTCATTCAGGGCGACGGCATTGGTCCCGAAGTCACGACGGCTGCAATGAACGTGTTGACAAAAATTGGCGAGAGATACGGACACAAATTCAACTTCACTCAAAGCATATGCGGCGGCTGCGCATACGACAAATACGGCGAGCCTTTGCCAAAGGAGAGCCTTGACATATGTCTTGCAAGCGACAGCGTATTGCTCGGCGCAGTTGGCGGTCCGCAGTATGACAATCTGCCGTATGAATTACGCCCTGAAAGAGCGTTGTTGGGCGTGAGAAAGGCTATGGAACTGTATGCCAACCTTCGTCCGGCAAAGATGTTTGACGCGCTCAAAAGCGTGTGTCCGCTCAAAAATCCAAAGAATATCGATATCATGGTCGTGAGAGAACTTATCGGCGGAATATATTTCGGCGAAAAAGGCGTGCGCAACGGCAAGATGGGAAGAGAGGGCTACGACGTGATGGCTTACGGCGAATTGGAGATAGAGAGAATATGCCGCACCGCATTTGAACTTGCGCAAAAGAGACGCGGTAAGGTGTCTTCCGTAGACAAAGCCAACGTGCTGAAAACTTCGGGCGTATGGAGACAGGTAGTGCACAGCATACACGAAGACTATCCCGACGTGGAATTGGAAGACGTACTCGTCGACAATATGGCGATGCAACTCGTAAGAGAGCCGTCGCAGTTTGACGTGGTGGTCACAGGCAACTTATTCGGCGACATACTCTCTGACCTTGCCTCCCAATGCGTGGGAAGTATCGGAATACTTCCGTCGGCTTCTATCAATGAGACAACGAGAGGTCTATACGAGCCTATCCACGGCTCTGCCCCGACAATCGCAGGTAAGAATATCGCCAATCCGATAGCAACTATCCTGTCGGCTGCTATGATGCTTAAATATGCCTTCAACCTTATGGAAGAGGGCGACGCAATAGAGAACGCTGTCGAAAAAGCTTTGAATAGCGGAGCAAGAACGGCAGACCTAAAAGAAGAGGGCAAAGAAGTGCTTGGCACCAGGGAAATGACGGATTTGATAATCAAAAACATCTAACTTAAAAACACACGCGCCGCCGAATGAATTTCAGCGGCGCGTATTTATATTTCACATTGATTTGAATTTATATGGTTGAAAAAGTAATACGTCTTTGATATAATATCTCTATGAGTTGGTTTAACTATTACGGACTTGCCATTATGGCAATAATATTGATACCCAATATAATATACGCCATAAAGCACAAAAATGACGTCGCGCCCACCTATACAAACAAAAAAATCGTCATTGCCGAACAAATAGGGAGATACGGTTGTTTTATTCTGATGATATTCAATATCCCATATACGTATTTTAATTTTTGGTTTGATAGCGCGCTTATCGTATATCTGTCCGTCAACGGCAGTCTGTGTCTTGCATATTTAATTTTTTGGATAATATGTTGGAGACAAAACGGAAAATTAAAAGCATTATCGCTTTCGATAATTCCGTCATGCATATTTTTATTCAGCGCAATAGTATTGGCATACGTGCCATTGATAGCTTTTTCAATTTTGTTTGCTTCAAGCCATATCTTTATAAGCTACAAAAATGCTACGCAAAAAAACAGTCGCAGAAAAAAACCAACAAAAGAAGACAAAATAAAGGATGCGTTCTTATTGTTATTCGTTATACTTTTATTTGCACTTGCTGTCATTGGGACTTTATTCGATTCCGGTACGGGAAAAGGCGCACTCCCGCTGAATTAAATTTTTGATTATTATTTACGTATGTTAGACTATGCTGTTAGAACAACTTACCGTCTGGCAATATATCCGCAATGCTATACAATACGACTTTTCCCGCAATATTTACTATGTCACCTTCAACTTTGGCATATATTATTCCGCTTCTATCAGACGCTTGATAAGCTATCAATTTATTTTTATTCAACACATTTGCCCAATAAGGCGCAATCATACAATGCGTAGAGCCCGTAACCGAATCTTCAATGACGTCTAATTGAGGAGCAAAAACCCGAGATACACAGTCAAAACTATCCCCTTTTGCAGTGACTGCCACACATACTGCATCTAGTTTTTTAAGTAGTTGAGTATTGAAATTGAGATTTTTCACCTCATTCTGAGATTTTAAGACAAACATTAAATCCCTAGACTTATAAGCCGCTTGCGGAACTACGCCTATTGCATCAATCATTTCAGATGTAATCGCGACCTCATTCAACGGATATGCCTTAGCTGTCATATTTACTATTCCGTCTTTTATATTTAGCAGCAATTCTCCATGCGCTGTAATAAATTTGATGGTATTGCGGTTTGTATCATAAAATCTATTTATTACATAAGCAGTTCCTATCGTAGCATGTCCGCAAAAATCAATTTCCCCATTTGGCGTAAACCAACGCAATTCGTAATTTTCTCCATTCATTACTGCAAATGCCGTCTCTGAAAAGTTGTTTTCTTTTGCTATATTTTGCATAAGCTCATCGCTAATCCAGCTATCAAAAATACATACCGCAGCTTGGTTGCCTTTAAAATTTTGATCCGCAAAAACGTCGACAACGTATTGTTTCATTACACCTATTCCTCTTAACCAAATGGATTTACATAATATTTTTTAGATTACAGCCTCGACACAAATAGGCAAATAATCTGATACACTACATTTCCCGTTTTCATCTTCAAGAAAAATTCAAACGTCATTATTAGAAATCAAAACCACCCTACCAACAAAAATATAAATACTGCAATTGCCGCAACATATAATGTATCCGACTTTATTTTTCATATGCTGGAATTTAAAAAATAAGGACGGTAAAAATTCAATTGCCGTCCTTTAATCTTATACCAACTTTTCGATATATCCAACTACGTCTCCGACCGTCTTAAATCCAAGTGCGTCATCGTCGTCTACCTGAACGCCGAACTCTTCTTCAATCGACATTATTATTTCCACAATGTCAAGCGAGTCTGCATTCAAATCTTCTTTAAGCAACGTCGCCTCTGTAATTTCTTTCTGCTCCATATTGAGCTGATCTGCTATTATTTTACTCAACTTTTCTAATATCATATTGTCCTCCGCCTTGACCTAAGTCGTCTTGAATTCTTTGTTAATTATATCATAATATTTTTTTATTGTCAATTATTGTAATGCTGTCGGGCTCGTCCGACTCGCTGCAAATGCTGAGATAACAACCATTGATAATACGCGTACGCAATAACTTATCCGGAAGCTGCCCTTTCAAAAGTTTTCTGCTTATACCCTCGCCCAACCATTTGCCGTATGCCTCGTATCTTGTCCAATGCTCTATACTATCGCACACCCTTTTATCAATCTCTCTGTCTCTTTTCTCCAAGTCTATGCCTATCGGCATATCAGAAAATGCAATAGCCAGCATATTCGCAGTATGACTCACGGATATTTCTCCGTATCTCTCACCTTCCCTTTTAAGCAACGGTCTGCCTTTGTCTGCATGGTCAATGCTGTATCGCATGCCGTCGTGCTCTTGCGAATACGTCTGCAATATCGCCTGCTTTGCCTTGGCAATATCAACGTATTCTATAAGATATATCTTAATTTGCCTATTCATTTTGCAAGGTCGCTGCTTTTTCCTTGTCAAGCACTTCTTCAAAGAAAGAATTGACTTCGTCCATAAACTTTTCGTCGATTTCAAAGACGGTCAGTCTATCGCAATATTCATATCCCACATTGACGTTGTATTCAAAAATATTGCTGTCCCCAAGTTTAAGATTAGTCTTCTTGCCGTTGTGCAACTCCCTTATCTTTTGCTCAACCTCAGGCGGACGGGAAAGTGTATGCCCTCTGTCGTCGTATATGACAAAGCGCGCATACGGATTGGTGTTTTTATCTTTATGTATCGCAACCGAACTCTCATACGGCACCGTCTTGTCGTCCGTGCTGTGCATGACAAGCACAGGCTTATTAAATGCGCTTACACCCTTTATCCCCTTGTACATAGCCTTCTTGCCGTACAGCAAAAAATAATGCAGATACGTCCATGGTTTTACCAATACGACGGCTTTGCCTGCGTATCTCGTCATCTGATATTTACATATTCCCCATATATCGTTGAAGCCCGACAGAGTCGCCGCGGCAGTAAGCTTTTGCGCATTAGGACAATTAAGCTCCGTCGCAAGTCCGTAACCGCCCCAACTGTGACCGTAAGCAAGCAGTTTATACTCTTTGAGCTGCGAAAGAGTGTCAAGATATTTGATAGCGTTGTCCATATCGACTTGCGATTGCGTAAGACCTTTTAAGCCCTTACCTTGACTTTCAAAAGTGCCCGTACAGTCAAAACCGAACACGATATATCCTTGTCTTGCAAAGTAATCGTATCTGTTGAGATATCCTGCCCTTGAACATCCTATACCGTGAGCCACTATCATGACAGCCTTATATTGCGTGACAGACTTATCGACAATAAAGTATGCCGCAAGCTGGTTTTTCCCGCTTTTAAAATTGACGGGATACGCGTCTAGATTGGGATAATCTTCAAGCGTCAGATGATGCAATGTCTTGCGCACTCTTCTGCCGAATACAAATTTAAAAATTATTGCTGTAACTATCATAGGCAATACGATAGTAATCGCAAAAACGCCGTATATCAAAACAATTAAAAACTCTAAAAACTTATTATTCTTTTTCATACAATCATTATAGCATACGCAACTAAAAATGTGAATACCTAATTAAATTTAATTGCAAAAATTTACAGATTTATACAAAAAAATAAGCGCCCGATTTATGAGCGCTTATCCGACAAATTTAATTATCTATTATTTCTTTTTCTCGGTGTTTCTTACGAGTTCCAACTTAACCATTTCTGCGCCGTCGCCGCGTCTTTGACCAAGTCTTATAATTCTCGTATAGCCGCCTTTTTGACCAAGCTTGTTGGCTCTGTCTGCATAAAATACTGCATGCTCTCTAAAAATTTTCTCTATGAGCGGATGCTTGACGTCCTTAGTTCTCATCTTGAAATCGGACTTCTTCTCTCCGTCAGCTTTGAGTTCTTTAAGGTCTCTAAGGCTTCCCATAAGCTTTCTTCTTGCAGCAAGCTTTCTAGGACCGTCGTTGACGAATTCCATCTCCACCTTTTCGTCCTTTTCGTTTTTAACAGTCTTGGTTACCTTAACTGTATCTTCATAAGTATTTATAGCGAGAGTCAACATGCTCTCAGCATAACTTCTTACCTCTTTTGCTCTATCAACTGTGGTCTCGATAGATCCGTACCACAATAGTTCTGAGGCTTGATTTCTGATTATGGCCATTCTTTCTTCGGCTGTTCTACCCAATTTTCTTGCCATTGTCCTTTACCTCCTGATTATTCATCCTTGTCTTTGAGTTTAAGACCAAGGTCGTTAATTTTCTTCAACACTTCTTCCAGAGACTTCTTGCCGAGATTTCTCACTTTGAGCATGTCGTCCTCTGTCTTTTCTGTCAAATCTTTTACAGTGTTGATACCTGCTCTTCTAAGACAGTTGTAAGATCTTACTGACAAATCCAAATCGTCGATTGCCATCTCATAAATCTTAGCCTGCGACTCGTTGTCTTGGGATATAAGTATCTCCTTGTCAGCCATATTGTCAACAAGTTTTACAAAGATACCAAGGTGGTCGTTCATTATCTTTGCAGCCAAACTTATCACTTCGTTGGGAGTAGCGGTACCGTCGGTCTCAACGTCTATCGTAAGCTTGTCATAATTGATATCCTGTCCCTTTCTGGTACTCTCAACCTGATAACTTGCCGCGATGACGGGAGTAAAGATCGAATCTACCGGTATGTAACCCACACCTTGGTTTTCGTCCTTATTCTCGCTTGCTCCGACGTAACCTCTGCCCACGCCAATATATATCTCCATCTCCAAACCTACGCCCTCTTCGAGAGTGCAAATTTCAAGGTCAGGATTGAGTATTTCGATATCGTCGCTGTGCGAAATATCTGCGGCGGTGACAACTCCTGCTGTATACTTGTTGATAGTGCAAAGCTGTTTGAAGTTTCTATCTTCGGTGTTCGCCTTTACAGCAAGTCCTTTGATATTAAGGATGATATCAGTCACATCTTCCTTGATCCCAGGAATGGCGGTAAACTCGTGCTGTACTCCGTTGATTCTAATACCTACCGGAGCTGCGCCTGGCATTGAGCCCAAAAGTATTCTTCTAAGGCTGTTGCCGAGCGTTATACCAAAACCTCTCTCCAACGGCTCGATGGAATATCTTGACTTGATTCCCAATTCTATATCTTCTTTGATGATATTTGGTTTTTGAATTTCTATCATTGTTACGCCTCCTATTCAATGTTCAATGATCAGAATGCCAAGGTATTATTATTTAGAATACAACTCGACAATCATATGCTCTTCGATCTTTTGCTCTACGTCTGCTCTCTCCGGCAATGCTATAACCGTACCGGTCATAGCTGCGTTGTCAAACGTCAGCCACTTTGGAAGATTGAGCGTCTTTGCCTCCTTGATACCACTGAATACCTTCTTGTCGGCTTTGTTTTCTTTGATACCGATAACGTCGCCTTTCTTTACAAGGAAAGAGGGAATATTTACGCACTTGCCGTTGACGGTTATAAGTCCGTGGTTGACTATCTGTCTTGCCTGCGAGCGTGACGAAGCCAATCCGAGACGGTAAACGGTGTTGTCAAGACGTCTTTCCAAAAGGATAAGCATGTTTTCACCGGTGATACCTCTCATCTTTTCGGCCTTGTCATAATAACCTCTGAACTGCTTTTCGCAAAGTCCGTATATTCTCTTTGTCTTTTGTTTCTCTCTCAGCTGAGTTGCATACTCGCTGTTCTTCTTACGATCAGCGCCGTGCTGTCCGGGAGGAGTAGGGTTCTTTGCAAAAGGACACTTCTCCGAATAACACTTCTCGCCTTTCAAAAATAATTTTTCGCCCTCGCGTCTGCATTGACGACAGTCGGGACCTGTATATCTAGCCATATTATTACAAACCTCCTATTACAGTCTTCTGCGCTTTGGCGGGCGGCATCCGTTGTGGGGGATCGGCGATACGTCTTTGATGAGCGTTACGTTCAATCCCACGTTTTGCAAAGCTCTGATAGCAGACTCTCTGCCGCTACCTGGACCCTTTACATATACTTCTACGTTTCTTACGCCTGCGTCGTATGCTACTTTGCCTGCGTCTTCGCTTACCATTTGCGCTGCAAACGGAGTAGATTTCTTGCTTCCTCTGAGATTAAGCTTACCGGAACTTGACCAGCTGATAGCGTTACCCTGCGTATCGGTGATGGTCACGATGGTGTTGTTGAAAGAAGCGTGAATATGAGCGCAGCCGTTTTCTCCGCGGCGCTTGTTTACAGTACGTTTTTTAGTAACTTTTTTAGCAACTGCCATTATTCAACCCTCCTTATTTCTTCTTGCGGCTAACGGTCTTCTTTGGACCCTTTCTTGTACGAGCGTTTTGTTTCGTACTCTGACCGCGGACCGGCAATCCTTTGCGGTGTCTAACTCCGCGATAGCAACCGATTTCCTGCAATCTCTTGATGTTCATTTTGATTTCGCGCTTCAAATCGCCCTCAACCATGATGTTGTGACGGTCGATGTATTCACGAATCTTGTTTACTTCTTCATCAGTCAAATCTCTGACTCTTGTGTCAGGATTTATACCTGTATCAGCGAGAATTTTGTTGGACGTAACTCTACCTATTCCGTAGATATAGGTAAGACCTATCTCAACTCTTTTCTCATTTGGCAAATCAACGCCACTAATACGAGCCATGAAAATACCTCCAATAATTTAATAAATGTTTATTATATTATTAAACGCCATGAGAAGTTAGATTGTCTGTTGTGTTTGGAATGAAACAACCTATTAGCCGCTCCCCAACGATTAATGTCATTTAGCTATGGTATTATAACACGATTTAATAAGTCTTGCAAGCATTATAATACATATTTTTTTATTTTTTACGCAATAAAGGAATTATGGAAATCTCCATAACCCTTTTTGCCTTTCTTTATAATTAAGAGAAATTTTTATCAGCCTTGCTTCTGCTTATGCTTTTTATATTTGGAGCAAATGATCATCACGGCTCCGTTTCTCTTTATTACCTTACATTTGTCGCACATCGGCTTTACTGATGGTCTAACTTTCATTGTTATATCCTCCGCTTTTTGCTTAGTTTTTGTTACGCCATACAATCCTGCCCTTGGTCAGGTCATATGGACTTAATTCTACTTTTACCGCGTCGCCTTCAAGAATCTTGATATAATTCTTTCTCAATTTTCCCGACAGGTACGCTACTATAACGTGTCCGTTGGTCAACTCTACTCTAAAATTGGTACCTGGCAATACTTCTATTACCTTTCCCTCTGCTTCGATTACGTCTTCTTTGGACATACTTACCTCCTATTCAACAATATCAAGCTTTGCTATTGCGTCCGCTATGGACTTGTCGTCGACATACTTTTGACTATCGTCTGACTCTTGCATCAGCGCGACATGTCTTACGTTCTTTTGCTTTGGGTTGTCAAGGCTTCTCGACTTTCCGTCAGCCAAAAGCACGTATCTTTCGTTGAGCTGAGCGATAACCATATACTTTTTCGCCGCGTCATGTCCGCTCAATGAGCGTACGATATCTCCGACTTTAAGCGTCATACGTCTGTACCTCACAGTGACAGTATCTCTACTCCGTCTTCTTTTATCAATACGGTGTTTTCGTAATGTGCCGACGGCGATCCGTCAGCAGTCACTATCGTCCATCCGTCGTCCAGCATACGCACGTCGTAAGTGCCGATATTTATCATAGGCTCGATTGCGATAGTCATATTCTTGCGCAATCTCATGCCGTGTCCCGCTCTGCCGTAATTAGGTACTTCGGGGTCCTCGTGCATATCCCTGCCTATTCCGTGACCTACCAGACTTCTGACAACTCCGTATCCGAAAGATTCGGCGTACGATTGTATCGTATTTCCCAAATCTCCAAGTCTCACGCCCTCTTTGAGAATTTTCACTCCCTCAAAAAAGCTTTGTTTGGTGACTTCGACTAGTTTCGCCTTTTCCTCGCTGACCTTGCCTATCATAAACGTCCTTGCAGCGTCGCCGTTGTATCCTTTATAAATACTTCCGCAATCTACGCTGACTATGTCGCCCTCTTTTATCACCCTCTTGTCGGAAGGTATACCGTGAACGACCTGTTCGTTTATCGAAGTGCATATCGACGCAGGAAATCCGTTGTATCCCAAAAAGGAAGGATATGCGTCGCACTTCACTATGTAGTCGTGCGCCAACTTGTCGAGCGCAGCCGTAGTCATCCCCTCTTTGATATTGTCTTCAATGAGATTGAGCGCGTCTTTTACGATTTGATTTGCCTTGCGCATCAATTCTACTTCATATTGAGACTTAATGCTTATCATCGAGTATCCTCACTATATCGTCAAATACTTTCGTCATTTCCTGCGCGCCGTCCACCTGTCTGAGTACGCCTTTATCTCTGTAATACTCGATAAGCGGCGCTGTCTGCGCATTATAGACTTCAAGTCTCGACTTGACGGTCTCTTCTTTATCGTCGTCTCTTTGATACAACTTTTCGCCGCACTTAGCGCACACGTCCTTGTCATACCAAGAAATATGATAGCTCTCGCCGCATTTGCACATTCTGCGCCCGGCTATTCTCTCTACGACAAGCGCGCCGTCGACGGATATGTCTATCGCCGCGCTTATCTTTGCGAATTTGTCAAGCGACTTAGCCTGCTCTATCGTCCTCGGAAAGCCGTCGAGCAAAAAGCCCTTCTTGCAATCCGACTGAGCAAGTCTGTCTTTGACGAGACCTATCACGACCTCGTCAGGCACGAGTAAGCCCTTGTCGATGTAGCTCTTGGCTTCCACGCCCAAGGCCGTACCCGCTTTGATATTAGCCCTCAATATGTCTCCCGTGGAGATATGAGGTATATTATACTTTTCGCATACTCTCGTAGCTTGGGTGCCTTTGCCTGCGCCCGGAGCTCCTAAAAATACCAAGTACATTATCCTTACCTCAAAAAGCCCTTATAATGCTTCATCATGAGCTGTCCTTCAAGCTGTTTGTTAAATTCGAGCGCAACGCTTACCGCGATGAGCATACCCGTAGAGGATATTGCGTTATTCAAATTGAGTCCTGCGCCTATAAGTTGGAACAATGCCGCAGGCACTATGGCTATAAAGCCGAGGAACAACGCGCCGAATAAAACTATTCTGTTGTTGATTTTTTGCAGATATTCGCTTGTAGGTTTTCCGCTTCTGATGCCTTGGATAGAGCCGCCGTACTGTTGCAGGTTTCTCGCTACGTCTTGCGGATTGAACTGTATCTGAGCATAGAAGTATGCAAAGAAGATTATCAACACCAACATTACGAGATAGTAGAACAACCAACCTACCCACTGCCATTGCGACGTGCCGTTGCCCGGATAGCAGAACGTCATATAATTGATATACGCCTGCGAATCCTGTCCTACGAATTGGAATATCATCATAGGTATCGTCATAAACGACGACGCGAAGATGATAGGCATAACGCCCGAGCTGTTGACCTTGATAGGTATGAACGTCGACTGTCCGCCGTACATCTTGTTGCCCTTGACTTGCTTTGCGTAGTTGACTTTGATTTTTCTCTCGCCGCCGTCTACGAATACGATAAACGCAAAGAGGAACAACACTACCAAGATATATCCAAACAAATTCCAAAGCTTATTCGCATCTGCCTGTATCTGCGGTATTGTGTTGACGAGCGATAAGCCGAAAGAGGAAAGGATACCGCTGAAAATTATCAGCGAAGTTCCGTTGCCTATTCCAAGCTGAGTTATTCTCTCGCCAAGCCACATTACTATCGTACTGCCCGCTATGAGCAATGCGATGAGCATTATCGCCGTCAGCCAACCGTCTTTCTCGCCAAACATCGGGTCTATATACTCTTTGTGAGCGACTACGATACCGATAGCTTGTACGAGCGCCAATACGATTGCGACATATCTGGTGATCATTGTGATTTTTTCACGCCCCTCATCACCTTGTTTTGAAAGTCTTTCAAGCGGTGGAATGATAAGTGTGAGCAACTGCATTATGATAAAGCTGTTGATAAACGGCAATATACCAAGCGCGAAAAACGTCAGGTATTGCATAGAGCCGCCGCTCATCATACTCAAAAGCTGGAATATCGTGTTGTTATCGCCCGTACCGCCGAATTGATTTGCATAAAAATCCGGCACAATGCCCGGAAGCGGTATCCAACAACCTATTCTAAACGCAAGGAGCAATCCAAACGTCGCGAACATCTTGCTTCTGATGCTTTTGTCGCTAAATGCGTTTTTGATAGTTTGCCACATTATAGCACCTCTGCTTTGCCACCTGCTTTTTGGATTATTTGCGCAGCTGACTTAGTAAATTTGTTTGCTTTAACTTCAAGCTTTTTAGTCAATGTACCATTGCCAAGAACCTTAACGCCGTAAGATCCTACCTTACTAAGAACACCTTTCTCAATGAGAAGTTCTGCCGTAACTTCTGTGCCGTCGTCAAAAATTTCGAGATCGCTTACGTTGACGATAGCATACTCTTTCTTAAAGACGTTGTTGAAGCCTCTCTTAGGAATTCTTCTTATGAGCGGCATCTGTCCGCCTTCAAATCCCGGTCTTACGCCGCCGCCGCTACGGGCCCACTGTCCTTTGTGACCTTTACAAGACGTCTTACCGTGACCAGAGCCGATACCTCTGCCAAGTCTTTTGGATTGAGTCTTTGCTCCTTCTGCCGGAGCCATATTATTCAATTTCATATCTACTCCTCCTTACGCCTGCTCTATCATTACGAGATGAGCCACTACTTTGAGCATACCCTCGGAACAAGCATTAGATGTGATAACGTTGCTGCTCCCGATCTTTTTAAGACCCAAAGCCTTGATTGTATCTTTTTGCTTTTGAGAGCAACCTATTGTACTCTTGACAAGCGTAACTTTAATCTTTTCCATCAGTCGCCTCCTATTAGCCTATTATTTCCTCAACGCTCTTGCCTCTCAAAGCGGCGATTTGCTCAGCCGTCTTCATCTGTGCAAGACCGTCAAACGTAGCCTTTACGCAGTTGATCTTATTGTTGCTGCCCATAGACTTCGTTCTTACGTCTTTGATACCTGCGCATTCGAGCACTGCACGGACAGGACCGCCGGCGATAACACCGGTACCTTCGCTAGCCGGCATTATGATTACCTTGGAGCTTCCAAAATTACCGATAGCCTCGTGAGGAACGGAAGTGTTGAGCTTTGCTATCTTTATCATGCTGCGCTTTGCCTCTGCGGTTGCCTTACGAATTGCCTCAGGCACTTCGTTTGCCTTGCCCATACCGTAACCTATCGAGCCTTGTCCGTCACCAACTACTATAAGAGCAGCAAATCTCATCGTTCTACCACCCTTAACAACCTTGGTTACACGGTTGACGCAGATGAGCTTGTTGAGCAATTCTTCTTCTTGATTGTTAAATCTCTCTTTTCTAGCCATTTTGGATCTCCTTAGAATTTAAGTCCGGCTTCTCTTGCGCCGTCTGCAACGCTCTTAACGCGTCCTGTATAGAGATATCCTCCTCTGTCGAATACGACCTGAGTGATACCTGCTTGCAAAGCCTTTTGAGCAACTGCCTTGCCAACTTCCGCTGCGGCTTCGCTCTTAGTCATACCTTTGACCTTTGCTATCATATCCTTATCGAGAGTCGAGCAAGAAACAAGCGTCGCGCCCTTTACGTCGTCGATTATCTGTACGTTGACGTTGTTGGTGCTTCTGTATACGTTGAAGCGAGGTCTCTCGGCTGTGCCGCTGATTTTAGATCTAACTCTTTGATGTCTCTTTTGCCTGATGGCATTCTTATCAATCTTACTAATCATATTATCTCACTCCTTATTTCTTACCCGTCTTTCCTTCTTTACGTACGATAACTTCGTCTTTATAACGTATACCGTATACATGATAAGGATCCGGGTTGCGAACTTTTCTTATGTTGGCAGCCATCTGACCTACCAATTCTTTGTCGATACCCTTTACGACAACTTCCGTAGCGGAAGGGCACTCGTAAGTGATGCCGGTTACTTCTTCTATCTCAACTGGATGAGAATAGCCAACGTTGAGCACAAGCTTCTTGCCTTGTTTAGCAGCCTTGTAACCTACACCGTTGAGTATCAAAGACTTTTCAAAGCCCTTGGATACGCCCTCGACCATGTTGAAGATGAGCTTTCTGTAAAGACCGTGCATTGCCTTGACTGCCTTGTCGTCGTTGGGTCTTGTCACCTTTACTTCGCCGCCGTCTACGTTGACGGTGATTATGCTGTTTACTTTAAGCGTCAAAGTTCCCTTTGCGCCCTTTACCGTAACTATATTCTCCGGGGATACGCTAACTTCTACGCCTTGTGGGATAGCTACCGGAAGTCTACCTATTCTTGACATATTCCTTATACCTCCCTATTACCAAACGTAAGCGAGCACTTCGCCGCCGACGTGAGCTGCGCGAGCCTTCTTGTCAGTCATTATACCCTTTGACGTGGATATAATTGCAATTCCCAAACCGTTGAGAACGACAGGAAGCTTCTCTGAGTTGGCATATACTCTCAAACCGGGTTTGGATATACGCTTGATTCCCGAAATGACCTTTTCATTGTTAGGTCCATACTTCAAATTTACCTTCATAACACTTTGAACTTCGCCTTCAACTACTTCGTATCCGTTGATAAAGCCCTCTTCCGTCAAGATGTCTGCAATAGCTTTCTTCATCTTGGAAAGCGGTACTTCGACGCTGTCGTGCTTTGCAACCAAAGCATTGCGAATACGGGTAAGCATATCTGCGATTGGATCAGTTATCATCATAGTAAATACCCTCCTATTACCAACTTGCCTTCTTTATTCCAGGTATCTCGCCCTTGTATGCGAGTTCTCTGAAACAAATTCTGCAAATTCCGTACTTTCTTAAAACTGCGTGTGGTCTTCCACAAATTTGGCATCTCGTGTATGCTCTTGTGGAGTACTTTGGAGTTTTTTGCTGCTTGTTGATCATTGCTTTCTTTGCCATAATTCAATCTCCTATTTCACAAAAGGCATACCGAGGAGCGTCAATAACTCCTTAGCCTCTTCATCTGTCTTTGCCGTCGTAACGACAATTATGTCAAATCCTCTTACTTTCTCAACCTTGTCGTATTGGATTTCTGGGAATATGATTTGTTCTTTTACGCCCATAGCATAGTTGCCGCGTCCGTCAAAAGAATCGTTAGGTACGCCCTTGAAGTCTCTTACGCGAGGAAGAGCGACAGATATGAGCTTATCCATAAAGTCGTACATCTTCTTGCCTCTCAAAGTTACCTTGGCGCCGATCGTCATGCCTTCTCTTACCTTAAAGTTGGCAACGCTCTTCTTAGCTTTGCACTCTGCCGGAGCCTGACCTGCAATCAATTTGAGTTCTTCAACTGCCTGTTGAAGGCTCTTGCTGTTATCTTTGACGTCGCCGAGTCCCATGTTGAGAACTACTTTTTCAAGCTTTGGAACTTCGTTGACGTTCTTATAACTGAATTTCTTTATCAATGCAGGCACTACTGTTGATTTATAGTATTCAAGCATTCTGTATTCTCTTGTTTCCACAGTCGTTATCCTCCATTAGTTTTCTTCCACTTGCGTGGTCTTCTTTGCCTTTGTGGCAGTCTTCTTCGTTGCTTTCTTAGCAGCCTTTGCAGCCTTAGCGACAGTTACGTCCAAAGATCCGCCGCACTTCTTGCATATACGCGACTTGACTTTCTTGCCGTCCTCGCCTACGCTTATGCTGTGAGCGACTCTCGTAGCTGCGTGGCACGACGGGCACACTATCATCACGTTGGATACGTCGACAGACGCTTCTCTTTCGATGATGCCGCCCTTTTCCTGAGCGCTGCGCGGTTTAACAAAACACTTAACCGTCTTTAAATCAGAACCCTGCAAAACTACTCTTTGAGCCTTTGTATCAACTGCCAATACTTGACCTGTCTTACCTTTATCGGCGCCTGCGATTATCTTGACCGCGTCGCCCTTCTTAACATTCATACTCATATTGGTCTACCTCCGTTAGATTACCTCTGGGGCAAGAGAGATTATCTTCATATAATCTTTTTCTCTCAACTCTCTGGCGATAGGTCCAAAGATACGAGTACCCCTAGGTTGTTTTTGATTGTCGATAATTACAGCAGCATTGTCGTCAAATCTGATGTGCGAGCCGTCGGTTCTTCTGATACCTTTCTTGGTTCTTACGATTACCGCTTTGACAACGTCGCCCTTCTTGACTGCGCCGCCTGGGGTAGCAGCCTGAACTGACGCAACTATTACGTCGCCTATATTACCGCTTCTACGGAATGAACCGCCCATTACTCTAATACATTTGATCTCTTTTGCTCCCGAATTGTCAGCAACGACCAATCTTGTTTCCGGTTGTATCATACTTGGGGTCCTCCTTATTTAGCTTTCTCTATGATCTCGACTACTCTCCAACGCTTTTCTTTGGACAGCGGTCTTGTTTCTGCGACACGTACCGTATCGCCAATGCCACATTCATTCTGCTCGTCATGAGCCTTGAACGTCTTTGTTCTGTTAACGATCTTGCCGTAAAGAGGATGCTTAACACGCTCTTTGATAGCTATTACAACAGTCTTATCCATCTTGTTGCTAACTACTACGCCAACTCTGGTTTTTCTAAGATTTCTCTCTTCCATGTTCTTTATCCTCCTTATTTAGTCTTCTTAACGGCTTTCTTAGCTGCCTTTGCAGGCTCTTCGGATATGCCGAGTTCTCTTTGACGTATTATCGTCTTGACTCTTGCAATATCCTTTTTGCATATTGCAAGCTGATTAGCGTTCTCAAGTTGACCTGCTTTGTGCTTAAAGCGAAGATTGAACAGCTCTTCTTTCAAAGAATTCAATTTGAGATTAAGTTCTTCGTTTGTCATTTCAAAAAAATTACTTGCTTTCATCTGCGCTCACCTCTTCTTTCTTTACAAATTTGCATTTAACAGGCAATTTGTGTGATGCAAGTCTCAATGCTTCGCGTGCGACTTCTTCGCTTACGCCTGCCATTTCAAACATTACGCGACCTGGCTTGACTACTGCTACCCAATACTCTACGCTGCCTTTACCGCTACCCATTCTGGTCTCGGCAGGTTTCTTTGTGATAGGCTTGTGCGGGAATATGTTGATCCATACCTTACCGCCTCTCTTTATATAACGCGTCATCGCTATACGGGCAGCCTCTATTTGGTTTGAGGTAATCCAACTCGGCTCCAAGGCAACGAGACCGAACTCGCCGTATGCCACCTTATTACCTTTGTTAGCCTGTCCCGTCAATCTGCCGCGGTGTACGCGACGTCTTTTAACTCTCTTAGGCATTAACATTACGCATTACCTCCTTCCTTATTTTCCTTTACGTTCTTTCCAAGTACTTCGCCTTTGTAAACCCATACCTTAACGCCGATTATACCAAACGTGGTGTGAGCCTCAGCAGTACCGTAGTCGATATCTGCTCTCAAAGTTTGAAGAGGTATCGAACCTTCGTGATAGCTCTCGGAATTTGCGATTTCCGCTCCGTTAAGACGACCAGATACCATTGTCTTGATACCCTTGACTCCGCCCTTCATAGCCTTAGATATGCAACCCTTCATTGCTCTTCTGAAAGCGATACGCTTTTCGAGCTGAACTGCGATATTCTCTGCGATAAGTTGAGCGTCCGTGTCAGGTCTCTTAACTTCCATAATATTGATGCTTACGCTCTTCTTGGGAGCAAGCTTCATTACTTCTTTCTTGATCTGCTCTACGCCTGCGCCTGCCTTGCCGATCATGATACCCGGCTTTGCAGTGTATATCGTAACGATGACGATATCGTTTGCCGACGAAAGTATTCTGCTTATCGTAATCTTGGAGATAGAACATTGATAATATTGCTTCTTCAAGTAAGTTCTAATCTTGTGATCTTCAATGAGATTCTTGGAAAAGTTCTTCTTGTCAGCATACCACTGAGCGTTCCAATCTTTTATTACACCCACTCTCAATCCGTGCGGACTAACTTTTTGACCCATTTTTTCTGCCTCCTTGATTATTCTGCCTTGTTTGCAACAGCCGCGTCATCTAAGATGATCGTTATATGGCTGGTACGCTTGTTGATTCTTGCCGCGCTGCCCTTAGCTCTTGCTCTGATACGTTTGAGTATCGGACCTGCGTTGGCAAAACATTCTGCTACGTAGAGCGACGTCTTGTCCATATTCAAATTGTTTTCTGCGTTGGCAGCTGCCGAATTCAAAAGTTTGATGAGCGGCTCGCATGCGGCTTTACGCGTAAATTTGAGTATTGCCAAAGCTTCTTCATAGCTCTTTCCTCTTATTATGTCAAGCACGATTCTTACCTTATCGGGAGAAATTCTTACGTACTTGGCAGTTGCGCTTGGACGCTTGTCTGCATTCTCTTTGCGAGCAGCAGCTTTTTCTCTTAATCTCTTTGCCATTTTACGCCTCCTTATCTCTTACCCGTAGTTTTCTCGCCTGCGTGTCCTTTGAAGGTACGCGTGGGGGCAAACTCGCCGAGCTTGCAGCCTACCATATCTTCTGTGACGTATACAGGCACGTGCTTTCTGCCGTCGTGTACGGCTATCGTGTGTCCTACCATCTCAGGGAAGATTGTGGAAGATCTTGACCAAGTCTTGACAACCTTCTTTTCGTTGGCTTCGTTCATTGCGATAATTCTCTTTATAAGTCTTTCTTCGACGAAAGGTCCTTTCTTTACTGATCTACTCATTTTTGATCCTCCTAGTTCACACGCTTGATGATGAACTTATTGCTCTTGTTCTTCTTTCTGGTCTTGTAACCCAAAGCAGGTTTACCCCAAGGAGTTACAGGACTCGGCATACCTATCGGCGACTTACCTTCACCACCACCGTGCGGGTGATCGCAAGGGTTCATGACTACGCCGCGGACGGTAGGTCTTACGCCCATATGACGTTTACGTCCGGCCTTACCCAAAGAAACTATCTCGTGTTCGAGATTGCCGACCTGTCCGATCGTAGCTCTGCATTTGATAGGAATGTATCTCATTTCGCCGCTTGGAAGTCTCAACGTTGCGTATTTGCCTTCCTTTGCCATGAGCTGTGCCGAATTGCCTGCCGATCTTGCTATCTGACCGCCCTTGCCCGGGTGCATCTCGATGTTGTGGATGACAGTACCTACCGGTATCTTTTCAAGAGGAAGCGTGTTGCCCGTCTTGATGTCTGCATTCTCGCCGCTCATTACCGTATCGCCCTTTTGCAATCCCAGCGGAGCGATGATGTATCTCTTCTCGCCGTCCGCATAATTGAGGAGAGCGATGTTTGCGCTGCGGTTTGGATCGTACTCTATCGAAGCTACCTTTGCAGGTACGTTGTCCTTATTGCGCTTAAAGTCAATTATTCTATACTTCTGTCTGTTGCCGCCGCCGATGTGTCTTACGGTGATTCTACCGGTCGCATTTCTACCGCCGCTTTTGTTGAGCGATTGAAGCAATCCCTTTTGCGGCTTGGTCGTCGTGATTTCGGTGTAAGCCGACACTGTCATAAAACGACGGGCCGGGGAAGTAGGTTTATATCTCTTAATAGCCATTTATCTTACCTCCTGATTATGCCAGACTCTCAAAGAATTCGATCGTCTTGCTTTCTTCTGTCAACGTAACTATTGCCTTCTTGTAAGCGGACGTCATACCTTCGTTTCTGCCCATTCTCTTCTTCTTGCCGTTTACGTTGACGGTGTTTACTTTTGCTACGCTTACGCCGAATATATCTTCGACAGCCACCTTTATCTGAGTCTTAGTAGCGTCGCAAGCAACTTTAAAAGTATATCTCTTTGCCGCAATGCCGTCATAACTCTTTTCTGTAAGGATAGGAGATATTATAATATCATACTTATTCATTCTTATATGCCTCCTCTATTTTGTTTACAGCGTCAACCGTGAAGATGCACTTTGCGTTTGCCGCCAAATCGTATACGTTGATGAGGTCTGCGTTGATAAGCGTGAGGTTGGGTATGTTTGCGCAAGCTCTCAATACGTTTGCGTCGTCGTTGCCTACAACCAACAATACTTTCTTATCTATCTCAAAGGCTTTGAGCATTTGAGCGACGTACTTTGTCTTTGCCTCTTCAAGTACGAGTTTGTCAAGAACGATAAAGTCGTTGTCGCTTACCTTTGCGCTGAGTGCCGACAAAGTTGCCGCGCTCTTCATCTTCTTGTTGATTTTTTGAGAAAAATCTCTGGGCTTTGGAGCAAATACCACGCCGCCGCCTGTCCATTGCGGGCTGCGAATGCTGCCTTGTCTTGCTCTGCCTGTGCCCTTTTGTCTCCAAGGCTTCTTGCCTCCGCCTCTGACTTCCGTACGGGTCAAAGTGCACTTGGTGCCTTGTCTTCTGTTTGCCAACTGAGCTACTATAACTTGGTGAATAAGCGGCTCGTTGTATTCAACGCCGAATACGCTGTCGCTGAGCTCTATCTCGCCGACTTTCTTCGCCTTAATATCTAAAACGTTAACTTTCATTTTCGCTCACTCCTTTAACCGTTTTGTTTCACAACAACAACGTTACCCTTTGCACCCGGGATTGCACCCTTGATGAAAAGAAGATTACGCTCGGCATCGACTTTTGCCACCGTGAGATTTTTGACTGTAACTTTCTCGTTCCCCCAATGTCCCGACATTTTCTTGTTCTTAAATACTCTCGAAGGAGTTGAACAAGCGCCCATAGAGCCTACGCCTCTGTGATAACCCGAGCCGTGAGCCATAGGTCCGCAGTGATGATTCCATCTCTTTACTGCGCCCGTGAAACCGTGTCCCTTTGAAGTACCGCTTACGTCTACCAATGATCCTACTGCGAATTGATCGCATTTGAGTTCCTGTCCAAGCTCATAGCTTGCCACGTCTGTCTTAAACTCGCGAAGTACTCTTCTCGGCGTAACGCCTGCCTTCTTGTAGTGACCCTTGATAGGTTTAGTGACGTTTCTTTCTTTGATTTCGCCGAAAGCAATTTGAATTGCTTCGTATCCGTCATTGTCAAGGGTTTTCTTTTGCACGACCGGGCAAGGTCCAGCCTGTACTATCGTGACAGGTATCACCGTGCCGTCGGGAGCAAAAATTTGACTCATTGCCAACTTTTTTCCAATGATTGCTTTATTCATGATAAAGTTCATCCTCCTATTTATTTTGAAAAATCGCTTTTATGCAATTTTAATCGACTGATTTTGATTAGAGCTTGATTTGGATATCAACGCCTGCCGGCAAGTCCAATTTCATAAGCGCGTCTACTGCCTTAGAAGTAGGATTGATGATATCGATAAGTCTCTTGTGTGTTCTGAGCTCAAATTGCTCTCTGCTGTCCTTATATTTATGGACTGCTCTTATGATAGTAACAACTTCTTTCTCCGTAGGAAGTGGGATAGGTCCAGATACCTGAACGCCGCTTCTCTTTGCCGTCTCAACGATTTTGTCTGCCGCTACGTCGATAAGGTTGTGATCGTAAGCTCTCAATTTGATTCTGATTGTCTGTGCTGCCATTGTTGTGTCTCCTTTTTACCTAACTTATTTTTTAATAGCACTTCCGTGCGTTCCGCTTCCGTCTTTTTTAAAAAGGCCTGCACACAGCCTTTATGTTAGTCGCCCGATTGTCGGACTCTTGTCAACGAAAGTTCTCCTTATATATAAGGTAACCTCCCGTCTCGTCCCTTACAGACGAAAGCTTGTTTAGTTTATACTAATAAGACCGTTAAGTCAAATAATTGGATATAATAGGAATGTAAATTTTATGTAAATTATTTTAAAGCTACTAAAATCGACTTATAAATGATATAAAACGAGTAGCGCGCACCGCCAAGTACGCGCTATTGAAATATTCAATCAATGTTTCCCTTTTTGCTGATTTTGCAAATTACAATCCCAATATCATCGCGGTATTGTAAAGCTTTTCGTCGAATTTGCGAGGCTCTTTAAGAGCTTCCTCTATATCGGCATCGATGATTTGATTTTGCTTTATGCCGACGACTCTGCCGCCCTTCTCTTCCATAAGCAAGTCAACTGCTTTGACTGCGCATCTTGCCGCAAGCACACGGTCCGCCATAGAAGGCGCGCCGCCTCTTTGAATATATCCCAGCGTAGTCGTCTTTATTGATCCCGTCACACCGTTGTCTTTAAGGTGTTGTTTGAGGTCCTCAGCCTTGCATACGCCTTCCGCAAGTACGATAATATCCGACGTCTTGCCCACTCTTTGGTTGAGACATATCTTCTTGACGACTTGTTTGAGATCTTGCTGAACTTCCGGAACCAAGATTATTTCAGCGCCGCCGCACAGTCCTGCATAAAGAGCTATATCGCCGCACTTTCTGCCCATCACTTCTATTATGCACACTCTGTCGTGCGAAGTCATGGTATCGCGCAAGTTGTTGATAGCCGACACAACTGTATTTACGCTGGTGTCAAATCCAAGCGTATAGTCGGTGTAAGCCAAATCATTGTCAATCGTACCGGGAATACCCACGACCTTTACGCCGAATTTCTGATAAAGATCAAGCGCACCCCTAAAACTTCCGTCGCCGCCGATAACTATCAAGCCGTCGATACCGTAAGCTTCCATATTCTCAACGGCGATCTGCATATACTTGTCCTCGACAAATTCGGGACATCTTGCAGTCTTTAAAATTGTGCCGCCTCTTTGGATAATATCAGATACAGAACGCTTATTCATCTCATTGATGTTGTTGCGTATAAGTCCGGTATATCCGCGCTCTATGCCGTAAACGTCCAAACCTTGATAAATTGCATAACGAACTACCGCTCTCACGCAAGCGTTCATGCCCGGCGAATCACCGCCGCTTGTCAATACTCCGATTTTTCTCATATGTCCTCTGCGAGCCTCTGCAAATAAAATTACTTGCGCGCTCAAAATTTGATATCTTTTTTCTCCAATGTATTATATCAAATGAATTGAAATAATACCACAATTTTAAAGCAGTTTTTTAAATTTTATTTTTAAAAAAACAATATATCGCAAATGGGACGTCATCACCGCATTTCCGCACGGCGCTGTTGTCAATCCGCCTTGTTTGCCATGATAGATTTTAAAAAAAGTGCAAATGTCTTTTCAGCTACCAATAGGACTCCTATCAATACCGATATTGCTATTGCTATTAAAGGCGCAGTATATCCTATCGGCAACATAACTTCACTTGAAAGCCTTGCGGCAACGCCAAGCTTTGATTTGACATATATTTTGCCAAACGAATGCAATCCGACGGCGCTGACGGTAATGCCCAATATACATCCCAGCGCTATTAATAAAAACACTTGAATAGAAAGTATAAGAGCAATATTCCATTTGCCAAACCCAAGAGCGCGCAATATGTTGTAAGCATTACCTTTTGACGAAATCAAAAAATTTGTTGATATAAAACCCATAGTTGCCAACCCCAACATTGCAATTATACAAAGCGGTAAAAATATAATATTTCTATATCCGGAAATCGCCGAATAAAGTCCGGTAGTAAGAAACAGATTTTCGGCATTAACGCCGTCTATATTATTATCTATCTCATTGCCCTGCCAAATATTTTCCTCATATCCGACAGCTGTAATTTTGTTGAGAAAACCATAATTATCGTCATTTCCTTTTAAGTTAAAATAAAAGCTGTTGAGTCCCGATACTTTTGAATACATTATAAAATTATTGATAAAATAATTCGAAGAGAAGATTACAAACTTCCCATACTCAGGCAAATCAAATATACCTTTTACTATCAATCCGTCAAAGTTCTTATCGACAGGTCTTCCATCGTCAGAATTAAGAACGCTATACTTTGTATTTGAAAGAATATCGCCCACGTTGATACCGAGAGCCAGAGCGACAGACCTATCAATGTAAACTTCATTATCGGCAAGCGGATCATAATTCACTGCGTATCCGCTGAACTTGTCGTAACCATATACCAAAACATCCCGATCTCCGATATAATTATTGCCGTATAATTCAACCGATCCGTTGCGACATGCATTGTTATACCAAAACTCCTTTACATCAGGTGCGAGTATAACGCTTATGCCCATAATATTTGTATCATTATAATATTTTACGATATTCTTGCTTTGCGGCGTTTTAAAATCCGTATAATACATTCCTTCGTCAAAAATTCCGCAAATCCTATATCCTATATCGCCTCCAAAATGTATATATTTTATTTCTCTGCCTATCAAGTTTCTTACGTCGTCAGTTTTATAATCTACACATGCCTCGGACATATACCATGCAAGACAGTACGGCAACATAATGTCGTTGTAAGCCTTGGGAAATTCACCGTGCAAAATTTCGACGTCAACGCTTATTTGCGGATTATAAACAATGCCGTAACATATATATGGGATGAATCTTTGAGGCAGATTTCCCGTATAGCTGTGCTTTTCGTTGGGCAATTGATATCTTTCACTAAACTTAGCCGACGCTTCCAAATCTATTTTTCCAATGTTAAACTTATTGAGGCAGTTATAAACTTCCGAACATCGGTTGTCTAAACTTTTCTCAAATCTATCAATATCACCAGCGTTACATGTGCTGTTTATTATATTTGCCATAAAATTTTTTCGATCGCATTTACTTAAAGATTTGGAATACGACAAATTAACGTCGCATAAAGCACATACTGTAAATATAAGACTTAAAATACTCAGCATAACAAATGCTACGACAGAAATAACTGCCTTAGCCCTATTCTTCTTAAAACCCCAAGAAGATAGCTTTATCAACTCTTTGAATTTTAATCTACTCTTGCTTTTAAGCAGCTTGCCTTTCTCTTTCCCTGCCTCCTCTTCTATCTGCGGCAAGTTACTGCTCTCCACCACTCCGTCTATAAGCTCTACTGTATAGTCTGCATACTTTGCATTAAACGACTCATTGTGCGAAACTACTACCACTAATCTCTCTTTGGATATCTCTTTGAGTATCTCCATCACCATCTCGCCGTTCTGCGAATCTAGATTGCCCGTCGGCTCGTCTGCAAATATCATTGCCTTATCCTTGGCTATCGCTCTCGCTATCGACACCCTTTGCTTCTCTCCGCCCGACAGCTTTGACGCCTGCTTGGTCATATACTCCTCGGATATTCCCACTTTGGCAAGCAATGTCTTTATGTCTTCCTGAGTATATCTCTTGCCGTATGCCTGCAATGCCAGCTCTATATTCTCGCCCACAGTCATATCTTCAATAAGCATATAGTCTTGATATATATTACTGCAATACGCCTTTCTATACTTTTCGCTATTCTTTCGATTTATCTCCACTCCGTCAAACGTCATTGTGCCTGACGTAGGATAATCGTGCGCTGTAAGCAAGTTGAGGAGAGTGGTCTTTCCGCTGCCGCTCTCCCCTTTGATTATTACAAGTCCTTTGTCGGGAAAGGTCAAGTCTATGCCGTTAAGCGCGATTTTGTCATCATATGCCCTGCTTATCCCATTAAGCTTTAACATCAATTTTCTCCATATTGCAACTTCTCTATCCCTCTATTTCGTCTTATTTTCTATAATAGATTTTGAAAAAATCGAACGTGTATGCGCAATTACTATTACGCCGCCTATCAGTATTGAAAGTCCAACTACGATAAGAGGCGCCGCATATCCGATAGGCATAGGAACTTCGGGAGTAATGCCCGCCGGCACGCCGTAATCGGCAAATATTCTACCAAACAGATGACAACAAAGCGCGCCAAACGAAATTCCCAAAATACACTCGGCGACTATGACGGTCATGACTTGGATAAACAGTATCAACAAAATACTCTTTTTCCCAAAGCCAAGCGAGCGCAAAATATTGTAAGACTTGGACTTTGAAGATATGAGATAACTGATAGAAACGTATCCCAATGCCGCTAAGCCAATGAATGACACCAACATCAAAGGCAAGAATGCCATATACCTCATATTGACACACATGCTCCATAGGTTTGACGTAGCCAAAAGATTTTCGGTATGCACCTCGTCTATATTGCTACTTGTCATCCAAAAATTTTCTTTATACCCAACAGAGCTTATTTGATTGAGAAAACCGTATACGTCCTTGACGTCTTTCATATTGAAATAAAAGCCTTTGAACGTGATCGGCATAGGATTTGTCACTATAATGTCGTCATAATACTCAGAAGAGAATACTATACCGTCCCTCATATTAGGCAAATCAATAATGCTTTTGACAGTAAAATCATCCAAAGTCTCTCTTGACGATGAATATCTGTCGCCAATCATCGCGCTTACGTCCGTCAACAAATCTCCGACTTTTATATTTAATGTCTCTGCCAAATTTTTATCGATATATACTTCGTCATATTCAAGATAAGGATTGTCATTCCCATAATCGCTAAATCCATCGTATCCGTAAGCATAGACTTTTTTATTTCCGATCCTCATATCTTCAATCAATCTGATAAAACCTATTTTCATTGCCCCGCCGAAAGAATTGGAATTATAGTGCCAAACTTTTTTTATCTGCGGAGCGAAAATAGCAGAACAAGCCAGCATATTCGTCTTTTTAAAATAATTCACCATATCTTCGCTCGGCGAATCATAATCGGTATAATATGGTCCCTCTTCAAATACTCCGCATATTCTAAGAGAATAATATCTGCCGTTTTTGACGACAGGCGGAGTTGCGCAAGCAAACTCTCTGCCAACCAAATCGTTGAGAGTACAATTTCTTAAATCTTCGCTGACTTGCAAAATATACTGCGCAAAACAATTTGGAAGCATAACGTCATTATATTCTTTTGGATAATCACCGCACAAAATCTTGCCGTCTATGCCTATGGCGTCATTATATATAATGCCGTTGCTAATGGTAGGGACTTCAATATACTTCTCTTTATATTTTTCGCTTGACTCGTCATCTAAATTAAACATACTGCCTTTAATCGGAACAGAATAAAGCTCTGAACATCCATATCTAAGCTCCTCTTTGAAATTGTCTATATTTTCTAAATCTACCCCATTGGCACCTGCAACAAAAGCCGAAGAAAATCCACCGCCTGTGGAAATTGCAAACAAATTCTTATTTTCACATTTTGCAAGCGAACTTGCATATGCAAGATTGGAATCACCTAACGTGGCAACGGTAAAAACAACGCTGAGAATACAAATCATGATAAAAGATATTATCGAAACAACTGTCTTTACCTTATTTTTTTCAAATCCCCAATATGCAAGACGTGCGACCGTCTTAGGGCGCAATTTACTCTTGCTGTCAAACTCCCTTTTAGAGCTTTTTTCCGCATTGATTTCATTAACGCTGTCTTGCGACGGCAAATCGCTGCTTTTCACCTTTCCGTCAAACAACTCGACTGTATAGTCTGCATATATGCTATTGAATTTCTCATTGTGCGAGACAACGACCACAAGCCTTTCTTTGGATATTTCTTTGAGAATATCCATTACTTTCACGCCGTTTTTTCTATCAAGATTCCCCGTCGGCTCGTCTGCAAAAATCATTGCATATTTTTTGGATATAGCTCTTGCTATCGACACCCTTTGTTTTTCACCGCCCGACAATTTCGACACCTTTTTGTCGATATATTCCTTTGGTAAACTCACTTTGTCAAGTAGGTTGACAATTTCGTCTAGGGTATATGGCTCTCCGCTTGCTTGCAATCCCAATTCTATGTTTTCTCGCACCGTAAGTCCGCCTATGAGCATATAGTCTTGATATATATTGCCGCAATACTTGCGTCTGTAATCTTCGCCGTTTTCAAGCGTGATTTCTATGCCGTCAAACTCTACACTGCCATCAGTAGGAAAGTCTAATGCTGTAAGCATGTTGAGGAGAGTAGTCTTTCCGCAACCGCTTTCCCCTTTGACAACCACAAGTCCTTTATCGGGGAATGTCAAGCTGACTTTATCGACGGCAACTTTGTCTTTATATAATTTGCTTAATTCGACAACTTTTAACATACTGCTTTCTCCTCTTTTATTATAATTTCTTTAAATCAAACGTAGCAAACGTCAATGACGTTTTTATCTTATTTTCATAAGGATGAGATTTCTCCACTACAGTCGTAATGACTTAAAGCTTGATTAGCTATAAGCAATATTTAGTCACCTCGACCAACGCGGAGAGGTCTAATCGAGTTGAATAAGTACCGACAAAATGTAGTTTTCGTTTGGTCGGTAAGCCCCTCTACTATTCAGACTGTTTATTCTCTGCGATCGATTTTCTATATATTGACACCGTCTTGGCAAATACAATAGCCAATCCAAGCAATATAGACACTCCTATCACTATTAAAGGCGCTTTAAAGCCCATTGGCAACAGCACTTCTGTCGATAATTTTGCGACGGTCCCCAGCTTAGACTTAATATATGTATTGCTAAATATATGACAACCTAGCGCACATATAGACACCGCCAAAATCAGTCCTATTCCTATCATTATAAACGTCTGAACGGCTAATATCAAACCTATATGTCCTTTGCCAAACCCCAGCGATCTCAACGTGTTGTATGAGTTGCCCTTTGACGCCAAAAGATAACTTACTGAGACAAAAGCCATTGTCAACATACCTATCATTGAGATTACCGCCAGCGGTATCATATAAAGCCAAGCGTCTATAAGCGAATAATAGAATTGTGGGATAACGCTAATATTGCCTGTATAGGCAGTATCCATGCAGTTAGGAAACTCCCACCAAATTTTCTCCTGATGTCCAGTCTTGGCAACTTTGTTAAGATATCCGTACACGTCATTTTTGCCTTTCAAATTGAAATAAAAACCTTTCAGTGAATTAATGTTTTTAGCTTTGACCAAAGTATCTACAAAATAATCTGAGGGGAACATAACGAAGTCTAGGTTACCGGGGATTTCAAATATATCTTTTATGACAAATCTACTGAAATCTATATCCATATCAGTCACCATATCGCCGAACTGCGTGTCCAATACGGTGTCGCCGACTTGCAGATTTAATATTTGTGCAGCTCTCTTGCCAATGTATATCTCGCCTTCTTTAAGCGGCGGATATTGCTTTGCATACTCGCTAAACCTATCATATCCGCACGGGTCTAAATCATGCATTATCCTTCTATCATCTTTATTCTTGAAATATAGATAGTTACTAAAGTTTATTAAATTGCTATTCCATGCATCATTTAACCACGTCTCATAAATATCCGGATGAAATACGGCGCACGACGCAAGCATATTGTTGTCTCTGTAATACTCAACAACTTCTTTACTCTGCGGCTTGTCAAAGTCCGTAAAATATTCTCCCTCTTCAAAGATTCCGCATATTTTCAACTTGATAGCACCATCTTTTGCCCCATACTTTATCTCTTTGCCTATCAAATCTTTGACGTCATCGCATTTGTAATCTATATACGCAACAGCCATATACTTCGCAAAGCAATACGGCAACATCACCTCATGATACTCCTTGGGAAAGTCTCCGTATAATACCTCAACGTCCATACTTATTTGGGGATTATATATCAACTGGTTACTTATATTTGGATAATGCCCAAAATTGCCTGGATTTATTTCATACACTGCATTGAATTTGTTTGCCGCGACTCTATCTTCCTCTCCGAAATAATATTCATAGCTATGGCCACCGTTACTATTAAAACCATTTATATTTAATACTTTTGAACATTCATTATCTAAATTTTCCTCAAACATTTCCATTTCTATATATCTCGGCCTACTTCCTCTTGCAAAACCTGCTATAAAGTTTTTTCTTTCACATTTTTCAAAAGATTTTGCCAACGCATAGTTCATATCTGCAAACGACAGTACCGTAA
>CAJTVJ010000002.1 GCA_910579785.1 uncultured Christensenella sp. | reverse complement strand
ATTACTTTCTATCTCTCTTTTCGTCGTTGCAGTTCGCTCCGACTAAAAACGATTATCAATCGTTTTCTTCACGTCTCGCGCCTGCTGAGCCATAGGGAATCATATACTTGCTTATCTATTATAAATGAAAGCGCAAACGGTGTCAAATACTTTTTCAATTAAAATAAAAATGTATTTCAGATACACATTGGATTTTGCAAGTATGTATTTGCTATTTATTGGCATTTTTGTTACGTCTGCGCAAATTAAGCGTAAGGTATATTGCAAGTAATGCGACTATTGTCGCAATTACTACGACAAAGCACACCCAAGGCGCGACCTTATTGTCAAAGAAGAAATAATCGCAGTCAAAGCCTTTGCGTATCGGATCTATCACCTGAGAAGGCAACGTCTTGCCCATTTCCTCAAATATTCCGTTCATATACGCCTGTCTGAAAATTATAGTAGAATACGTCCCGGGAATAAAACCTACGAAATTCTGAATGCCCTTGCCCATCGCAGATATTGGCATATATGCTCCGCAAAGAAAACCGTACATTGACGACACCAACGTGCATACGCCGCTCAAAGCTCCCTGAGATTTGATAAAGATCTCGACGATAGATATTATAAGCGATCCCATTGTCACAGTAAGCAACATATCGAGAATTATAAGCATTATATCGGCAAAACTCAAATACCAGCCGACTATCGCAAGATATATCATACTTATCACAAGCACAATAACACATATTATCAAAGTCGTGATAAAATTGGCGACAGTATAACTAAGTTGCAATGAAAACCTGCTTATCGGCGCAATCTCAAATCCGCGCAACGTCTTTTTGAGTTTATCGTCGACGCGTATGTTGGAACAAAATGCGATAGTGATACAAGACGTGGTCATGATAGATGAAAATAGCCAACTGCCTGTAAAAGCGTTGACGGTTTTTTTACTCAATTCAAAGCCATCAGGAAGAGAACTGACGAGAGAATCTTCATACACTCCGCGCAAGAAAAGCAAGAATAAAACGACCAATATAAGAGGCGTCATAAGAGAAAAGAAAAAGGTCATCTTGTCTTTGAAATACATCTTGATATTTCGCTCTACCATATAGCAAAAACCACTCAGCTTATCTTTCATTTTGACGCCTCCTTCAACTGTTTGCCCGTGACGTTGAGGAAAACATTGTCCATTCTGCCCTTGACTACCTCAAAATCGTCAATACTGTCGGCATACTTCGTCAATATTTCCTTTGCCTTGGATATTTCTTTGACCTCTATTACAATGCCCTCGCCCTCTTTATAATATTTGACGCCGTCGCTGTCAAATCTATTTGTCAAACCGTCAGAATAGTTGTATATCTTGACAAAATCATACGCATATTGATTTTTGAGATTGTTGGGCGTATCGCTTGCGACTATCTTGCCGCCATCAATAATAACAACGTAGTCTGCTTCCGCCGCCTCTTCCATATAGTGAGTTGTCAAAAGCACCGTCAGAGAATCATCCCGCCTCAATTCGTTGAGAAATTGCCAAACGGTGATACGAGTGTTGGGATCAAGTCCCGTCGTAGGCTCGTCAAGAATCAATATCTTGGGAGAATGTATGAGCGCTCTCGCTATGTCTATCCTTCGTTGCTGTCCGCCCGAAAGCTTGCCGAAACTTCTTTTCAATAGGTCTTTGAATTGCAATTTTTCCGCAAGGTACGTCAATCTATCTTCAAACGCTTTACCTCTCAAACCGTAAAGCGCCGCTCTGTATTTAAGATTCTCATATACTGTCAGCTTTACGTCCAATACGTTTTCCTGAAATACCACGCCGAGAATAGGCTTTATCTTGCTTATGTCCTTGTCCAACGAAAGCCCGTCTATATATACCTCGCCGCTGTCTTTACTCAAAATATTGCAGATAATATTGATAGTCGTGCTTTTACCTGCTCCGTTGAGCCCCAAGAAAGCAAAAAGCTCTCCTTCTTTTACACAGAACGATATGCCGTCGACAGCCTTGACGTCTTTAAAATATTTCTTTAACTCTTTGATCTCTATTATATCTTTCATTGCAACACTGCTCCCACATATAACGCAAAACATACTGTAAATAAACGGTGTTTTGCATATTTGCCCTATCCCTTTGACTTCCTCAAACTATATTCTCTTATCGGCACAATATAACATATGTTTTAAATATTATAACATGCGCAGGCATACTATTGCAAACGTATTTTATTTATATAGAAAAAGCGGCACGGAAATCTCCATGCCGCTTTACAATTCAAATCAAATGCTATTCTTTGTTTGTATCAACAGAATAGGTGTCAGTCGTCACTTCTTCGGATGCAAATGCGTCTTCTGCATCTTTGCTGACCAATCCAATCTCTATCGCCTGTTCTTTCGTCAACACTCCGAGTGAGATTGCCTCCTCCACGTTGTCTTGTTCAAGCGTACCCGATTCAAAAGCTTCTTTATAGCCTCTTATCTTGATATCTTTTGCCATCTCCAACTGTTTCTTCTCCGTCAAATCCCAGAAGAGGAAAGGAATGATTGCAAGCACACCGCAGACGATACCTAATATAGCCCATATTATCAAGACGCTCTGCATTACGCCTTCTTCGCCGTAGTCTTCGGAAGAAGCGGCGCCGCCGAACTTTATCAAAAGCGTAGTAGTCAACCATCCCGAAAGCATGCCGCATACGGTAGTTATCACCTGCGAATACTGCGACATATACCCGTCAAGTCTGTCGCCCGTCTTCCACTGCTGATATTCGCAATAGTCAGCGGTCATTGCAGGAGACGTAACCGTCCACAAAGCTGCAAAGATGTTGTGCAAGAATACTCCTATGAAGTATACCCATGCCGTAGCCGAGTTGTGATAAGCAAATTTAAACAATATCAAAAGAAGTACGGAAATGACCGTCGAGCCTGCGAAAGACAGCAACGTCATATTCTTTTTGCCAAGCTTCTTTTGAATAAGCGGAGAGAACAACATGCCGGGCACGTAACCCACCGACGCCACCGTTACCATTACGCCTCTCATGTCTGCGCCGAGCTGTCCGCCCAATATGTAAAGACATACGTAATTGGTCGCAGAGAATATCAAAAGTCTGCCGAAAGCAACTATATTTGAAATATTGAATATCCAGAAATATTTATTTTTCATACTCTTCTGAATACCCGTCAAGAAACCGACTTTTTCTTTAACTTTCTTTTCCTGTATAATTCTCTCTTTTGTACCGAAGAACATGATAAGCGACATGGCGACGCATATCATACCTGCTATCGGGAAGATAACTTTGTACGTATTGATATTGTCCATACCGTAAGTCAATCTCAGTCCAAGATTTCTTATTTGGTCTGACGTCATCTGTCCAAACTCGTCTCCGTATACCGCTCCGCTCTGTCCGTAAATTCTGCCGGCGATAAGCGGGAAAAACATCTGTACGATGGACGGTCCCAAAGAGTCGATAACTCCGCCGACCGAATATAGTTTGGTACGCTCATTTGTATTTGGCGTGATAACTTGGGCAAGTCCTATTCTGCCGAAGGAGAAGAAACTGAACGCCGTCGCCGCTATAAACAGCACCAACTGATACGTACCCACGACAAGCCACTGAGTTTTTTGAGTATGTTCTAAGGCGTTGTCCGGCATAAATAAGTCGGGAATAAACGCCAACATCCAATAACATACTACGCTCAAAGCGCCTGCAAACAGCAGATACGGTCTGTATTTGCCCCATTTGGTATTGGTGTTGTCGATTATCCAACCGACGATAGGCGCACGGAAAAGCGTAAGCAATGCGATTATCCAGGTCGTGTATTGAACTATCATAGCGTCAAAATTGTATACGAGCGCAAGATGTACACCTACGTTTATTGCAAAATACTGAGTAAAAATACCAAATCCCTGCACACCCATTCCGCCAACGGAATATGCTATAAATTCCTTATTAGGCAGGTAATACCCTTCCTTTGGAGGCGTATTCCAATGATTAAAAAAGTCTTTTACGAAAAAACCGACTTTTTGAAAGATGTTTTGTTTTCCCATATTCCCTCCTGCGTATAAACGCAAATTGTAAAATATGCGCAATTCTGATAATAAAAGCATGAGCGCATCATTTACTGTATAAGTATAACATATATAATTGTATTTGTGTTAACTTTTTTTAAATTTAATAAAAATTTTTACGCTGACAAATTTTACCTATTCAAATAAGCTCTTGATAGCTGTATAAAAATCGGCGCAGACTTAATATCCGCGCCGTCGCACGTCCCAATTTATGCCAAATTCAAAAGATCGTCTTTACTCACTTCCGCATTGCCGTATTCATAATAACAGAGGCATTCTTGCCTGCAAGACACTGTCAAACCTGTCGACGCATGCTTGCCGGAATACTTTTCGCTTCTCTTCCAAATAAGGAACTTATAAACGCCGTCAATTTTTTTGATAGCAAAATCTATCGTGGTATCGTCGATAGAAAAACCCGTCTCCTTTGCGCTGAGCGTGTCTATAAATTCTTTCTTTGCGGCATATTGCATACCGTTCATCTTTTCCGTAGAACAATCTATCGTGATACGGCAATAATATACGCCTTCTTTCTCATATACATTGTCGTCATGTTTTGCCGACAGACAGCTCCTGTCCATTATGTCATACGTCGTGATCTTATCTCTAAGTTCGTATATCTTTGCGTCCAAATCGCCGTCAAAGTCCTTAAACTCTCCCCAATCTTTGACAATAAACTCTTTTGTAGCTTTTTTATAAGCGATATTGCCCTTTTTAGTATTGGTATTGTTCAACTCATGCGCGCTCACTCCGTCATAATAAAATCTCTTTGCGCAAGTACCCTTATCAAATCCTGTGCCCACTATAATTTCTTGATTATATATCTCGTCGCCCGTAATCTTACGCAGCAAATAGGTGTCGCGAGTAGCCACCGAAGATCTGAAAGCAAAAAACTCTTCGCGTGTGTAATTTCTGTCTTTAAGAAAATTGGAGTACGTCTCCATTATCAAATCGTAAGCGCTGAGACCGCTCACTACGTTGCCTTGATTTTTACCGAAATTGGCGTCTTTGCATTCTAGCAACACGGCTCCGTCATCTTTTGCGCAACCTGCAAATGCCGATATCGCAACCGTCAAAAGCATTATTGCCAACACAACATAAACTATTTTTTTCATCCATATCTCCTAAAAAAGTTTATTTATAGGAATATTATCATTCAAACAAGTCAAAAATGTCAATGTTTTTTATAAAATATATAAATATGCGACAAAAACACAGCAATAAAAATAATTAAAATTTATAACACACCGTTTGTTTTGTTTGACTTTGTCTATTTAAAGACGATATAACTATAAAGCTTACAAATATCGTACATATTTTAAAAATCTGTATAATATTTGCAAAAAATCTAACAAACATAAAATAAATTGAATGTTTTGTATTGTATATCAAAAATATTTAATGTATAATTAAAACATCAGGAGACATAAATATGAAAAAAGCAATGTTCGACAAGGAATGGTTTAAGCTCGACAACGCAGCCAAGATATATCCGGCGGCAAGAAGTTCGAGATGGAACGCTGTATTCCGTATGTCGGTAGTTTTGAAGGAAGAAGTCGATCCTGAGCTGCTCCAACAGGCGCTTGACGACGTGATAGACCGCTTTCCTACTTATAGAATGACGTTGAAAAAGGGATTTTTCTGGTATTATTTTCAATTTCTCGATCACAAACCAAAGATAGAAAAAGAGACGGATTATCCTTGCAAAATGATGCGGCTTACGGGCAGAGATTACGTATTTAGGGTGCTGTATCACTCCCACCGCATTGCAGTGGAGGTATTTCACTCTATCACCGACGGCACGGGCAACATTACTTTTCTTAAAACGTTGGTGATGAGATATTGCGAACTCTGCGGCGCGCATATCGAAAACGTGGGCGACATACTGCACTACGACGACGATCCCACTCCCGAAGAGGTCGAGGATTCATTCTCCCGTTTTATAGACAAGAGCAAAGGCACTTTGCCGAGAAAAGAGCCTGCCGCATATCAGATAAAAGGACAAAGGGAGAGGCGCGGCATACTCAACGTCACACAGGGACGTATGCCGTTTGAGCAACTGCACAGCGTAGCCAAATCATATGGCTGCACCGTCAACACATATCTCACGGCAGCGTTGGCATACGCGCTTCTCAAAAGACAGCTGTATGAAAAGAGGAGCAAGAAAAAACCTATCCGCGTGCAGGTGCCTATAAATCTCAGAAAGATATTCGGATCGGAGACCTTGCGTAATTTTGCAGGCTATTACAATACAAATCTAACGCCGGAAGAGAAGACTTTTGAAGAAGTGGTAAAAGAGTTGGACGCTCAGCTCAAAGAAAAAATCACGCCCGATTATTGCCAGAAGTTTATCAATTCCAACGTGGCATTGGAAAAAAATCCTATAATCAAGGTAGCGCCGAGATTCTTGAAGACTTTCTTTATGAACCTGTCTTTTTATCTCGTGGGCGAAAATCTCATGTCATGCACTTTCAGCAATATAGGCAACGTGGTCACACCCAAAGAAATGTACGATTATATCGACAGATTTGAGTTTGTGCTCGGTCCTCAAAAGTATATGAACAATTCTATGACTTGCGCGTCATACAACGGAGTGAGCGTAGTGACTTTTTCCCGTACCTCGCAAGACCCGATTTTGGAGAGAGATTTCTTCAAGATACTCACCGAACACGGCATTGAAGTGACCGTGAATAGCAACAGGAGGTAAACATATGAAACAATGTCGCAAATGCAGCGTATACGTGGACGACGACTTGACCAACTGCCCTTTGTGCGGCGCATTGGCTCATGAAGAGACTTCGCCTACGATATACGAATACCCGACTGTCGATTTAAAGAAACAAAGAAAATTGTTTTTGAAAATAAGTTTGTTTATATCAATATTCACAGTAATATTGGTCGCTGCCATCAACATTGCCGTCAACCATAAGATATCTTGGTCGCTGCACGTACTTTTTGCCTTTGCAATAATATGGATATGTATCGGCAGACCGATAATCAAAAGATTTAGCGTACGCAAGCATTTGACGTGGAATTTCTTGGGCGTCATCGCGCTGCTGTTCTATATCAACGCATGGGTCAACAAGCTTGCCGATCCATGGGCGTTTACGCTCGGCGCGCCGATAGCAGTGCTTACGTGGCAGACCGTACTTGAAATCCTTACGCTTGCCCATAAAGGCGGAAGAGGCAACTACCAAATATCGTTGACAAAACTCTTTGCATTCTCGGCAATTTGCATAGGCATATCATTCATATGGCTGAAAACTTGCGGATGGGGATGGTACGTCTGCACTGCCAGAGGATTTATAGACGTGCTTACGCTGTCTTTCTTTGCAAAAGACTCTTACTTTGGAGAACTCAAAAGGCGCTTGCACGTATAAAAGCAAAGTGACGTCAATGCAGTCCGTCTTAATTGAGGCGGACCGTTTTTATATAGTTATGACAATGAATTGTTATTAGTACGTTTACTTTATGTCATATTAGCGCAGTCGAGAATTAGCTCCATATTGACTTTAACAAAAAGTTTTGATATAATATTATAAATAGGAGGCAGTAATGAAGTGGATAATGGGACTGCTATGTCCGATAATATTTATCGTAATAGCGGCGGTAATACTTATAGCAAAACCCAAGCGCAACTCCCTATTTGGGTACAGAACTAACAAAAGTCTGTCGAGCGACGAAATATGGAACTATGCCAATAAAATAATGGCAATAAGTATGATAACAATAAACGCCGCTATATGTATCCCTGTCGTCTGTATCGTCAACGCTTTTGTAAAGGACACTCTGCCTATTGTTTTTAATGCTCTTTCAACGGCAATGCTTGGACTTGTTGCGACAGTTATTATCACGCAAGTCAGCATAAATAAAAAATTTAAATAATTGACATTCTAAATAATAAATCATATTGCATTAAATTTATTACTCAACATATAATTTCGGCACTCTGCGCGTGATACCGCATACTATTTCATAATTTATCGTATCAGCCCAACTTGCAATATCCTCTGCCGTGACGGACAAGTCGCCTTGACTGCCGATAAGGACGGCAACGTCGCCGACGTTGACGCCGGGTATGTCAGTGACGTCTATCATAGTTTGGTCCATACAAATACGCCCTATTATCTGAGCCTTGCGACCGCGCACTAACACGTGTCCCTTATTGGACAAAGCCCTTGGATAGCCGTCGCCATAGCCTACGGAAAGCGTGGCGACAGCCGTAGCTCTTTTCGTTACAAAGTCGCCGCCGTAACTCACCGCCATTCCCTTTGGCAACGTCTTGATATGAGATATTCGCGCATACCAACTCATTGCAGGAGCAAGGTCTGCGCTTCTGTCCACGTACAAAGACGGATATAGCCCGTAGGTCATGATTCCCATACGCGCCATATCGCAACCGCCGACAGTCATATCCAATATTGCCGCGCTGTTGGCAATATGCCGCAATCCGACGTCATATCCGTCTTTTTGAAGTAGACTTACTACGTCGGTAAATTGTTTTATCTGCATATGGGAATAGGACTTGTCAAGCTCGTCGGCTTTTGACAGGTGCGAAAATATTCCTGCGACGCGCAGATTTTTTAATGCAAAGACTTGTCTTATATCAGACAATTCGCCCGGCAAAAAACCTATGCGCCCCATTCCGCTGTCTATTGCGATATGCACGCGCGCCGACGCGCCGCGGCTTTTGCAAAAGCTGTCAATAGATTGGGCGCACTGCAATGAATGCACCGTCAGCTGCAAAGAGTATTTGACGGCGTCTTCAAAACTTCGCGGAGGCGCGTCGCCCACTATGAGTATGGGAAGGTCAATGCCGCTGCGTCTGAGCTGCACTCCCTCGCCCACTGTCGCAACACCGAAATAATCGACAATATCGGCGCAGCATTTCGCTACGCTTATTGCGCCGTGACCGTAGGCGTCGGCTTTGACAAGACACATAATCTTGGCGTCCTTGCCCAACTTATAGGCAGCGGCGGATATATTGCGCCTAATCGCCGACTTGTCTATTATTAAATACGTCCTGCCGTCGTACATATCCATTCTCAAACGTCGGTGGCGCGCATAAATTGATCGAGCAAATATGCCTGCAACCTTTTGATGATATCCTCGGCTCTTCCGCCGACTGATATGCCGTCTACCTTGCCCGCTTGCAGACACAGCGATCCCGAACTTGTGATGACGACTTCGTCAGCCTCAAAGACGTCTTGAACAAAAAACGGCTCGACGCGGACGGGTATGCTA
This sequence comes from uncultured Christensenella sp., assembly GCA_910579785.1. Taxonomy (GTDB): domain Bacteria; phylum Bacillota; class Clostridia; order Christensenellales; family UBA3700; genus RACS-045. The sequence goes on along the minus strand of CAJTVJ010000002.1, from coordinate 117,540 downwards.
AGAGCATTGCATGCCTTTATCAAATTATCCCGCGCCACTCCTTTGAGAATATAGCAATCGGGCGGCGGCGTGATCAGAACGCCGTTTTTGATAATATGTACGTTGCTGTGGGCGCACTCCGTCACCCTGTCGCCTCTGTGGAAAATAGCCTCGTGAGCGCCGCTTTTCATTGCAAGCTGAGACGCCATGACGGAAGGTATCAGATTGAGCGTCTTGATGTTGCAATGCAAAAATCTTGTGTCCTCTACTGTGATGAGGTCTACCTTCTGCGACATATCAACGATTTCGCAAGGACGGATTGTTATCCAGATATTTGCCGTCATATCATCGTCATAGGTATGACAGCGTATCTGCGTGCCTCTCGTCGCCTGCCAGCATATAACTAAGTTGCCCTCGTCGACCTTGTCGACCATATCTTGCAAAAGCTTTTTTAAGCCGTCTTTGTCAAAAGCAAGACGTATGTCGAGAAGCTGCGCGCTTGAAAAAAATCTGTCCATATGCTCGTCAAGCGTAAATATCCTGTGGTTACGAGCATACGTCACGTCATACACTCCGTCGCCAAAACTGCATACCCTGTCAGTCATGGGTATCTTCATATCCTCTATTTCGCCGTATTCGCCGTTGTAATATCCAAGGGTCTTCATAAGTCCTCCAATGCCGATATATTTATTCATTTAATTATATAGTTTTTATAAAAAAATATGACAGTGTCAAAAATTATAGCAACATAAATTATTGACGGCATAAAATTATATTGTTATAATATAAAAAAATTATAGCGAAAGAGATATGGCGAGCTTAAAGACTTCATACAGCATAAAAGAAATATCCGAGGAAATAGGCGAAGACGAAGAACTTTTGTGGCAAGGCAGACCGCAAAAGGCGTCTTTCGTACTCTCAAAAAGCGTGCAGATGATGCCTATCGCATTGATATGGCTGGCATTTGACGGCTTTATTCTGACAATGGCTTTTGCAAATAGCAAAGGCATGCCCACGTCTTTGATCATCATCTTATGCGTATTCTTTTCTATACATTTACTTCCCGTATGGTTATGGATACACAGCATCTTCTCCGCAAGAAGAAAATATAAAGATATAGAATACGCCTTTACCGACAAGAGGATAATTTCTCGCGAACACGGCATATTGCAGAGTTATTATTATTCCAACCTAAGGAGAGTGTCGGTGAAAGTGGGTCTTATCGACAAGATGTTTAAGGTCGGCGACATCACCGTGTTGGGCAAAAGATCGATCACTTTGTTTGATTTGGACGCGCCTTATGCAATAGGCAATAAGTTGCAGGAGTTTATAGACAATTATAAGAGTAAGAAAAAAGGCAACGACCGCCGCAACTATGAATATCAAGAGTACAAAGAAGACTCCGACGGCGAAATCAATCCCAACGAATACCAAGAGCAGGAGTATTACGGAGACACGTACGAAGAATATTACGACGATTCTAAATACCAACGTCCTGCCAATAGACGAAATCGCACTTCCGACAAGAGCGGTGTGTCGACGTCGAATTCCGTAAGATTTACGTCCAAGATGGCTCCGCCTGAAAAAAAGGAAAAGGCGTCGGAAGAAGACGACTATCTTGACAACATCATGAGCAAGATAGACGGCGACGACGAACTTTGATAAAACAACCGTAATTGAAATGCACCGCCAAAGTTGAAGACAACAAACGGAGGTGCATTTTTTATAATATCCGTCTATTCAAATCAAATATTCTGCTCTTGCGTCATCCCGTCGGCAGCAGCGCTGACCTCTTGGATATTCCCTGCATCTTCTGCGGCAGCCTCGACCTGCCCGACTTCACTCAATGCCTGAGCTTTTCTCTCGGCGAGTTTTGCCTTTATGTCGGCAAATCTCTCTCGGCTGAGATTGGCTCTTCGCGAGAAAATAATCGATATCAAGAATATTGTCCCCGGAAGCGCGCCAAGCACGATACGCACCGCAAGCAACGCGCTGTCAGGTTGTTGAATAAGCGAGCCGTCCGTGCTCTCTATATATCCAAAAGCACCCAAAACTGCCGACACCAATGCGATAGACACGCCATTGGCGACCTTGTACATAAATTGCGTTATGCCGTAATAAGCGCCCTCTCTTCTTGCGCCGTTGACGTATTCGTCGACCTCAACGACGTCGGGTACGCTGGCATACGGCAAAATCTGTATCGCCGACATACCAAAGCCTGCAAATACGCAAAGCAGCACCGTCGTGGCAATATTTTTAGAGGGCACGAATATCGCAAACAGCAACACAAACGCCATATATATGCAAGCAATAGTATATACCTTATGTTTGTTGAATTTTTCGCTCAGCTTTACCCAGAAAAAGGACGAGGCGATTGCGCACAGCAGAGGTATCGCGACAAAGACCATTGCCATTGCTCCTCCGCCAAAGCCGAGAGAATCATTGATAAAAAACATAAACACAGCCATGATTATGTCAAATCCTATCATGCTGAGCAAATAACACATCATTACGTTGCGAAATTCAGGGAGCTTGAAAAACTCTTTGAGAGTGACAAAAAAGCCCTTTTCGTTTTGCTCCGCATCGTCTACTCTCTCCTTTATATTACCTGCGCACAACAGCATTATGACAATGGACAAAAATGCAAAAATACCTGCCGACGTCAAATATGCGTGACGCGCATTGCCAAACAACTCGTAAAACAAACTCTCCTGTCCGTCGGCAAAGAGCGCAAACAACGCCGCTCCTAGAATTATCCCCACGTTGGCAAGCGCAATCCTGATGCCGTTGAGAGAGGTGCGCTCGTCATAGTTGTCCGTCATATTGGCGGTGATTGCGTTGTACGGTATGTATACGACAGTCCAAGCGGTGTTGAAAAGCATATAAGCAAGCGTGTAGTAAATCATCTTGCCCACCTGAGCGCCCTCGCCGAACGGAGCTATCCACAATAGCAAAAATGCCAATCCGTACGGCAACGCGCCGAACAACATATATACCCTTCGTTTTCCCCATTTGCTCTTGGTCTTATCGGATATCCTGCCCATAAGATAATCTGTCACCGCATCCCAAAACTTGGCAATCAAAAATACCGCCGAAGCAAGCGCAGGTTTAAGTCCGCCGACGTTGACGAAAAAGTATAGCAAATAAAACGATATTGCCGCAAACATGATATTGGCGGACAAATCGCCAAGACCGTAAAAAAACTTTTCTTTGAATTTGAGTTTCATAAAATCCCTCTTTATTTTATAATACTCCAAAACGGAAATTTTGTAAATCTATTGCAAGCTGCGACAACAAATTATTTATCATAAAGTTAATTTAATAATATATTTAAAAGAAATCGCGCTCTTTAAGAACGCGATTTGCTTATATAACTTTATATATTTATATTTCTCAACGGCTGTAATCCATCTTCTTGATGACAAATCGCGACGCTACGGCTATTGCCACAGCTCCAACGACATAAGGCACAATAAGCGCGACATTCTTTACCTCGGTGTAATAAGACGGCATATACAACACGTTGACATATCCGGACCACATAGCGATAAATGTGTCAAACGAACTCGGCGTCGGTATCACCAACAATAAAATAATCGACACAAATGACGCACATACGGTAAATATGCCGTTTTTCAACATCACAGACAGATAATATATGCTTGTGTATAAGAGCGTTGCCATCAACAAGTGACTTGTGAGATTTAACATAAAAAACTCAAAAAAGTTCATTGTCAATAGCTTGCTTCCCGTATACATAATGCAATACTTTGCTCCTGAGTCGGGAAAAAGACTTGTCGCCGCTATCGCCATTATTATGTCGGAAAGCAGAATAACTGCAAGAATAGCTATCAAGGACACTCCATACTTGGCGTCTATTATGCTAAGGCGTTTTTTGCCGGACGAATACACCATCTTTGACATCTTGGTCATGACGTCGCCCGTCTGATAAAACGCGCCGATAATTACGCAAGAAAGAACAATGGCATAACCGAGAAATAATGTGTAATAGGTGTAATAATTGAATGACGTATATTTGGGTATATTACTGAAATCAACCAAACTATCATAAGGCAAATCGTTGTCTAGCAAAAACTTGTATATAGCCACAAAATAATCGGCAGGCGGCTCTTCCCAAAAATCTGCAAACTCAGAGCTTTTTATACCTCCGGGGCCGTGTTCTTCTAAGTAAGCCAAAGCGTCATTATACAGTTGTTGCAGTTCCTCTTTTGTGTTGTATATATCCAATGTCTCAATATAGTTGCTGTATACGTTGCTTGCTCCTTCTACGTTGTCTTTGTAAACCAAATGCGATATTAGCATGATAGCAACCATAAGAACTGCAATGATTATGATATAAATATATTTCTTTTTGAAGAGCATAGCAAATTCTTTTTTCATTTTCCTTCCTCCATTGCGATATATGCCTCTTTTACAGAATTGCTGACGTCCTCTATCTTCTTGACGTTCTTCAACTGCTCTGCCTCGCCAATCAAAGAATATACGTCGCCGTCCGTAAGGCGTATTTTGACAGTATAATCCTTATACTCGCAGTCAACGCTCTTTTCTTTCAAATATTCATAAGCCAACTTTGCATTGTCTTGGTCATTGAATTCTACACTGTATATCTTGACGCTCTCGTCTTGTTGAATGAAATCGTATATCTTGGTATCTTTAATTAAATAATATTTAGATATTGCTTTTTGCGACAGCTCTAATTGGTGCGAAGTGAGTATTACCGTCGCGCCGCTGCTTTGGCACTCGACTATCAAGTCAATGGCTTTCTCTATGCTGATTATGTCAAGACAGTTAAAAGGTTCATCCAATATGACTGCCTTTTTGCCCTTGACGCATGCAAGAAGTATCCCCATCTTTTGTTTCATACCAAGGGAGTAAGATCGCGCCTTTTTGTCAAGCAAGTCTTTGACGTCAAGTATCTCGGCATATTTATCGAGATTGGACGTATCTTCGCAAAAGCACTCTATATTTTGCCTGCCCGTCATGGTCTTATATAGCGCAGGCTCTTCGACAAGTATACCTACGCTCTTCAACGGCGAGGGGTCTTTGGAGATGTCTTTGCCTTCAATATATACTTTGCCCTCGTAAGGCAGAAGTCCTGTTAAGCATTTGATAAGCGTACTCTTTCCCGACCCGTTGGCGCCGAATACGCCGACTGATTCCCCCTCTTCAAATTCCAACTTACCAATGTCAAGCACAAGCTTTTTGCCATACCTCTTTTTAAGATTTTCTACTTTTATCATACGCTTTCCCCCTTAGGAACATAGTCGCTTGACACCGTTATCGTATTGTTTTGCTCATTAAAATATATCTTTGTCTTTCCCCTACCGTCAAATAAAGATTCGTTGCCCACCTTATATTCACAGTCAATCTCTATACTCTTTTCTTCTTCGTCTATTCTTTCCAAAGGGAAAAACTTGCACAGTTGAGACCAACTGAAAGGCGTAGCATATTCTTCGTCAAAACTTGTATTTTGATTTGTAGAGAATAAAATATGACTGACCGTTACAGCCATATTTTTATCCTTGTTTATTATCCAATCTCCTGAGAAGCATTTTACTCTTACACGCTTGTTACCGTATCTTTGACACACCCATATTGAATTTTGATATGTCAACCATATAGCTTCCTGTCCGATATATATGCTTTCGGATTTTTCTGATTCTGTATACTGAGTAACTGGTATCACAAATTCTCCAATACAATATTGACTGTCTCTAAATATATCTAAAAGCCCATCTTGCTCTCCCGGTTTTACCTCATAGAGCGCGTTAAATTGTCTCACTACTCTATCTGTCAATTTGTATCTTCCTATATCAACGCTTACTTTACCGTCTCCCCTAGGTAAGGAAATATACTCTTCTTTTGCTTTATCTGGCAAACATGCGCAAAGTATACATAGCGTCAAAAGCATAATAAATACAATGAAAATGATTTTATATTTTTTTGACATATCATCCCTCCCAATCATATAAAAGTTTGAAATTACTCGCAAATTTAGCACGCTTGTTATTCATATTAATTATAACATGATTTGTTATATATGTCAATACCCTTTATGCTAAGTCTCTTTGTATTTTTAGTTTGACTTAAAGTCACTTGACACATAAAACGTCACGTCTTTTTCATTATAAAAAATCTTGGTAGTGCCGTCATAGATATTTTGATTTTCTCTATAACGACAATTAACGCTGATACTTTTTTTCCGTCTCGTTGACCTTGGTCTGCGAATAAAACTTTTTTATTTGTTCCCAACTGAATTGCGTCTTATAATTCCTATTAAAGACAGGCTGACTGTCTTGCCGCATAAACAAGACGCTGCTCAAATTCAAATAAATCCCTTTGTCATAATCAACAATGCTTACGCTGCTGACGTAGTCTGTAACAACGCGTTTTGTCCCATCGACCTGATTCTTCCATCGTTGAACACGACGGCAAATCGCTTATGTATTCGCCGTATACCGAATCTTCGCTGCTTTTTACGCTATCAATAAAAGTCAACTGTCCAATCAACATAAACGTCAACATCAAAACTGACATAATTATAAGATAAATATATCTCTTTTTAAAAAGCATTGCGAATTCTTTTTTCATTTTCCCCCAACCACAAATTATTTACAAACAACAATGACTAACTAACTCAATAGATATGGCTATAATATTTCTTAATTAGGTTATAACACACAATCAAGCGTATGTCAATACCAACTTCAAAAAACGCATTATAATTTAAAGTTTTTATAAAATATGTCGCCAAAATATGATACAACTTTAATTATAGCGGAATTTATTAAGGCGTTAAAGTATGAAAAAATACCGCGCCATGTAAGACGCGGCACTTGCATTAAGCAATATAATTTAATGCGTATTGCGGAAATTCTCGTAGCTTTCCAAAAGGTCTGCGCTGATGCTGGGCGGAATTTTTTTGAATGACTTCTCAAACATATCGGCGCGCAGCGGTATCGGCTCGGTGCCGCCCTTGGATTCAATCTCTTCCAATGCGCATCGGCAGGTCTCCTCTATTATGCCGCAGATATCCGCCGCAGAATAATACGCCACGGTGTTGACTTCGCCGTTGCTGCCCACCTCGTTGGTATATTCCTTTGTCATATTGACGACTTCTTCAAGCGATATGCCGTCAAGCGATATACCTTTGAGTTTGCCTTCAATAATTGCTTTCTTAGCCGCAAAATCAGGCGGCGTTACGTGCACTATGTGTGAAAATCTTTTATAACGCAAATATGCCGGGTCTATTACGTCGGGACGGTTGGTCGCGCCTATCATGATACGCTTGGAGCCGTCGACGCCAAAGCCGTTGATACGCTGCAAAAGCTCGGTCGTGACAGCCGCTTTATAGTCCTTGGTGTCTTGCGTACGTCTGCTGAATATAGACTCGCATTCGTCGACAAACAATATCGCGCCGTCGGGACAGGCGTCTATCTCGTCAAAAATCTCTTTGACAGCCTGCTCTGATTCGCCGACGTACGACTTAAAAATATCGGCAGGAGTGACAATAAAAAGCGGCAAATTCATTGCATTGGCTATCGCCTCGGCAAACATCGTCTTGCCTGTGCCGGGCGCGCCGTACATCAACATTCCCAGACCGCCTTCCATCTTGTAATATTTGAGTATCTGCGGATTACGCGCCATAAATATAAAGCTCTTGACAAGCGCCTTGACGTTGTCCAGTCCCTTGACGTCGTCAAGCGTCGTGTCGGGAACTTTGCTTTTTATCACCGAGCCGTAACTCGCCGCGGCTTCGCTGAGCTGCTTGTAAAACTTGGAATATTTTGCGCTCTTTTCGGTGTCGGTGCATCTGTTGGCAAGAGTGCGCGCTATCTGCGCCGCCTGCGAATACTTGGCGCGAAGTTCTGACTTCTCGTCGTCGGACACGTCCTTTTTATCCTTCTTGCCTCCGAGTATCTTGCGTATATCCTCAGTCGTCGCCCTCAGTCGATTTTCCAACTCTTCAACGCCGTCTTTCTTTGTATCTGTCATTTGCTTGGTCCTTTATCTATTATACGATGTCGTCGATATTTATATCGTCGCTGCCGCTAGGCGTACTTGCCGCCGAATTTGCACCGCTGCCGCTAGTCGCGCCTGCGCCGTTGCCGTCTGCGCCGCCCTCTCCGCTTTCTGCCTTTATCTCGGCGCGCATTGCAGCAAGTTTCTTTTGAGCCTCTGCCTCATATCCCTCGACAACGCTATCCTTCTTCTTGCCGCCGCCTGCGCTCATGCTCTTTTTGAGCTTTTTATCAAAGCCGCCCATAGCTCTCATCATGCCGTCGGCTATCTTGCCGTATCCCTTGACTAAGCTGAACATAGCCTTCATTCTGTTGGTGTTGTGTCTGACGAATTTGCGTATCTTACGCTGCAATTTTATACGCCCCATAAGCGAATAGGTCTTATAGTTGTCAATCGTCATCAATTCGTCGATAAAATTGAACACGTCGTCCATGATATTCATAGTCTGAGAAAGTACGCTCATCGCTTCTTTCATTGCAAACATCATGTTGACAAATTCTTTCATGGTGAAAGTCACGCTGTAAAACATCGTAAGTATGCGTGTATTGAAATGATCTTCGCCGTATTTCATCTCGCTTTCTATTGCCTTTCTGCCGAGATCTTCTATGGCTTTTTCCATCTCGCTTCTCTTGCCGTCAAGCAATTTGCTTTCCATCTTGCGTTTGTTGTCCTCGATTATCCTTGCATAGGGATCGGGTTTTATCTGTTCAAGCTTTCTCTCTTTTTCCTTTCTCTCTGCCATTTTTTCTCTCCCGTTATTTCTTGGTTATCTTGTTTATCACAGCAGCCAAGTCGTCGTCGACGGACTCTTTGTCTTGCGTCTCGACGGGCTTTTCGGGCGCAGGCTTGTTGTATTGTTTGCGCAATGCGGCAAGCTTGTCGTCCTGTTCTTTCTTTTCTTTTTCTCTGTCCTGCGCGTTGGTATTTCTGCCGACAGGTCTCTTCATAGCGTCAAACAATTTATTTGCTTCTGCAAATCTATTGTCAAGCTGCGCCATGTGCATTGTCTGCGACTGCACTGTCTCCATGACCGTCTCGTAATAACTGAGTGCCGACACTATCTCAGCCTCGCTCGCGCCAAAACTCATTACGTCCAAAAATCTGTTGAAATCTATGTCGGAGAAAGTCGCGTAAAACATATTGGGCTCTATCTTCTGATACATATTGAATATGAGTTCCAATCTTCTAAACTGCTGCAAGAGCCTCTTCATACCCGACACGGTGCCTGCTATCATGTTGAGACCTGCCCTGTAAGAGTCTCTTTCCATCTTTTTGAGCTCTTCGTCTTCCTGCAATATCTCAATCTGCAAAAGCGCTTCTTCTTGGAGTATCTCGCCTCTGTCAAGCCTGTCTATTATGTCCGCTATCTTTCCTTGAATTGCCTGTATCTCTTCGCTTATCTTATTGACGTTGTCAAAGGCTTCGCTCTGTATCTCAAATTGCGACTCAAAGCTTTTAAGACGGGAAAAGAATGCGTCGCCCTTTTCCTTGACCTCGCCTCTCTTGGTCATAGAAGAAAACAAATCGTCTTGGAATTTTGCTATGTCGGCGTCCTTTGCCATCTTGCGCTTGCTGACCTCTTTAACGAGTTCGCACCACTTGTCCGCCTCGCATTGAGCCTCTTCAAGATGTTTGTTAACACCGTCGTATATCATACCTCTTGCGACGCTCTCTCTCCAAGCATACAGGGCATAATTTCTGTCGCCTATGACGTATCTCGCTCTGTGAGCGGCGTCAGTCGAAGAATTGTCAAACGCATTGTCCACCGTCTCTCTTATTCCCAAGAGCATATCTCTTGCCGACATAATAATAGATTTTTTATAATCGTCCAAATCGCCGGCTATAAGACTGTCCGCGCCTGCGATGGAATTGTCTATATATTTATATATCTCTTCCTTAATATCTGCCATATCCCTATCTCCTTTGTTATCTTTGATTTTTCTTACGATAATCTGCCTCTTCTCGGCATAATAGTCCAGCTTTAAAGAAGCGTTGTATTTGGTCATATTCACCGTCATTTCAGCAAGTTCAAATATCGCATTTTTGACGTTGACGTCAAATCCGTTGTTGATACCGATTTCGATAAGCCGCTCTATCTCGCCCCTCAATTCGTATGAAAAAAACTCGCAACGGTTGCTGTCATAGCCCTCCGTCTCGATATCTTTGAATTTCTTGGGATACTTGACTTTGTTTTCGTCAAGTATGTAAAGCAATCTGTCAAGCCTTATCAAACTCACTCCTCCTCGCACACTTCTCTGACAAATCTGTCAACTTCTTTTTTAGACAAGCCCTTGCGCCCTTCGTCAAACTTATAAAAGTCGTCGTCGTAAAATACACAGTTGTTGTATTTGCCAGCCCTTATCAACTTCTTGATCGCGGCATGCGAATTGTCTTCCAAACATACGACGATATTTGCACGGTCTCTCTTTTTGAGATATTTATGTCCGCCCAGCCAATTTATAAAGCAGACATATACTCCGCTCTCGGGACAGTCGTCGTTGACGTAATCGACAAGCGCGTTGGAACTCTTGAAGTCCTTAAACCTGCCGTCTATCTCCTTGTCGTCAAAAGCCGCGGCTATCTTTATCACCATATCTCTGCCCACGTTGCCAACGACCGAAAAGCCGTCTTCGCTCTCCAAAAACAACTTCTGGCACTCATACCTTTGCAATTTGAATATCGCAAACACGGGCGCGCGTTCTTCGTCCACACAAGCTCTCAGCGTAGCGTACGCCATACTCGACATGTCGGCAAGCGAACGGGTCTGCACATCGCCAAGGTCTTCGGCGTCTCCGCCAAGGTCGGTTATCTTATCTGCAACGCTCTTTCTCAACTTGTCAAAGCTCTCGTATCCGTCAAAGGACGTCTTTTGCAAAAGCTCTTGGGGTATGTCTCTCAAAAGTCCCTGCATATATTCGCCGCACTGCAACTTTATCTGCGTCAAATCGTCTGCAAATCTCTCTTCGCCGCCCTCGGCATTCACGCCCTTATGCGTGTTGAAAAGCAACGCTTTATAATAAAAATATGCCACTCTCCAACGCTCTGCGCTGCTGGTATTAAAGTCGGCATATCCTCGTTCGTAATAATATCCCAACCTCATAAGCGCGGACGGATGATATTCAAACGCCGATTCATAACACAGACTGACCGCCTTGTCAAGATACTTAAATCTCGTCGATTTGCTCTCCTCCGTCGAGGTCAGCCACTTAAAATAGTATTCCTCCGAGCGCACAAACAATTCTCTGTTGCGCGGAGTGATGGCAAATTCAGTATCCACGTCGGGGAAGATGTCCTTTTTGCAACTTGGACAGCACCATCTTCCGTTGTAAAGTTCCAACGGTCTTTCGATATTGCTGCCGCACATACTGCACTTCATTATGCCACCTCCTTTGCACCGCCGGAAATTCCGCTGACAGTGAAAGTCTTTTGCAAGCCCGACAATTTGAAATTGTCGCTCGATATCTCGACGTATACTGTATACACGCCGTTTGCGGCAGGAATAGACGAGACAATCTGTCCGTCAGAATTGCGATACGTATATCTCACAACGCTCACCTCTCCGTCATACGCTGTGCCGCTTATTACTAGCGCAGGCGGTATCACCTTGCCGTCCCTGATCGAGACTTCGCTCCATACCGCGTTTGCCTGCGCCTTTTCTATATTAAATTTACAAGTCGTATTCGTCAGCTTATAGTTGCGCTGACTGCTGTCGCTCAATGTCGCAGTAGCAATATAATTCTCGCCTGCGTTGACCTTTGCGCCGGTATATTTCAATCCGCCGACAACCTCAGCCCTGTCTTGCTCAACGACGTTCTGCAACGAAACCACGCTTGGAATATGCGACAAGCCGTCATATACAAAGTTGGTCCCTCCCCATACCGCGAAGATCTCTCTCTTGTCTATCGAGAAGTTGCACGACATACCCAGCGCTTCATAGTTGGCACTCGCCTGTTGAGAAAGCTGCGCCGTCGTTGTGTAATTGCTGCCTACGTTGATCTCTTTGCCGCCGTATATAAGAGAAGATATCACGCTTTGCGCGTCGCTTTGTACGATATTGCTAAACGACGATACCGTCGCGTTTTGCTCCCTGCCGTTGTATTCAAAGGTGCGCGCAGAATTCCACTGCGCCGTGATAACGCGCTTGAATATATTATACACCGTCGATTGCAGCGTGTCAAATTTATAGTTGCTGTTGGCAGGCAGCTCGACCGTCACTTTATATCCCTCTCCTGCATTGACGTTGGTCTCGTAACCTCTGTATATCAGCGTGGAAAGCACTTTGTCGTCGCCCTGCACCATGCCGACCAAGCTGGCTACGCTTGGATGCTGACCGCTTCCTGAATAGACAAGATTTAATGCTCCCCAAGATACGCTCGCGCTCTTTTTCTGTATCTCATATACGTGAGTCGAATTGCTTATTTTGTAATTGGTGTCCGCGGATGTTGCTATTGCCGTATATCTGCCTGCATTGATCTTGTTGAAATTGACCAGTATCAGCCCCAACGACATTCCGTTGATATCTTTCGCGTCTATGGAAGGTCCTTGATACGATCCGTTGTAGACGTAATCGCCGACAGTCCAGACTGCTTCGACAGGACGGGGCAATATCGCATATGAATAGTTGCCGCCGACAACAATTTGATATTTCTCTTCAAGCCCGTTTTTAAGAGTGATGGAAGCAACATAATTTCCTGCGTTGGTATTGGTCAAATTATCCGCCGTCGCATACTCGCTGCCCAAATTGTCGTTGTTTATCAACTCGCCGGCGCCGCTGCTGAACGTCAACGTCTTTGTCTGCCCGTCAAATACCATATCTTCGGGCTGATACCAGGTAATGTTCAAAGACTTTTTATTTATGACAATATCTTTGCTGATCATCTCCCTAGACGTCAATGACGTCTTGTCGGAACTTGCTATCACATTTAAATAATAAGTGCCGCTTTGGTCGGGATGCACGTTGGTCATAACGTAATCTTTGCCCTTATACGATTGATCGAAAAGCATTATGCCCCATCTGTATTCAAGCACGCAATCGGCATTGGGCGCCTTTGCGCTGGCGCTCAATTTGACATCGTCGCCGTATACGTAACTGTCTTGATTGGCGGAGATGAGCAAATCAGTCGCTCCGCGCAGTTCCCAAACCGGCTGAATTTTAAAGCTCTTTTTGCTATTTCTGTTGTAATAATTGCTCTCTTCATTCTCCAATACGGGACGTAAGCTTTCCAAATCAATATAGTCGTGTTGCGATCTGTAATTCCACGTTAAATTAAAGCCCTCTCTTTGAAGTTCGGCTGTCATATCGTCGACCGTATTGACTGTGACAAAGCGGTTGTCATAACTCTTGCCGTCCAATTTCGTTGTCTTAAAATCGTCCGACGGCTCGTAAAGGTCGTCGTTGTCTTCCTCTACCGTCGCCTTGAACACACTGTCGAATTCAACGGCAACCTTTTGAATACTGTCGTTGACTTTGAGTCCTTGCAGGAAATAACCCTTTGAGTCTTTAAAACCTCTTAAAACCTTGGCGTTGTTGTTTTCCCAACACCATATGAGGTCTGCGACGTCGCTTTGGTCCATATGCTTAAAAAATTCGACGTCGTCGGCATACGACATATCAAAAGTCTCGCCTTTCTTGCCTATCCAAGTCGGCACCAACTGCACAAGAGAGTCATAATTGTCGTATGCAAAGGTGATATACGTCTCGTCGTCAGCCAAATTGCAGGGGTATAGATTATTGACAAATTGCAGACTTTTCTCAATATTATCTTGCCTGTAAGCGTCGATAAGCTCCTTGTCTACTCCTATCCTCAAATTGCTGTTAAAGTTGGACGATAAATCCCATTGCGAGATGATGGGCAGCTTTTGCTTGCTCTGCAAACATATGTCGTCTATGCTTGTTTCTGCAAATATACTGCTGTTTATTCCCACAACCGGCTTGCCGTTGAACTCTTCGGGTATCAAGACCTTTCTGCCTCTGCCCGGCTCTATGGAATATGCGATATAGCAATCGCCTTTTTCTTGATATTGATATTTGACCACTCTGTATTCGGCAACAAAACCTTGACCGAAATATCCGTTGATAGAGAAAAATACGGTGAAGGCAAACATTGCAATCGCAGCGGCCGCAGTAACTGCAATCATGACCGCCTTTATCTTTTTGCTGCTTTTAAGCAACGGAAAGATACCTGCAAATATTATCGCCGCAAAAAGCACGATATGCGCCAGTGTATTGACAGCAATCGCAGCCGTGGTCATAACGACGTATCTATCTGATCCCGTCATAGATATGAAAGAGAGCAATATCACGGCAAAAAGTATATAACTTATCCATATGCCAAGCGCATATTTAAATCGGAAATTGGAAAAACATATCCCTACGATAAATAAGGCGTCAAGCACAAGCAAAAGTATCGGCACCGCAATTATACCGCCGTAGCCTGCGACTGCGAATATTATCATACTGATAAAATCGCTGACTGCCGCTAATGACGAGAGTATCAGCAAAAATAGCTTTTTGCCGCCGAAAGTCTTGACCGTCGACGGAGAATAATCTATATTCTCTGTTGTTGAAAACATACCGTTACGTCTCATTGCGCACCTCCTATCTTACGTTGAGGATTTTTGAGAAAGCCGCTATCGCTTGCCTCGTCCTTGTTGAAGATATACACTTCGCTTCCTACTATAAACATGATGCAGTCTTCGTCCTCTTTGCAATACTTTTTATCTTTTGATCTCAATATCCTGCCTGCAAGCGGCAACATTCCGCTGTACTTTCTGTATAGCCTGTTGCCCTGCTTATATTCAGCTTCGTCGAGGCTGTCAAGTCCGCTGTCTGTGACTTTGCAGAAATCGCATAGATAGCTCTTTTTTGAGTTTATCTTGGTATAAACTCTTCCGCAGCAAGAGCAAGTCACGCTCTCGTTGGCAGGTCTCAAAGTCATTGCGTCTCTGACAAATACCAAGTCCTTGGTATAACGTATCACACCGTCGTCGCATTTGAATATGACCTCGGGATGAGGACAGTGCTTGCACTTATAGATATACCTCTTGTTTTTACCCTGTCCGCTCTCTATCTTTATCATCTCTTCCGCGCACACATATCTTCTGCATACGCCTGCAAGACGGGCGTTTTCGTTGCAGGAAATAAGTTTGATATGGTCGGAGAACAAGCCGCTTTCATTGATAATTTCAATGGCATTCTCCGTCAAATTCAAATCGCTCATATCCGCGTTGATATTGACGCTCTTCATCTGTCCGTCTAATCTTAGTTTTATTCTATTGGAATCGACAAGCACGCTCTTAGCCGCGCAGGAGTTGCAACTCAAAGTCAGTCTGTCGCCTATGCCCATCAATGCTTTTAGCACGACTTTTCCTCCAAGCAAAATATCGTAATTGTCATTGCGCCACTTAAAATGCGATATGTTGATAAGCGACATACTCTGGCACGTGAGGTCAACCTTTTCGTTGGGACCTTTGTCTACCATACGCTCGACGGCAAGCTTATCGGTCGGGTCGGTAAATACTAAATTGGCGGATATATCGCTGTCTGACCCGTTGACAAGATTGTCGAGTGCATTGACGACGATATCCGTCAAAGCCGCGCTGTTTTGCGTTGTTCCCTCTCTCTTTGCGCCCTCGTCGAAATCACTTGTTATCTGACTGTCTATCAGCTCGGCTTCGTCGCTGCGATACGGCGCAAATCCGCCTTTGACCTTGCGGAAATAAATCTTGCCGAGTACCGGCACGGCTTCTCCCGTACCGTCTGTTATCTCCATTCTGAAAGAAGCGCCGTATACGTCGTCAGTGCCTTCCTTCTCGCTGCCTCTGCGCACCTCAAATACGTAATCTTTATAAAAACAATTAAGTACGTTGTTTATCTTCTTTATCTGTCTGTCAATATATTCCTGAGATATGGCTTCCGTCCTAGGATAATATTCCAACACCGAATAATTACGGCGAAAATGCTCCTTTATCGTCTCGACAAACATCAGCCACTCTGCGGTGTTGTTTTTAAACTTCTCGCCCCTAAACGCGCCAAACCAAGACGCTCCGCTGTCGTTGATCACAGCGGCTTTCTCCGCGTCGTTTTTGATAGTCCTGTTCCTAGACAGCACGAATTCATGCGACGGCGTGACTATCTTGTCTCCGTCGATACGGATGATGACTCCCTCTTCGACGCAGCCCTCTTTATAAAGCTTTGCAATACTGTCGAATGTCTTGCAATATTCGCTTCCGATATGTATCTTCGCCATATTACCTCCTGTCTGCCATATCGTCCATAGACAATATAGCCTTGATGTCCGCAACCTTGCTGGCTTCTTTCATAAGATTATTGCAGAACGACTCTCCGCCGTCGTGCTTGAAGTCCCATGCGGCTCTTATAAATGCGGCAAACGTCCTTGCAACCACAGGATATAGACGTCCCTTGTCGCCTCTCTGCTCGCATATCGGACATTTTGCAGACCACTTTTCGTCAAAGACTATTGAATAAGGTTTTGGCGAACATTCTGCAAATCTGCAAGAGCTACATCCCTCGATACTCGCCTTGCCTATGCCGTATCTGCATCTTGACGGACACTCCGCCCTATATTCGCACTTGGCGCATATTATCTGCAAGTCGGAAGACGCGATATTGGGATTTTCCTCATATGCTTTGAGCACTTTGCACCTGCCCTTAAACTCGCCCTTGAATCTGCTGCAATGTCTCATCGCGCATATCTTTGAACAATAGTACTCCCTGTCGCCAGGCAGTCCGCTGCTGCACATAGTGCCTCTGTCGTCGTTGTTTTTGGATATACACTTATATCCGCCCTCGCCCACGCTGCGCGAGAATGTCGTCGAACAACTCATACATTTGAATTCATAGACGTTGATTTCTTCCATGAGCGTGCCTTTTTCGTTGTCGAGACAGCATATCTTTCTGTCGCTGAAACAATACAGCTCGCCCTTTTTCTTGGCGATTTCGTAGTCCTCTTTGGTATACAGCGCGACTTTGCCGCACGCCGGACAGCGCAATGCGACCATTCTTTCATTGTTACTGCCTGCTATGATCGTCGCGTCACCGCTGTTGCTGGATATCAAACCTATGCTGTTGAAATATGCAAGCGCAAAGCCTTCAAGCTTATTCATATCCGCCAGCGAGTATATCTTGACGTCGCTCGACTGTCCAAGTCTGAATACTCGACCTATCCTCTGATCCATCGCAAGAGGGTCGGGGGTGACTTGGAAGTTGATGATTATCCTGCTGTCTTGCAAGTTGACGCCCTCTGTAAATGCCGGGTCGGTGACGATGAGTATCGCGTCGGATTTCTGCAAAAACTTCTTGACGTTCTTATCCTTTTCCTCAGCCGTGCCGACAATAACTCTGCCTTTGATGTCAGCGTCGTTTTCAAAAGCCTCTATGACCTTGTTCCACTGTCTGTACCCCTTGCTGGTCCTCGGCAGATCGTAATCAAAGAACATCAGCACACGCTCGTCTTTATGCTGAGCAAGTATCTCCTTAGCCTCTTTGAGTTTATATTCAAAGCTGTCGGCTACTGCCGGCATAAAGATAAATTTGTTGTTGCTCTCGGCGACTGTCTTTCTCTCAAATTGTTCCCAATAATATTTTTGGGAGTTTTGTTTATCAAATATATCCGTGTCGTCAAAGGAGCCGAGTTTGCCCAATATCTTGGACACCAACACCTCGGCATACGCCTCTTGCGAATTGTCGTGACGGCAATGCTCTTCGGAATAACCTTTGAGCGAATAGAACTCTCCGCCGCTCTCTATTGCCTGCGACGTGTTTATATTGTCCAAATGCACTCTTATAGATTTGCCGTTGACGTCAACCGTATCCAAGACTTTCAACGACGTATTCGTAGGGAAGAAATAGCGGTTGTATACAAATCTCGACTTGCTAAGCTCATTGGGCTGGCGTATCATTATCGTTCTCAACACGCCGTTGTGGTATGCTCCTGCGACTCTTCTCAACACCTCTTGACGCACGTCGTCGTTCTCGTCAAGAAATTCTTCGCGCGCAACTTGCTTCTCTCCGAGAGAATAGCTGTTCCACTTGCTAAGCTCTCCCTTTTTCTTCAAATACTCATGGAATGCCGATTTGAAATTGTTGTCTATCTCAAATTGCTTTACTGCTGTGATAAACTCCGACACTGTGTTGGCTCCGCGGCATACGTTGAGTCTGTAATACTCTTTTTCTTTTTTATAATCCGCCGTACGGTCCTTGTCGTCTTTGACGTCAAAGTCGTCTGGATTACCGCCCTTACAGCGTATGAAATACCACAGTCTGAACATCTTGTCAAGGTTGCCCGAGTGCGGCGTTGCCGAAAGCAGCACACAATAAGTGGAATTGGCTTTTTTCTTTGTCACCATGAGCATTGAGAGCAGCTTCATTGCCTTGGCGTACTCTCCCTCTTCCGTGCACAGGTGATGCGCTTCGTCGACGACAACCACGTCAAAAAGCACGTCGGAAATCTGTCCTTCTTTCCATTTGACAAAGTCTTCTGTCTTGACTATCACGGGTCTTTTTGGTCTTTGAACGTATCCGTCCAACACGCTGTCGCACTCTCCGAAATCAGGATCTTTGACTTTGAGCAGTACGCCCTCGCCTAATCCGAAAAGATTCTCCAACACGTTGATCCAGCTGTCGTATACCTGCGACGGAACGACAAGCAGCAATGACCGCATCTTTCCTCTCACCGCAAGTTCGCTGAGTACGGCACAAGCCTCAAAAGTCTTGCCGCTTCCCACTACGTCAGCCAAAAGTCCAAAGCCTCTCAGCTCTTTTAAAAACACCGTCACCGCCGATTGCTGCCCGCGCAACAGCGTCTGACCGCCTTTGTCCGCCAATGGCACGATGCCGTATTTGCCGCCTTGATTTTTGTATACGTCGGGTTTGATTTTAAGTTCTGCAAAGTCGTCGTACCTGTCAAGCTCTTCCGCGCACTTGGTCAGCTCTGCCATCTTTGCGTCAAACGGACGTACTTCACCGGCTATCTTTGACCGCTGTACGTCTTTTTCAAACGCCCCTCCGCTGCACTTTAAAGTATATTTTTTATTCATCTTGCCCTCCGTATCAATCCGAGTTCTCGACGTCAAAGTCGTCTACTCCTGCAAATTTAAGCATTATGTCTTTGTAATACGCACGTTTTACCACACGGCTGCCGACGTATCTAAAACTCAACTCGCCGTACACTCCGTTCTTATCCAAATCATTGGCTATAAAAGGAGTAGCCCTGCCGTCTCCGTCTATCCTCACGCCCTCTTTAAAATGCAGCAGTCCCTGTATCTCCACTCGCCTCAACTGTGCGCCGTCTATGTGATAAAAAAGTATCTCACCCTTGTTGGCTCCGCCTGCGACGACTTTGAGGTCTATGTTCTTCTCCTGCCGTCTTCTCTTCTCGCTGCCAGGCTCGCCTATTACGTCGCCGCGCTCGCCCAGCGTAGTTGAAAATATCTCTTCGTTCTTGACGCTTGACGACCAATTATTATATTTGACGTACGTCGTAGTAAAGTACTCGCCGCCCGACTTAGGCAGCACCCTGCCTCTTTCGAGGAATATTTCCAATATCTTTTCTTTCCTGCCGCCAACGACGCCAAAAAGCCAGGTGCCGTATGCCAACGCGACTGCCGTCTTTAATTCATAGCCCATCAACGCGACTATCGCTCCGCCCACCGCAGGAGCAAACATAGAATCTTCGTGCGAGAGTATCACAAAGCCGTCGTCTTTGGTCGCGTAATCGTCAAACGTAAAAATTTCTACGTCTAAATGCGCCTTTCTCAGCTGTCTCTCTATAAATTCTATAAGTCCGTACGTCTCAATGACTCCGCCAGAGAGGACTATCTTTTCCACGTCCCTGTTGATGCGTCTGTCAAGTTCGCTCTTGATATAATCCACTATCTCCTTTGCGATATGATCGCAAGACTCGACTCCTATACAACTCAAAAAGTCCTCTCTTGTGATAGCAGTCTGCACCATCACGTCTCTGTGTATCGACATTGGTACGCCGTCGGGGAAAGCCTCGTCATACACCTTATCGTCAAGAGATAGCGCTGTCTTTGCCTTCTTTATCTCGTTGAGCATCAAAAACTGCTTGGAGTGCAGCCCCTTTTCCGCAATATATCCCTCGCTTCCTGGGTGAGGCGCGCCCACGGTCTCTCTGCCGCCGATGGTGTCTTCTATGAACTCGCGCACCGCGTAATCAATGTCGTTGCCGCCAAGCTCCATAGGCTCGTTGTGTCCGTCCACGCCGTCGATTATCAAATTGTCGTTGTTACCCAAAGAAAATTTTGCGACGGATATATCCTGCTCTCCCATATCGAATATGAGCAGACTCTCGCCTTTTTTCAATATCTCTCTGTGATAAGCATAAAGCCCCAACGCCTTTGTCGAAGACAGCATATTCTTCAAAGGTTTGCCGCATGCCGACGACACTATCCTTCCAAGTTCCTCTATATATTCCCTGCCGACCTTGGTGGGATATACTACCGAATATTCCACTTCGCCGAAATTCATCGCGGTCTGCGCCTGCAATCTCTCGACAGCCGGCAACACCGTCTCGTCGATGAGATACGCAAAAAAGTCCTCGCATACCTGTCTTGGAGTTCTGTCCGCCTTAAACGTCATGTCGGCGCTCACCGCTTCGGCAAAGTTCTCCGACAGTTTCTTCTTATTCGGAAAGTAAAACTTGGGAAAGTCGCAGCGATTGTAATAATGATCCATGTTGCTTTTGCTCAGCTCTTTGTTCTTCTTTTTGAGAAGCAGTGACAAAAGCGCCTTAATCTTTATTACCGTCGCAAAAGACTTGTCAATATTCTTGTATACCCTCTCGCCGAATATCCAAGTCATATTGTCCTCGTCATAATATGCAATGGCAGGCACGACAAAGCTCCCCATTATGTCTCTCGGAGCAAGCTTGCCGTACTTTATCTTCGAGCCGCTTTTATATGCGTACGCGACCTTGACCGCGTCGCTTCCAAGGTCAATGGATATTTCCAATTTTTTGGCAGTACTTTCCATTTATACTCTCCTATGCTATAATTATAACACACTGAATTAGGCAACACAATAATAATTTATTATTTATTGTTACAAAAAATTGGTAAAATCAACAAAAAATACGTTTTACACAGCAAAATAACGCCGATGTATAAATTTTTCTACATTTCAACTGCAAACTGCAAATCGTAAAAAACAAGACGTACTGCGTTGCCGTACGTCTTGACTATAATTTTTTATTAAAATTATTCAGCTACATAGGGGAGCAAAGCCATTTCTCTTGCTCTCTTGACTGCCTCTGTAACGACTCTTTGGTGCTTAGCGCATACGCCGCTCATTCTTCTGGGAACGATCTTGCCCTTTTCTGTAACGTATTTGCGCAATTTAGCGATGTCTTTATAATCAACTTCGTCCGTCTTCTCTACGCAAAATACGCAAACTTTCTTGCGTGACATTTGCTTTTTAGCAGGACGCTTAACTACCTTTTCTTCACTCATAGTCTTATATCTCCTTAATTAGAATGGTAAATCATCTTCGTCTACGGGAGTCAAACCGCCGTTTGACTTGTTGTTTGAGCCGTAGTTGCTCTCATTGCTTTGAGAGTTGTCGCCGTCAGGTCTGCCGGCGGCTGATGGAAGGAATTCTATGTCGTCAGCCTGAATGTCGACAGCGGTACGCTTGGTGCCGTCCTGCGCGTCATATTGGCGAATTTGAATAGAACCTACTACGCAAACCTTTCTGCCCTTTTGCAAATTCTTGGCGCATATCTCAGCCAAGCCTCTCCAACATACTATGTTGAAAAAATCTGCCGACTCATTGCCGTCTCTGTTGAATCTGCGATTGACTGCAATGGAAAATCTGCAATATTGCACTCCGCTTTGCGTGCTGCCCGACTCGGGATCTCTCGTCAGGTTGCCTATCAAAATAACTTTGTTCATAATTCTCTCCTTACTTCTTGATGATCATAGATCTTACGATTTCATCTGTGATACGGTTTAATCTTTTGAGTTCCTCAGGAACCGTAGCCGGAGCCGTAAAGTTTACCAACACATAGTAGCCCTCAGTCGTGTAGTCGATTGGGTAAGCGTACTTCTTGGTACCCCACTTGTCTGTGCTCTCGACTTCTCCGCCGTTGGACGTGATGATCGCAGCCATTTTGTCAACTACTTCCTGTTTTGCCTCGTCGGTAATATCATTCTTGATGATATACAACATTTCGTACTTGTTCATTTTTATACCTCCTTTTGGTCTAATGGCTCGGACTTTGTGTCCGAACAAGGGTATATCGCCGACTTTTGCCGACAATACATTAGCATAATATCACAACTATTTCTTATTGTAAAGAAAATTACGCTTGATTTTTATTTATTTCTATAATGAGATTTTGTTTAACGTTACTCTTTATTTGCTGAGCATAACTTAGATACTTTCTTTGCTTAGCAGTTCGATAGAAAAATCTAGACGGCGCATACTCTCTTCTTTTCCAAGCAGTTCCGCCATTTCCGTCGCGCCGCCGGGAGTGCTCTGTGCGCCCGTGATAGCAAGTCTCAACGGCAGGAATATCTGTCCGCTCTTTATTCCAAGCTTTTCTGCAAGAGCAGTGCCGAGTTGTTTTAGATTGCCATCGCTCCAATCGTCGACGTCCTTTAATTCCTCTCTTATCGCAACCAAATTGGCAAGCGCAAGCTCTTTGGTTATCTTCATCTTCTTATGTTCGTACATAGAAGTGTCGTATTTCCCAAACTCTTCAAGGAAATTGACCTTTTCGGGTATCTCGCCGAGTATCTCAACTCTCGGTATGAGAAGCTTTGCAAGTTCTGTATAATCATACTTGCCTGCAACCTTACTTTGCTCGAAATAAGGTCTTGCAACTTCTGCAAACTCTGTCGGGGGCATTTGTTTGATATATTCGCCGTTGAGCCAACGCATTTTTGCCTCGTCGAATATGCTGGGCGATTTGGATATCCCGTCTACGTCAAACTGCTCTTTAAGCTGCTGCATACTCAATTTTTCGTCAGTACCCTTTGGAGACCAACCGAGAAGCGCGATATAATTGACGATGGCTTCCGGCAGATATCCCTTATCTAGAAAGTCCTCAAAGTTGGCATCGCCGTATCTCTTAGAGAGTTTTCGCTGAGCGTCTTTCATGATCGGAGATAGGTGCATATAATGCGGTCTCTCCCAACCGAAAGCGTCATACATAAGATTGTATTTTGGAGTGGAAGACAGATACTCGACGCCTCTTATCACGTAATTTATCGCCATAAGGTGGTCGTCGACTACGTTGGCGAAATTGTACGTCGGCATTCCGTCCGACTTGATAAGCACGCCGTCTTCCATATCCTCGTTGGGTACGCTGATATGACCGAATACCATATCCTCATACTCGCTCACGCCGTCAGTGGGGATATTCTGTCTGATTACGTACTGCTCGCCATTCGCAAGTCTCTTCTCAACTTCTTCCTTAGAAAGACTGAGACAGTGCTTGTCGTATTTTGCTACGCCGTTGCCGTCTTTAAGACTCTCCAACCTCGCTTTGTCGCAAAAACAGTAATACGCTCCGCCCTTTTCGACAAGCTCCTTGGCATAATCCAAATAGAGCGATTTGCGCTGGCTTTGGATATACGGTCCGTATCCGCCGTCTTTATCAGGTCCTTCGTCGTGTTCTATACCTGCCTTTTTGAGAGTGCTGTATATCACGTCGACGGCTCCTTCGACATATCTCTCCTGATCGGTATCTTCTATCCTAAGCACAAAAGTGCCATTGTTTTTCTTCGCAAACAGATAGGCGTAAAGACACGTCCTTAAATTTCCTATGTGCATAAAGCCCGTCGGCGACGGCGCAAATCTCGTTCTTACCTTATTCATATTAGTTTCCTTTTTTGGGATTTTGCAGTATTTTCGTATAATAATATAACACATTTGATAAAATTTGTGTATAATATTTATGCAATAATTTCAAAAAGTTTGTTTTGTCAAAGGAGCTATATGAAGGATCAATTTGAGCAAATGCTGCAAAAAACAATGCAACTTATCGCAATAGACAGCGTACAGGCTGCCCCGTGCGACAGATCTCCGTTCGGCAAAGGCGTGGCGGATTGTCTCGACCTTGTCTGCAATACGGCAAAGGAAATGGGTATGCAGGTACACAACGAAGGCGGATATTACTGCACCTGCGACGTGGGCGACGGCGAGCCTTTTGGCATACTCGGACATATAGACGTCGTGCCGTATGACGACGATTGGTCGGCAAATCCACTCGGCGAAATAAAAGACGAATACGTCTTTGGCAGAGGCATACTCGACGACAAAGGACCGATGATGTGCTGTCTATATGCCGTAAATCAGTTGCTGCAAGAGGGATATAAGCCTAACTGTAAAATACGCTTTATCTTCGGCGGCAACGAGGAGAGCGGCTGGAAGTGTATCGAAAAATACAACCAAGTGGACGCGATGCCTACAAAAGGTTTCTCCCCCGACGGCGACTTCCCTGTGATCAACTGCGAAAAGGGACTTGTCGGATACGACGTATATTTAGACATACCGCAGAGGCTTGAAGATATTCAAGGCGGAAGCAGAGGCAACGTAGTCATGGCAAAATGCAGCTGCGTGATAGACGGCGAAATATCCGCGCACAACAAAGACGCGCAAATAGAAGTAAAAGACGGCAAGACATATATCACGGCGTACGGCAAACCTGCTCACGCTTCCACTCCGTGGGAGGGCGACAACGCGCTTTGGCACATGCTCGACGTCCTCAGCGACGCGCTGGGCGGAAATTACAGCTTCCTCAAAGATAAACTCGCCCACAACGACGGCAGCGGCGCAGACGTAAAACTTTGCGACGAAAAGAGCGGCAATCTCACCTTCAACGTAGGCGTTGTAAATATAGAAAAAGACAGCGACGGCAAAGACGCTCTGCACCTTATAATCGACGTACGCCACCCCGTTACGTACACAAAGGAAGATATATTGCAAAGACTATTGACAAGTCTCGGCGCAAGAGAGGTGAAGGTGCGCAACTTCCACGACCCGTTGTATATCGACAGCAATAACAAACTCGTGCAGGATCTCCTTCTCGCATACAACCAAGTCACAGGCGAGGACGCCAAACCTATCACGATAGGCGGCGGCACCTACGCAAGAGCCTTGAAATGCGGCGTGGCTTTCGGTCCGATATTCCCAGGTATGGAAAGTACTATACACCAAAAAGACGAGAGAGTATCTATAAAAGATTTCAAAAAGATGTACGACGTGTACTATGCGGCGATAAAAAAATTGCTTTTTGCATAAATCATACTTTGCCAATTCTCTAAAATATGATATAATGAGACCGTCGATAACAAGACGGTCTTACGTTTTTATACCAAACGCCGACCGTACTGTATTAAAATAACCTGCCGACGGAGATACAATGAGCATTCAACTTGACGATCGCATAGCAAAAGAATTGAGCGGTAAGTACGCCCAAAGAGACGCGCTCTTGTCGCCTTTTGCCACAAAAGACGGTATGGCGATACGCAAAGACGCCTACACTCCCAAGATTTTCAGACGGCAGTTTATACGCGACTGCGAAGTCATACTCAACCTGCCGCTTTTCAACAGATACGCAGGCAAGACCCAAGTCTTTTCGCTGCGCGACAACGACGACATATCCACACGCTCATATCACGTTGCGCTGGTGTCTAGGATAGGTCGGACGATAGGACAAGCCTTATCGCTCAACTGCGACTTGATCGAAGCGATAGCTTTGGCGCACGACCTCGGGCACTGCCCTTTCGGCCACCGCGGAGAAAAACTGCTTGACAACGTGGCAAAGAGATACGGATATAGGTTTTTTCATCACGTGCAGGGAGCGAGATACTTGCTGGATATAGTAAAGAGCGATCTTTCTCTGCAAGTTATCGACGGCGTGCTGTGCCACAACGGCGAAGAGATACTGCGCAGTTATGCGCCCAACGCGAAGTCGAGCAAAAACTTCAAAGATCTGAATGAAAAGCTGCAACTTGCATACGTCGGAAAACTCAAAGACAGCAACCTTATGGCGACCACGTTGGAGGGATGTTTGGTGAGAATATGCGACGTGATTGCATACGTCGGCAAAGACAGGCAAGATGCGGAAAAACTACGTTACGTCAGGTTTGACGATTTTTCCAATACGATACTCGGCAAATTCAATCACGAGATAATAGCCGCGCTTTCTGCCGACATAATCAACAATTCATTTGACAAAAATCAAATAACTATGAGCGGGGAAGCGTTTGACGCGCTTATGAAGATAAAGGATGAAAACTACGGTATGATATATCTCAACGACAATTCAAAAGTCGACAACTATACCGACGCGCAACTGCAAGATATAATAGACGACGTATTTGAACTACTTCTCGAAGATATACAGGGAAATCAAAAGATAATAGATAAGTCATTCCGCCCTTACATATATCCCAATAGCAAAAAAGTGGACGAGTATTTTGAAGAAAACAAGCAATTCCCCCACCGCGTGGCAATAGATATGATAGCAGGCATGAGCGATAAATATCTGCTTAATTTCCACGGAAAACATTTTAGTAAAAAATAGTCGGCATTACTAATCGCCGTAATGCGTATAATCTATGTATTTTCTCCCCAAAGCCTTATTGTGTTCTTTATAAAAAGGGTCGAGAGCAAAAAGCATATCGTAAAAATTTTTGTCATGATTTATATGATAGAAGTGACAAAGCTCGTGGAGTATCACGGAATCTATAAGCTCGATAGGCGCATATATCAAATTAAAGTTCAAAGTGACGACCTTTTGATATACGGCGCATTTGCCCCAAGTGGACACTCCCTTTTTGATTTTAAGCGTATAGCTGTCGGGAAATAAGTCTTTATGCTTATCTATAAGACAATAAAACCTCTCTGCAAAAACACTCTCCGCCTGTTGTTTATACCACTTGTCAAGCAAGGCGCGCTTATCCTCAAAGTCCCACAGGTCGGCGATAGTCATAAAGATATAACCGCCCCTTTGAATCACCTCTTTTTTGTCGCCTTCATACGCCATTAGAGTAAGTTTTTCGCCGAGATACAAAAAGCTTTCGCCCGTCATGTATTCATAGCGTTCTTTATTGGTAGCGTCGGCGCGTATCTTAGCTTGACTTTCTTTTATCCAAAGTATATGTTTTTCAATAAAGTTCTCAACGTCGCTTATTGAAGTATAGATAGGGCAAGACACAGTCACCATACACTGCGCCGTCACTCTCATGCGCATATTGCGCATTCTTTTTCTCGTCAACACGTAGTCAATACGCTCTCCGTTGACCGTCGTAGTCCGCATTTCGCTCATAGCTAGATTTTATCACACACCTCCAACCTTTGCAATGATATTCAAAGACGCTTATTATTTTATGACCTTAAAATGATATGAAAAGATACACCGTATACCATTCTTTGAAAACAAAATATCCCATTTGTCCATAATTGTTATATAAATTTATATTTTTTAAATATTGCTATATTCATGGAATTATGGTACAATAAAAAAAACTTTATCTTTAAATATGAGGATATATTATGGGTTTTGATAAAAAAATCGTAAAAAAAGCCGTGTCCAAATCAGGTCACGTATTCAACATATGGGATCTTAAATGTTCTATAAACAAAAAGGTCGCGGAGCTTCGCGCCGAAATAGTCAAGTCCAAAGAGCCCATCAAGTGGCAAGACCTTGACAAGACTGCTTTCAAGCCTATTCGCCAATGGCAGTCCTGGGGTAAGAGAAAGGAATATGCGGACAGCTTTGACTGCGCTTGGTTTCACTTCACAGGTCAAGTGCCTGCTAAGGCAAAGGGCAAAAGCGTGATATGCAGAATTAAACTGCAAGGCGAAGGTCTGGTGTTCAACCCCGACGGCATTGTCTTGCAAGGCATCACGCAGGTGCTTAGCAAAGGCGACGTATTCCATTCCCTAATCGCCAAACAGCGTATCGATATCACCGACAACTCCAACGGCGACGAAAAGATAGATTTGTACGTAGACGCAGGTTTCAACGGCAAATTCAGAATAAGAAAATGCACCGCTCACCTAAGGCGTTGCGACATATGTATTCACGACGAAGAGATAAATCAATATTATTACGATTATATAGACTTGTTCTTTATAATGATGATACTCGACAAGGACAGCGAGAGATTTAAAGAGATAGACAAAGCCTTGAAGCAGAGCTACAAGGTCTATAAAAAACAAGGCGCGGCGGCTGCAAGAGAGTTCTTGAAGCCGACAATCGAGAAAAAGCCTCAATATCAAGCCACGACGTACTACTGCATAGGTCACGCTCATATAGACCTCGCGTGGCTGTGGCCGATAAGAGAGACAAAGCGCAAGGTAGCGCGCACCTTTGCCAATCAGATACGCAATCTTGCGCTTTATGACGACTTTTATTTTGCTGAGTCGCAACCGCAGATGTTCGAGTGGCTGCAAGAGGAATATCCAGAGCTATTTGAGAGAGTCAAAAAGTACGTCCTTGACGAGAGAATAGAATTACAAGGCGGAATGTGGGTGGAAAGCGACACCAACTTGCCTGGCGGCGAATCCTGGATAAGACAAAGCCTTTACGGACAAAAGTTTTGGAAAGAGAATTTTAATTTCAAATCAAATATGTGCTGGCTGCCCGACGTATTCGGTTTTCCGGCTTCCCTGCCGCAAGTCGTCAAAAAGTGCGGTATGGATTATTTTATGACGATAAAACCCACGTCAAACGATTTCAACCGTTTCCCCTACCGCTCCTTTAATTGGGTTGGTATCGACGGCACTAAGTTGCTTGCGCATATGGAGCCGCTTGGCGATTACAACGCCGGCAATTCTCCTTTGGCAATCAAAAAGTCTGAGGATAGATACAGCGAAAAAGACATTTGCGACAAGGCGCTTTTGATATACGGCGACGGCGACGGCGGCGGCGGTCCCGGCGAAGGTCACCTAGAATATATGATGCGCCATAAGAAGAATATAGACGGATTGGCTCCCTGCAAGCCGTCGTTTGCAGTCAAATTCTTTGAAGATATAAAGGATATGGCGGACAAACTGCCGACGCACAGCGGCGAACTGTATTACGAACGTCACCAAGGCTGCTACACCTCGCAAGCTAATGCAAAGAAATGGAACAGAAGAATCGAAGAGTTGCTGCACACAGTAGAATGGCTGGGCGCAGTCGCGTACTTTAAAGACGTCAAATACGACAGAGCAAAAGTCGAGAAGATTTGGAAGGAAGTGTTGCTCTATCAATTCCACGACGTACTCCCCGGCTCTTCAATAAAGAGGGTGTATGACGAGGCATACGCAAGGTACCAGATTCTTTATGACGAACTTAAAGAGATACAATCGACGTTGCTCGACGCACTTAGCAACGGATTTGCCGTCAGCGCAATAAATCCTATTGACTTTGACAGAGACGAATACGTCAAAATCGACGGCGAATGGTTTGACGCCAAACTGCCTGCGCATTCCGTTGGCAAACTTACACCTGCCGATATAGACACGCAGGAGTTTGCATATTCAAACAATATAATAGAAAATGCAAAACTTAGAGTCACTTTCGGCAACAACGGCGAGATAATCTCGCTCATTGACAAACAGGAAAATAAAGAACTCGTCAAGGAGTATTTTAACAAACTTGTCGTATACAGCGACCCGTTTAGATATTACAACGCATGGGATATCCAATGGGGCAAGGACAAAAAGACCAACTATATGCAGATGAAAAAGTGGGAATTTGAACTCGTCTCCTCCAACACTTATATCGACGGCGCCAACTTGGTAAGAGAAAATTCATTTAAGTATCACAACTCTTCTCTCGTGCAGAGAGTGTCGTTGAAATTGGGCGGCGATATGGTGACTTTCGACACGTCGGTGGATTGGCATGAAGAGCTTAAAATGCTCCGCGCAGACTTTGTGCCGACAGTCTTTGCCGACAGCGTAAAATGCAACATACAATTCGGCAATTTTGACCGCACGACAAGCGAAGCCGACAAGGACGAAGATTACAATCCGAATTGGGCGCAATTTGAAGTGTGCGCGCATAAATTTGTCAACATTGACGGCGAGGACTACGGATTTGCCCTTCTCAACAACTGCAAGTACGGACACAGAGCAAAGGAAGGCTTTTTGTCTTTGGCATTGCTGCGCTCTCCTATATTCCCCGACCCCACGTGCGACAGAGGCGCGCACTCGTTCAGCTATGCGATATATCCGCACAAGCAGAAATTTGAAGAGACCGACCTTATGGCAAAGGGATATATTTTCAACAATCCTATCGAGATAATCAAACAAAACGTCGATATCACAACTATTGCAAAGTTTGACAATACCGATATCGTGATCGAGACCTTCAAAGTCGCCGAGGACGAGGGCGGTGTGATAATAAGAGCGTACGAGAGCTTGGGACATAAGGCAAGAGCAACCTTACAACTCAACTGCGACTGCTCTTCAATATACGAATGCGATATGTTGGAAAATAAAGAAAAATTTATCAAGGGCAAGACATTTGAGTTCACTCCTTATGAGATAAAGACGATATATATCAAGAAATAAGCTTACCTTGATAAGTATAATGCAAGTACGTATCTAATAATGCGTACTTGTTTTTTATTTCAAAATATATCCCCTCAGTCAATAGCTTTTGCCGCTTTTTTGACATCTCAGAATGTAAAATCTGCCATTTTTCGACAGTGATATTATAATAATTGCCACTTTTTTGACACTTCAAAATGTAAAATCTGCCACTTTTTCTAGTAAATAAGATTTCTTCGCTCCACTACGTTTCGGTCGAAATGACAAATATAAAATTGTCATCAAGACATTCTCTTTGCCACTTAGAGCATAATTGTCAATAATTTTAAATGGGGATATAATTTAAATTTCGTCAATTCCAAGCAAATAGTCGGCTGATACATTGAGTATCTTGCATACCCTTACTATCTTGTCATAGTCCATTTGATAGCGACCGCTTTCGTAAGTCTGATATTGCTGCAAGACTATGCCAAGCCTTTCGCTGACTTCCCTTTGAGTGAGTCCGCTTGACATCCTGATTTCTTTTAATCTTCTGCCGACCTCTGTATTTATCATGATTTTATTGTAGTATAAAACACTGTAATTTTCTTGACTTACAGTAGTTTACATTGTATAATAATTATGCGTATTTTGCGTAAATAATAATCACCGTGCGATATTAAGTTGCATACAAAGGAGAAATTATGGAATGTTTTCACTGCGGACAGGAAAATAGCGAAGACGCTGTCTTTTGCAAATACTGCGGACAGCAAATAGAAGGAAAAATAACGTGCCCTGTCTGCGAAAAACCTATCGACTGCGATTCTCAATTTTGCGAATTTTGCGGAGCTACGATTCAGACGACATACGAAAGCGACGCCATAAACGCCAAGAGCAGACAGTCAATGGCTTCTAATCCATCAACTCACATCTATAAATCTCAATGGAAAAATGCAACCGACGTGTGCCTTGGCATATTTTCTATGCTGTCAGTCTTCTTATCTTTGATATTTACTTTCTTTATCGGCATTAAGTTTTCGGGCAATTACAGCGCAGATATAGGAGCTTCATTTATCTCTAACGGCAAAAATAATTTGTTTTATTATTTTGGTGAGTGCTATGAAGATTTGGCAGCAATAATAAAGCAATTTCCCGATTTAGATATTTCTAATTTATATTTTATCGCCGTATTGGGTACGATACTCTCCATTGCAATAATCGTCAGCGCAGTTACTTTTGCCGTAATTTCATTGATAAGATACGTAAATTCCATCAACGGTAAAAGCAAAAAGAGTTACTTCCCATTCGTATTGGCAAGCAATATTGCATTTGTTCTAGGCGCGACGCTATTTTTTGCCTTTAATGCCGCGACCGGCAAAATTGAAACTGCCGAAATAAGCACACAGCTTAATTCAATCACTATTGCAGGGCTGGTACTTTCCTCTATATTCACAGTGCTGGCTGTCGTATGCAAGACTGCGTCGCTTGGCAAATTGCTTGCCGAACCTATAAACGTAAACAAAATATGTTTTTCCATATTAGGCGTTATCGGGCTGGCATTTGTCATAGCTTTTACGGCAGTTCCCTCCATATCGATAGAGTTGGAAAATAACTCTATATCATTTAACTTTGTTAAGGCTCTGCACCTATTCTTTATGCTTGATACCGTGAATACTGACGGCAATATGTTTGCGGCAGTAAACGTAACTCCCGAGATGTACGCATATACGATCATAGGACTTTTTATAGAGATAGCCGTCACAGTAATGGCTTTCGTCACGATAGCATCGCTCTTAAACAATATGTCAAGACAAGATAGACCTCACAATATCAACGCATTGGGAATGAGCATTGCTATCACCGTTTTATCGGCTGCACTTTTAATATTGACAATTATCTTCGATAAGACTTTGCTTGATTTCATATTCTCGGATAATAGCGAAAGTCTTTCAAAAGCGCGCAGCTACAACCCTACCTCGCTGATTGTTGCTGTGGTAATAAGCGCAGTGAATTTAGTAATACAGATAATACATTCGATAACAAATTTCAAAACTAAACCAAATGTTCAATAAATATCTAATATAATAGAAAACGCCGCGCTTCAAATGAAACGCGGCGTCTTTTTAGGGTGAATTATACTTATATTGTAGTAGACATAGTTTATTTAGTTATCTCGTCAAGACTCACAGGTCTTCCCTCTTCAAGAGATTTCTTGGCGGCGACTCCTATCACCACTGCTTGAAGTCCGTCTTCGATGCTGACGGGCACTTGCTTATCGTTGACGATACAATCTATAAATTGAGTTATCTCGTTGACGTATGCCTGCATATATCTCTCCAAGAAGAAGAGCAAAGGCTTCTCGGCGGTCACACCGTCGCAATTCGAGAGAACTGCATTTGACGCACTGTCATTGGTTATTGCCACCTGTCCAAGTTCCCCAAAGGCTTCGGCGCGTTGGTCGTATCCGTATTGAGCTCTGCGGCAGTTGTCAATTACTGCCAACGCTCCGCTTTTAAGTCTCAGCGTAATGATAGCGGTGTCGATATCTCCCGCTTCGCCGATAGCTTTGTCGACCATAACTCCGCCCATAGCAAACACGCTCTCAACCTCGTCGCCCGATAAAAATCTCACCATATCAAAATCGTGTATCGTCATATCGAGGAATATTCCTCCGCTGACTTTTATGTAAGACACAGGGGGCGCGGCCGGATCGCGAGAACATATCTTCAACACGTTGAGATTGCCTATCTTGCCGGCTTTCACAGCTTCGCGCACTGCGGCAAAGTTGTGGTCAAAACGACGGTTGAATCCCACTTGATATTTCACTTTGCTGCCTTGCAAAGCTTTTTTGACCTCAATTATCTTGTCGATGTCGTGATCAACGGGCTTTTCGCAAAAGACGTGCTTGCCTGCCTTAATAGCCTCTATTGAAATAGGCGCATGCGTATCGGTGGACGAGCATATCAAGACGGCGTCAATGTCTCTGTCATTGAGTATGTCGCGATAATCTTTCGTCACCTTTTCAACGCCCATATCTTTGAGCCACTTCTCCGTGTCACTGTTCATAAACGGGTCTGCGACGGTCTTAACGGTCGCATTTTTTACGTAACACATTATTGATTCGCAGTGAACTTTGCCGATTCTTCCTGCTCCTATAATTCCTATATTTATCATAATATTTCTCCAATAATTTCTTTCATATTTTATTTGTCAATGACTATTATATTTCATATCAAGAAACGGCAAATATATCGCCTTATCTTGCAACTTTATCACCTCGACGTTCTTTTATCCTAGTCGATGAGATTTCTCCATTTCACTGCGTTACAGTCGAAACGACGTCATAAATTACACTCGGACATCCAAAATTTATAACACCCACCCCCTTTCGATGTGCACCTTGCTTTAATATCTCGCGCCGCAATACTCGTCAAGGCGAGGTAAAAAATATTTTTTGCGAGCAAGAAAACTTGCAAGACGACGAAAGCGAGCATAATCGTACTATATGTACGTCAAGCGAGCTTAAAGTATTGCGAATTTTATTACCGCAAAAACTTATTTAAGCCTCACTTGACGAGTATATCAGATAGTGCCGTCCCATGTAGATACTTTCGTCGACTTAGCCTCATGCTCGTCAAACCAATGGGTCGTGACCGTCTTGCTGTCCGTATAGAACTTAAAAGAGTCTCTGCCGAGACAGTGCAAGTCCCCGAAGAAAGAATACTTGTGACCTGTGAATGAAAATACGCCGACAGGTACGGGTATACCTACGTTGACGCCCACCATGCCGCCGTGGGTATTACGCACAAACTCTCTTGCGTAATATCCGTTTTGCGTATATATTACAGAGCCGTTGGCAAACGGATTGGCGTTCATTACCGCAAGTCCCTCTTCAAAGTTCTTTACTCTTTTGATACAAAGCACAGGTCCGAATATCTCTCTCTGTCCCACGCTCATTTCGGGAGTAACTCCGTCGAGTATTGTAGGTCCGAGATAAAAGCCGTTGTCGTATCCTGCGACCTTGACGTTTCTGCCGTCAAGCACGAGTTTTGCGCCCTCGTCTATGCCCTTCTGTATCCACGCCTCAACGCTCTTTTTGTGTTCTGCGCTATATACGGGTCCGAGATTTGTCGTCTTGTCATATGCGGGTCCGACTTTGATATTCTTTGCCAAAGCCACAAGCTTTTCCATAAGCTTATCTGCAATGCTCTCTTGCGCTACGACGACAGGCAAAGCCATACATCTCTCTCCCGCGCAACCGTACGACGCGTTGATTATACCTGCGGCAGTTCTGTCCAAAGCCGCGTCTTCAAGCACAAGCGCATGATTTTTGGCTTCGCAAAGACACTGCACTCTCTTGCCGTACTTGGCCGCCGTCTCATAGATATATCTGCCGACGGTGGTTGAGCCGACAAAGGTTATGCCGACGACCTTTTGATTGGATATCAATTCTTGTGTGTCGTTGCGGTCGCAGCTTACGATATTAAGCACTCCGTCAGGAAGTCCGGCTTCCTTGTAAAGTTCCGCTATCCTAAGCGAAGTCATAGGCGTTGCGCCTGCGACTTTGAGCACTATCGCATTGCCGCATGCAATACACACAGGAGCCATCCAGCCCATCGGTATCATTGCTGGGAAATTGAAAGGCGCGATGCCGACAAAAACGCCCATCGACTCTCTGTAAAGCACCGTGTCATATCCCGTCGACGCGTCCATAAGACTTTCGCCTTGCAACAGCGACGGCATAGAACAAGCGAGTTCCGTGCCCTCTTTTGCTTTGAGTATGTCGCCCTTGCTCTCTTCCCAATTCTTGCCATGCTCGGTCGCGCAGAGCTTGACAAGTTCGTCCATATGCTCGATAAGCAAATCTCTCACCTTATAGAGTATCTGCACTCTCTTTATCACAGGCACTTTCGACCATTTTTCATACGCCGCGTGCGCATTGTCTATCACCTTGCTGACCTCTGCCGTAGTGCAACGCGGCATTTGCGCTATTTGCTCGCCAGTCGACGGATCAAATACCGGATAATATTTGTCAGTCGTCGATTTAACAAAAGTGTTGTTGGTGAAATATCCTAACGTCTTTATTGCCATTTTTATTCCTCCTCAATATTTATCTATTGATCTTGTATTTTATTTTTGCGGTATGTCGGGTTATTCTTCATACCGTCTTTATTTGTTTACGTCTCTTTTAAAAACGCATGCGCAGTCTGTATTTATATCGACTAAATATTTGCGACTTTGCGTATATACTGCCTCGCTTTGAGCGCGTATTCAAGCGGATTTGCCTTGGCAGGGTCTTGCTCTGCCTCGACTATCATCCAGCCTTTATAATCCGCCCTATCAAGTATATCGAATATAGGAGCGAAATCTATACAGCCGTCGCCCGGCACGGTAAACGCCCCCTCTCTCACTCCCTGCAAAAAGGAAAGTTTTTGCGACTTGACTTTTTCAACGACTTGCGGTCGTATATCTTTAAGATGAACGTGCTTTACTCTGTCGGCATATTTGGCAAGCACCGCTAAACAGTCTTGATCGCAGTATGCGAGATGTCCGCTGTCAAACAAAAGCGAAAACTTATCTCTATCCGTCATTTCCATCATTCTGTCGATTTCCTCGGCAGTCTGAACGACGGTTCCCATATGGTGATGATATACCAACGATATTCCCATAGAATTTGCAATCTCGCCAAGTCTGTTCATGCTCTTTGCAAATCTATCCCACTCGGCAGAATTCATAACGTATTTGCAATCAAACACAGGCGTGTCCATCTGTCCCTGTATGCTGTGACTTTGTTCCGACGCGCCGATTCTTTGCGCGCCCATTGCCTTTAAAAATTTACACTGTCTTATAAAGTCTCTCTCAACTTCTTCCATAGGTTTAGTAAGCACGAAAGAAGAAAACCATTGATTGGCTATCTGCAAGCCGCGCATATCAAGCGCTGCTTTCAACACGCACGTATCTTTGGGGTATTTGTTGCCCACTTCGCACCCCTCAAAACCGGCAAGAGCCATTTCGCTCACGCACTGTTCAAAGGTATTTTCACTGCCCAAGTCGGGCATATCGTCGTTTGTCCACGCTATCGGCGCAATGCCGAGTTTAATATTATCTCTTTTCACTTTCCACCTCTTGGCTTTTTTATCTCAATACTTTCTTGCCTTTTCAAGCATACGCTGCTTTTCGCTCAAAGCCTGCTTTTGTACCGCCGTCTTGGGGTCTTGCGTACAGCCTACGTTCCACCAACCGTCATACCCGTGCGTCATCGACTTGGGCAACACCTTGATATCGATAAGAGTAGGCTTTGTCTGTTTCAAACTGTCCTTGACAGCCTCTTCAAGCTCTTGTTTATTACGCGCCGTATACGTGACAAAGCCGTAAGCCTTTGCATTCATAGCATAATCAATATTCAAAAACTTTCCGCCTCTTATCTGCTTGCCGCCTTCTCTATATCTCAGCTCGGTGCAAAGCGCGTCCACGCCCTGTCCCATTTGCAAGTTGTTGATACAGCCGAAGGATGAATTGTCAAAAAGCAATACGTTTATCTTTATCCCCTCTTGGATTGCCGTCACCATCTCACTGTGCAACATAAGATAGCTGCCGTCGCCTACCATTGCATACACCTCTTTGTCCGGACATGCCAGCTTGCTTCCCAGACACCCTGCTATCTCATATCCCATACAAGAATAGCCGTATTCCATATTGTAGCTGTCTTTCTCGTCCGTCGTCCACATTCTCTGCAAATCGCCCGGCAAACTGCCTGCCGAGCCTACGATAACGGCGTCTTTTGGTATGTTGTCTCTAATTACGCCAATCGCCGTAGTCTGCGCCATAGCCTCGCCGTGCGCCTTTAAAAAGTCTTGTATGACGTCAGGCATATGCTCTTGTATCTCGGGCATATAATCTCCTCGCACTTCAATGGACGTAAGTCTTTCCATCTCCTCAGCCCAATTTGATTTAGCCTTTGCTATCTCGCCTGCATATGAACTCTTATAGTCTCCCAGCATCTTATCCAATGCCGCTATTCCTGCTTTCGCGTCGCCGACAGCCTTGATCGCGTCAAGCTTGGACGCATGGAAGTCCGACGCATTCAGCGTGATTATCTTTTTATCCGCATACAGCGACTTCGACGCCGTCGTGAAATCTGTAAACCTTGTGCCTATCGCAAATATCAGATCGCAATCTTTTGCAAGAGTATTTGCACTGCTGTTGCCCGTCACGCCTATTCCTCCGACGTTCAACGGGTGCGACGACTTTATCGCGCTCTTTCCCGCCTGAGTTTCTGCAAACGGTATATTCCGTCTTTGACAAAAGTCCGCAACGCACTCGCCCGCTTCGCTGTATTTCACTCCGCCGCCTACAATGACGAGAGGTTTTTTGCTCTGCTTTATCGCATTTGCCAAGTCTTCAAGTTGTTCCTGCACTGGCGTGGGACGGGTTATCCTATGCACTCTTTTTTGCAAAAACTCCTCCGGAAAATCATATACCTCTCCCTGCACGTCCTGAGGCATTGCAATAGCAACCGCGCCGGTATGCGCCGGGTCGAGAAGTACCCTCATAGCGTTGAGCATTGCGCTCATCAGCATTTCCGGACGGGACACTCTGTCAAAATAACGCGTGACCGCTTTAAACGCGTCGTTGGTCGTGACAGCCGCGCTGTACGTTTGTTCTATCTGCTGCAACACGGGGTCGGGCTGTCGCGTCGCAAATGTGTCTCCTGCAAATAGCAAGAGCGGTATGTTGTTGGCTGTCGCAGTAGCCGCCGCAGTCACCATATTAGCCGCGCCGGGTCCTATCGACGACACGCACGGCATTATCTTGCGCCTATTGTTTTGTTTTGCATAAGCCGTCGCGACTTGCGCCATACCTTGCTCATTCTTGCCTTGATATACTTTTAGCGAATGATCGGACATCGACAAAGCCTCGCCGATGCCAAGCACGCAACCGTGTCCGAATATCGTAAAGATACCTTCGACCAATTTATTTTCCTTTCCGTCAAAGCTGACGTATTGACTGTCCAAAAATCTGACGAGAGCCTCGCCTACGCTCATTCTCATTACTGCCATATCGCCTCCTTATTTCTCCCAATAAGCATATCTTTCATCTACTATCCTAGTCTTATCCCAAGGATTGCCGTCAAGGTGTCTTATCATCCAACAACAATACATCGGATACCCGGGAGCCGTCACCTGCACGTGTGTCTTTCCGCCGGGGAAACATCCTGCGCTGCCGTCGACAATCGTATGCGGTTCAAACTCTCCTATAAAGCATGCTCCGAATGCCTCCGGCGTCGGCATCTTGTAATAGTAGACTTCGGGCTGCGGATGCGAATGCGGAAGATAGCTCCACCATCTGCCCTGCCTTGCAATGACTTCGCCGACCACAAGATTGGAATAAGGCGCATTGGAATAGTCAAACACAGTGTTGACGTCGCGCACCGCCGTATTCTCCCAAAGTCCCTCGCAAGACACGCTTCTTATCACGTCCTTTTTGTCGTAAAACTTTGTCGGAAAAGTGCGTTCGTTGGTCGTCGCAAGATATATAAACTCGCTGTCTGTAAGAGCCTTGACCTCGATAGTATTTCCCTTGCATGCGTGCATTGTTATCGGCATATCTTCAAAGACGTCTTTTCTCGCTCCGACGCCGACGACGTCGCCGCATTTTATCTCAACGCCTCCCTCTGTGAGAAGTACGCACATCTCCTTTTGCTCTTCGCTATACGTCGCGACTTCGCCCTTTGCCAACTTGACCACAAGAATATCCATCAGCATATCATTGTTTTTGCCGTCCATCTTAGCTATTGTCTTGACTCCATTTTTGTTAAATTTTGGATAGTTGAATGCCATAACTTCCCTCCGTTTTATAAGTACGCCTGCCCAAAAGTTGGGATATTACTTTTACTTTCTTGCTATCATATCGCCGTATTGCTTTTTCTCGTCGGCAATAAACTTTTCCAGCTCATCCACCGTCGGCATAAACTCCGAACATCCGTGCGCCGATACCAACATCGACGCCGACGCAGACCCGAGTTCAAGACAGTCCATGATATCTTTGCCGTCAAACATACCGTACATAAATGCCGAGCCGTAGCCGTCGCCGCCGCCAAACGATTTGAACGCCTTGACGGGGAAAGGCTTGATATTGTATCTCCCGCCGTCGCACGTGTGCGCCGTACTGCCCTCTTTGCCGTGTTTGATTATCACTATCTTAGCCTTTTTGCCAAACCAATATTTCGCGGTCTCCTCGTCGTTCATATTAGGAGCAAATATAGCCTGCGTCAAATCGTATTCTTCTCTTGATCCCATTATTATGTCGGAATGCTCTGCGACTGCCGAATAGTATACCGCTATCTCGTCTTTGCTCTTCCAATTATATGCTCTGTAATCTATATCGAATATCACTTTGACGTTGTTTTTTTCTGCAAGCTGCACAGCTTTGAGACACGCCTCTCTCGACGGACTTTGCGCAAGCGCAGTGCCGGAAATAAGCAGCGCCTTTGCACTTGCAACGTACTCTTCGTCAACATCACCGGGCGCAAGCATTAAATCGGCAACTCCGTCTCTATACATCAATATGCTGCTTTGAGTCGGCGAAAGAATCTCAGTAAAAGTCAAACCCAGCTTTTCGCCGTTGGCTGCGCGCGTTACCCTTGATACGTCTATACCTTCTTTTGCAAAAAAGTCGGTCACGTAGTCTCCGAATTGGTCGTCAGATACCTTGCCGATAAATCCCACCCTCTTGCCGAGTCTTGCAAGTCCCACAGCCACGTTGGCAGGCGAGCCTCCAAGATATTTTCTATATTCCTTGCTCTCCGACAGCGGTTTGAAATAGTCAAGCGGATTAAAATCAATGGCAATCCTGCCGACTAATATCAAATCAAACTTTCTATCTTTTTCAAATTCTACGTATTGCATATCGCACCTCTTATTTCTATTTTCTTTCACGCGCCTATCTTATAAGCCGTGACACAGTTTTATTATCTTTTCCGCAGCCTGCTGAACTGCGCGTATCGCATACGGCAAATACGTCTTGGGGTCGTACGTCGCTTCTCCGCAGGCAAGTCCTTCTTTAAGCCCCTGCGTAAATGCTTGGCGAAGCTGCGTAGCAAAGTTTATCTTGCTTATTCCAGCGTGTATACAGTCCCTTATCACGTCGTCGCTAAGTCCGCTTGCGCCGTGCAATACAAGCGGAATATCCACCGCGGCAGCTATCTCGCGTATTCTATCGACTGCTATATGCGGAGTGCCTTTGTATACTCCGTGCGAGGTGCCAACGCCTATTGCCAAGCTGTCCACGCCAGTGCGTTCAACAAATTCGACCGCCTCGTCAACTTCCGTATACCGTATTCTCCCCTCCGTCTCTTCCTTTCCGCCTATCGTGCCAAGCTCGCCCTCTACGCTCACCCCCAAAGAATGCGCCATATCGACGGCTTGCTTTGTCAATTCTACGTTTTTGTCAAAAGCAAGCATTGACCCGTCTATCATGACCGAAGTATATCCTGCGCCTATACACTCTCTGCATATTTCTATATCACCGCCATGGTCAAGATGTATGGACAAGTCTGCTTTGCCTTTATACAGCGCCCTGACAAGCGCCGAGTATGTAGCAACGCCGCCATACTTCAAAGTACGCGGTATCGTCTGTATTATTATCTCTTTATCAACTGAATAAGCGGCGTTCAATACGCCCAAAACGCTTTCAAGATTGTCAACGTTGAACGCAGGAACTGCATAGCCTGCACCCTTGGCTTTTTTCAACAACTCGCCATTTGTAACAATCATTTTTGATTTCTCCCAAAACCATATTATATTGTTATTATACTATCGCGCTGTCTGCTTGTCAATATCTAATTTAAAAAATTTTACCAATTTTGCCATAAAATTTTATTTCGTAATTAACTTATTTTCTCTCTTTTTTCTGCCATTTTCTTATGATATTTAAGTTTTTTGGACTTTTTTGCAATTTTTATGGATAATTTAAATTATTTATCTTTCCCATATCGTCCATATATTTTTATATCGTCCATATATATTGCTTTTAAATGTTAAAAATGCTAGATATTCAAGCATACTTGCGCCGTCAAACTGCCATTTCTGTCTTGCGCTCAACTAAATAATATTGACACGCAAACAAAAAAGAGCTTGGTCTCCCAAACTCTTATTTGTAATTTCATTGCTCTTAGCAACTAACTTACATCTGATTGATATTGTCGTCTATGCTCGTAGGATCGTCAGCCAGCGTATCGTCTAATCCGTTGTCAACGCTATCAAACGTGTTGTCCATACCGCTGCCTATGCTGTCGCGTCTATCCGTCTTGCTGTTGTTGACAGCCGCGCTTGCCGTCGAGCCGCAATACTTGACCTGGAATGTCTCGTTGTCCGTACAAAGATATATGATACCCTCTATCAAACCTACTATCGCCGGTATACCCGTCCAACAGAACAACAAATATATGATTCCCCAACCTATTTTGCCCAAGTAAAACTTGTGTATTCCCAAGTCTCCAAGCAATATTGCAAGAATACCTGCCACTACTTTATTTTTCATACTTTCCTCCAACTCTCTTAATGAGTTTTTATATGAGCCGTCTATTTTACGACCTGCTCATAAAGTATGATGCGCATAAAATTAGTAATTATACACTTTTAATAAATCTTATTTTTCCTCATCCAACATCTTATGATATTCATAATCGGGTTTTGAACGCCAGAAATTCCATCTGAGGGCAGACGTAAAGGCATGCCACGGATAGGTTTTGCCGCGATAGATTTTCTGCGGACAGATTTTGCATCCGAGTTTCGAGAGGTAAGGACGCAAATTTTCCATACGGCATTCAAAGTCTTGATAATTTCTATCTTCGGGTTTTGTCCAGCATACTTCGCTGTATGCCACCAAACGGGCGTAGGTCAACATATCGAGTTTTTTCTCATCGCGTATATATTCCACCCACTGAGGTATCTCCATACCGAGTATATTCGACTCGTCGCTGACCCCGAGAGTTTTAGCGCAAAAATCGTAAGTCTTTTTAAGAGGTCTCACGTTGTATGGATGATCCATATAGACGTAAGTATACATAGACAAAATGCACTTACCGCCCTTTGCCATCCAATCAAACTCGTTTTTATTTCCCAGGCTATGGCGGACCCACCACTGCGCAACGATGTCGTTGTCCATGATATCTTTGGCGTCCAGCATCTCATTCCAGCCTATCATTCTCTTGCCTTTGCTGCGCAGATACTTTGCCATCTCGTTGTTGAAATGTCCTTGCAGCGCGTCCTCGTCTTTAAGTCCCAACTGTTTTATCTTTTGCTGACACAGCGGACATTTTTTCCAACGCGTCTTAGGCACTTCGTCGCCGCCGATGTGAAAAAATCTGCCGTCAAATATCTCGCAAAGTTCGTCTATAATATCTTTGGCAAAGTTATACACGTCGTCTTTTCCGCAGCAGCATATATTGTCCGTAACTCCCCATTTGTCATATACTTGCGCGGGTTCGCCTGTGCAAGAAAGATTTGGATAGCAGGCAATAGCCGCTACCATATGTCCGGGCATATCTATCTCAGGTACCACCTCGACGAATCTTTCCTTGGCGTATGCAACGACCTCGCGCATATCGTCCTGCGAATAATATAGTCCTCTGCCATACTCATTTTCGTCATATCCCCAATCTCCGGAACCCATAAACGCCTTAGGCGAAAGAGGCGTGCGCTTTCTCGCCGTAGCCTTCTCAATAAGAAGCGGATATTTCTTTATCTCGGCTCTCCAACCTTGATCATCCGTGAGATGCCAATGGAATTCATTCATTTTAAGATGCGCCATAACGTCGATAAACTGTTTTATCTTCTCCACAGTCCAAAAATGACGTGCGCAGTCCAATGAAAAGCCCCTGTACTCGTAATTAGGCGCGTCGTCTATCGACACGCATGGCAGACCTTTGTCGCAAATAATCTGCTTGATCGTCATAAGCGCATAGAACGCGCCTTTTTCACTGCTTGCCTTTATGATGACCGACTTGTCTTTGCTCTCCAAAATATACTGACCATCTTGCATATTGCCGTCTTTGACAAACTCGACTTTGACGCCGGCGCCTCCGTCTACGTCTTGCAGAAATTCAGTCAAAAGCGTTTGGGCGTTCTTAAACTCTCCTGCTATCAGTGTGTCCCGACCGAGAGCGACAAATCCGTCTTTTTCCTCGACACGGCGCGGTTTTGGTATGATATTCATTATTTCCTCCAATATAAATACTTATTGATATGATAACATACTTTTTAAAATAATTCAAGACCCATTTGATTGAGAGCTCAACAAGTTTTAGGCAAGTCTTACTTAATAAACACGCTTCCAACTTAATGAATAAAGACGGCGTCAAAAGCCGTCTTTATATCATTTCTATAATCTATTAAAAGAACAACGTCACTATCCATATCGACGCTACGACGATACCTATGATAGATAATATTCTTGCGTTGCTTATCTTATTCTTGCCGTCAAACTCTCCCGACTCGCACAGCTTTGCAGCTTTATTCGCTTCGCTAAGTCCCAACGCTCCGAATATAATTCCGAGTATGCCTCCAAGTATGCCGAATATCAATGCGAGTACGCCGTACGTATTGGCTTTGTCTGCATTTTGATTTCTCATCAGAGGTTTGCGCTTATCAGTTTGATTTGCGCTAAAAGACACCGTAGTTCCTCTCTTCTCG
Source organism: uncultured Christensenella sp. (assembly GCA_910579785.1). GTDB lineage: Bacteria > Bacillota > Clostridia > Christensenellales > UBA3700 > RACS-045. The sequence goes on along the minus strand of CAJTVJ010000002.1, from coordinate 73,311 downwards.
TCAACGTATTCATATTCCGCAGTCGCAGCATTGTCAAACTCATTGCTTGACGCGCCGAAATCCGATCTCGCGTCGTGCTCGCCTTCGCTTTGATAAAAGTCCTCTGCCGCATACGGCTGACTTCCATCAGAGCTAAAATCTTGTTTGCTTTCTTCTTGCTCCCTCTCCAACTTGCTTCCGCAGTATCCGCAGAATACGTCTCCGTCTTCCGCAGGACTTCCGCAATTTCTGCAATATTTCATTTTACACCTCTCTTCACTTCAACATTTTATTTCATCAAATAAATATCATCGGAAATAACAACATCCCGACAGACACTATCAAGCCTATCGCGCCGCAGACAATAGCGATACCTATGCAGACCTTTGAACAGATCTTTCCTATCTTGCACAGGTCCGCGCCGGGCTTGCCCTCTTTTTCGCACTTCTCCATACCCTTTTTATAGAATACCAAGCTTATGATAGCGGCTATAAAGCCTACGAAAAACGAGCATATACCCAGCACAAAACATAAGAACGCATAGATATTCTCATTCATAGTTCTCTCTATATCGTCAAGACCGCCTTTGGGCTTTTCGTCATTCTTAGCGCCGTTTGGCGTAGTATACTCTTGATTATTATTCGTATCGCCATTGTTGTCGACAAACTCCGTATCTTCCTGCGTGCCCCTTTCGATATGCGCTCCGCAATTACCGCAAAAAGCGTCGAGGTCGTCCACTTTTGCTCCGCACTTTCTACAATATCCCATTTGAATACCTCCGTCGATTTTTTCAATTATATTATACGATATAACCTACGACAATTCAACAGGATTTTCTTGCAGATTTTACATAAATCAATAATACTGCCGTGCGTGTTTATCGTGCGTGTCTATATTATTTATCTTCTATGACATACTGCGTATAATTGAACTGACTGAATCCTTCGCGCTTATACAGTCTTGTCGCGCCGTCGTTTGACTCTTCCACTTCAAGCCTTATCCTGGCAAATTCGCCGAACAACGACTTGATATATCTTATAAATTCCCTGCCAAGTCCCTTGCCCTGAAATTTCGGCGAAACGTAAAGTTCGTCTATCCATACGACCTTGCCGCCTGCTTCGTTGCTATACGTATATGCAGTCAAAGCATAACCTGCTCTTTCGCCCTCGCTTTCTAAGACAAAGATATCCGCAAAAGGACTGTTTGATTCAACTTCATTGAGCGTCTTTATATAGTTTTCCTTAGGTATCGCATGCAGTACAGCCGGCGAACTGTAAAAATCTTCCATCATGGCAAGCATAAACTCTCTGTCGCTCTTTTGATACTTTCTTATCATATATCACACTCTCACTTTGGTCACGTATCCCGAAAAGTCCAGCGAAATAACAAAGTCATCTATCACCGCAAGCTGACTTATTACCGGAGACGATACTTGATATTTAGATACGAGTTGAAGAGCGCTGTCAAGTCTGTAAATATATCCGTCTGACGCGCCGAATACCAAGTCGTTGCCAAACGGCGTTATGCTGCTCTCGACAGTTGCGATCTCTCCCGATAAATACGGCGAGGTGAACACCAACGAATTGCCTGTGCGATACTGCGCCACCTTTTCAAAAGTCGACATATCAAACGCTGCCACCCCCTCTTCTGCTGTGGCAAAATATCCTATACCGTCCTTGATATATGGAGCCGTTGCGGTATCGAGATTTATACCGACTTCCTTGCTGCGAATTATCTTGCCGTTTTTCTTATTGAGTTCAAAAAGCTTTTCGCCTGCCGCAACGTATATGCTGTCGCCGACAACCGCAGGCGTCGTAGTGCGGTAGCGCAGTCCGTCCTTGGAATTATCCCAGACGCGTTTGCCGTTGTTTTTATTATATGCTATCAACTCATCCCAATGAGAGCCGACCAACAGTCTATCGCCGTCTATCACCATTCTCGTAGGCGAAGAGTTGGCGCGCGCATTCTTCTTATTCCATACTACTTTGCCGCTGTCAAGTGTGAGACAATACGTCTTTTGAGAGCCGCCGCAATATACTTTATCGCCGTCTACCACCACGTTTTGACCCGTATTTGCCGCAGCAAGCAGTCCCGTATCATATGTCCAAATCTCCTTGCCTGTCGCGCTGTCAAGACAGTATACCTTTCCCTCTACGTCCTGCGCGACTACTTGGCCGTCTTTGACCTCAAAGGCATTGCGTATTGAATTTTTTGTAGGATACTTCCACAGCACTTGCCCGTCTTCTGCGTCCAATGCGTATATCGCGCATTTCTTTGGATATCCGTCGTCGACAGTGCCGACGTACACCTTGCCGTCTGCATATATCGGCGGCGCAAATTCGCCGTGTCCGCCGTCAAGTTTAGTCGTCCACTCAAAGCCATCGGCAGGAGAACTCTCTTTAAAATTGCGGTAAATCAATTTGCTGCTTTCAACCGAACCGCCTTTAAAACTCATTACTCTCGTCGCCGCAGGCGTTGAATCGATACCGCCGCCGTCAGTCTTGCTCGTCGTGACGTTGAGTATGCCGTCAATATCGTTGAGATAGCTGTAATGCCAATGCCCAAACACCCAGGCAATAAGTCCTCTTCTTCTCAAATCAAGTTTGCTTGCTCCGTACTTGACGACAAAACCGTTTTCGTCAGGACAGTAATCGTGATTGAATATCACTACCTTTTTATCCGAGCTTACTTGCGCAAGGTCATTGGCAAGCCAACGCCATACGTCCCATCTCTGATATCTTGCGGGATAATCTCCCTTTGTGATTGCGGTGACAACGTAATGGATGTTGCCCACGTCAAAAGAATAATTGACGGGACCGTAAGTGCTTTCAAACAAATCTTCGCTATACTTGCCCCACTTGACGTAATCGTGATTGCCTATGACGTATCTTACCGGCACTCCCATATTTTGGGTATTCATATCCTTAATATGCTGTTTGAGTCCGTCCTCATAGCAAATGTCGCCCGTGTGTATGATAAACGCCGCGTTCTCGTCCTTTGCGGTATCGCGCACTTCGTCCACCCATGCGCCTGCGCCCTCGGAGTTTATTTCCGTATCCGTGACTTGCAAAAAGCTGTGGTCTGTCAAATCTTTTTCTTGTTTATCGAGATAAAAATCATAACCTTTCTTTGCCCGCGTCGTCTCTATGTAATAATTTTCCGTCCAATATCCGCTGGGTATCGTGACCGTGATAAACCTAGTCTTATACCAACCGTCGATGACAAAACGTCCTTGCTCGTCAGTCTTGACTACGTCGTGTCCGTTGGTGACGGCTACGCCTGCAAGCGGCGTATTTGTGCCTGCTTCATAGACGTATCCGCTGAATCTGTCGTTGTTAACTCCATAATAAATGCTGAGTGCAAGGCTGCATACTACGACCGCAGATATTATGACTATAACTGCGATCATCAAAGAATTTTTTGCTTTACGCTCCATATTCTCCTTACTTACCTTGCTTCTCATATAAGCACCTCTTTCGTAGTATTTTTGTTATTATAACAAACTGCGCGCATAAAGTCAACACCCTCCGTTAAGCGCATTTGACAATATCAACAATTTATCAAAATATTGTGTACTTATGCGATATTTATGATATAATATATTTATATAACCGTTTATTAGGAGTAAATTATGGCAGTAATAGAACTAACGTCAGAAAATTTTAACAGCGAAGTGTTGGAGTGCGACAAGACAGTGCTCATTGACTTTTGGGCAAGTTGGTGCGCGCCTTGCAGAATGCTCTCTCCCGTAGTCGACGAGATAGCAGAAGAAAACACGCAAATCAAAGTATGCAAAGTCAACGTGGATAAAGAAGGCGAACTCGCCGCGGCTTTTAGAGTATCAAGCATACCTATGCTTGTAGTCATAAAGGATAAAAAAGTTGTGGAGACAAGCGTAGGCGTTGTGCCCAAGCAAAAAATATTGCAAATGATAAATATCTAATATCACACGACTTTTAATTTAAAGATATAACAAAGAAAAATCGTCTTATATGCGGAGAAATAATATGACCAATACCCAAAAAGCAATAAAGACAACAGCCATCGTCATATGCGCGGCACTGCTGGCGGCTATAATAATTTGGGGAATGTGCTGGGGGATAACTTCCGGAAAATCATATTTCGAACACAAAGGTTGGACTCCTATCAATTATTGCGCCGAGAGATGGGATATATCCCTCCCCGACAATGCAAAGATTGAGTACTGCATTTCTACTCAAAGAGGTTTCCATAACGAAGGAGAAATCTATACGGTATGCCGAGTTGAAAAGTTGTCGGACAGTTTTAAAGATACGTTGACAGCCGATACCGACGGAAAGTATCTCGCAAGCTTTTACACCATTCTTGAAAAAACCATTGCATCCGCAAAGTCATTGAGCAAAGAAATCAACGTAGATACTCTGAATGTCCCAAGCGATAAATGCATATGGTATAAGAAAGTAAAGGACAACGATACCTTACTACTTGCTTTTGACAGTGCGAAAAATATGCTCTATATAATCGAAGACATTATGTGAGCAAAGTCATTTTAATAGACAATGGCGGCAATATGAATTGCCGCCATTGTTGTATATTTTTTCTGAATTGTCTGCAAGTCGCTATGCAATTAAATCGGATCATATAGATTATGACATCACTTTTGTATAACAAACAAATTGTTGGCAATACTCTTCCTCGGAGGTAATTACAATGAAATTAAAAGACAGTCAAACTTACAAAAACCTAGCAAGAGCTTTTGCCGGAGAATGTCAGGCAAGAACTAGATATGAATTTATCGAATACGGCGCAAGAGAGCAAGGATATAAAGCCCTTGCCGAAATTATCGACAAGATAGCTTTCCAAGAATTTACACATTCAAGAATGATATACAGCTTTATCCAAACGGCAAACGACGGCACGATAGACAATATCGAAGTATGCACAGGCTATCCGTTTAGACAAAAGTGGGACCTTATGGACAATCTTAGATTTGCCGCAGAAGACGAAGGCGTCGAAGCCGACAAGCTCTACCCCGAATTTGCAAGAGTAGCAAAGGAAGAGGGCTTTGACGACATTGCCGCGCTTTTCAACAACCTTGTCAAAATTGAAGAAACGCACAAAAACGAGTTTATGAGACTGCACAAACTATTTAAAGAAGGCAAACTTTATAAGTCCGACACTCCTGTGATTTGGAAATGCCCCGAATGCGGATTTGAAGCAACGTCAAAACAAGCCTTTGACACCTGCCCTGTCTGCCAGGCAAAACAAGGTGTGGTCAATATCAAGGAAGCATAAATTGACAGACACAAACAAGGCGACGTATTAAAGCACAATTCCCATGGGGATTGAAAAAAACGAATAACGATAAAGAACTCTCGAATAAATTGTTCGAGAGTTCTTTCTGCTTATAATTAAGTAAGCTAAATTGAAATTTATTGTTATTTTTTATTTGGCTTTCGTTTAACACACAACAGTCTAATAAAATCATTAAACAAGGAAGTGTCTATTGGTTCAAACATTATCCATTTCCCGTCGTGGTAAGTATGAGTATTGTCATATATTTCTTGAACTTCTTTTGAATAGGTTTCTTTTTCAGCTTCAAATTTTAACCGCTCGTCTTTACCGAAAACAATCATAAATCCTATGCAATTTTCTCTTGCATACAAGGCGCAAAGCGTTTTACCGCCTTTACGATATTTATATTCGTATTTCCACGCTTTACCGCCTTTATTCCATACGCAATCCATATCGTATTTATCATCAATCAAAGCACATAATTTATTCCATACTTTGTATAAAGGTTTACCGACCAAATTTGTCATTTCTTCTGCATTAGGTATCATATCGAACATATAAATTATCTCCCCGTTAAATTACTGTTTATTGCTCTGTTATTATACAACAATAAATTGAACTAGTAAAGCAAAAGCGCACTGCCTTGCTTGCAAGGTATAATACGCTATGCCTATCTATACTCATGTGGAAAAACTCCCTGTGGGAACTGCGGTAAGAGGCGTCGTATTTATATCAATCTTACAGTAACGGCTTACGCACGTTAAATTATCTATTCGGATTTTATTAAACAACTTGCTCAAAAACACTTTACAACTTTATCGAAATAAAGTATAATGGCGATACTAAAAGAAATCGTCCGATTGCAATTGGGCGAAAGGAGCAAAAAAATGAAGAAGAAAATCATAATAGCAGCTTTGCTGTGCACGACGTTGCTTGTAAGCATATTTGCATTTGCGGGATGCCGCGAAAGAGAATTCGTCGGTTTTGATATAGAACTTTCAAAATTGGTAGCGGAAGAACTCGGTTTGACGGTTGAGTTCCAAAAAATTCAATGGGAGACAAAAGAAATCGAACTCCAAGGCAAGAATATCGATTTGATATGGAATGGATTTACGATAAACGACGACAGACGCGCGCAAATGGAAATCAGCACTCCTTATATGTACAACAAGCAAGTAGCCGTAATCAGAAAAGCCGATAAAAGTAAATATACTTCTTTGGAAACGATAAGAAACGCTAAATTCGTTTGCGAAGCCGGTAGCACGGGACAGTTGGCTGCCGAACTAAATAATTTTGCAAACGTAGTTAAAGTCGATGACGGCGGTCAAATTACTGCTATGACTGAGGTTAAGTCGGGAAATTCCGATATAGCTTTGGTTGATTCCGTACTTGCAAATTATTTTTGCCAAGAAGGAACTTCTTATAGCAATCTTATGATAATCCCCAATCTTATCCTTGTCGAAGAGCAATATGGCATTGCGGCACGCAAAGGAGACAAAGGCACGATTGATAAAATCAACGTTGCTTTGGCAAAACTCCAAGAAAACGGTCAGCTTAAACAGCTTGCCGATAAATATAAACTTGGAAGCGAACTTTGCGATTTGTCTTATGAAAGCAAATGGGACAGCTTGACAAATGAAGAAAAAGAAGGTTGGAATTACATACAGCAAAAAGGCAAATTTATCGTAGGATATACTGAATACGCACCAATCGCGTATTGGGATTGATTATGACTTTCGGCGAAGTTACGTTAGAATTTCTTAAAGCGTCGAAGTTTACTCTTGGAATATTCTTTTTGACGCTTTTGATCGCCATACCTATAGGTATGGTGATTTGTGCCTGCTCTATGTCACGCTTTAAACCCCTCAAATATTTTACGGGAATATTTGTATGGATAATAAGAGGCACGCCTTTGATGTTGCAAATAATCGTCGTATTCTATGCTCCCGGACTTTTATTCGGTACTCCGATAAAAGATAGATTCTTGGCGGCGTTGATTGCTTTCGTAATAAATTATGCGGTTTATTTTTCGGAAATTTACCGTGGCGGAATTTTAGCCATGCCGTTGGGACAATATGAAGCTAGCAAAGTTTTAGGCATGAACAAAATGCAAATAAATACGCTTGTGGTATTTCCGCAAGTTGCAAAAAAAGTCACTCCCGCAATGAGCAACGAAGTTATCACCTTAGTTAAGGATACGTCTTTGGCTAACGTCATAGGCATAGCCGAAATAATAACGACGGCTAAAAGTATCGTAGCAACCAAGGCGATAATATGGCCTCTCTTCTACACCGGCGTATTCTATCTGGCGATGGTAGGCGCGCTAACGCTTTTCTTCAAGTGGCTGGAAAAGAAAATGAACTATTATAAGGCGTGAGGTGGGATATGGCATTTTTTAAAGTAAAAGACGTATATAAAAACTTCGGGTCTAACAAGGTGCTAAAAGGCATTGACTTTGAACTTGACGAAGGACAGGTGCTTGCGATAATCGGCTCTTCGGGAAGCGGCAAGACTACGCTGCTGCGCTGTATCAATTTCTTAGAGATACCCGACAAAGCCGACATATATCTCAACGGGGAAAATATCTTTTCGATAGACGAGCTTGCCAAGGCTGATACCAAGGCAGACGAAGCCGTGCAAGAGAGCAACGCCGCCAACACCTCCACTAGCATAAATGACGAAGACGCAGCTATCCATATGCCGCTTGACAACTCAAAAGAAGCCGGCGTTGACATAGTCGCCCCCGTCAAAGATAAGAAAGAAAAAGTAAAACAAAACAAGATAAGCAAGGAAAAGAAAAAGCAGATTGCCGACCAACGCTTGAAATTCGGAATGGTCTTTCAATCTTTCAATCTCTTTCCCCACTACAACGTCAAAAAAAATCTTGTGCTGGCTGCTAGACTTAAATACGACAAGGGGATAAAAAATCCCTTTGCAAAATATTTTTCCAAGCAGATAAAACAAGAGAGAAAACTTGCATTTGCACAGATAGACCAAAAGGCGGATGAGTTGTTGCAGAGAGTGGGACTTGGCGAAAAACTCAATGCCTACCCTTGCGAACTCTCAGGCGGTCAGCAACAGCGCGTCGCTATCGCAAGAGCTTTGATACTTCAACCTGAAATATTGTGTTTTGACGAGCCTACCAGCGCGCTTGATCCGGAATTGACACGCGAGGTGCTTAAAGTCATAAGAGACCTCAAAAAAGACGGACACACTATGATAGTCGTCACGCACGAAATGGAATTTGCAAGAAAAGTGGCGGACAAAGTTATATTTATGGCTGACGGAGTGATAGAAGAAGAAGGCTCCCCCGAAGAGGTCTTTGGAAATCCGCAAAGCGCGAAGACAAAGGCATTCTTGCAAGAAAGTGAAAAAAATATTGACGAGGACTGACATGAACAACGACCATATGGACTTAATGATTACAAAACTGTATGCGGCGATTTCCAAGCTGTCAACCGCTGAGGAATGCAGAATGTTTTTCAACGACCTTTGCACCAACAAAGAAATCGAACAAATGGCGCAGCGCATAGAGGCGGCAACGCTCCTCAAACAAGGCTTGACCTACAATCAAGTAATAGAGCAGACCGACATATCCTCCGCTACGCTCTCTCGCGTATCGCGAGCACTGCAATACGGCGAAGGATACAAAAAATTTATCTGACGTATCAATGATAAACTAAATACTATAAATTTAAAGGAGACTCACAAAAGTCTCCTTAATTTTTTATATGCCTTTAATTGAATATGCCACCTTTTGCATAAATGTATTATAATCGTTATAAATTATAGTATTTTTGAAATCGAAACTTAACTTAGAAATTTCCATATCGAAATCGTTATTTAAATAATAATTTTCGTATTCGAGTTTATTCGATATTTCTGCAATAGCATTTCTATCATGAATATGTACTATAAATACTAACGTCTTATTAGGCGTATGCAAATAATTATCAATATTATCTTCCGATAATTTTATATATTTTTTCAAATTATGTTCATTTATCTTTTCCCATTTTAAGATATCTCCATTTTTATCAAAATATGGTATTCTATCAGGTATTGCGAAAATTTGAAAATATGGAATTTTAGCCGACCTTATATTTGCAGTCTCTCCAAGCATACACTCAAAATAATTATTAGAATTCTGTGAATAATTACTCATAATATATTTTACAGCTATTCCTGCTATGGGAACATTATTTTCAGCTATCGTTATATCAACAGCCTTATCGACATAGCGTCCAACTATTTTGTGTTCTTTCCCCAATCCATATCCCAATGAATATACCGAATAATTTTTATCATTTAATCTCTCATTTAAATCTTCTGAAATCGCTCCATGCAAAATTTCAAGTTTTTTATTGCTTCTTGCACCAGTCTGTAAATAAGTAATAAACGACTTTTTAAGCACTCCTAAAAATTGAAAATTGTTCATATTACTCTCCTTTTGTTTTCTTGCGAATATTGATATTCAAGATATATTTTTAAATCTTTTGAGGAGAAGGTATAGTATCCCCCACTTTTATACTTTCCGAGCAATGAAATATATGTAACAAACTCATCGCAACATAACATCGTTTTCAACTCGTTTTCGGTTACATCAGTTACAATATACAAACCGCTATAAACTCCTACGTTTTTATCACATCTAGTCAACTTTAAATCCGTCTTATCCCTAATTAAAGTATTTATTGAGTATTTAACACTATAGACATCATTTATTCCTTGTGACCTACCAAATCCGTACCATTTGGCATTTTTATCCAAGCTACGCTTCTGTAATAAGTCTTTATTAACTTCATAATAAGTTTTTATCAATGGATTTTTCGTCAATTCTTCATATGGTACTATTTTGCCATCTAGATATGGAAACAAGCAGTTGTTTACTTTCCCTGTCGATGCTTTCACTATAGGTATAGTAAAATCGTCAAATTCAAAGTCTCCGATAAAAAAGTTGTCAGCTAATGTTGCAAAACCATTTTTAACGACAAAATGCTCACCATTACCTCTATATAATAAAATACTCCTTAAAGTATTTAAATCACTTTTACTTGCAAAATAAAAATTATCGCAGATATTATAATCTGTTATGGTCAGTGTATCAACATAATAAGGTATATTATGCTTACTATCAAACTCATAATAATCCATTGTTGTTTGCTTGCGACCTTGTTTTAAAATCAATATTGTAGTATATGTCCTTGCTTCAAATGCCTGATAATGCTTTAAATCGACAACTTTATCAATAAGATTGTTGTTAACCAAATATGACCGCATAAATTTTCCAGCAATACTGTTGAAAAAAGAGCTGGGGGTAATGTAGCCTAATATGCCATCTTTATTTAACATTCTTAATCCTATTTCATAAAAAACAATATATAAATCTGTCATTCCATTTTGAGCAAACAAGAAATTTTTAATCAAATCAAATGAGTCACCCAAATTATGAACTCTAACATATGGCGGATTCCCAAGAACAAAGTCCATCATTCCATTGTATTTATCTATTTGCAAAGCATCCGAACATTGAATATCCCACTTTATATCACGTAAACCATATTTAGCAACTAATTCATTTAAATTATTTATACATTTATTGCACTCAATTTCATCAATCTCTATACCATGAATATAATTTAATAACTCTTCCGAAAGTGTATTTAAATCGCTATTAAATTTCAAGAACTCATCACAATATCTCGTAACAATTAAAACTAAAAATGCACCATCCCCACAACTATTATCTATTACATGTTTTCTTATAATAGACTCCCCATAATAACCTGCTAAATCAAGAATATTATTTATTATAAATTCAGGAGTATAGAACTGCCCTTTTAATTTTTCATTTGTCAAGGTTATGGTGTTATTTTTCATAATATTATTCTATCATGCATTAATAATTTTAGCAAATAGTTTCAGTTTATTTTGCAATAAGAAATTCATACATATTATAATTTAGCACAATCTCTTTTCTATATCTAAAATTGATATACCCTTACGTAGTCGATTACAAAGTCATAGTTTTTCGACTTGTCGTTTTTGGCAGGATCGCCGCACCATCCGTCTTCCTTTTCCACCTCAAATGACAGCAGCATATATTCCTCGACTTGCGAGACAATGTTGTGTTTTACCTTCTTGCCTTTTTTGTCGATATAATGATCGCTGTTTATCTGCCAAGTCAAGTATCCGTCCACGTAAAACTTATAGCAGTCTTCTCTCCACTCAAATCCATAGGTATGGTATTCGTCATAAAGGTTGTTTACTTTGACGTCTACCTTGCTGGCAGTTTTGAGATAATCTTTATATCCGTCGTAATGTACGGCGTGATTTATCACGTTGTTCTTTGATTTTCCGAGATAGGAAAACGGGGATTCAAATACGTCTATCTCCGTGCCGTCAACGCCTGTGTTGAGATGTTCGGGCGCAGTCTGATTGTTATGTTCATGAGCAAAGTCGTCGTAAGGCATAAGCCAAAACGCTCCCCAGCCGCCGATAAAGAAAGGCACTTTGCAACGCATCTCAAAATATCCGTACTTCTGCGAAAACAAATGCTTATCTTGCCCCTCCTGTCTGCACGTCATAGCGGTGCCGCTATACCAACCGGCTCCGTTTTCGCCGTCTTCGCGCCAATCTGTGCGCAGTATCAAATTACCGCCGTCGACTATCACTCCGTCCTGAGCCCAAAAACCGCCTCTTCTCGGCGCGCTCTTCTTGCCTTCTTCTACGTCAAATCCGTAGTTCCACTTGCTCCTATCCAAGCTGTCACAGTCAAAATTATCCTCAAAAGTCAATTTCATCTGCGATATATCCAATTCAAAAGGCTCTTTTTCCGCACACCCAGCGATACAAAATGACGATATAAGCAATATCAAAATTAAAGTTGTTATACAAATCTTTTTCATTTTACCACCATGCATATTCGTCATACTCAAACGAAGGCTCTATCACGCTGACTTTATACCTTGCGTCTATATTCGTAGCATTGATATTGATGTCTATGACTGTCGCGCCGACAGGCGTACGGCGCTGCCATGCGTTGACGCCCGACACTCTGCCGTATGAGAAATATACTCCCTCAAACCCACTGTCGACGTCCTCGTCGTATTTGATAAGCCAATTAAAGTCGTGATCGTGTCCGACAGTGACGAAATCTGTGCTGCCAAGCTCTTTTATCTTTTGATAAAAACCGTAATTCTTATCGGGCGCATAACTCTCGCCCTCTATGTTGACGACAGGGAAACCTCCGACATGTACGCCGTTGAGCCATGCGTCGTTGTATTCAAAGAGCGGCACGTGCATAAAAAGCGATGACTTGACGGGCGCGCCCGCTCTTGCCTGCAATGCTCTCACCTGCTGTTCATACCAAGTCTTTTGATTGTCGGTAAGTCCTCTGTACGTCGACATCTTCTCGCCGTTTTCGTCCCAATTCCTAGCCTGGGAATCCATATTGATAAGACCGTATACGACCTTGCCGTCGCCGTCTACAACGTCGACAACGTAATTGCCGACGCCGTCGGTATCGCCCTTTTGCATAAGAGAATACTTATATCCTTTAAGAAGGTCGTACAACTCTTCTTTGCCTTGATCTTGGTTGGCTTGCTTTACCTCTCATTTGGTTGCTTGCGACCATTCTCCGTCGTGATTTCCAAAGGTATACATCCAATAAACTTCGGCTTCTTCAAAGACTTCCGCAAGCTCTATTAGCGCCTGATCCCTAAATCTGAACGGAGCAAGACTGCCCACTGCATCGCCCGTCACCGCCACGACGTCAGCGCGCGCATACTTGACGGCTTGCTTGACCCATTTGATAGTCTGTTTGTCCTGCTTTGTCACAGGTATCGCGGTAAGATGCAGATCTGTCAACTGCAATACTCTAAGCACCCCGTCCTCTTTAAGCTGTATCGAAGTGGCTTTTTCGACCTCTCCCTTTTTGTAGCTAAACGCCGCAAAGGATATGAGAACGCTGCCAACCACTATCAATATTATTGCGATTGGCACTACTACCGAGGTAATAATGGCTTTTTGTTTTTTTGATAAACTTGCCATGATTTTCTCCCAAACAAATCGTATTTGCGTCTATTATAGCATGGAAAACTTGCTTTTACAATACCATTTTGACGACAAAATGCCGCAAGATTTTCCTTTTCGATATTGACATATTTAATACTTAATGATAAAATTATTATATTATTTGATAATAAAAACTTGGGAAAAGGACGACAAAATTATGAAAATTTCTCTCAACGGACAATGGTCATTTAATATGCCCGGCAACAACAAAGTCTACACCGGCAACGTACCCGGCGACATTTTTACCGACTTGAAAAACGCAGAGGTCATAGACGATCCTCTCATCGGATTGAACGAAGAACTCGTGCAGTGGGTGGGCCGCAGCGATTGGGATTATTTCAGAGAATTTGAAATCGACGAAGAGCTTCTTGACAACGAGTACGTCGAGCTCAACTGCGACATGCTGGATACTTTGGCAGACGTATACGTAAATGACAAACTCATCGCAAACGTAAAGAATATCAACCGCAGATATGCTTGGAATATAAAGGATATCCTCAAAGCGGGTAAAAACTCTATAAAAATATCCTTCCGTTCACCCCTTGGATATATTGCAAAGAAGCACCGCAGCAATCCTTTGCCCAACAGTACGCTCGGCGAGGCGGGATCGTGCCAAATCCGCAAAAGTCCCTACCATTTCGGATGGGATTGGGGTCCGCATCTTTTGACGTGCGGAATTGCAGGCGACATATATATCAACGGATACAACGTCTGCAAGATCAAACGCGTGGATATCAAACAGACCCACGGCGAAAATCTTGTGACTTTGGACGTCAAAACTCACGTGACGGAGTGCAGCAAGCCTGTCGAAGTGCAATATACCCTATCTCTCAAAGGCGACGTCGTATGCACCGCAACGGGAGACGGCACGTCTACTTTACGCGTGGAAAATCCGCAGCTTTGGTGGTGCAACAATATGGGCGCGCAGACGCTCTACGATTTGGATATCAAAGTGCTGTCCGACGGCGCAGTCGTATGCGAGAAGTCGCAGAAGATAGGACTTAGGACGATAACGCTCGACAACGAACTTGACGAGATAGGACGCAATTTCTGTTTCTTCGTCAACGGCAAAAAGATATTCGCAAGAGGCGCCAATTGGATACCTGCCGACAGCTTTATCAACAACGTCAGCGACGAAAAACTGCGCGATTTGCTCTATAAGGCGAAAGCATGCAACATGAATATGATAAGAGTATGGGGCGGCGGATATTACGAAAGCGACAGATTTTATGATATGTGCGACGAATTGGGACTTTTGGTATGGCAGGACTTCAATTTTGCCTGCTCGCCATATCCCTTTAACGACGAAGAATTTTTGCAGGAAGTATTTGCCGAGGTTGAAGACAACGTGCTGAGAATAAAGAACCATGCGTCGCTGTGTCTTTGGGCAGGCAACAACGAGATTGAGTCAATGTCTATGGCTTGGCTCAACCGTAAAAGCGTGATAAAAGATTGCGGCAAGTTCTTCTATGAGACACTGCCAAATCATCTCAAACCACTCGACGACGTCACTCCGTATTGGGCGTGCACCCCGTCAAGCGGCGAATATATGAAAAATATAAACAGCTGCGATAAGGGCGACACTCACCTTTGGCACGTATGGCACGGATTGAGAAAGCTGGAATATTATAAGGGTATGCCGACGAGATTTTGCAGTGAATTCGGCATAGAATCCCTGCCTTCGCTCAATGCGATTGATATATTCTGCGACTCTCACGAATACACCAATACGCATTCTCCTATCGCCAAAGCTCACCAAAAGTGTATCGGCGGCAACGGAAAGATAAAGTATTATATGCTGTCAAAGTTCTGGACGCCCAAACACTTTAAAGATACGGTATATCTATCGCAGCTGACGCAGGCGCTTTGCATAAAAAACGCGACCGAAGGCTGGCGTATAAATCCCAGATGTCACGGCGCACTGTATTGGCAATACAACGACTGTTGGGGCGTAAATTCCTGGTCGGGCATGGATTATTACGGCAATATGAAGGCTTTGCAATATTGCGCAAAACGCTTTAATCAAAACACCGTCTTGGTATTCAATCGCGAAAACGACACTATGAAACTCCTCTTTGTCAACGATTGGCAGACCAAATTCAAGACAAAGATAAAGTGCGGCGTAATGACGTATGACAATCAAGAACTTCACTCGATAGTCAACACGGTGGAGATACCGCCGGACCACGTGGGACAGGTGGCTATACTCGACCTCAAAAACATACTCAAAAAGATAAAAGAAAAGAAGTGTTACGTATACGCTATCGCTTACGATATGAACGGCAATATCATATGTCAGGAGACCTTGCCTCTCACCAACGAAAACAAGGTCAAACTGCCTAAGACAAAGCTGTCTTACAACCTCTCTACGTCGGGCAATAAGGTGTGTATGGAGATACATGCAGACGGATATGCCAGATTTGTCGAGATACGTCTCAAAGGTCACAATACAATGCTGTCTGACAACTATTTTGACCTGCTGCCGCATCAGAAGACGAATATATATTTCGATTTACCTGACGGCGAGGATTTAGAGAGCATCAAAACCAAAATAACGATACGCTCGCTGTGCGATATAGAGAAAAAGCACTCCTCTATCCGCGATAAGATGGACAAGGGCGCGATATTCTGGAATCCCGTCAACCTTGCCAATTATATTGCAAGAACGTTTGATAAATAATAGACTTTTACAACGCTATACGCGCGCCCAACGGCGCGCGTATTTTTATCACAAATCACATTTCTTTTTTATCAATTTTAAAATAATCGTATAAATTTCTTTGAATAAGCAATAACTCATATATGCTGAATTATAAAGAAGAATATGACAAGATCAAAAATGAGTTTTGCGGTACGTGCGATTTGAGGACGATAGAGCTGACGGTATGCGGAAGGTCGGCATGTTTTTTCTATATCGACGGATATATAGACACGCTGCTTTTTGAGGACAATATCCTCTCCCCATTAAAGGCGTTGCAAGGCGATGGCGCTGTGACGATGGATATGCTCAACGAAAACACTCAAATGACGACCCCTATCCAAGAGATACCCGACTACGTCAAGGCTGTGTCGGAGATATCCGCAGGCGAAATAGTGCTGCTTGCCGACGGAGCGGAAAGTTTTTTCCGATACAGCGAAAAGAAGTATCAGCTGCGCGCCGTTGCCGAGCCGCCAGTATCCACGGTGCTTCGCGGACCGAGAGAAGGCTTTATCGAAGACTTGAAGACCAATATGTTTTTGATAAGGCGCAGGCTGGCGTCGCCCAAACTCAATTTTGAGATAATGAACGTGGGCAAATATACGCAGACCAAGATAGCCGTATGCTTTTTGGACGGAGTAGCAGACCCCAAAATAGTCGACAGAATCAAGACACAAATCGAAAAGATAGATATAGACGGCATAGTAGAATCGTCATATGTATCGAGATACTTGGAAGAAAATAAATTTTCGCTTTTCTCGCACGTGGGATCGAGTGAAAAACCCGACACCGTTGTAGGTAAGATTTTAGAAGGCAGAGTTGCCATATTGGTCGACGGGTCGCCGGCGGTGCTGACGCTGCCCTTTTTGATGTATGAAAACTTCCAAATGAGCGAAGATTATTATATCAAAAGCTATCGCGCGTCAATGGTGCGTATAGTAAGACTTTTTGCTTTGATATTCTCGATTTTGATGCCGGGAATTTACGTCGCGCTGCAAGAACACCACTATCAATTATTCCCAATAAAATACCTTGTGTCGGTGCTCGGTCAAATCACCAATATACCGCTCTCGCCTCTGCTGGAAATGCTGTTTGTGCTGGTGATATTCGAGATACTCAACGAGACGTCGATACGTATGCCGAGATACGTCAGCATGGCGCTGTCGGTTGTCGGCGCCATCATACTCGGCGAAGCGGCGGTCACAGCGGGACTGTTCTCTATCTCGTCGGTGATAATCGTCGCGATATCCACGGTAGGTCTGTACTGCATACCCGACGAAATAAATTCGTCAAGCATACTGAGATTTGCATTTGTCGCAGTAGGCGGCGTGCTGGGAATCGTCGGAATACTGCTTGTCATGACGGGAGTGCTTGCATACCTGTGTTCGATAAACAGTTACGGTATCGCATATATGTCACCATTCGCCCCTTCGCTTATACACGATTGGCAAGACGGACCAATCAAAGCGCAGTTGCAAGAATTTGGCGAACGTCCCTATTCCGTTCCCACTTCCAACCGTACCCGTCAACGTACGACTATCGAGCAAAATCAAAACGAAAGTCAGGACGAAAACAATACGCAAAATCAAGAAAATTAAAACTACTGTCTAGGTGTCATGAGTGAAAATACTTCGCATGAACTTAATCAATAGCCCACGGAGCAAATATGAAAGAAGATCAGTTGAATAAAGTATATGAAGATCAGTTCCTGTTGTTGGCATTTGTCACAATAGTCACCTTCAAAGTGGTAATGCTGCCGCAGTATTTCGTAAAAGCGGCAAGCAACAACGGATATATGATAATGGCATTTTTGGTGATAGTCGAAATGATGATGATGGCGGTTGTATACGGCATAACCAAAAATGGCTCGCTGTTGCAACTCGACGTGCCTAAGTGGCTCAAAGGCGTATTTGCCATATTGGTATTTTCCTCGTCGTTTATCAAAAGCACTGTGCTGGGCAGCGAGGGCGTATCTTATATCTCAACGTCGATATACGACAACGTAAGCTGGATATTTATCACGCTCGCCTTGCTTGCAACGTGCACTTATCTTGCGCATAAAGGCGGAAAAGTAATAGCGCGTTCTACACAGATATTCTTTTGGATAATGGCGTTTGCGCTGTTGTTTTTCGCAATGTTTTCCAACGTGAATCTCAATATACTCAACCTTATGCCTTTTAAGGTATCGGGAGAGCTGGCTGTCGCCGGCGATAGATATCTCATGTGGTTTGGCGATTTCACTCCTCTGCTGTTTATACACGTGTGTAAATCCCCCAACCGCAAAAAATACCGCCTTGCGCTGTGGACTGTGCTGACGGTGATAGGCACGTTGGTGTGCACGGTGGGACTTATGATACTCTTCACCTGCACTTTCGGAGGCGCAGGCGAATTGATAGGCAATGCCTTCATCAATATCTCATCACTCAATAAAATTTCGTTTATGATAGGCTCGGCGGACCTGCCGACAGTGCTCGCCTGGATGGTGATGTGCGTGACAAAGTTCTCGCTGCTGCTGTATGCGATGACGGAATGCGCAAAGTTCTTTTTCGGCAATAGGGCTTTGGTTGCGGCGATATGCGGCGCAGTCGTATGCGTAGTGATATGCTACGTAATCGGCAATCTCAACACCAATTACAAATGGGCGACAAGCTGGCTGAGATATTATGCGTTCTTTGCGGAATTTTGCGTAACGATAGCGGCATATATCGCTATGAGAATCAGCCAACGTAAAAAAGAAAAAACAATGCCGCAAAACAAAGAGGCGCAAAATGCGCAAGCCGATACGTCCGCCGCGCAGTCTATCCAAGGAGGCAACGCATGAACAAACCGAAATTCGTCAACAAAAAATGGCTGGTCATAGCCGTGATATTATTGATATTGGTGACATTCTCTTTCCTTGAAGAACAAAAGAGCGTCAGCGCCCGTTCGATTGTGCTTGCGATTTCTCTTGATTTGCAAGACGATGAATATGAGATGGGAATACAACTTCTCAAAGCCGATCAAAGTCAGCAAAAAGAATTTCTCACCTACTCTTCTAAGGGTAAGACTATAACGGAAATTTTAGAAAGGCTGAGTCATGAGACGGGAGGCGCAGTGTCGCTGTGCCACACGTTGGTATTGGTGCTTGGAAACGACTTGCTGACAAAAGACAATGACAAAGCAATGAGATTTTTTGTGGAAAACGAAGAGCTTTGCAACAACACGATGGTTGTGGCGAGCAAAGATTCCCCGTTGGAAATACTCAATGCCAAGCTGTCCAACGGTCAGGGCGGCGGTTATTATCTTGGACATTTCCTCAGAGATATCGGTAAAGATCTCGGCGTGATACCTATGACGATAAAAGATTACATCATGAATAGATTCCGCATAGGCGGATGCGTATATCTTCCCTACGTCAGCGTGGAAAAGACGGGAGAAGTGACGTATATATCCGTCACGGAGAGCTTTGTCACAGACGGATATAACTCGGCATATCTCAACGAAGACGCCACAAAGGGACTGAGCTTCGCACTCAACAAACTCAAAGGCGGAGAGCTGTCTTACGAATATGAAGACAAATTCGGCGAGGTTGATATCGTCAACGCTAAATCAGATATCAAAGTATCAAAAGACGGCAAAGCCAAGATAAAAATCAAGACTACCTTCAACGACAAGGCTTACGTGCCGGAAAACATTGACGAAGAAAAAAGCGTCGAACTCATTAAGCAGCTTATCTCAAATTACGTCACGCAATGCTTTGAGACCTGCAAAGAGCAAGGACTTGACATATTCTACTTGGGACAGACTGCGTATGCGTCGAATATCGAGCTGTATAAAAAAGAGGGCTATCTTCAAGATATCACCCTCGACGTAAGCGTAAACGTATCTATGAAATAATTACCTGTCCGCAACGGAGACAAACTCGTCGACGCCTCTGACTAGGTCCATCAGATACTTCTTTGCGGCAATATACATTCCCTTTGATTCGCTTGTCTTATAGAATAAATGAAAGCAATGCAAACCTGGGAAATTGCCGCAATACTGCACGTAATTTTTGCCAAGTTCGTCAAGCTTTTTAAATAGCGCGATATGATGTTTGCCGACGAATATATCGTTCTTTCCATACGAGACAAACACTTTCTGCGGAAAGTCGGCGTCAATCCAAGGAATGGTGTAGAGCAAGTCTTTATATTCGTACTCGTCTATATTTTCCAGCTCTTTTCCCGTCATATCGCAAATTATATCTATTGCCATAGGATTCTTATAAAAATCTTCAAAATCCACCGCGCCGCAGTTGATTATCGCGCCCTTTAAACGATAATAAACGCAATCGACTCCAAGTCTTGCAAAAAACTCCTTATTGTGCAATACCGCGCATACCTGGCACGCAATCTGGCCGCCTGCAGAATCGCCCATAATAAAGACGTTGTTAAGATCGAGATTGTACTCTTTTGCATTGTTTTCAAGCCATTTCATTGCCGTCAAGACGTGCCTCAATGATTGGTGGTATCTGTATTTGGGACTTAGTCCGTAATTGATATTTATCACGCACATTCCCATGTCTGCAAATATCCTGCCTTGCGCAACTCTCCACCGCTTGTCGCCGGTGACCCAGCCGCCTCCGTGCACGTTGACAAGCACAGGCAACGGCGAATTAAGCACAAGTTCGGGCTTGAATAGATCAAGCATACACACGTCGGACTCGGCAGGGTCGTATATGACGTTGGTTATCTCGATTATCTTATTGCTGCTCTTGTAGCTGTTGGTGATAAAACTCTTGACGGAATCGTCTACGTCAAAGACAAGTTTAGCCAGCTTAGAGGTGCTTATCTTCCTCTTTTTTGCAACTTTGCGCTCTTGCCTGTCACGCTGTCTGCTTTCCTTTGACATAAATCCCTCCTTTGCCTTATCTCATAAAAATCTTATATTTCTAATGCCTGCCTATCTATCAATACTCCGTCAAGCACTGTTGCATAAATGCTTAAATCGTCGTTGAGCAAGTTGATATCTCCTCTCTTGCCCACCGCTATATCGCCGATATCGTCTCTTTTCAAAAGAGCCGCCGGCGTCTTTGTGCACATATCGATACAATCTTCAAGCGGTATGCCTATGCTGTGAAGATTGGCTACCATCTTGCCCACGGGGGTGACCGAACCGGCATAAGTATTTAAATCAGGCAAGATGGCGACGTTGTCGTCTATCTTTATCTTTTGGGCGCTTGCTCCGCTGCCGAGATAATAATCTCCGTCGGGCATACCCGCTACGCTCAAAGAATCGGATACAAGACATATGCCTTGCGCGCCTTTTAGTCGGTATATCATCTTGAACAACGCGTTGGGCACGTGTCTGTCGTCTGCAATTACTTCGTCTGTTATTCTACCGTCGGCAAGTCCGACCTCGGTAAGTCCCAAATGTTTTTTAGGAGTAACTCTGCGCGAAGGACGCGAGGTACAGTTGTACATATGCGTCACGCTGTCGGCGCCGCTTTCTACGCATGCGTATATCTCGTCGTCTATGCTATCGTCGTGTCCCATAGACACCTGTATACCACGTTGAGTCGCCTTCTTACAAAACTCAGCCGCGCCGTCGAGATTGGGCGCAAGCGTAACCCTTGCGACTATGTCGTCATTGTCAAAGACAAAAGAGTCGTCTTTGGACGGCGGCATCAAAAACTGCGGCGGATGCGCGCCCGCGCTCTTTTGCGCAAGATAAGGTCCTTCTAAATGAATACCCAAAATACGGGCGTACTTACTCTTATATTCTCTTATATTGGCGACGGCTTTGTTGATATCCTCAACGCTCGCCGTCATTGTCGTGGGCACATACGACGTTGTCCCCGTATAGAGATGGTATCTGCTTATAGTGTCGATCGCGTCTTTCGTCGTCTCCATGCAGTCCTTGCCCCAACCTCCGTGGGTATGTATATCTATATATCCGGCAACGCAAAGTCTGCCGCCTGCGTCGACGACTTGACCTTGCTCTCTATCGGATATCTCAGCTATCACTCCGTCTTTAATTATTACGTTGCCTCTCTTAAACTTGCCGCAAGTATATATCCTTGCATTTTTTAAAGTCAGTACCATCTTTTTACCTGCCTGTATTAACTGTCGCCGCACACTGCGCTGTCGAGTTTATTATATTACTTTTTCAATATTCTTGTCAATATTTTGTCAAATTATTAAACTTTGTATATTCCTGTTCTTATAAACAATTAAAAACTTAACCAAAAGATATGTCATTTGCCGAATTGCAATATTATTTCAACAAAAAGTCAATTCTCTCTTTACAAAAAAAAATATATATATTATAATGTTTGTACAAAAATAAAATAAGAGGTGAATTATGAATTCTTTTAAATCAAAGAAGACCAAAGTTTTCATGAGCTGTTTGGCTGTCATATTGATAGTCAGCGTGCTTTGCGTAACTTTGGCAGCCTGCAAGAATGAGACGGTTCCTCCTACACCTGTCGACGTATTCTTCCTGGGCGACATGCAAAAATCAATTGACGCAGAGCAATTGAAAAAAATTACTGCGGACGGCAAGCAAATTGTATCCGTACAAGAGATGCTTGACGAGACGAAGTATGAGTTGGGCAGAGACACCAACAAAATCGCTGCGGCGATCTATGCTTTGGCAGCTACCAACTACAACAACGTGACCCAAGCGGTATACTACATAATGACCGACGCTTCCGTTGAAGCTCGCGAAACCAATTTGGGTACCGCTCACGTAGGAGTAAGAAGCACCTATTCGTCCGTCACAGGTAAGAACGGTACTTTCTCACAGACGGTATCGGGCGTAACGAGATTGGACGGACTTGGCAATATGATAGGTTCGTTTAAAGGTAAGTTCGGCTACAATATCCAAAGTTTCTCCAACGACAAATTCTCAGTAGGAAGACAGGGTAACAAAGGCGGAGCTCAATTTGCTACAAGCAAAAATTTGCAAGAAAATCTTAAATATATCATGGGAGCTTACAACACTACGTTGACAAACAAGAATAAGGGATTTAAGCTCACAGCCAATGATAAAATATCTGAAAGCGACAAAGAGCCTGAATTGCCTGAGTACGTCCAGACAGCTACCACCTATCCGGAAGGCACTACTCTTGCAGGAAAGGAGCTTCCTTCTTTCAACAAGGACAGAAAAGCTTGGGAGCCTCTCAATAGAATACCCGCAAGATATTGGGAAAGAGATGAAGACGGCAACTTGACCGGCAATATAGTAGAAAACTATACAGAAGACCAAAAAACCAGATACAGCTTCGGTACGTACGGCGCAGGTTGGGCAGTATACGATTTGAGCAGAGTCGAGTATTATGACAACGGAACAACGGTCAACTACAACAAGGATCTTGACCTTTGGACAATAGACGTGTCAATAAAGAATGAGTTCGTTCCGCAAGCTTGTGAATTCGCTGCCGGCGACCTTATCCGCGACACAAAGAGTTATATCTCACTTAAAAATGCTCAGTTCACAAATCTTTCATGCAAAATAGAAGTATACGGCAACGGTCTTATCAAGTCTATGCAAAAGTTTGACGGTCTTGAAACCAACGATCCAAGCCCTGTTCTCGGCGGCTCGCTCGGCAACTGCAAGAAAGGCGGTAAGACTTCCAACCAAGCAACCGCAGCATTCAGCTATACCGACGCAGATTGCGACGCTTTGAAGTATGCGGCTCTCTATTGGGCAGAACTTGGAACAGAAAAGTTCTATACGACTATTAAAGACCAAGACGGTAAATCAAGAAAGGACTTCAAGCTTGACTTATCATCCTACCCCACTATCAGCACTTACCAACCGACGGTAAATACTGATTTGTTTAACATATTTACCAATATATTTGCTGATAAAAAATAAGCAACTACAATATAGATTACACACGGCAAGCCGTGTGTAATCTACTAGTAAATTGAGATTTTTATAGAGCAAATAGGCAGTTTGCTTTATAAAAATCTTTATTTAATAATAAATATATAATATATACAATAAAAAGGTGTAAAAGGAAATATGACAAGATACGAAGTGGCAAAACAATTTTGCTTCAAAGGAGAGGTTGAGTCAATAACGCCGTATGGCGAGGGACATATCAACGACACTTTCCTTGTCCAAATGAAAGACGGCGAAGAGAACTATATATTGCAAAAGCTCAACACAAGAATTTTCAAAAATTTTCATTCGCTTATGCAAAATATCCAAAAGGTCACACAGACTTTAAGACAGATCATAGAAAATGAGGGCGGAGACTGCGCAAGAGAATGTATGACTCTCGTCCCTACTCTTGACGGCAATTTTTATTATCTTGACGGCGTCAACTGTTGGAGAGCTTACATATTCGTCAGCAACACCGTCGTATATCAAGTCATAGACTCCCCTGCCGTATTTGAAAATACGGGAGAAGCTTTTGGCAAGTTTATCGCAAGGCTTGACAGCTTTGACGCAAATTCGCTTGTCGAAGTAATTCCCAATTTCCACAATACCGTGGATAGATACAACAAGTTTCTTGACGCGATAGAACAAAATAAGAGCGGGCGAAAGGATAACGCATTGGAAGAAATCAACTTCGTCAAGGAAAGAAAAGAAAAATTAAGCGCAATCGTAGACGCTTTAAACGACGGTCGCATTCCTTTGAGAGTAACTCACAACGACACAAAGATAAACAACGTGCTGATAGACAAAGCAAGCGGCAGAGCTATATGTATAATAGATTTGGATACTATTATGCCGGGATCTTTGCTGTATGATTTCGGCGATTCAATTCGCTCGGGCTGCAACACTGCCCTAGAAGACGAAAAGGATCTGTCAATCGTTGATTTTGACATAAACCTTTATGAAGCCTACTGCAAAGGATTTTTAAAAGGTATAGGCGACAAGATAACCGACGAGGAACTGAAAATGCTGCATATCGGCGCAATAATAATCACTTTGGAGTGCGGTATTAGATTCTTGACGGACTATCTTGACGGAGACGTTTATTTTAAGACAGAGTACCCCGACCACAATTTAGTAAGATGCCACACGCAGTTTAAGCTTGTGGATCTTATGGAAAAACAAAGCAAGCAAATGCTGGATATAGCAATAAAATGCAAAAATAATATATAATATCAATATAGGAGATAGCAAAATGAGCATTTTGGTAAGCGGCGGCGCCGGATATATAGGCAGCCATACGGTAATAGAATTGATAGAAAACGGGTTTGACCCGATAATCGTAGACAATCTCTGCAACAGCAAGAAAATCGCCATTGACAGACTTGAAAAGATCACAGGCAAAAAAATCAAGTTTTATCAATACGACCTCTGCGATATCGCAAAGCTTAGAGAGGTCTTTGAAAAAGAAAAAATAGATGCTTGCATACATTTTGCAGGACTCAAAGCGGTGGGCGAATCATGCCAAAAACCGCTTGAATATTATCAAAACAACTTAATCAGCACTCTCAATCTCATACAGGTAATGAGAGAGTACGGCTGCAAAAACTTGGTATTTTCGTCTTCGGCGACGGTATACGGTCAGCCCAAGAGCGTACCTATCAGCGAGGACTTCCCTCTCTCCACGACAAATCCTTACGGCACGACCAAGTTGTATATCGAAGGCATACTCAAAGACATCTACAAAGCCGACAATTCCTTTAACATCGCGCTTTTGAGATATTTCAATCCTATCGGCGCGCATAAGAGCGGTCTCATAGGCGAGGATCCCAACGGTATTCCCAACAATCTTATGCCGTATATCACGCAAGTCGCTATCGGCAAATTGCAAAGACTCAGCGTATTCGGCGACGACTACCCTACGCACGACGGCACGGGAGTGAGAGATTATATACACGTACTCGACCTTGCGCACGGACATATTCTCGCGCTTAAAAAGCTTATGAGCCAAAGCGGACTTGTAATATACAACCTCGGCACAGGCAAAGGATACAGCGTGCTTGATATGGTAAAGGCTTTTGAAAAGGCAAGCGGCAAAAAAGTGCCTTATGTGATTGCTCCGAGAAGAAGCGGCGACATCGCAGAATGCTATGCGTCCACCGCCCTTGCAAAGCAAGAACTTGGATTTGAGTGCAAATACGACCTCAACGATATGTGCGAAGACAGTTGGAGATGGCAAAGCCAAAACCCTAACGGATACGGAGAGTGAGATGAATCGTCCCAAACTTAAGACAAAGTCTTTTTCTATACGCACTCTAAGAGAATGGGGTATTTTAGCGATAGATTTGATAACCGTGACCATATGTTATATGGCCGCGGTTGTGCTGTCGCAGGCATATTTGCCGTCGCAGGGCGCATCGTTGTTGAAAATTCTTCAAAGCGCATTTATATGCCTGCCGATAGTACTTGTCATATTCTTTTTGGCATTTTTGGCATTTAGAGTATTTAAAGTCGTATGGCGTTATGCAAGAGGAAGAGATTATCTAAGAATAGTGGGAGCTTGCGTGTGCGCAACTATTCTATTCTCAATTTTTGACCAAATTTTTCATCTGATAAAAATAGAAGGCATGCCTCCCGTGACAGGCGGCGAGAATATAAAATTCAATCAAATCATATTCCCTGCATATATCATGTTGGGTACGTTCTCTGCAACTTTTATAATTTTATTTAGAATACTCTATGAATTTGTCTATGCAAAGCAGCGGGACAAGCTGGAAACAGGCAAGCGCAAGCGCACTATGATTATAGGCGCAGGATATACCGCCAGCGTGATACTCGAAGAGATATCACGTCAAGACAGCATTTACGATCCGATATGTATGATAGACGACGACCCCGATAAATTGGGAAGAATAATCAACGAGATAGAGGTCGTAGGCAATACGCAGGATATCGCGATAATCGTGCAGAAGTATGCGATAGACGTTATAATTTTTGCCATCCCGTCCTTAGGCGGCGAAGCAAGACAGCGCATTCTCACAGACTGCAATGCCACTAAGTGTCAAATCAAGGTCTTGCCGTATATGAGCGAGATGATAGACAACGTCAACATCACCAAGCAGATGCGCGACATCAATATCGGCGACCTTTTGGGACGTCAGCAAATTTCCTTTGACGACGTGGGCGTAGCAAGCTATATATACGACAAGGTCGTCATGGTGACGGGCGGCGGCGGCTCTATCGGCTCGGAACTTTGCCGTCAAATATCTAAATACAAACCAAGGCGTATAATAATCGTCGACGTATACGAGAACTGCGCTTACAACATTCAGCAAGAACTTCTTCGCACGTACGGAGCAAATTACGATCTGCACGTTGAGATAGTCTCTATTACCGATTATGACAAAATGAACGAACTCTTTTTGGAGTTCCGTCCGCAGATAATATTCCACGCGGCTGCGCACAAGCACGTACCGTTGATGGAGACAGTGCCGGAAGAGGCAGTCAAAAACAATATATTCGGCACTTACAACGTCGTGACGCTTGCTCAAAAGCATAACGTGCAGAAGTTTATCATGATTTCAACCGACAAAGCTGTCAATCCGACCAACGTAATGGGCGCGACAAAGCGCTGTTGTGAAGAAATCGTACAGATGATGGCTCAAAAATGTGCAGAGACCAACTCCCCTACGGAATTTGCCGCGGTTAGATTCGGCAACGTGCTGGGAAGCAACGGCTCCGTCATACCGCTTTTTAAAGACCAAATTGAGAAAGGCGGTCCCGTCACAGTCACCCACCCCGACATAATAAGATATTTTATGACGATACCTGAGGCGGTAAGTCTCGTGTTGCAAGCAGGCACCTTTGCGCACGGCGGCGAAATATTTGTCCTTGATATGGGCAAGCAGGTCAAGATAGTCACTTTGGCAGAAAATCTTATCAAACTTATGGGATATAAGCCGTACGTCGACATTGATATTGCTTTCACAGGATTGCGTCCGGGAGAAAAGTTATATGAAGAGCTTCTTATGAACGAAGAGGGACTGCAAAAGACAGCCAACGAAAAAATCTTTATAGGACACCAAATGGAGATAGATATACCCAAGTTTACTGCTGAGTTGGAAAAGATGCGCGAGATATGTATGACCAACGACAAATTTGCAGTAGTCGAACAGCTGAAAGTGCTGGTGCCGACTTTTAATCACAACTCCGAATATCTTGAAAAGATAACCAATCTGGCAAAAGAATATAAAGAAGAAAAACAAGCTAAATAACAATACAAAATGGACGGTTAACCCGTCCATTTATTTTGCTTAACTTAGTGCTTTGCAACATAATTTATTATGTAGTTGTAATATCTTCCATATCGCTTTTAAACTTACTCTTCCGTCTTTCGCTTATCAATCTTGCAAGATACACTATCGGCGTATCGAGCAGCGCCGCAACGAGATAAATCAAATAACTCGACCCGAATATCGAAGCCAACGTCTTAAAGTCATATTTTCCTGCAAAGGCTATCGTCGTAAAAAGCATTGCGTTGACGATCTGACTTACAAGCGTAGAGCCGTTGTTGCGAAGCCATAAAAATCTCTTTTTATCGCCGAATTTTTTTTGCGTAAAGTTCCACCACTTGTGGTATAGCCATACGTCGAATATTTGACTAACCGCATAGACCGAAAGCGAAGCAAGTATCAATCTAGGCGTATTGGAGAATATCGTCTTAATTGCCTGCATTGTCGAATCGCCTTCCGCAGGCGCATACAACAGCCAACTTTGAGAAAGCAGCAAAAAGAATATCTGCGAGAATATGCCGATATACACCGCCTTGTTGGCATGTCTTTTACCTTCGCATTCCGAAAGAATATCGGTGATTAGAAAAGTCGCCGCGAAAAGCACGTTGCCAAGCGTCTGCTCCATACCGAACGCCTTTATCAAAATTACAACTTCGATATTAGCCATGACAGTGGCGATAGCGGATATGCAATAAAGTCCCGTCCTGCCGAATAAAAAATATGCCAAAAGCACAGTCCCGTATATAAGTATCAATGAAATTACTAGAATCAATTCGTTCATATCTCACCCATTTCAAAAATGTCCATGTCTTTGCCAATATAACAGCCGCAAAAGCGCACTTCTTATACGCATACGCGTCATCTCAAAATCGCTGTATCTATCTTCTTGTTGTTTATCACGCCGCCGTATCTTGGGCATATTCCCCATAAAAAATGCGCCCGCTAGGGACGCCGATATGACAGACAAATTGCCATATATCCCTAGTTTTGATTTTTGCTCACGCAAAGGCAGGATGGTCCCGAACTGCCCGTCTGTATTTTTTATATAATACATCAATACAATAATTAAGTCAAACGATAATTTGTAATTCATCGCATATACAACACGTAAAATCACCCTTTAAACATATAAAATAAAACGCACGTTGACAATTTGCCAACATGCTATCTATATCGCATTATTAAATAAAATATAGTGACATCAACGCTTGCCGTCTTTGAGTTTTTGCTGTCTCAGCCATATGCCCATCATGCACTTTTGCGGCAAAAATTTAGCGACGGCGTGCGACATATTGACATATGCCGAATATATTGATTGATCCTTTGACTTTTTGGCGTCTTTTACGGCTTTTTTGGCAACTGCGTCGGGATAAACTATATGCGGAAAAACTCTCGTCCCCTTTTCTCCCTCGACAATAGCTCTCTCTATCAATCTCGTCTGCATCCATCCAGGACATACCGCCGTTGCTGTCACGCCCTTAGACTTCAACTCTACGTTCAAAGCGCGCGTATAGTTGCGTACAAACGCCTTTGTGCAGCTGTAAATATTTTGATAAGGCAAAGGTTGAAAAGCCGCCTGCGACGCCATATTCAAGATATGTCCGCCCCTTTGCATATGCGGAATAAATATAACGCACATAGCCACCAACGCGCTGACGTTGACGTCTATCATATTCACCGAGGTGTATCTATCTATGCCGCCATAGTCGCAAAATTTGGCATATCCGGCGCAATTTACAAGCCAACGCACGTTAACCTCTTCGCTCTCAGCCAACGCGTCTAGTATATCGAGATTTTTTCTCTCCGACAAGTCCATGGGAAATACCCTTATCCTTTCTCTGTCATCTTCCTTCACCTCTTTGAGTCTTTGCTCGTCCCGACCTATCGCCCACAGCTCGTCCAGCCCGTCTTCTTTCAGAAGCAACTTCAAAAACTCTCTTCCTATTCCGCTGCTCGCGCCCGTTATTATCGCAATATTTTTGCCCTTCATATTCTCCTCCAAACAAATCCTATAATGATTGTTGCCAAATGCCAAAAAAATTATAAAGGCGAATGGAAATATTACGCTCCATAAAATATCGACAATCAAAGAAAATAAATGGCATTATCGTTGCGACTTATAAACGTAAAAACAAGGCGGATATGACCGCCTTGTTGCATTTAAAGTTGTATTATTAAATCATATTTATAATTGCAGATTGCAACGTCTTGTTGCGCTCCATGCTCTTTTGTTTACTCTCCGCCTTGGTAGACACGTAGATTTTAAGTTTAGGCTCCGTTCCGCTGGGACGTATGCAAAGCCATTCGTCGTCGCCGAATTCATACTTTATAACGTTGGCGGACGGCAAATCCGTCATCTCGATAGAGCCGTCGGTATAGTTCTTTACCATGCCCGATTGTAAGTCAAGCTTACTATTCATAGGCACGCCTGCAACCTCTTCAAGATCGCACTCTTTGAACTTCTTCATTATGTTTGCCATTTGCTCCATACCGTCCAAGCCCTTGAATGCGATAGACTTGCTGCTCTCCACAAAATACCCGAATTTGTCAAAAAGACTGTTGAGTTTGTCATACAGCGACACTTTCTTATAGGTATAGTAACAAGCCATTTCTGCAAAGAGCATACTTGCGACGACTGCGTCCTTGTCTCTCGCGTGAGTGCCTGACAGATAGCCGTAGCTCTCCTCATACCCAAACATAAAGGTATGCTGCCCGTCCTGCTCCCATTGCTTTATCTTCTCTCCGATAAACTTAAATCCCGTGAGCACGTCGTATACGGCGGCTCCGTAGCTTTTGGCTATCTTATCGGCAAGACGCGTCGTAACTATTGTCTTTACTACCGCGCTGTTGGCAGGCAACGTACCCTCTTGCTTATGGCGCATAAGTATATAGTCCATAAGCATTGCGCCTATCTGATTGCCGTTGAGGAGCGTAAACTCTCCGTTGTTATCTCTTATTGCTATACCCATTCTGTCGCAGTCGGGGTCGGTGCCGATGACTATGTCGCTGCCGAGTTTATTCGCAAGCTCTATTCCCATTTTGAGCGCGTCGGGCTGCTCGGGATTAGGCATAGCGACTGTCGAAAACTCCGTGTCTGGATATTTCTGTTCTTCGACGACCGATACGGATATACCCATCCTTGCAAGCATTGTCGTCACAGGCACGAAGCCAGAGCCGTGTATCGGCGAATAGACTATCTTTATATCCTTGCCCACCTTGTCGACAGCCTCTTTTGAGAGCGAAAGCTTGGATATGGTGTCGTAATACTTATCGTCAATGCTCTTGCCGATTACTGTGATATTCTCGCCAAGTTCAAAGCCGTCTTTGCCCTCTATATCCTTGTGCGATACGCTCTTGACGTCTGCCTTTGAAAGATTGAAATACGGCGTCTTGTCTATATATTCCACGACCTTGGCAGTCGCCTCGGGCGACATCTGCGCGCCGTCCTCTCCGTACACCTTATATCCGTTGTACTCCTTAGGATTGTGGCTGGCTGTGATCATAATGCCGGCAATACAGCCAAGTTCTCTTACGGCAAATGAACACATCGGCACGGGACGGACGTTCTCAAAAAGATACGTCTTTATTCCGTTGGCGGCAAGCACTCGCGCCGCAGTAAGCGCAAACTCAAAGGACATACGTCTTGTGTCGTACGAGATTATTACGCCTCTTTTTGCCTGCTTGCTTCCAAGCAAATTGATATAGTCGCTGAGTCCCTTTGTCGCCCTTGCAACGGTATATTCGTTCATATTGGATATGCCCATGCAAATTGTGCCGCGCATACCTGCCGTGCCGAAAGCCAAAGGCAAAGTAAATCTCTCTTTGATTTCCTTATCGTCGTCTGCTATTGCGATAAGCTCGCTCTTTTGCTCCTCGCTTACGCTGTCGAGCCACTGCTTGTAATTCTCTTTATACATATACTTACGTCTCCCGTCGCATTGCGACTTTATATTATATGATTATTTTATCAAAGTTATTGCATTGCTGCAACTATCAGCCTCTGCCCTCGTCAAAATACGTCGACATGATGTCGGCAATATGCACGAGCGTAGCAAAGGGATACTGCTCAAAGGCTTTGCTCAGCGAAAAATCTCCGCCCACAACCCTCTTGTCAAATCCGCCCATATGCCAATTTATAGCCATCGCCTCTTTGCGCTCCAATCTCATAAATCCGCTTATGATATAGACCGACTTTTCGCCGTGTCCGTACGGCAGCGCCTCGTCAATGGAATAATAGTCCACCTTTTCCCACTGACCGGTAACTTCATTCTTTTGATTGCGCTGAGATATCTTATAATAGTCAATTTTGCAAAGATCGTGCAGCAGCGCGGCAACGGCTATGTTTTCCTCGCTGACGTTGTCAAAGAGCGTGGGCATATCGCCGCCTACGTTAAACTTACCCTCTGCGATCTCCTTTTGAATTATCTTCTCGACCTTGGCGACGTCGAAATTCAAATTGGGTATCAAGCCCGTAGTCAACTCGGCTCTTCTCTCGGCAATAGCCTTGCCGACAGCCCTCTGTCTTTCATACGCTTTCTCCGTCTCGACAAGAGCGACTACTCTGTCATATACGTTGAGAGAATGGTCGCACAGTCCGCCCCTTACGGCATTGTGAAATTTAGAACTTGCAGGCGCCTCAAAAAAGTCGCTTTTGCAAAGCCACTCCAAGAGTTTATCCGCGCCTTCTCTCTTTATCTTATCTTTGAAAATTTGCAGAAATCTCTGCTTGTTGGCTTGCATATCAATATTGACCGTAGTTTCGTTGTTTGCCATATTGCCCTCGTTTAGTTTTATGTTATCATTATAAATTTAATATTATAAAATGTCAACTTATCCAAGGTCCTCACACGTCTTGCATACAATATTTTGCAATATCTCAATATGGTAAGATATGTTTTTATTTATTTCAACTCAATTCTTTAATCACTTGCAAAATAGTAATTATTTTTGAAAACCTATTGAAATATTGAATTTTATACTTTATAATGGTTATAGAAAACTCAACGCCGACAAAGGAGATAGTATGAACGAAAATAACAACGACGAGAAAAAGCAAGAAAATAAACCAAATACAAACCGCACCGTCAATTATCCAAAGCTTATATACGAAAAGTTGTGCGAGATAAAGTCGATAGTCAAATGGATAGCTGTATTTATCACAGCATGTGTTGTGGCTTTAATTGTAATATTGATATGTATGTCATAAATCGTCATAACATATAAAACGCGAGAGTCCCCGTTAAATAGCGAGGACTCTTTTGATTTTAAACTCGTGTATCTTTTAAAGTTTATCCATTTCCACAACTTGTATTTGCTCAACGTTTTCTATTGCACTCTTTTTAACTTCTATCAAATATACATAAATCGTAATGACAGCGGCACTATCGCCTTCCGCCCCTGAAATTTTAGACTCGTTGAGTATATTGACCGTCAATGTGTCGTTTTCAATTTGCAAATCCTTAAACGTCAACTTTTCCAAGCAAGGCTTATACCTAAATACTACAATCAAAGACTTATCGTTGAAATATTTATTATTGTAATTTTCAAACTTTTTTCTAAATGCAGAACTAAATTTGTAATCCTCTTCATTATTATTTACTTGAATATTCTTTTCGTTGCAAAACTCATTTAGCTGCTCTACCGTATCAAATCTCTCAGCCAAATCTCCCTCTATTCCGCTATGAACTATATCAGAAAATACATCGTCTCTATTTAGACTTTCAGAGCAGGCAACTTTATACAGTGACTTATCGGCGCATGCCGTCAGAGCAGCAAGTAAAACGACAACACATATTATGCAAATGATTTTTGAAAACTTTTTCATATTGCCCTCCCACTTTTACTTATAGTAAATAAGCGCAAGATTGTCTTTAATAAATATATTGTATCACTCATTATTGTTTATTGCAATGGGTTATTAAAATTTTTCCTTATTTATTATCAATTTAATACTCTCGCAATATTTCAACGCAATATAAAAATACACCCTTATTTTGTAACGACCAAAATCGGGGTGCATCTAAATTTCAAATGCTATTTTATTCTTCTATCAAAGGCGCAGGCTCTGTATCGACTCTCTTTCTTATTATCTTGCCCTGCACGGGTAGATAGCTATCTTTTCTGAGTTCTTTATTGGAAATCAACTTGCCGTTGCTATAATACTCTATTATTGCCCTTGATTTATAGCCCACGTGGCTTTTTTTGCTGACGACGTACTCACCGATTTCGTCGCTGGCAATTTCGCCTTCAAGCACGTCGCTCCATTCTACAATGTCCTCAGGCGGTTGCAACACCTCTATTATCTCACTGCGCAATTTTATCTGATAAGGCAGCGGATGTCCGTAGATATCAAATATCACCCTCTTATTCTCGACGTATCCGTTGACTATCACGTCGTATTGACTGTCGTTGAGCAATACCATATCTATATATTCGGTGACAGTGGCGTCTTGGGAAAGTCCGCAGTACGACGATGGCAAACTGTGCGACACTACGTGCTTAGGCGCAAGCCCTGCTCTTATCCAAGCATTGTATAGCGTCGTCGATACTTGGCATACTCCGCCGCCTATGCCCTCGGTATAATCTCCGTTGACGATGACCTTGGCATTTTTATATCCTCTCTCTTCGCTTCTCAATCCCACAACCGTGTTGAAAGACAGGCACTCGCCGCTCTTGACGACAAGCCAGCAAAAGTTGCTGCTTGCAAGAGCTATGTTGAAACTCCTCTCTTCTTTTGACGTCGAGAAGTCCGTCTCAAAGCGGCTTATAAGTTGCATCTTAGGTGAAAAGCCGTAAGAGTTAGGGCTTGTCATAGCCTCTATGCTCTGCATATTTTGTTCTGCGTAAATAGATACGGATGCCGTTGCAATCGATGCTACGGTAAAAATAGTAATCAATAAAAATATGCAAGTTTTATTTATCTTACGGCTTTTCACAATATTATTTTGTGAGCGCAAAACAAATATATACTTGCATTATTTGGTAAAAACTTCAAGCGTTTTTAAATCTTGTCTATCAATTCTTTAAGCTCGTCAGGCGTGGAAGCTATCACGCTTGCGCCGGCGTCAACAAGCTGAGCATGCGTACGAAATCCCCAATCTACGCCTATAAACTTCATGCCGCAGTTGGCTGCAAACTGACAGTCCACCTCGCTGTCGCCGATATATATGACTTGCTCTTTATCAAGCCCCATCTCTTGACATACCAAATCAAAAATCTGTCTGTCAGGCTTTGCCGCGACGTCGTCTCTGCTGCCGTATACGCCGTCGAACAGACTGCCGAAAAATATACGCGCCAGCTCCTTTGTCGCGACGTCGTATTTATTGGAGATAAGCACCAAGATATTGCCTTGCGATTTCAGCGACTGCAAAAGGGGCAATATGCCGTCAAAAGGCTTGGTGGTGTCCGTCTTGTGCAAATCGTAATGTGTCTTGAATATCTCTCTGCACTCTTCAAGAATCTGCGTATCGTGACATCCCATAAGGTCTCTGAGAAGATTGCGTATGCCGTGTCCTATCGCCGCGCGGACTTGCTCTGTCGTCTGCGTGGGAAATCCCAGCTTGTCCAAAGCGTAGTTCGCCGACCGCGCTATGTCGGGAAGAGTGTCAAGCACCGTGCCGTCTAAATCAAAAAACAATATCTTTTGCATAAATTCCTCTGCGTATACCGCGTTATCTTTGCAATATAAAGAGCAGCGTTCCCTCTTTTACTCTCACTTCGCATTCCCCGTCTAGGAGCTCGTTGCTCACTCCAATGGGAAAGGTATTGGTCAACGTCGCGTTGTCGAGGGGATACTTGGCGTTGACAATATCCACACCCTTTGCTAAATCAAATGCAAAGAGCGAAAATACCTGTCCTGCATGCCCTTGAAATCTCTTAGTGTCTCTTATTATCTCAACGTCGCACGAGTTGTCGACCAACTTGACGTCAGCTCCCTTCCTTGCAAATGCGTATGCTATCTGCAAGTTGCCAAGCGTGTGATCAAGCCGTCCGCCCAGCGCGCCGTAAATGACAAATTCTCTGTGACCTTGCCTAAACGTCTCTTCAAGCGCAAGCTGCATATCGGTGTAGTCCTTGACAGGGTCGTGACGCAACGTGGCAATTCCCTCGGGTAGATACCCAAGGGAATCGAAATCGCCCACAGCCAAATCGACGCGGCATAAGTCCTTTATCTTATCATATCCGCCGTCGACCGCCACGACGTAGTCGCCTTCCGCCACGGCAAATCTCTCTTTGCAAAAGTCGCCGCAGCCTACGAGCACGCATTTCATTTTGCTTCTTCTCCGTCATCTGCGCTCTTGGGAGGACAGACTTGTCTAAACATATCTTCCAAATCTTTTTTGCTCATAAACTTAGGTACGGGATAGAGCGGATGCGCTTCGCTGTAAGCTCTGTCGACCATTGTCGGCAAATCTTTTTCTTCGACCACCCCTTCGATTTTCTCAGGGATATCCATCGCCTTGTTCATATCCTTTATCGCCTGAATAAACTTCTTTGCCTTGACCTCGTCGCTGTCGCCGTCTATGCCTACTATGTCGGCAAGCTTGGCAAGCTTCTTGTATATGCTGCTGCCAAACCAATCGAGCACGTGCGGCAATATTACCGAATTGGCAAGTCCGTGCGGAGTGTGATAAAAACCGCCCATTGTGTGCGCCATTGCGTGGACGTATCCCACGTACGCTCTTGTGAAGGCCGCTCCCGCATAGTACGCGCCCGCCAGCATATTCTCTCTCGCCTGCAAATTGCCGCCGTCGTTGTATGCCGTGACAAGGTTGTCAAAAATAAGTTTTACAGCCTTCTCCGCCATATCCTTAGTGCCTTTGGTATTGCCCTTACCTATATATGCCTCGACTGCGTGCGTCAGTGCGTCCATACCCGTCGTAGAGGTGATCTTCTTTGGAAGTCCCGTCGTCAAAGTCGGGTCTAGCAACGCATACTCCGGAATAAGCGCATGGTCGTTGATTGCGTATTTCTCATGCGTCTGCGAATTGGTGATGACAGCCGCCAAGGTCGTCTCGCTGCCCGTGCCTGCCGTCGTAGGTATAGCCACAAGCATTGGGAGCTTTTTGCCGACTTTAAGTATGCCTTTCATCTGAGGTATGCTTTTATTTGGACGGGCTACTCTCGCGCCCACCGCCTTAGCGCAGTCCATCGAAGAGCCGCCTCCCAAAGCAATGATACACTGACACTTCTCGCCCTTATACATCTGCAAAGCCTGCTCGACGATATCTATCGTCGGATTGGGACATACCTCGCTGAAAAGAGCGCAGTGCAATCCCACCTCGCCGCAATTATCTATGATGGGTTGAGGCATTTTGAGCTGCATCAACATAGGGTCTGTGACGAGCAAAACGCTGTCGTATCCCTTGTCTTTGATAAACTTCGGCAAATCGGCAATACCTCTGTCAAATTTGAGAAGTTGAGGCTGGCGCCAATTCAAAAATGGAGAGACTGCATATATTGTCTTTTGATAAGTTCTGTACCATAATTTTTGGAAAACGTTCATAAAATACTCCTTAATCCGCTATTGCGAAATCTACTTTTAAATTATATCTTAACGCCATGCAATATGTCAATTATTCTTTATAAATACTGCATGCGATAAGACAAATTTATTACAACTTGTCTACGTATTTCCGCCATGCGGCGACGCCGTTGACAAAAGCTTCGTCATGTTCGACAAAAATCATTGTCGGAGCAAACTCGACAAGCAGTCTTTCTATCTGCATTCTTGCGTATACGTCGAGATAATTCAACGGCTCGTCCCATACGTAAAGATGAGCTCTTTGGCATAGACTTCTTTAACATTATCTGCAAGCAAAAGGACGTATTATTTGATTGCAATTATCACGGCGAATTTTCTGTCGCTGAAAACACACTTGACCTCTTTGAATCCGCAAGCTTTTAGATACTCGATTTCGCTCTCCTGCGAGCATTCTCTATCAAGCCTCCGTCTCTGCTGCCAAGCGCGTATATCATCGTCTGAAAGCGCGCCCGATTTTAAAAATTTTTCCCAATCGCCGTCATACCATTTATTGAGAAGATTGCTGCCTGCGCAAAATTGATCGTAATTGACAAATAATCCGCCCGTAGGTAATTTGTCGAATATCCTTTTAAAAAGTCTGCTCTTTTCCCTGTCTGACAAGTGATGTATCGACAGCGCGGATATTATGACGTCAAAGTCGCCGCTAGGCAGACTTTGCGCATAGTCGCATATCTCGCAGTCGACGTTTGGCAGTCCTGCAAATCTCTGCTTGGCGATCTTCAACATCTCCTCGGCAACGTCTACGAGGGTATACCTAGAATTAGGAAAGCAGCTATACCAATAATACGTCAGTAATCCCGTGCCTGCGCCTAAATCCAGAATATGCGACGGGCAAGATATATTGCCTGCAATAAACTCCGTTGCGTCCTTATAAAAACTGTCGAAGCACGGAATAAACTTCCGTCTATTCTCGTCGTACATCTTTGCGACGGTGTTGAACTGTTTTGTCACTTCTTTTATATCCATATCATACCTCTTTCAAAAATTCTGCCTGTGAAAAAAACGTCATCTCCCTGCCGTCTATCGGGTGTCTGAACGTGATACGGCATGAGTGCAAAGCCTGTCTGTCAAGCTTAAAGCCGTTGGGGCATATCACTGCGCTTGGGTCGGGATTGTAAAGTCTGTCGCAGCAAAGCGGATGTCCGATATACGCGGTATGCACTCTTATCTGATGCGTCCTGCCCGTCTCCAACACAAACTTTGCGCAGAAGTAACCGTCATACTGTCTGACAAATTTATAATGCGTGACCGCTCTCTTTCCGCTGTCGCAGATATATCTCTTAAATCCCCCGTCAAGTCTGTCGATAGGATAATCCCACACGCCTGCGCTATCGCCGCAGTAAGTGCCGCTGCAAAGCCCTACGTACTCTCTGTCTATATGCTCTCGCGCCAATACGCAGTGCGCAAGTTGATTCTTGGCGACTATCATCAGCCCCGACGTGTCTCTATCAAGTCTGTTGACTGGACGATATACGAAATCTCCCCAAATATTCGCCAAGGCGTTGGCGAGCGACCTGCCGAAGTGTCCTTTGACGGGAATGACCGCCATCCCTGCTCTTTTGTCTATGACGGCGATATCCTCGTCTTCATAGACTATGTCGACAGGCATATCCCACTTGGGAACCTCTTTGACGTCTAAGTCTGTGAGATATATGCAAAACCTATCGCCGCTGTCAAGCCGTTGATTTAGCCTTATCGCCACTTCTTCTCCGTCGACAATCTTGCATACCAGCCCCAGCTGTTTTCTCAGCGAAGTGCATACCGCTGTCGATACTCCCAATCCTGACAAGACGTCCGCTACTTCTCCGTCAAAGCAGGCAACGTATTCTAACCGTCTTTTCAAAATTCCTCTCTCCATTGATATTTGTCGAGATCTACGACAAAATTTTCGTCGCAAGCGACCCCTTCTTTGGCAAGCATATCAGCCTGCACTTCCCGTCCGCCGAATGCGAATGAGGGAGCTAAACCGCCGTGTCGGTTGACAACTCTGTGACAGGGTATGACAACGGGAGTGGGGTTGGCGTGTAAAGCATACCCCACAGCCCTTGACGCTCTGGGAGCATTGAGAATACGGGCGATCTGTCCGTACGTCGCGACTTTGCCCTTAGGGATAGCCTTGACCACTTCGTAAACATTTTCAAAAAAACTCATACCTGCCTCCGCCTTTTATTCAATAATATTATAGCCTTGACTGCGACGATAAGTAAAGCGGCAGCGCATATATTGACAAAGAAAGACGGCATACAATCGAGACGTATGCCGCCAAGCGTGGTTTATATTATGAATACTTTTTTAATATCTCGCTAAGCGAACTCTTTGTCGCGTCTCGGTTTATCCTTTTGAGAAGATAAAGACTTCTGCGTCCGTAGATATGGTTGATACCCTCGTTGCAAGTCAACGTGATCGATATCCCCTTGTCTTTGAGCACCGCCTCGCTGAGCTTGGTATATTTGCCAAAGGGGTATGCAAAAATATCCGTCGTGACGCCGATCGCGGCAAGCTTATCAATGAGTTTTTGCGTGTCGTCGGCAACAAGCTTGGCATACGCCTCGTCGCTTTCTCCTTTCAACTGAGACATACCCAGCCTAGGACGGGTGTTGTGAAGGTCGTATGAGTGCAGACCTATCTCGACGTTGTCGTTATCTGCCAGCTCTCCGATATCCTTCCAGCCGAGGTATATAAAATCTCCTCCGCCTTTGCCGCCGTATCTGTCAAACTTGGTATAGTCGCCTACTACTGAAAAGAGTCCGCTGTATCCGTATTCTTCCAACAGCGGCAACGCGTATTTCACGTTGTTGAGATAGCCGTCGTCAAAGGTGAGCAATACCGCCTTGTCGGGGAGATATACGCCGTTGTCGACGCACTCCGTCAAGCGCTTAAAACTTATCACGTTGTACCCGTTTTGTTTTAGGTACTCAAAGTCACGTCTGAGACTGTCTTGATTGATGCAATATACGCTTTGCTTTTTGCCTCTCGCAAGAGTGTTGTGATACATAAGCACGGTCAAATCGCCAAGCGACGACTGCGAAATATTTTCATTGCCCTTTGACACCGGCTCTTCGTTGGGATATGCCGCCAAAGCGGCGTTGGCGTACCCATCGCTCGCTTTGTCAAAGGCGGTAAAGCCTGCAATAAATATACAGGCTCCGGCGCTCGCCGCTACGAGAACGCACACCAACGTAATTATCAATATTGCAAATACTTTTTTCATCATCTTCCCTCTTGGGCGCAAAATATGACAAACATACCCGACCTAAATTATTGTGAGAAGATAAATAAATTTTATGCGCCTACGCTCGTCTCTATCACGCTTGCAATATTTTCGCAAAGATCGTTGCAATACTCTTTGGAGAGCAGCAGCTTCTCGTCCTCAGGATTGGATATAAATCCGCATTCGATTATCAGCGACGGAACTTTTACGCACTTTGTTATAAACAAATCGCCGTCTATCGCCTCATAGTTGCTCCTGCCGCAATATTTTGAATTTATATTTTGGTTTATCGCTTGCTGCATGATATCCGCAAATTCCTTGCCAACGCCTGTATCGTCATAAAAGACTTGCGCGCCTCTTCTCGACTTGTCGGCGATAAATCTGTTGACGTGCAGACTAATGACGACGATGGGGTTTGCCTTGATTATCTTATCCTTGCGCGCTTGCATATCGAGTCTTTTGATATTGCTCAAAGAATTTTCGTCTTCTCTCGTCATGACGACGGAAAAACCCCTGCTTTGAAGTTTTTGCCTAAGTATCTTTGCCATTTTGAGATTTATATCGCTCTCCTTTACACCGCTGCTTCCCACGACTCCGCCGTCTATTCCGCCGTGTCCTGCGTCGACAACTACGGTATACTGCGCATTTGGAGATATTGCCCATGCCGTTGAGTATGCGTAACACATCCCTGCAACGCATATAGTTATAATAATGGCAATCACTGCGATAACAGCGACGACTTTTTTACCTTTGATGACCTTTATCATAGACGCTCCTATTTCTCTTTTGCCGAAGATATATATTCTCTTACGGCGATATTTTATGCCTGCTTAAAAAATATATGGAAAAATCACTGCGCATATGCGTAATTTTGCTTAATTAAGATATGTATTTTTGCGGAAAAAGCAAAGTTTTTTAAGTACGATTCGTACATATAATTTTATATCTTTGAAAATGTCGATTTTCCCCGAAAATGGCTTTTTTCAAGGTTTTTCCCTGCAAAAGCGGCACTTATCCACATAGTTATCCACAAAAACACTTGTTCATGTGGATAACTCGGCACTCGCCCCATCATACTTCATTATTATGTATATGTGTCGAAATATGTTGATTTTCAGCTATTTTTATAGCCAAGCTTATCCTATTTATTTACTCTAAGCAAAGTATATGGATTTTTGCGGAAAAACTCAAATTATTTATCTAAAAACCCCAAAATCGACAAAACAAATTTTTATAATTTTTCTGTGATTTTTTATAAATTTC
Organism: uncultured Christensenella sp.; assembly: GCA_910579785.1. Lineage (GTDB taxonomy): Bacteria > Bacillota > Clostridia > Christensenellales > UBA3700 > RACS-045. The sequence continues at coordinate 31,126 of CAJTVJ010000002.1, read as the reverse complement.
CCTTGCTTGGCATTGAATTATAATACAACTTTTAAAATATTTGCCGCATATAGGCAAATGTGTAAAAAAAGTTACGTTTGGCTATTGAAATTGCGTAAAGATTTTGATATGATATAGAAAAAAAGATATTACAACCGTATGCGGCTTATAAAAAACGTATACAAATCGGAGAAAAGAATTGGAAACGGCAAAACACAAATTGAAACTTCTCAAACTCTATGAGATACTTGCGCGCGAAAGCGACGAGACCCATCCTCTGTCCACCATTCAGCTGATGCAGAAACTCAAAGAACAAGGCATCAGCGTCCAGCGCAAGACCCTTTATGACGATATCAAGCTTCTCAACGAGGGAGGCTATGAGATAATGCAGGTGCGCAAAAAGACGAATATGTATTACGTCTGCGACAGAAATTTTGACGTGGCGGAAGTACGCATACTGCTTGACGCAGTGGAAGCCGCCAGCTTTATCACTCCCGAAAAGACGCAGCGGCTTGTCGACAAGATAGCGTCGCTGGCAGGATCGCATAAAGGCGACGTGATAAAAAATAATATTGTAGTATTCGACACCACCAAAAGAGACAACGAATATATCTACTACAACGTATTCAATATCAACGAGGCTATCGTATCGCAAAAAAAGATTAGCTTTAAATATTACAAATACAACGCCAAAGGCGAAAAGATAGCTATGCACGACAACAAACCGTATCTGGTCAATCCGATAGCCACGATGATGAGCGGAGACAATTACTACCTTGTAGCCAACAACGAAAAATATCCCGACGTCGCGCACTACCGCATTGACAGAATGGAAAAGGTGGAGATAACCAAAGAAACCGTAAACCTCTCTGACGGGTTGAAAAATTTTGACGCCAGACGTAAGAAAAAACAACTCTTCTCCATGTTTTTGGGCGAGACGCAAAACGTCACCTTTGAGATATCTTCCGATATAGTGGAAGTGATATTCGATAAATTCGGCAAAAACACCATACTATCCCCTTACGGCGAAAATTACCGTTTTACCGCCGAAGTGCAGATAAGCGACTCCTTTTTCGGTTGGTGTATGGGACTTGGAACAAAGATACAAATCCTCTCCCCAAGAGAAGTCAAAGGACAGTATCTGCAAAAACTGCACAACGTGATATGTAAGTATAAAGAAAACTAAGAATGACTTAATGTATATAAAATAATAAAGCGGCATGAATAATTTTCTCTTGCCGCTTTTGTTTAATTCCCTTTATCGGAAGGCTCTTTCTCTCCGCCCGTTTGCTCTTCCTCTATATTATTGTCATTCTCGCTCTCTACGTCGCCTGTCAGTTGAAGATTGTCCTGCGGATATGCAGAGAGCATAGGCATGACGTCCCTTTTCTTCTGTCTGTCAAAATAGTTGCGCGTGATACGTGTGACGACTCCGCCGAGGAGAAATAGACCTATCAGATTGGGTATCGCCATAAGTCCGTTGAAAAAGTCTGCCATATCCCACACAAGAGATACGCTTGTCAACGCGCCGACAATCACAAGGGCGACGTATATCACTTTGAATATGATGGAATACTTTTTGCCGAATATAAATTCAAAAGACTTCTCGCCGTAGTATGCCCACGAAAGTATCGTCGTGAATGCAAACAGCGGCAGGATAAGACTGAACACCACAGTGCCGAATTTGCCGAACGCCTGCGTAAACGCCGCTTGCGACAGCATTGCTCCGCTTATATCTCCCATTGATTCGCCGTATACTCCGCTGGTGAGTATGACAAGCGCGGTAAGCGTGCAGATGACCATCGTGTCCAAAAACACTCCGAATATGCCCCAAAGCCCCTGCCTGACAGGCTCTTTTACAGACGACGCGCTGTGGGCAATGACAGAACTGCCAAGCCCCGCTTCGTTGGAGAATATACCTCTTGCCAAGCCATAACGCATAGAGCGCATGATAGCATACCCCAGCACTCCTCCGCCGACAGATTTAAAGCTGAACGCATTCTTGAATATTTGACTTAGCGCCGACGGTATCGCCTTGATATTTATACATATAATGACTATTGCCATTATCATAAATCCCACGCACATAAATGGTATTATATACGACGTTATCTTTCCTATCCGCTTTATGCCGCCTATTATGATGAGCGCAATTATTATCGCAACGACTACGCCGCTTACCCACTTGGGTATCTTAAATCCGCCGTTGAGCGTGTCGGCAATGGTATTTATCTGCACCATATTCATGCCGAAAGCGGCAAACATGCAGAAGATTGCAAATAATATTGCCAGCCATTTCCACCCCAATCCTTCGCTGATGTAGTACATAGGTCCGCCGCGGTACTCGCCGTCCTTGCCCTTCTTTCTGTAATAAATGCCAAGCACGTTTTCGGCAAAATTGGTAAACATACCTACAAATGCCGACAGCCACATCCAAAACACCGCTCCGGGACCGCCCGATATTATCGCCGTAGCCACGCCTACGATATTGCCTGTGCCCACCGTGCCTGCTATCGCAGTGGAAAAAGCCTCAAACTGAGATATGCCGTCTCCCTTTTTACCTTTGCCCTTGCCTATGCCTTTCAAGGTCTTGCCCATAGTCATTTTGACGGCGTAAGGAAACTTGGTAACTTGCGTAAACCTGTTGCGCACAGTGAGATATATCCCCACTCCCAATATGAGAATTATCATCGGCACTCCCCAAAGGATGTTGTCGTTGATAAATTGAATGACCTTTTGCAAAGCTTTTCTCCCAACGTTTGATATATAAATCATAACATAAAATTTAAAAAAATTCAATATTATTTTATACAAACGTTGCAGATTTTAAGAAGAGATTTTAATAATATTATTCTAGCCATACTTCATATTGCTTCTTAACAATTATTTAAAATATGTCGATTAAGATACCATAATTGACAAATTTGTATGTTAAAAAATTTTACATTTTTTTGTTTTGATATTTACATTTGTTAAAATTAGTGATATCATATATTTAATAAATCTTTAAAGGAGGTATACATATCTATGAAAAAGAAAATCGTTCTTTCTGTCGCAGTCGTACTTTTGGTAGTCATGGTAGCTGCAATATGCGTTGCCTGCACGCCAAGCATTGACAGTGTTGAAAAGAAATTCAACAAAAACGACTATAAAACTGTAACTAAGACGGAAAACTCTTTATCTTTGACAAAGTTCAGCGACGGCTTGATCCCTGTTCCTGAAAGTATCATTGCTATTGTATGGTATGAAAATGAAGAAAAGGCAAAAGAAGCTTATGACATCGCAATTAAACTTCCGGGCGAAAGCGAAAAGACTGTAAAGAGAAAGGGTAACGCTGTTGCAACCGGTGATGAAGCTGCTTTGAAATTATTCTAAGCCTGCTTTAACGTATACACCGCAAGCTGTTTTATACACAGCTAATTAAAAAATTGGAAATAAAGACGCAAAATACTGCGCCTTTATTTTTTATAATATAAAATCATGCTTTAAAAACGCATATTGACTTTATATATACAATATGTTAAACTTTTATAAAACGTATCGAGGTATTACGATACCAAAAAGGAGATTTTATGAAACGCAACGGGATGTGTCCGTTTTGCTATTTAAAGATGTTGTTGACACCGAGAAAACGCACCGCAAAACTTGACATAGGAGAGAAATACGACAATAATGCCGCGCTCACTCCCCCTATGGGTTGGGCAAGTTGGAATACTTTCAAAAATACAATCGACGAAGATTTGATATACGACACAGGCAAGGCGATGGTGGAAAAAGGACTTGCCGACGCGGGATATAAATTTATCAATATCGACGATAATTGGCATTCCAACATGCGCGACGAAAAGGGCGATTTGCAAGGAGATATGGTACGCTTTAAGAGCGGCATACCCTCGCTTGTCGCAAAGCTCAACGACCTTGGGCTTAAAGTAGGCATTTACTCCTCCAACGGCACTCTCACCTGCGAAAATCTGCCTGCGTCGCTTCACAACGAAGAAAAGGACGCGTTGAATTTTGCAAGATGGGGCATCGAATATTTTAAGTATGACTTCTGTCACAATCAGCAATACAGCAGATACGCTCCCCTTGTATACGCTTTGGAGATAGTGCGCGTCGGCGAAAAAACAGGCGTCACCGTGCCGTGCAAAGAGGCAAAACTCGACGGACTTGCAAAATTTATGCCGCATGAAAAACTTGAAGGCGGATATTATATCTCCGGTCTTGACAAGGCAGAAGGCACTGCAAAGTTCGACAGTATCACAGTAGATGAAGACGGCGAATACGTATTGACGCTGTGTATTAAAAAGCAGGGATGGTACGACAAGACGCTGCTTGTAGACGTCAACGGCGTCAAACATATCTATGAATTCCCACACCAAAAATTCTGGAACTTGACGGCGAGATTTCAACAAGTCGTACACCTCAACAAGGGAGTCAACGTGATAGAACTTTCCAATCCCGTCACATGCCGCGCAGATTCTGCGGCATTGCAGTATTACAAGATGGGACAGGCTCTCAAAAAAGCCGCTGCAAGAGCGGCAAAAGAGAGAGGAGAAGAGGAAAAACCTATCACCTTCTCCATATGCGAATGGGGACTCAATAAGCCTTATAAATGGGGCGCAAAGGCAGGCAATCTGTGGCGCACTACCCCCGATATCAACCCTAATTGGAAATGGATAGTAATGCTGTACAAACATACTGCCAAGCTCTATAAATACGCGGGCGTGGGAGGTTGGAACGATCCCGATATGCTTGAAGTGGGCAACGGCAAACTTACGTATGAGCAAAACAAATCGCATTTCAGCGTGTGGTGTATGCTCGCCGCTCCCCTTATACTCGGCAACGACTTGCGCACAGTCAAGCAGGACGTATTAGATATCGTCACCAACAAAAATCTTATAGCTATCAACCAAGACCCTCTCGGCAGACAAGCCAAAGTCGTCAAGAGACAGGGCTCAATAGATATACTCGCCAAGCCGCTCAGCGACGGCAAGACGGCGATATGTATCTTTAATACATCAAAGAGCGCAAAGAAAAAAGTTACCGTCGACTTAGAAAAGATAGTCAATGACGATTACGTCAAGATGAACCACAAAGACAGCTATACCCTCGTTGACCAATGGGGCGACGAAAATATTACCTGCAACGGCAAATTCTCCACGTCGATAAACGGATACGGAGTCAAAGTATATATCGTTTGATAGAGATACGTCACATAATTGACATAATAAATTCAGTTGGGTAGTGACACTACCCAACTGAATTTTTATAAGCATACAATGTAAGTTTAAATCATTATAATCAATCTATTTGTTCATAATAATATGAGTAATCAATACCTTTCATAAAGACTTCTCTGTCATTTATTTTATCTGTCAAAGCATTTTCTAAAAGCCTTTTTATATTCGTTGCGTCTACCACGCTCTCTTGCATTGCGTCAAGATAGTCGTTTTTATCTATCATACTCCAATCAACGCATTTGGCAAAACGCTTTTTGAGCATCAAGTCCAGCCATATCCTAGTACTTCTGCCGTTGCCTTCTAAAAAAGGATGTGCGACGTTCATTTCGATATATTTATTTATAATCTCTTCTAACGTATTTTCACTCATACGTTCGACAGATTTCAACGTATCTGCTAAATACATTGAAGGAGCGAATGCAAAGCCGCCCTTTGCAATATTTACTGTGCGTATCTGTCCGGCAAATTCATACAATCCGCCAAATAAATATGAGTGGATCTGCTGCAATCCTTTTATTGTGCCGACTTCAATGTCATCTAATATAGGACTTTCAAAAAGCAAATATGCCTTTTGTTTGCTCTTGCCGTCTATCGACTCGTCGGAGCGAGTAAACCATTCGATAAATCTCACGCCTATTCTGCTCGGAAATTCCGACGCAAGCATAATTATTCCGTCAGCGTCAAGCGCGTCTGACTTATAGCGTTTGCCGTCCTTTGCAGTCAATTTGAGTTGAGCGGTAACGTCAAGTATCTGACTATTATCTTTTTTTAACTTAGCTTTAAAATACTTCCAATAGTTACGGCATTTTTCATATGAAGGCTCGTTTCTTATAACAGAAATGATATCAAGCACACTAAAATACCATTTGGAATTTTCTTCATTCCATACGGCTCTTACGGGTGTATCCTCAAAAAATCTAATAGATGTTTTTTGTATCATATCTGCAATTTCCAATAAAGCAAGCCTTGTCGGTCTTGATCTATGATAATATTATAGCATACTTAAATAAAAAATACAGCTTTTAAAAGAAAATTTCGCTACGGTAGGCAGATAAATATAATTCTCATATCCCCTATCAAAAAGGCTTTTTTCTTTTTGACAACTTTTGCTCTATCACGCAAACAATTATTTGACAAACAATATCGCATAGATATATACTTTTACTATAATAACGCGCGGAGAATATTATAATGATAGTAAAGAAAATACCGTTTGTAAGTAAAGAACAAATTGAAGAAATTACAAAGACATACCCAACGCCTTTTCATATCTATGACGAAAAAGGCATAAGACAAAATGCAAGACTTCTCAAACAGGCTTTTGCTTGGAACAAGGGATTTAAAGAATATTTTGCGGTCAAGGCTACTCCCAATCCGCACCTTTTGCAAATTCTCAAAGAAGAGGGCGCGGGCGTAGACTGCTCTTCTCTGACAGAACTTATGATGAGCGACAAAGTCGGCTTTGAAGGACACGAGATAATGTTTTCCTCCAACGTCACCCCAAAGGAAGACTTTGCATTGGCTGCTAAACTCGGCGCTATCATAAACTTTGACGACCTGTCGCACATAGACTATTACAAAGACATTGCTCCATTCCAAGAGACGATGTGTTGCAGATATAACCCGGGCGGCGACTTTACGCTCAACAACGAGATAATGGACACCCCAAAAGACGCCAAGTACGGTATGACAAAAGAGCAAATAAAGATTGCGTATGCCAAACTCAAAGAATACGGCGTAAAGCATTTTGGCATACACGCATTCTTGGCAAGCAACACGGTTGGCACGGGATATTATCCCACGCTGGCAAAGATACTATTCGAGCTTGCGGCAGAACTTAAAAACGAACTCGGCATACATATCGCCTTCATCAACCTCTCCGGCGGCGTAGGAGTACAGTATCGCCCCGACAAAGAGGGCAACGACATACTCGCAATAGGCGAAGGCGTACGCAAGGCTTATCAAGAAGTGCTTGTGCCCAACGGCATGGACGACGTTGCTATATTTACAGAACTGGGCAGATTTATGCTTGCCCCGTACGGCGCGCTTATAGCAAAGGTCATACATAAAAAACATATTTGGAAGGAATACGTCGGCTTGGACGCCTGCGCGGCAAACCTCATGAGACCCGCTATATACGGAGCGTATCACCACATCACAGTGCTTGGAAAAGAAAATGCTCCCCTCACCTATAAATGCGACGTGACGGGCGGTCTTTGCGAAAACTGCGACAAATTCGCTGTCGACAGAATGCTGCCCGAGGTGGAGATTGGCGATTACGTAAATATCCACGACGCGGGCGCGCACGGTTTTTCTATGGGATATAATTACAACGGCAAACTCCGCTCTGCGGAACTTTTGCTGCAAGAGGACGGCTCTGTCAAGTTGATAAGACGCGCAGAAACGCCGGAAGATTATTTTGCGACGTTGGACTTCTCTTCTTTCAAAAAATAAATTTTGAGGTTGCCGACGTAATATTAGGCAAAATAAATAAGGGGAAAAATGAAGAAAAAAGACAAGCAAGCCTTAGAAGAAGTCACGACCGACTTGACGCCAGACGTCGAAGAGAGGGCAAAAAAGAAGATAAGCAAGCTCAAATTGCTATCTATTCTTTGGACCGTGTTTATGTTTGGCGTATATATCGCGCTAGACGCTTATAAAATAGTTAAAGACGGATGGACGCCCGTCAATATCATTGTGACGGCATTCTTAGGTCTGCAAATAATTCTTTTTATAGTATTCACAGCAATAGGCGCAAGAGATAAAAAACAGGCGAAACAACAAAAATCCGCCGTCAAGTACGTCAAGAAGGCAAAGAAGATAACTTTAAAGCTCACGACGCTCGTCACCTCGATATTGTTGATTATCGGCGTGGAGAAAGTATCATTTGTCGACGTGATGACAATCGTCGTGGCAGTGATATCTTTGGCAATAATGTTGATATCTTTAATTCTGTCAATAAGAAAGCAAGTAAAAAAATCAAAAAAGCAAAAGTTGAAAGATGCAAAGAAAGCAAAATGCAATAAATAGAAATATCAAATCATATTCAAAAATATAAAAATACTAAATTATACCGTCAATATAAATTGCATGTAAATTTTTTATATAGATTTCGGCAAATTTCTTAAAGCGGTATTGCAGTATCAATATCATTGTGATACAATTAAGAGTGATAGGAGTTAAATTATGGAATTTATAAATTATAAAAGCTTTGGCAAATGTGCAAAACTCTCTAAGGGAGGCAAAACTATGCTCGTCACCGTCGACGTCGGTCCGAGAGTCATATTTTACGGCTATGACGGCGGCGAAAACATATTTTATGAAGACGAACAAGACCTCATAAACAAAGGCGGCGAATACTTTGACGACAACTTGCCAAATAAAGGCATATGGCATATCTACGGCGGACACAGACTGTGGAAGTGCCCCGAATATCTTGACACCTACTACCCCGACAACGCGCCGGTAAAGGTAGTCGAAGAAAAAGACGGCATATGCTTTATAAGCGGCGTAGAAGAGACAACGGGCATACAAAAGACGATTAAAATAAATATGAGCGACGACGGCAACGCTACCGTCGAGCATAAATTCGTCAACAAAGGCAATACCTCTACTCCGCCTATCGCGCTGTGGGCATTGTCGGTAATGGACAAGGGCGCAAAGGCGTACGTACCCATAAGCACAGAGGACACAGGACTTTTGCCCAACAGAAATATCACGCTGTGGAGCTATACCGACCTCAAAGACCCGCGTCTTGACATACAAAACGGACTTATCTCTCTCTCGCAGGCAAACGATACCCATCCTATCAAGATAGGCACCTTTGCAAGCGGCGCAGTAAAAGTAGATATCAAAGGCATGACATTTGCCATTGACTTCACTTCTCCCGACGGCGAATACGGAGACCACCACTGCAACATCGAGACTTACACCAACGACATTATGTTAGAAATAGAGACGCTGTCGCCTATCAAGAGCATGGCTTGCGGCGAAGAAGCGGTACATATCGAAAAATGGAGTTTGAACAGACAGTGAAAAAGAAGACTTGGACAGCGATAATATGTATTGTATTGCTCGCGCTTACGCTAGGCACGTTGAGCGCGTGTTCCGGCATTTTCGGCAAAGACACCGATCCGACCAAGTATTATATCGAAATCGGCAAAGTCGAAGACAGCAGAGTCGCCAACTTTGTATTCAACAACGCGCACCCGTCATGCGTACGCATTATAAGCGAATATAAAAAGAGCGGAAATACAGTCGTCGCCACCAGCGCAAGCAGCGGATTTGTCATCACAGAAGACGGCTACGTGCTCACCAACCGCCACTGCGTCGTGAGGTATGCCAGCAACTCCTCGGATACCCCTATGCTCCCGTCCGACACCCCGATGAGAGCAAATTATAGGATAGTATTCACAGACAACACGGAGTATTCTGCGACGCTTGTCGCATTCTCTTCGTCATCGGATATCGCGGTGCTTAAAATCTCAAAGGGGATACTCTCATCCGTATTGGAGACCAAGTTCCAACCCTTAGTATTTGACAAAGAATTGCCATATTACGGCGACAGGCTTTATACGATAGGCAATCCCGAAAACATCGGCTTGCTTTTGACGGAGCTTATGGTGTCGTCGCCCGGCATACAACTTGGCAAAAACGATGCGTATAAATCCATAATACTCGACGGAAATATCAATCACGGCAACAGCGGCGGAGCTTTGCTCAACGCCAACAGCCGCGTCAGCGGTATAATCTATGCGAGAGTCGAAGGAGCCAACAACGACACGTACGGCATTGGCTGCGCCATCCCGACAAGCGAGATAATCAAATTCCTCGACAGCGTGACCAACGCAGATATCAACTATCAAGTATACACCGCCCAATCGAGCGGCGACGTCACACAATAGACGTAAAATAAATACCTACTACTTACAAAAGATAAATGACACAAAAGAAGAAAAATCCGCACCAAGGGCATAGGGAGCGGATGAGACAAAGGGTGCTTTCGCAAGGCATCGAAAATATGCCTGAGCATGAGATCCTTGAATTTCTGCTATACCCTTTTATCCCAATGAAAGACACCAATCCCATCGCTCATGAATTGATCGACAGATTTGGCTCTCTTCAACAAGTTTTGGACACTTCGATCGTGTTGCTATGCGACGTCAAAAATATGACGCAGTCCGCCGCGATATATCTGACGACGCTTCCTAAAATATTCAAAAAATATAATTTGCAAAAATTCGGCGAAAAGCCAATTTTAGATAATACCAAACACACCGTCAATTATTTTTCCGCGCTCTTTGGCAACGAAAGTCAAGAGTCTATGTATATGGTCATAGTCGATCCGCAAGGCAGACTTTTGGACAGATGCAAAATCGGAGAGGGCGATATAGATTCATGCAAGATGAACATAAAAGAATTTATAATGCGCACGGCAAGCTCCCCAAGCGACTACGTGATAATCGCGCACAACCACCCGTCGGGCAACGCCGCTCCGTCTATGAAAGATTACAACTTCACAAGCTGGCTGATTTCCATCGCCGAAGTGATAGGCGTGTCGGTGCTTGACCATATCATAATAGCAAAGGACGAATATTTCTCATTCAGAGAAAGCGGTCAGCTGTCTAATTTTGCAAGCACGTTTAAAAAATATATGCAGGATACGCAATTAAACGACCCTTCCTCTTTAAAAATCAATAAAATAAACCGCGACGATTAGTATTTGGTAAGCTTACCGACCTCTTTAAGCCCTTTATATTCGTGTTGACGGTGATATTCGTATATTATTATCGCGACGCTGTTGGCAAGATTGAGCGAACGGGCTTCCGCACGCATAGGAATGCGTATGCAATCGGCATAATTTTCGTGCAGCAATTCTTCGTCAAGCCCCTTGGTCTCTCTTCCGAAAAACACCCAGCAATCTTCCTCATAGCTCACGTCGGTATGATTGTGATCGGACTTGGTGGACGCAAAGAAAAACTGGGAATGCGTATTCAACTTGGTATTTTTTACCGCCAACGCTATATTGTCGCTGCCCTCTGCGCCGCCTGAAAAATTCGCAGTCAAAAAAGCCTGCATACTCTCATATCTCATGACGTCGGCTATCTCCCAATAATCAAGTCCGCTGCGTTTGAGATATTTATCTTCCCAGCTAAATCCGCACGGCTCGATAATATGTAACTGCGCTCCCGTTGCCGCGCAAGTGCGCACGATATTGCCCGTGTTGTTGGGTATCTCAGGATTTACCAATACTATGTTTATCATATCTCGCTCCTCTTTGTCTTTTTCATGACTTCATATTGCATAAATACGCCGTCTTTTATCTCGACCTCTTGCTTATCTGTCACGCAGTACCCTCTTTTGAGATAAAATTCTTTTGCAGGTATCGACGTGTCCAATAGGCAATAGCCGTATTCTTCAAGCAGTTGCTTTTCGATAAACTGCAAAATAAAACTGCCGTATCCCCGTCGCATATGCGCTTTGTCCACAAACAGTCTTGCGATATGACTGCCGTCAACCGTGCACGTCGCCAATACGACTGCGCCGTCAGTCAAGACGTACACCTCACCTTTATTTATATCATTTATCACGGCGTCTTTGCTGTGCCAATCAATAAAAAATTGTAATTCGTCGGCATTATAGTATTTGCCGTATGCATGATTGATCGTATCTTGCACTAATGAATAAATTATGTCGGCGTCCGCCGCCTCTGCCTTTCTTATCTCCATATCAAAAATATCTGTCTATTATCATACGAATGTCGTCAATGCTCCCGCTTGCATAGGCGTCTAACTTTATCTGCCTTTGTCCCTGCATACCTCTGCAATAGTAAGCGAGCTGCTTTTTAAAGTTGCAAGCTACAAAGCGAGGATTGTGATACGCCAACATAGTGTCGAGATGAATGAGTATGTCATCTTTAAGTCTATACCCGTCGATACGTATGCCCTTTATATCGCTGAAAATCTTTGGGTTACCCAGCGCGCCGCGCGCTATCATTGCGCCGTCGCACCCCGATACCGACATAGCTTTGTCATAGCTTGCTTTATCGACGATATCGCCGTTGACAAACACGGGAATGCTCACCGCCTGCTTGACTTTGGCCACTATCTCCCAATCGGCTTTTCCCGAATACATCTGCGCTCTCGTCCTGCCGTGTACGGTCAACGCGCTTGCGCCTGCGTCTTGCATAGCCTTGCCGAAATCTACGGCGACTATATGATTGTCGTCTATGCCTATGCGGTATTTTACAGTCACAGGTTTACCGACCGCTCTCGCCGCCTTGACGACTTGCTGGGCAAGCGGTACGTCTTCAAGCAATGCGCTTCCCTCGCCGTTCTTAACTATCTTGGGTACGGGACAGCCCATATTGATATCTATTACGTCAAATTTTTCAAGTGCCTTATGCTCGACCGCCTTTGAGATATAGTACGGCTCGCTGCCGAATATCTGCACGCACTTAATCTTTTCATCGTCAGTGGTATTCAACAGGTCTTCCGTCTTTTCGCTGCCGTACACCAAGCCCTTTGCGCTTATCATTTCGGTATAGGTCATATCGGCTCCGCGCATGGCGCAGACCTTGCGCGCGCCGACGTCGCTATATCCTGCGATGGGAGCGAACACAACGCCTTTAAACTCTATCTTTTGTCGCAACCTTTGCTTCCTCCCAAAGCGCGTTGAGCTCTTGCTCGCTCTTGCTTTTAATATCTCCGCCGCACTTATCCTCGACGTACTTAAACCGCCTGACGAACTTGTCTATCGACTTTGACAGCGCGATTTCGGGCTCGACGTCTTTCCACCTCAACACGTTGACTGCGGCAATGAGAATATCGCCCCCCTCGTCCTCTAATTCCTCTCTTGTCTTTGCGGCGCAAAACTCGTCGAGTTCTTCCCTCACTTTGTCCACTGTCTGCCCAATACTGTCAAACTCAAATCCCGTCTTGGCAACGGCTTTCTGCACCTTATATGCTCTCATGAGCGCAGGCAGAGCCCCTGCTATCTTATCTATCTTCTCGCTTGCCGTGCTGTAACGCTTTTCCTTGGCTTTTGCCTCATCCCAAGCTTTTAACGCCTCTTCGGGAGTATTGGCAACGACGTCGCCGAATATATGCGTATGCCTGTCAATAAGCTTTCTGCAAATACCGCTCAGGCAGTCCTCCAAATCAAACTCGCCGCTGTCCTCGCCTATCACGCAGTGAAACACGCTTTGCAAAAACAAATCTCCGCTCTCTTCAATGATGTTGTCGATATCGTCGTTGTTGATAGCCTCTACAAGCTCGTACGCCTCTTCTACGGCGTTTTGGCGTATGCTTTCGTGCGTCTGCGCTTTATCCCACTGACAGCCGTTGTCGCCTCTCAGTATCCTCATTATCTGATACAGGTCGCCGAAGTTAAATCTCTTCTTGTCGACAAGCTTCTTAGGCGGCACGTAGACCGTGGAAGCATAGTCGTATTTGTCCTGTCTGTCTATCTCGTATATACATATCTCTCTGCCGTCGTATATCGCCTTTTCCTCGTCGCCCAATATGTTTTGCAATATCAATTTGACCTCGCCTGCAATAAAAGCGTTGTCTATGTCGCTGACGCAAAGAGACATCCTAGTGTCATAATTAAAGCCGCGCATATTGACAAGCTCATACGCGCTGATACACACGCTTGCCACGCTCGGCGCGCCGCCCATAGCTCCAAACGAGACCGACGGCAAAATCTTAATATCTCTGCTGTCCGACAACAACATGACGGACCTGTCGTCATATCCGCTGCCGTTGACGCAATATGCGATATTGCAATCGTCCTGCGACGCAATAAACTCTACTATCGCGCTGTCAAGTTCATCAAAATTCTGAGAATTATCATAAATAAAATCAAGGCAGGTATGCTCTATGCCTCTGTCTTTAAAATAATTGTATGTATCGGTGAGCGCAGTCTTGACAAAGACCTTGTCGGCTTTGCCTATCGCCTCTGCGCCCTCCATTGTGATTTGACCTTCTCTGCATCCCAACGCAACGACAGTGATCATAACGCGTCTCCTTTATAATATCCCACCCGTCTTAAAGCCTTTGACAGCTTTCTTCCAAGCGGCAGCATTTTCATTTCGCCTTCGCCCACAGCTTTGAGAGCAAGCAGCGCGCCGATATATACGGCTCCGCCTACTGCAACGGCATAGGCAAGCGCGACATAGCTGTTGCCTATAAATATACCGGGCAGTAAAGACAATGACATTATAACACCGGCTAGGGATATTTTGCTAATACTTTTAAACAGTTTTGCATTTTTGCCGACAAGTTTGTTGTAATAAACGCCGTTGAGACAAAATGCGATAATATAAAAGACTATCGAGGATATGCCGCTTGCCGCTATTCCTATCTTAGGCACCAATATCAATTCAAAGATTATCTTAACCGCGCCGCCTATCGCAATGTTGACAAGTACGCTTCTCAATCTGCCAAGCCCCTGCAATATCGCGTCAAGCACTTCCAGCATAGAAAGTACGACGATGTTTATCGACGTCAGCGACAGTAGATACGCAGTCAGCTGTCTGTGGTCTTCTCCAAGCGACGGATATAGCGCGGCAACGACCTTGCCCGACATAATACATCCGCCGAGAAAAAACGGCATGGAAATCATAAAACACATCTTGACGGTCGTCGCCGTCTTTTGTTTGACGGACACCACGTCATACCCTGCCATTGCGCTTGCTATCGCAGGCACAATCGCGACCGATATCGACATCGCCAACACGATAGGCATATTGATTATGGAAGCGACGGGTCCGGTGAGTATGCCGTATTGACTCACTCCGTCAATCTCTCCGCCGAGGCGCAGCAAGTTGACCACCATTATACTGTCGACAAAGGCTATCAACGGAAATATCAGACCGCTTGCCGTGATAGGCAAAAACGTAGAGAAAAACTTGCCTTCCGGCGCAAGTTTGGGCAGCGCTCTCTCATGCTTTGCCGAAGACATATACCATATAAAGAGCATGACCAGCTCTATAAATTCGCTGACGCCCACCGCGATAAGCGCGCCTGCAACGCTGTACATTACGCCCCACGGCGCAAGAAGTCGGACAAACAAAAGTCCCAGCGCAAGCTTTGTCACAACCTCTATTATCTGGCTTACTCCCGAAGGCGTCGTGTTGCCGTGTCCTAAAAACCAGCCCTTTAATACTCCCGATAAGGCGACGAATATAATTGCCGGAGCAATCGCGATATAACATATATAGACGTCTCCGTTGGATTGCGCGTTTGCCATTACCTTTGACAGCGCAAGCGTAATTGCAGTCGCTCCGCAACCTGCTATCACTGCGTATATCAAAGCCTTTCTGACAAGCCTCGACACCGCTCCTTGCCTATCCTGCGCAAGCTCATAGGAGATTTGTTTGGATAGCGTGAGCGGCAAAGCGTTGCTCGTCACGGCAAGCAAGAGGGCAAACAAAGGAAATACCAGCTGATAATATCCTATGCCCTCCGCCCCCAACAGCCCTGTCAGGACGATGCGGTATGCTCCGCCAAGCAGCTTAGCGATTATCGAACAAACCGCCAGCAAAATCGCGCCTTGCGCCACACTGCGTCTCTTCATATCAACCTATGTTGTAAGTCAAATATCCAGCCATAGCGTCGCAAAGAGCCATGTCCACCGCGCCCAACTTGTCCGCCGAAAGAATTATTCCGCCGTATAGGTCGCCGCTGCTTATCAAAGGCACTATATATTGCTCGCCGCTGTTCTTTCTTTCGCCGTCGTCGACAAGGCGCACGCCGCGTTCTTTTATATGTCTCGACCTTCTGTCGTCAAGCACCCCGTAAAGCTCTTCGCTTATCTCCTCGCCTTGCAGCGCTTCGCTGCCGCCTGCGTGCGCAAGTATGCTTGTCGTGTCGCATATCGCAACTTCTTTGCCGGTGTTTTTATAAAGCACCTTGCTTATCGCCTCGATCTGCTCTTGGGTCGCGCCCACCTCGTTGTATTTCTTAAATACGAGTTCGCCGTTGTCGTTGGTAAATATCTCCAACAACTCTCCCTCTTTGAATTTAAGCACCTTTCTCAACTCTTTGGGTATGACGACTCTTCCAAGCTCGTCTATTCTTCTTACAATACCTGTTTCTTTCATATTTACCTCCCAGCCTAGTATAGGCAATGAGAAAGTTATTATGTAAGCAAAGACAAATTCACGATAAAAAATATAAGCCTTTAAATTCGCCCCATTTTATCGGCGGATGTTTTTTGTCGATTATCGGGCACCCGTAATATTTTGGCGGAGCAACCCCCAGCTGTGCCGCAGCGCTCTCAATCGAGGGATATTCCCGCCAAGTGTCCATACCTTCCTGCGTGTTGGTAATCACTCTCGTCGCGCACAGCAACTTGCCGTCGACAACCTTAGCGAGTACTCTGCGCCCGACGGTATATCTCATAAATACCCCCATGGGCAGACCGTCTTTTTTATTGCGTATTATCACCGACATTTCACGCCCCCTTTGCGACGTACTTGCCGTCGAAGTATTCCTCTCCCCATACCTTTATATCGTAAGCGAGTCCGCGCTGTTTATATTTATCGTAATACTGCGCCTTGACGTAAAGCGTAGGACGGTAAGTCACGTTGCCTTGATAGTCCAAGCAGACAAACGACATATCCGTCAAGCCTTCGGACGCGTCGCCCTCCAAATATATCTCAGTCAAGTTTTTGTTGTTAAACACGGCGTGATCCTCAACCGTCTCGACAAATCTAGGCAACGTCAACGTCTTTAAATCGGTATCGCTTATTGCATATTCCGCAACGTATCGCAGGCTTTGAGCCAACACCAATCTTTTGAGATTGCACTTTTTTGATATGACGCTGTAATACAACGCCTCGCAACCTTCCATCATTGCAAAATATTCGTCTTTTATATGAGGGACGTACGCTAAGCTTATGACGTCCCCGTCATTTATATAGAGCGCGCCCTTGCGACTTATTATCGCCTTGTTATCGCTGGGCATATATATTCCTTCGACTCCCTCTTTTGCAAGCAAATAAGATATGTCGTCCATATTGTTGCCTAAATAAAATACCGCCGATCTTCCTACGCTTATGTTGTCTATCGCCGCCACTTTATGTCCGCCGTAATACTCTGGACAGTATATGTTGTTATAATTTCCTTTATTTGTGATCTTGCCGTTTTCTATAACCATACCCTCTGACATATAGTTGAGATAAAGCGTCATATCGTCCTGCACCTTATCGTCATCAAAATCCCAAATGCCTTCTTTGTCAGGACTATACCAGCCCTCGACAAGCACGCACCCCTCCGGCAATACGTATTGCGGCGCGACTATCTTTGAGCCCTGTATGTAATGTTTCTCTTCTATCAGCTCGCCTCTGTCGACAAATCTCACGTTGCACCACTTATACGCGCTGATAGCCTCCAACATTTGCTGAGAAAAACTTCTCAACGCCTCGTCAATTATATCCTGTCTGACCTTTTTAAGCTCGGCAAGCTGTTTCATCACCTCGGTGAATACGTTGGGCGTTTCGTTGAGGTCTTTTTCAAGTACGCCGAGAGAGCCCTCTACGTCAAACGCTTTGCAATTCTTGGCAATAGATTTAAATACGATAGAATTGTCGTCGGGATCGTATCCTGTAAGCTGCATATCCACGTGTCCTCTGAACTGCGTCAAATCGTTGGGGATTACAAAAGATATCCCGTCGCTGTAAGCGAGTATTGGCGAGATGTATTGAGCCTTGGGTATACTCTTTGAATTGTAGCAGATAAATTCAAGACAATAGCTGTACCTCTCCGCGTCCGTCGCCGTAGACGTAATGATTATAGTGTCCGATAAGCTGTTGTTCTGCGCAAGAGTGTAGCTCCTGTAAGCCTCTAAAAGTCCTGAATCGCAATGGTATTTATACTTTAAAATCATAAACTCTCCATTCTCGGGGAAAGAGCAGAGACAATTTAATAATACCATTAAATAAAAAAATAACAAGACTTTTGTGACAAAGTCTTGCATCATAATTATATATAAATACTGCGTTGCCGCTGCGTCATAGTTGCAAAAATCTGCAAATGAGTGTTTCTGCAACGCACGTCTTATTTTCTGCCGCAAAGTATACCGTTGAGCTCTTTAAGCCTGTCCATGTCGACTTTGACGACTTGCCTGTCGTAAGTCACAATCCCGTTGGTCTCGTCCTGCACGTCGGAAAGCTGTGTGTATATCGCCGCGCAAAGCCCTTGCTCGCGCGCAGGAATTATCTCGTCGCGCCACAGCTTTTCGATTGCGGCATTCAACTTCTCTTTGCCGTCAAACTTTGCGTATCCAAAGGTCTTATCCGTCGACCTGTGTCCGTCCAGCGACAGGCTGTAACCTCCGTATTCGCTGAGTATCACAGCGCGCTTTTCTCTCTTTGGCATTCTAAACTTGACAAAATACTTGTGTATACTTCTCAATTCTCCGCCTTGGTCGCTCCAACCGCTGGCATGGTCTATCAGTCTGGTGCCGTCAAGACTGCGAAGATACTCGCACACCTTCAAGCTGTCAAACTGTCCCCACCCCTCGTTGAAAGGCGTCCAAAGACCTATGCACGGACAATTATAAAGTTGAGCGACGACTTCTTTCATCTCCTTGTAATACAGCTCTCTGCCTTTAATGTCGCTCCTTGCATAGAACTTGTATCTGCTGTCTTTGACGCGTATGCCGATATTGGGCAACAACAGTATTGCCGATTTTTTATATCTGCCGCCGCCGTTGACGAAGTCCTGCCATACTATCATACCAAGTCTGTCGCAGTGATAGTACCACCTCATAGGCTCGACTTTGATGTGCTTTCGCAACGTGTTGAAACCGCAGCTCTTGGCAAGTTGTATGTCGTATATCATTGCCTCGTCGCTCGGCGCGGTATAAAGACCGTCCGACCAATAGCCTTGGTCGAGAAGTCCGCTCATAAAATATTGTTGATTGTTGAGCATAAAGCACGGCTTGCCGTCGTCGCGCCTGCCTAAGGAAAACTTGCGCATTGCAAAATAACTCTGCGCCTCGTCGTCACAATATCTGACTGTAAAATAATAAAGATAGGGATTTTCGGGAGTCCAATAGACGGGAGATTGTATATCTATCTCGATTTTATCTCCCTCCGTCCTGTATTCCTTTCCGTCCAATACGACTGCAAAGCCGCCCTCTCCGTCATTCGTCACAATACTTATCTCGACCTTTTGCAAATCCAAGTCGGGAGTTATCCTAAGAGACTTTATATACTTTGGGGGAAGATATTCTATCCACACGCTTTGCCATATACCCGACGTAGGCGTATACCATATCCCTCCGTGCTTTATCTTTTGTTTTCCCCTGCTTATAGACAAGGTGTCGCTTGGGTCTGCGACGCATATTACGATTTGATTTTCCTCTTGCAAATACTGCGTGATATCCATCTCAAAAGCCGTATATCCGCCGATATGTCTTCCCGCCTCGCTTCCGTTGAGATATACCCGACACTCATAGTCCACCGCACCGAAATGCAACAGCGCGACTTTATCCCTTTCTTGACACTTGAAGGTTTTGCGGTATATCAAAACTTCGTCGGGAGCCGTCGCCCTTCCTACGCCGGACAGCATACTTTCAGGCGAAAAAGGCACTCTTATCTGCCTGTCAAATTTGACGTCCTGCAAACGCACGCTGTCCAAATCTCCTTTGACAAATGAGCACTGCCACTCACCGTCAAGACTCTGCCATTTTTCTCTCGCCAACTGCGGTCTCGGATATTTATCAAAACTTGCCGTATCTGTCCAAGGCGTCTTTAAATCTTTCATATGCTTACTCCCTCGTTTTTATTATACCTTAAATATTATCCAACCGCAATACCCGATTAAATAAAAAACGCAACTCTTTTGGAATTGCGTTTTAAGCTCACTGTTACTGAAATGATTTATTTACAGAAATTTGAATCACGATATGTCCGTGATCCCAAGATATCTGCGCGCCTCCTTGCTTTTCGCCGACATTAAACTTGCCGTTAAACCATGCTAAGTCAGGATTCTTATAAAAATATAGATAATCGTCATGATAATCTTCAACGACCTGCCCCTTGTTATTTATATTCACAGAGTATTCTTCAAAAAGAACTTTTATAAAGTCGTCGTACGTCTTTATGTCAGAGACCTCTATGCTCATTTTATATAGAATACTATTGCCCGACTCCTCAACCAATTTGCCAAGTATCACTCCTTTAGGTGCTTCAAGTCCGTCAAAACCCATATCCGACAACTCTTCTTCCGTAAACCAAGTCTTGTCGTCGCTGTCGATACTCCAAGAGTTCTTATTACCCACCTGAACTACTTGTTTTTCAAGGATCAAGACAAGCTGTCCGCTCTTATAAATTACATCCTCAACTATGTTGTCTGCGTTGAACAGTACGAGCGTACAATAATATGTATCTCCCGACTTTTGGTACATTGCATTAAAGACAACCATCATCTGGTCATATTCTTTGATAGCTTCTTCCGCAGAAGAGATAGTATTGCCTGATTCGTCGAGATTTGCAGGTATATTGGTATAACATTGCTCTGCCAAATCGTCAAACGCTTCTCTTGTGCCGCCGTTCCAAACTATCGTAAGTGAGATCTTATCCTTGCTTTTTACGCTTGATACAGAACTCAACTTTAAATCAGGAAGCTTTAAAGTTGATTTATCCAAACCGACTGATTCCCATGCTGAATTAAGAATCGCGCCGCATGCGCAGAATGTGACGAGCGATACGACTGTCAATATCAAACATATGGTTGCTGCAAAAAATTTCTTCATATTTTCTCTCCTTTATATGAATTTTATTACAAAAAACGTATACTTTTCCTGACTTATATGCTTGCGAAAAGAAATTACGCATAGTATAATAAAAGCTAATAAAAAACATATATTTTAAGAATGTTTTATGCTTTCAAAAAATGTGTGCTTATTTTGCAATTGCTATTTTTCTATTGACTTTATACAAATAAATGTGCTATATAATATCAAAAGAATTGACAAAAGCCACGGAAAACCGTGGCTTTGTATTTGCATATTTGACATTATCTCTTTGAGAACTGCGGCGCTCTTCTTGCCTTTTTGAGACCGTACTTCTTTCTTTCTTTTGCTCTTGGATCTCTTGTCAAGAAACCTGCCTTTTTCAAAGCTGCCTTGGTATCTTCGTCAGCAAGTACCAACGCTCTTGAAATGCCGTGTCTGATAGCTCCTGCCTGACCTGTAAAACCGCCGCCGTGTACGTTGACGATTATGTCATACTTTGCCGAGCTGCCTGTCAATTCAAGCGGTTGACGAACTATGAGTTTGAGAGTGTCGAGACCGAAATACTCGTCAAGACTTCTCTTGTTGATGGTGATAGCTCCGCTGCCGTCAGGTATAAGTCTAACTCTTGCGATGGCTTTCTTTCTTCTTCCCGTTCCCCAAAATTGAACTTTCTTTTTAGTCTTCTTAGTTGCCATTTGTCTTCACTCCTTACTTAAAATTTAAGTTCTTCGGGCTTTTGAGCCGCTTGATTATGCTCTGCACCTGCATAGCAACGAACTTTGGTAAGTTGCTTTCTTCCAAGCGAGTTTTTAGGAAGCATTCCCTTGATAGCGTACATAACCGCTCTCTCCGGCTTCTCTGCCATCAACTTCTTGTATTGAACTTCTTTGAGACCGCCGATATAACCGGAGTGGTGGAAATGCACCTTCTTCTCCAATTTTTTACCTGTCAATCTTACTTTTGCGCAATTTACGATGACCACGTGGTCGCCGCAATCTACGTTTGGCGTGTAAGTAGGCTTATTCTTTCCTCTAAGGACGTTGGCAACGTTGCTGGCAAGTCTACCAAGTACCATATCGGTAGCGTCAACAATATACCATTTCTCTTTGATGTCCTCAGGTTTTGCCATATATGTTTTATTCACGGATAAAACCCTCCATTGTTGTAGTCTGTTTGTTTTGTTGTTATATCTCAGAGGGGCTAGTTCTTCAATATAATAGCTTTACTAAGTAATTCTAATAAAAAACTTTTTAAATGTCAAATGGTTTTTAAATGTTTTTAACAAATTTTGATATTTTTGTAAAAAACTCAGCGATTTACAGCTTTGACAAGTGATTGTGTGTTTTAATATTATATTCTATTACTTGGGATATAATCGTCACCGACGCTCGCCCAAGACGCTACCGCTGGCTTCCGTCGCTTCGCTCCTTACGCCCTACGCGGAGAGGTCTAATCCTTTTAAACTTGTTGAGATTTCTCCACTACGCTTACGCTTCGGTCGAAATGACTTATAGTTTGATTAGCTTCAAGCAATATAGTCACTTCGACTGAAACGCAGTGTAACGGAGAAGTCTAATCGAGTTGAAAATACGACAAAACGCATTTAAAAAACACGCCGTACACCGGCGCATTTTTTATATCTTCTCTACCAAATAAAATCTTTTGCAACTATCCAGGCAAAATACCCCGCATACATTATCAGCATTGCGATACCGCCGCTTCTTCTAAGTTTTTTATCCTTGGTGAGGAATATACACAAAAACAATACCGCAGCCGCTATTATCGCCATAATATTATCTATCATAAAGCCCGTTATCCAATTTACGTCAAAGACTATCGGCGAAATCAATGCGGACGTGCCGAGTACAAAGAGGATGTTGAAGATATTACTGCCCACGATATTACCTATCGCGAGATCCGCCTCGCCCTTCTTTGCCGCAGAAAGCGACGTGACGAGTTCTGGCAGCGAAGTGCCGAATGCGACTATCGTAAGACCTATCAAGCTTTCGCTCATGCCAAAGCCCGATGCTATCGTCTTTGCACCGTTGACGACCGCCTGCGATCCTAATATTACAAGGGCTATACCAACGGCAAGTTTGCCGAGCATCTTTGCGACTTCAACTCCCTTCTTTTCCGGCTTGCCGCCGTCTTGTTGTTTATCCTCGGACTCTCCTTCCGGCTCCAACATACCGTTCTTGCCCTTTCTTGAAAGCATAATGAGATATACAAAAAAGATTATAAACATCAGCCACATTATTATGCCGTCGACCCAATAGAGCTGCTTGCCTATCACGCCCATCACCATAAGAGCTGAGGTAATGACAACTACAAAAGGTATTTCTATATACAGAGTATTTTTTTGCACCGCCATCGGCGTGAACAAAGCGCATAAGCCAAGTATAAGGAATATATTCATGATATTTGACCCTAAGACGTTGCCTATCGCCAGCCCCGCGCTGCCCTTTATTGCCGACGTGATACTTATAGCAGCCTCCGGCGCGCTTGTGCCGAATGCAACTATTGTGAGACCTATGACGATCTGCGGTATGCCGAATTTTCTTGCTATCATGGACGCGCCGTCCACAAACCAATCTGCGCCCTTTATCAGCATGACAAATCCTACTATCAAAAGCGACGCCTGCGCCGCAATGCCCCAAAAATCAATACCTGCCGAAACCGTCAAAAGGCTTAAATTCATAGATACCTCCAAGTATATATAATTGCCGCTCTCATCTCACAAAAAGCAAAGAGTTGAGCCACGTCAAATCAAGCGATATTCTGCCTGAATACGATATCATAATTATTATACTGTGCATTCGAATTTATTTATCCATATTTATCTTGCATATTTTACAAATAGTATGTAGAAATTATAATTTTTATGTAGATTCTACACGATTACTCATCATTCTCGGCAAAAAGAAGTCAAAGGCAAAAAGTTAAATGCTTAATCGCCTATGTCGCAAATATCAATTCCTGCTTGCTTTTCCTATTGTTTATTGGGCAGTTCGGAACTAGCCTCACCCTTATCAGTATCCTTTAAAAACCTTTCCAATTTTGCATTGCTTTCTCCGTAGAGTTTATTTCTTATCAACTTAATATCGCAAAGATAGGACAAAAGCA
Source organism: uncultured Christensenella sp. (assembly GCA_910579785.1). Classification (GTDB taxonomy): domain Bacteria; phylum Bacillota; class Clostridia; order Christensenellales; family UBA3700; genus RACS-045. The sequence goes on along the minus strand of CAJTVJ010000002.1, from coordinate 7,037 downwards.
GTTTAGAAAATACCCACATAAGCAAACACACAAACCATCCTGCGAAAGCCACTAAAAAAAGCACGCTGCTTTCCATTACTATTGAAAGTACAATTCCCAACACCAACGACGCTACGGCAAAAATAAAGATGGCAAAGTATAGGATTATTTTTGCTGCAAATAATATCCTGTCATTTTTTTCAAACATTTTATACCTCCAAAATATAATAACGAATTATCATATTAAAGCATCTATAAACAAAATTCCCCGATAAAAGTAAATAAAAACTCATTGCAAATCTTTATGCTTTCTGTTATTTGGCTATATATGATAGTTTTATATTACCATATCCCACAACAAAAATCAATATGCTTGTAAAAATAACCAAAACTAATTATGAATAAACAAAAAAACTTTCCACTTTTGTCACACTTACGAAAACAAAAAGAACGTGAAATTTACAGTAATTCCCATAGGGAATTTTAGGCAAGCAGCAGGCAATAGAAAATGTATGGCATAAAGCCATACATTTTCCATTGTATTTTAAGCGTGGACGAACTTGGCTACTCGTAGCCTAGTGAGATATAGATATGTTTTATATTTCCCGCAAAATTCAATCGGTTGCGTTCTTTCATTTTTCGTGATATAATAATTGTACGATAAACAATAATTTAACGGAGCAAATAGGCTATGAGATTTGAATACACAGATGGTTGTAATAAAGATTTTGTTGAATTATGCCATGAATTAGATAAGTTTTTAAATGAACTTGTAGGCGGAGAAGAAAATAGAGCCGAATACATTCAGTATAACAAATTGGAAGATATACATGATGTAGTAATTGCCTATGATGGAAATGTGCCCGTAGGTAGTGCAAGTTTTAAGAAATATGATGATGAAAATGCCGAGGTAAAGCGTGTATTTGTAAAAGAAGAATACCGTAGACGTGGAATATCGTATAACCTTATGAAAATGCTTGAAGAACGAGCAAGCGAAAAAGGATATAAGTATTTTATATTAGAGTCTGGCGAGCCGCTTGTAGCGGCAATGGCTTTATATAGGAAAATTGGTTATAAAGTTATACCTAATTATGGGCAATACGCTGATATGGAAGATTCTGTCTGTATGAAAAAGGAACTTTGAATTTCAATTTTTCTTTCTAAAAGGTTTGTAGTAAAAAGCTCTCGAACATATCGTTCAAGAGCTTTTGTCCTTGCTTGAAAGTATAACTCTTAATAATTTAGTTTTTTAATTCCCTATGGGAAGTGCGCTTTACCCACGACTTTTTGTTTTTATAGGTTTAGACCTCCCCACTACGGTCGAGGTGACATATATATAATCTATTTGTCAGGTACGAGAGCGAAGAGTGCTGCTATTTTTGTCCGTGCAACGGCAATCGAGCGGTGAGCATACTTGACGTATGTGACCCCGAGGACGTCCCAGTTGTTAGGGCAAAAAGAGTTGCGCTATACGCGCTCGCCTTATTTGAAATACTTGTCGTACAAGCCCTTAAATCCGCAACCGTGTCTTGCCTCGTCCTTAGCCATCTCGTGAACGGTGTCGTGTACGTCGTCATAACCAAGTTGCTTTGCAAGTTTTGCAAGTTCCAACTTGCCTGCGCATGCGCCGTTTTCTGCTTCCATACGCATCTTTACGTTTTTAGCGGTGCTGTTTGTCAATACGTCGCCGAGAAGTTCTGCAAACTTAGCGGCATGCTCTGCCTCTTCAAAAGCGTATCTTTTAAATGCTTCCGCAACGTCCGGATAGCCCTCTCTGTCAGCTTGTCTTGACATTGCAAGATACATGCCGACTTCTGCGCATTCGCCGTTGAAGTTGTCAATCAATCCTTTGATGACCTCTTTGTCATATCCCTTTGCGCTGCCTACGATATGCTCGCAAGCCCAAGAGAGTTCGTCCTTGACCTCTTTGAAAGTCGTAGCCTTGCAGACAGGACATTTTTCGGGAGCGCTATCTCCCTCATGAACGTAACCGCACACTGTGCATACATATTTTGCCATAAATAATACCTCCATAGTATCTATTGTTTTTTTAATTTAAATTTGTAAGCCGATTGTCTTCATCCTTTGCAATCTTCGCAGACGTTGTAAAAACTCAGAGCCGCGCTTGAAAAGTCCAACTCGTCGATACAAACGTCAAGCGTAGTTTTAAGATTTTGAGGATAAGGTATGTCAATGATCTTTCCGCACTTTTTGCATATCACGTGGCAGTGTGTATCAAGCTCGACGTCATATCTCTCTTTTTCGCCTGCCCCTACTACTCTGCCGACCACGCCTTGTTGCTCTAAAAAAGCAAGATTGCGATATACCGTCGCAAGAGATATATTGGGAATAATCTTACGGCATTCCTCATATACCATATCCGCCGACGGATGGCATCTCATATTTTTTATTACGTCCAAGACTGCTTGTCTACGTGAAGAAAACTTTGTCATTACTACCTTATGATAACATCACTTTTTTGATATGTCAAGTAAAATTATAAAATAGTAATGATTATCATTATTATTTTGATTCGATTATATTTCTACGTTGCGGTAGTGGTGACTTGTCCGTTCACCGCAACTTAAAAATTGAATATCAGATATAGGTGTATAAGATATGAGGTATTGGGAGAATGACCAAAGTTTGGCATGCTGTAAGCAAAATTTCAGTCATTTCGACCGAAACGCAGTGAGGCGGAGAAATCTCAACGAGTTAAAAATATAAAACGCATTAAAATGGAGAAATCCTATCCTTTAAAAATCCCCTATACATATTCGCAAATGACGAAATACATATAAGGGATAAAATAGATATGGAGGGAATTATACTTTATTGTTTTGTATCTTTCGACGATTTGCAATGCTTGCAATACGCACAAGCCGAACAGTTGCAACCGCAACAACTCTTGCCGCGCTTTTTTGCATAAATCTTATAAGCTATATATCCGCCGAAACCGCCTACCAATACCAATGCCACGACGATCCCCACTATGACCGATGCCACGCTCGCGCATAATAAACTAAGCATTTGCACTCTCCTTTTTGCCTAATCGCTTTTTGTTGATAATATATACAACGGTAAATACGGCGGCTATTACAGCGGCAAATATAAACACCGTCCACCAATAGGTGCCTACCAGATATATCGTCATAGACACGACGTACGACGTGATTATCCAAAAAAGTATTGCCATTGCCGTACGTTTTGCAGATCCAAGTTCGCCAAGCGCCGCGCCGACTGCCGCCATACACGGAACACTCAGCAGATTAAACGCCATAAAGGACACTATTCCTGCCGTCGATACTCCGCTTGCCGCAACAAAGTTTTCTACACTGCCGGCAAGCACTTCGATAGAAGATACGACTTCTTCCTTTGCAATAAGTCCTGTGACGCTTGCAACTATATATTTCCAATCGCCAAATCCCAGCGGCACAAACAGCCACTCAAACCAACCGCCGACAGTCGCAAGAATGCTGGCACTTTCTTCCACCATCTGGAACTTAAAGTTGAAATTCAGCAAATACCATATCACGACAGACGAGGCTGCAATGACAGTGCCTGCGCGGAAGACAAAGTGTTTGAGCTTTTGCCATATATGTATGCTCACACTTCTTAGCTGCGGCACGTGGTATGCAGGCAACTCCATGATAAACGGCGTCACGCCCTTTTGCCCGCTTGATTTTTTAAGTAACACCGCGGCAAGCATCGCAACTGCAATTCCAATGAAATACATACCGAATACAGTCAACTCGCTATTCCAGCCCACGCCTGTTGCAAGCACCGCGGCAAAGGCATACCAAATCGGGCTTTTTGCTCCGCAGGAAAAGAATGGCGCAAGGAATATAGTATGTCTTCTTTCCCTGTCGTTTTCTATCGTACGCGTCGCCATAATTCCGGGTACTGCGCAGCCAAAACACATCAGAAGCGGCATAAACGACTTGCCGGACAAGCCTATCTTTCTGAATGCTCTGTCCATTATGAAAGCAACTCTCGCCATATATCCCGTGTCTTCTAGTATGGTCAAAAAGAGGAATAACAACATTATCTGCGGTATGAAGGACAGCACCCCGAATACGCCGGCAAGTATGCCGTCGCAAACTACGCCGTACGCCCAATCGGGCGCGTCTTTGAGAAGTCTCGGGATCCAGCCTCCCTCTTCGACGACTTGCGTCGTTTTATTTCCTTCTTCGTCAACGGCTTCTTCTACAACTCTCTCTCCGTTTATAATTTCACTCAGCTCTTCGACAAGACCTTGCAGAAATACTCCCGGCGACTTAATTGAATTTGCGCCTGATATATTACCCTCTTCATCCTCTTCATATTCGCTGTCTACAAAGAGAGAAGAAGCCTTATTGACGTCTTTAAACGCTCCGTCGGGTATTACGGCAGACATATAAAACAAATCCTCACTAAAAGTCAAATGGAATATAGAAAAGATTATAAGCAGAAATATCACTATACCGAAGAATTTGTGAGTGATCACTCTGTCGGCTTTATCGCTTTTTGAGATAACAGGCTTTGGCTTATCCGCTGTAACCGCGTCTGAAAAATTGCTTTCGATATACTTGTATCTATGATCGGCAATACACCTTTCAAAGTCACCTTTATATTGCGACTTTACTATTGCATTTTTGCTCTTTATTTCTTTTATCTTCTCAGCTATTCCGTCATACTTTTGCATCAAGATGCTGTCGCCCTCAAAGAGTTTTATGCTTGCAAAAACACTCTCCTCTGCGGTATTTAACAACGTGCGTATTTCTTCAATGCTGTCTTTTATGCCGTCCGACGTGATAAATGATTGCGCATTGCGCTCAACGTCCTTTTGCTCCTTGACCGTCTGCATAAGCTCTTTGAGTCCTTTGCGCTTTAATGCCGATATCTCAACGACGGGCACTCCCAATTTTTTTGACAGGGCATCCGCGTTTATCTTTTCGCCGTTTGCCGCAAGACAGTCTGTCATATTCAATGCGATTACCACAGGCTTGCCGATTTCCATTATCTGCGTCGTCAAGTATAAATTGCGTTGAAGATTTGTCGCGTCGACAATGTTGAGTATCACGTCAGGCTCGCTCGACAAAATATAATTTCGTGACACCACCTCTTCGGGCGAATATGGCGACAGCGAATATATGCCGGGCAAATCAACGATATCAACGCGTATATCGCTCCTCTTGTCTCTATATACGCCTTCCAGCTTCTCTACCGTCACGCCAGTCCAATTACCTACGTGCGCAGTCGCCCCCGTCAACGCATTAAATAGCGTAGTCTTGCCGCAGTTGGGATTGCCTGCCAATGCTACCTTTATAGTTGACTCTTGTCTTTCTCTTTTTTTCATAACTGCTCCTCTACAAAAATTCCTTTTGCCACGTCTTTATTCATTGCCACAGAACAATCGCGTACTTTGACAACTACGTCGCCGAAATTGTTTCTTATCAATGCCACTTCGCATCCAATGATAATGCCTATGTTTTGCAACCTGTTTTTAGTCTTATCGTCTAATATGATATCAGTTATCTTCATTCTCTTGCCAATAGTAGACTCTAATAACTTCATGCTAATCTCCTTTATTTTTTATAATGTTATCTAAGGCTAACTTTTGATATAAAAAATATAAAGCCAAAGTTAGCCTGTACTAACATTATATTTATATGCAACTGCTATGTCAAGTATTTATTCAAATATTTTTCAACTTTTTTCAAGAAGATTTTTGCCTTAATAATTGTTATGCAGCTTTGCAAATTAAATAAATTTATCAAACTAATACCACACGCCGCTTCCATGTCTTATGATAAATTTGAATCGCATATCAACGGCTTTTTACAATCATAATAATCATACAACCTGTATGCAAACATTTGAATTGGAAATAATAAAAATAAAACTTTAAAGGACAACCATTATGAAAAAACAACTCAAAAAGCAAAAAAATAAAGACAATTTCCAAAAACAAAACTCTATGTCAAGCAACTATGACGTCAACGGCTCATACACCGGCACCCCAGCCTACAACGACCATAGCGCGCCGACACAAGACGCCGACGATTTGTAAAAAACTTTACTATAATCACGCATAATAACAGTAAAATAAGGCAACTCGCCATTTGTCACTTCGAGCGCAGTCGAGAAGTCTCATCCGCTTATTTTTTCAACTCGTTGAGACCTCTCCGCGTTGGTCGAGGTGACCACATATTGTATTCAATGCACTAAACTTTGATTGCTCTCCCAAAGTTTCATATCCTTAGTAATCATGACTTTTATATAAGTCAAGTCATTTCGACCGTAGTGGAGAAATCTAATCCGCTTAATTTTTACAACTTGTTGAGATTTCTCCGCTCCGTTACACTTCGGTCGAAATGACCAAAACTTGATTGACTGCAAGCAACATCTAGTCACTTCGAGCGCAGTCGAGAAGTCTAATCCGCTTTTTTCAACTTGTTGAGACCTCTCCGCGACTAGCGAGGTGACTATTTATATTTTCTTAACATTTTATTACCAACTCACACACGACCGCGGAGAGTGGTGTGATTTTCGTCCGTGCTAAGGCGAGGTGAAGTCGTCAAGTGTACTTTTTGCGTACACGTCGACTTCCCGAGTCCTGACGTCAGGGCGGAAGGCGCGCCGCTATGCGCGGCCGCTTTTTTGCAGCTTATTTTCTTAAAGCTCTCTGCTCTTTGAGAAAATCATTATAGCGGTCGATTTGGTCAATCCTAAGATCCACCATATCTTTGGCAGTATCATACGCCTGCTTATCCCCTATCGGCACTTCTGTCTCTTTTACTTTGACCTTGGTGCCGTCTCCGCTGGCATTGCGGCGGATATCTTTGAGGTATTCGTCTTCCATTTTGAACAATGCCACCGTTATGCCTTTCTTTATCGTCAGCTTTATAAACGGATTGGTTGTGCTCGGTCCTATCGTTGTGAAGTAGGTTGACAGCTTTTCTTTGCACTTGCTATCCTTGCTCATTGCATACTCTCTCAATCCGTCAAAGTACTTCTTTTGCTCTTTGGTGAGTTTTGCATATGCTTCTTCTAAGGTCAGTCTGGGAGAGGCGCTT
>CAJTVJ010000001.1 GCA_910579785.1 uncultured Christensenella sp. | reverse complement strand
CATTAGACTGCTTTTCCCTTTCAGAAATCCTACAAATCCCGCAACGCTCATTTTTGGCGGTATCTCTACCAGCATATGTATATGATCTGGACATACTTCTGCTTCTATTATATTTACTCCTTTCCAATCATACAACTCTCTTAATATTGCTCCTATTTCTCTTTTCTTTTCGCCGAAAAATACTTTTCGGCGATACTTTGGTGCAAACACTATGTGATACTTGCAATTCCATGTGGTGTGTGATAAACTGTTTGTAATAGTTTCGTTTTTCATTTTTGTGCTCCTTTTGTTTAGATTTGCCTTGGCGGACAAATCTATTATAACAAAAGGAGTGCTATTTTTTACTCACCGGTAAACCTTTTTTGAACCCCCAGACTATCTGGGGGTTTTCTTTAACAATAAATCCGTCTAGCAATAGACGGACATTCTTCTTTTGAAATTTTACCTTAATTTAATTCTTCAATTTGCAGTTTAAAATTTTGACCATTGTAAAAACTCAATTTTAGAGATTGTCCATCTTTCGTAAACTGACCTACGTAATACTCTTTAAACAATGCTTGCAAATCATTAATTAAATTCTGCAAAGTAATTTTTGTAGCAAATACAGTTCTTTGAGAGTTTTGTGACAAATTCAAACTTTTTTCCATACATATTCCTCCTTACTTTGTTCTATAACTTATTATATCTCCCACAACTTACAAAGTCAATTATTATTTGGCATATGTGGTAGATAATTATTCAAATAGGAGTATTAATTTATGGATATTTTGTCGAATTTTGCCGAAAATTTAAACGACCTCATACTTGATAATAATCTAAGCGTAAAAACCTTTTCTGAAAAACTTGGTTTTAATCTGTCGGAATGCTATAAGTATTTAAGAAAGGAGTATTTACCATGTCTTGCCAATATAATAAAAATTGCAGATTACTTTGAATGTTCGATTGATTATTTACTCGGTCTTGAAGAAACAAACGATTTAAAATTTTCGCACACTCCGCCCTTTGATAGGACGTTTGGCAAACTGCTTGAAGATAAAAACTTGACAAGATATCAACTCAACAAGCATACTAAAATCTCCAACTCGCGTATCGACGATTGGTATCACGGCAGACGACTGCCGTCAATAGATAATTTGATTATTCTTGCCAAATATTTTGACTGCTCGATAGATACTCTGCTAGCACGTTATTGAATCTATTAAGGCAAAACACGTCCCATGGAATGATAAAGTTCATACCACTCGCCGCGCGTTAGGTTGATGTCTTTTGCCTTGGCTATTTGCTCGACGCGCTCAGGACGAATCGTACCGTTGATTACGGCAAATCCTGCCGGATGTTTTAATAGCCAAGCCGCGGCGATCGCATTGGGCGCGACCTCGTATTTAAAAGACAAATCTTTGAGAAGATTGTTGAGCTTTGGATAGCGCAAATCGGAGATAAAAGATTTCTTCTTGCCTTTATAAGGAGAATAACATTGAATTTGCACTCCGTTGAGCCTGCAATAATCAAGCGTACCCCCGTCGCGATTTACGCCGGCGTCGTTAAATCTGTTGTAATTCATACCGTATTCTATCATAGGACAGTGGTATATACTGACTCGCACTTGATTGTATTTGATTTTTTGCTTGCAGCTTACGCTCAAAAGAGCAATCTGACTTCCTGAAAAATTGCTTACGCCAAACTCGTCGACCAAGCCTTCGCTGTGCAACTTGTCAAACGCCTTTGCCGTCTCGTCGGGATTGAATAGCGCGTCGGGTCTGTGTATGAGAAATCTATCTATCTTCTCCACTCCAAGTCTCTTGGCGCTCTTATGAACGCAATCTATAAGATAGTTGGCGCTGTTGTCATATCTGTGGCATGACAGATCTTTGACGATACCGCCCTTGGTCTGTATGATAATTTTATCTCTAAGTTGCGGCGCTTCTTTGAGAGCCTTGCCAAACGCGCTCTCGCATTCGCCGCCTCCGTATATATCCGCGTGGTCAAACACGTTGATATCGTTTGCAAGATTGGCGTCTATCAACTCTCTTATCTGCGCCGTAGTCATATCCTTTATGCGCATACATCCCTGAATAAATCTATCCATACCCTACCTCTTCATTTTCATTTTAACACAACAATATTTCCATATCAATAACCGTCTTGTAAAACTAATCTAAATTGTGCAAAATTTATGTAAAATATCGCAATCATATAACCGTAAAAAAAGAGGGAGTATTGCGCACTCCCTCAAATTCCCATTTAAAATTATCTTAAAGCTCTCTGTATATCACAATACGCTCGTCACCTTTCATAGTATCGCCAAGGTCTGCATTTTGCTGCATGATGCTTTCGATAGACATGCCCAGCGTCTTAGCTATCTGCCATATGCTTTCACCCTTGCTTGGGAGATATACGCTCATTGCACAGTTGTTTTTCTCAATCTCTTCTCCCTCTTCGATACCTTTGATAACAGTGTTGCAAACTGCCGACTTAGAGCATACCGACAGCGCTATATTAGCCGTAAGTTCAACTTCTCTGTCTCTCTTGACCTTATGAGCGCATTCGGTTGCTATCGCGCTGCCGCTGAGCAAATCGCCCTCTCTCACGCCCTCTTTTGCAAACTCCAAAGAATAAGGCAATTCTACCTGCATACACTTGACCGTACCGCCGTCGTCGACATATATCACAGAAGTGTTGAGTATGCCCTCGGCAAGTATCCCGTCGTTCATAGCTATGAGGTTTGATAGGTTGTTTTGCGTAACGACGCAGCTGATGACGTTGCGGATACCCTCTTCCTGATCGCCGACAGATACGCTTCCGCTTATCCTCTCTTCAAAACGCATAACGCCGTTTTGTCTTTCAAATCTGACGTCCTCTTTTGTCAAAGTAAGCGCATTGGCGGGAGAATATAAGTCGATTATCGCGCTCATTGTCTCGCCTTGCATAACAAAGCCTTGCAGCGCAACCGTGATGACCATCTTAAATACGTTTTCGTTTTCGTCGCCTTCCAATATCAATCTGCTGTCCTTGACTATCGCCTTAATGCAAGCCTGCAAGTCCTCACCCTTAGTAGCAAGCTCTTGCACAAAAGGCATATTTATATTCTTTGTCGAATGCACGCCCTCGCTGGAATAAATTATACACACTTCTATCTGACCGCTGAGATTCAATTTGCAATCGGCATTGTCCACGTTGCACACCAAGACCTTGGCGTCGTAATACAACACGTCGTCTACCCTCACGCCGCACGCATATTCGTCGCTCACTTCAAACTCTTCGGAGACTGTGCCGATATACTTTTGATAATACTGTTCCTGCTTCAACGACAGCGCGCCTTCGCTCTCTTCAAGCAAGTCGACCGTATTTATCTCAACGACTTTGGGCATGAGTTCTACGACAGTCTGCACCTTTATCTCGCTGCCCGATATACCCGACACGCTGTCGACGATAGACGCATTGACCAAACACGGCATATCGGCAACGACCGCGTCGTCAACGATATCCTCGGAAAAGTCCGAAATATAGTCAAAGCTGTTGAGTTTTCCCTCGCCGTCAAGATAGACTAGCTTGATAGATACTCTTCCGCTTACTTTTATTTGTTTGGAAAGCGCCTGCACTTTGGTTATCTGCGCGTCGCTGGAAAGCGCGCATACCTTGCTGACTCCTCCCTTTGACGTAGTGTCAAAATTGCATTGCATTACAATCTGCTTTCCGTCCAAGTTCCTTTCATAGTCCGAGCTCACGCTCTTAAATATTGTATTTATTGCCATATATCCTCCGCCAATATGTTTTTACACCATAGTATATTACGCAAGGAATGACAATATGACAAAAATTATTTTTTATTTATTTTGACGTTGCGCGTCAGTATGTCGTTGTATGAATAAGACAGCAACTCTTCTTCGCCCTCTATCATACATCTGACCGTGAATATCGCCGGATACGCGTCTTGGATATATCCGTCAAACTTGACAAACTTATTGCGGCCCTTGTTGACCTCAAACGTAACGGGCTGACCGACGATAAGCCCCACTCTTCTTTTTACTTCATCGATATGCTTTATAATTTCTCTCATATCAACGATTATGTCCAATTATAAAAAATACAACCGCTATTTTATATATAAATTATTTTATCAGTATAGCGCCGTATATTTACGGGCTCATCTCAACAATGATCTGACCGATGGCAAGCTATTCTAAATTTATTCTACATATCTTTATGCCAAACATATTATTGTAAAACGTTGTTACAAGATGTCAATTTTTAATTCGCCGAAATCGGCAAGTTCATGCAAATTTTTTAAACAATTCGCCGAAATCGGCAAATATCATTAAAGCAAAATAGCCTGCCGAAAAGGCAAGACTATTTACGCTGTGTGCAATTACGTATTCTTATTATTCATTCTTTCATTGAACTCGTCTAAGCCTTGCTCTACAAATTGTTTTTGATACGGAGCTAAATAATATAGAAGCCCAAGCAATTCGCCGACGTGCACCATCTCTTCGTCGCGAATGTTTTGCCAAGTGGCTCTTGCCGCATCTATATTAGTACTATGTAAATGATCGTCATATTCGATGATAGCCTGTATCTCTCCAATTAAATCGCGCCTGGCGTTTTGCAGCGTTTGGAAGTCATATGCCGGGACTTGATTTGCATTTCTTTGATTGTTGGTTGCGTTGTTGTTGGGTTGATTATAATAATTAAACATATACGCCTCCTTTATATAATGATATTCGGGAGACGTGATAAATGTCATTAAAATTTAATTTTGCTTAACTTGCTTATTATGTCGCTGTCGGCAGGAGCCCACTCTACACTGTTGAGCTCATCCGGCAAAAGCCATATATCGTCGATATGCTCGTTGAGTTTATAGCGCTCAGAAAGCGGAGCACAGATAAAAGCAGTCAAATGCACAATAACTTCGTCATACTCATACGTCACTTGCATAAACTCTTCGCCGACCTCTATTGCATAGTCCATCTCTTCCAATAGTTCTCTTTTGAGCGCAGAATGCGGAGTTTCGCCGCTTTCGATTTTTCCGCCGGGAAATTCATATTTATAGGCTACGGCTTTGTTCTTGCTCTCTCCGCGCTTTACGGCAAGAATCCTGCCGTCATTGACTATTATCGCGCCCACTACCTGCAACGTCTTTTTCATATTTTATTCCTTAAAAATACTTTGAGCGTATTTCGCGCTTTGATTGGCGTCCTTGCAATATTTGTCCGCGCCTATCTGCTTGGCATATTCTTCCGTGAGTACGGCTCCTCCCACCATTACCTTGCACCAAGGACACTGCTCTTTAAGAAGCTCGATAGTCTCTTTCATATTCTCCACCGTCGTAGTCATAAGCGCAGACAGTCCGCACAGCTTTATATCGTTGTCTTTTACCGCTTTGACGACTGCGTCGGCTGCCACGCTCTTGCCAAGGTCAATAACTTTAAATCCGTAATTTTCCAGCACCGTCTTAACTATGTTCTTACCTATGTCGTGGACGTCGCCCTTTACGGTCGCAAGCACTATCTTGCCCTTGTCCGCGCCGCCCGTCGGCAAATGTTTTTTCACCTCTTCAAAACATCCTTTGGCGCAGTCCGCCGAAGCAATGAGTTGGGGAAGAAATATCTTGCCCTTTTCATACGCGTCGCCCACCTTGTTGAGCGCAGGTATCAGATAATCGTCGATTACTTTAAGGGCGTCTTGCGATTTCAAAAGTTCTGCCGTCAGAGTCTTTGCTCGCTCCAAGCCCTTTTCTATGCAATAAAATATGTCTGAGACGTCGCCCTGTTCTGAATTTGTCTTCGCTTGCTTTTGCATGCTTTGCGTCGCAACGTAGTCGGCATACTTAGACGTATACTTTTCGCAATTTTTATCTTGACAGGTCAGCACGTTGAAAGCGTCCACCGCCTGCATATTCTCCGCGACGTTGGGGTTGAGTATCGGCAAGTCGAGACCTGCCTGCATTGCCATGGTCAAAAACACAGTGTTGATTATTTGTCTTGCCGGCAGTCCAAAAGATATGTTGGACACGCCTAGCACCGTCTTGATATTATATTTGCTTTTGAGTATCCCTATCGCTTTGAGAGTATTCAACGCCTGCTCAGGCTGCGCGCTGACAGTAAGCGTAAGACAGTCTATATATACGTCTTCTTCCCTTATCCCGCAGCTCTTTGCGCGCGCTATTATCTTCTCGGCAAGCCGTACACGCTCCTCGATTGTTTCGGGTACTCCTTTCTCGTCGATAGTCAATCCCACCACGCTGGCTCCGTACTTGGCAACGAGCGGCAAGATAGCCGACAGCGACTTTTCCTCGGCATTGACAGAATTGACTATCGGCTTGCCGTTGTAATATCTAAGCGCGCTCTCGATAGCCTCCGGCTTTGAGCAATCTATCTGCAACGGCAGATCTGTGATACTTTGAATATACTTGACAGTGTCGGTAAGCATTTGTCTTTCGTCGATTTGCGGAAGTCCCGTATTGACGTCAAGAATATCCGCGCCGGCTTCCGTCTGCTCTATCGTCTGCGTGGCGATATAGTCAAAGTCTCTGTCTATAAGAGCTTGTTTCATCGCCTTCTTGCCCGTGGGATTTATCCGTTCTCCTATCACCTTGACGCCGTCTATATATACGACTTTTGTCGGCGAACAAACTGCCGTCTTATATATATTTTCTCTGCGCAGCGCCTTTCTGCCCTTTCTCAATTCGTCAAGTTTTAAGATATACTCCGGCGTAGTGCCGCAGCATCCGCCGAGAATATTGACGCCCAAATCAAGATACTCCTTATAGTCATTGGCAAACTCGTCAGAAGTGACTTTGTAATTCATATCGCTGTCGGGCAGTCCTGCGTTGGCTTGGATAAATAGCGGCAAAGACGTGTTGCCCGCCAGCCTCTGCATTATTGGAAATATCTGTTTGGGACCCAACGAACAATTTATTCCCAGCGCGTCAGCCCACGCGCTTGCGGTGATAGCAAACGCCTCTACGCTGCATCCGGTAAAGGTACGTCCCCTCTCGTCGAAAGTCATACTAGCCATCACAGGCAAATCGCAGTTTTCTTTGACAGCAAGCAACGCGGCTTTGAGTTCATAAAGGTCGCTCATCGTCTCGATAAGCACAACGTCGGCTCCCTCCGCGCCTGCAATTATCTGTTCTTTATATATGTCGTAAGCCTCGTCGAAAGTCATACTTCCTAGCGGTTCGATAAGACCGCCTGTGGGTCCCAAGTCCAAAGCTACAAGCTTATCTTTGGCAGCGGCTCTCGCTATCTTTACGCCTGCTTTGATAATGCTGGCTACTTCTGCGCTGTCTTTGAGTTTTTTTCTGTTGGCGCCGAAAGTATTGGTGCAAATTATATCGCTGCCGCTCTCAGCGTACTGCAAGCTGACCGTATACACCGTATCGGGGGCTTGCACGTTGAGCCTCTCGGGTATTTCTCCGCCCTTCAATCCCATCTTCTGAAATTGAGTGCCCATTGCTCCGTCAAGCAAAACTATCGAATCTTTTATCAAATCTCTAAACTTCATAGATTACACCTTTCTGAATTGGCAATTTATATTGCCGCAGTTTGCGCATTTTAAGTCACACCTTTTTGACTTATCCGCGCCTTGCTTTGCGGCGCTATTGCTTATCCCCACGACTGCCGTCACCGACTTCTGCGGAGACATCATAAAGCTTGCGCTGTCGACGTATACGCCGATACGTTTTTGCATTTCCAGCACGCTTGAAAAATACGGCTGCAATGACAGCGGAAAATCGCCGTAGCCGCATGAAAATCTCGACGTCAACTTCATCTCTTCCCTGCTCTGCAATTCCTCGCATATATCGTCGCAATAACTCTCTATCGCGCAAGTGCCGGCGCTGTCGACAAGCACTGCAAGCGACGCGTCGTCTTTGATAAGTCTGCCTACCGTCTTCTCTATCTCAAAGCCCAATGTCGCGCCTATAACATACACTCCGCCGCAATCTTTAAGATGCTCGGCAATATCCCTGCCTTCAAGAGGCAGCTGCGCGCCTATGACAGAAAGCGGACTGTGAGACAACTCGTATTTCTTGACGATACTTCTCGGAGTGATCTTGTCAAGGCAAATCTCTATCGCCTTGTCTATCTTAGCCTCCATATCAATATCGTACTGCTGTCCTCTATACCCAAGGTATCTCAAAAGTTCGCTCTTGTCTATATACATTTCTTAACAATCACCTCGCGCCGTTGAGTTTGTCTATCAAAGGTTGAACGTTTTGCGTGATACGCCTTGCAACGTACGCGTTGTTCATAATATACAAATGTATGCCGTCGACGCCGCTTGACAAAAGGTCGACTATCTGATCGGTCGCATATGCGATGCCTGCCTCCATAAGCGAATCGGGATCGTCTGCAAACTTGTTGTACATACGCGATATCTTAGACGGCAGTTTGGCTCCCGTCATCTTGACGATACCGTTAAGCTGCGACGCCTTGACAAGCGGCATTATGCCTGCCTGTATCGGAACGTCTATCCCTGCAAGTCTCACCATATCCAAATATTTAAGGTAGTCGTCATTGTCAAAAAACAGCTGGGAATTGAGATGTGATACTCCGTTGTCGACCTTGATTTTCATATGGCGTATATCCTCGACTATATTGGCGCTCTCGGGATGTCCCTCGGGATAGCACGCGCCCGCGACGTCCATATCTCTCACGCTCTTGATATACTTGACAAGCTCGCTTGCATATGCAAAGTCGCTCCTCACCTGCCCCTCTATTCTGTCGCCTCTCAGAGCAAGTACGTTCTCCACTCCTATGTCGACAAGGTCTTGCAACGCCTTGCCCACCTCTTGCTTCGTGGAATTGATACACGTCAAATGCGCCAACGGCTCTATACCGTAGTTGTCCTTGACGATCTTTGCCAGCTCCGCAGTGCGCGAATTCTTACTGCCGCCCGCGCTGTACGTGATAGATATATAATCTGGTCTGATATCTTTGAGCTGCGTCAACGTGTCGTATATCTTGCTTATATCGTCGTTGACTTTCGGGGGAAATATCTCAAAAGAATAGACCACCTTTTTTTGTTGAAATAAATTGCTGATTTTCACTTTTTCTCTCCAATAAATTTGACTTCCTAGCGATTATTTTAGCATACTTATTAAAAAGTTTCTACTTATTTAAAAGAGTTTGCAAAGTTTTTTATTTACAATATGCTTTAAAATCAACATACATAACCTACGCAACACTCGGCAACTGCCGGCAAACATAAATAAAGTCAAATAAATATCAGCGGCGTTAAATATACTTTGCCGAGAACACGCCTCACTATCGCAAGCGCGCCGTACGCCCCAAAAAGATATCTAATGCGGCACTATAAATTGCAAAACCGTTGACAAACAACCTGTCTAGATATATTATATATATATAATAAACTTTTATATATATAGCTCGGAGCAATTTATGGATTTTATCGAAATTGAAAAAAAGTGGCAAAAAAAATGGGCTGACACCAAGCTCTATTCTTTTGACAAGTCGAAAATCAAAGACAAATATTACGTGTTGGAGATGTTTTCTTACCCCTCAGGCGCAAAACTTCACGCAGGACATTGGTACAACTACGGACCGTCTGACAGCTATGCCCGTTTTATGAGAATGAACGGCAAAGAAGTCTTTCAGCCGATGGGCTTTGACGCATTCGGTCTGCCTGCCGAAAACTACGCCATCAAATCGGGCGTTCATCCGCAAGACAGCACTCTTAAAAATATAGACACTATGGAGAGACAGCTCAAAGCTATGGGCGCGTCTTTTGATTGGGATTATGAGATAAAGACTTGTATGCCAGACTACTATAAATGGACGCAGTGGATATTCCTGCAACTTTATAAGAACAATCTCGCATACCGCAAGGAAGCGCCTGTGAATTGGTGTCCTTCCTGCAACACCGTGCTTGCCAACGAACAAGTCGTGGACGGCGCGTGCGAGAGATGTCACACCACTGTCATAAGAAAAAATCTCACACAGTGGTTTTTCAAGATAACCAAATACGCCGAAGAGCTGTTGCAAGGCCTCGACACGATCGATTGGCCTGAAAAGACCAAAGCTATGCAACGCAACTGGATAGGCAAATCCACAGGCGGAGAGATAGAATTTGCATGCGAAAGCGGAGATACGTTCAGCGTATTTACTACGAGAGCCGACACAGTATTCGGCGTGTCGTACGTCATACTCGCGCCGGAACATCCGCTGGTAGATAAAATCACTACTCCCGATCGCAAAGAAGAAGTCAAAGCATATAAAGAAAATTGCGCTAAGATATCAGAGATCGACAGAATGTCAACGACGAGAGAAAAGACTGGCGCATTCACAGGCGCATACTGCATCAATCCCGTCAACGGCGAAAAGGTGCCTATTTGGATAGGCGATTACGTACTCTACTCCTACGGCACGGGCGCGGTCATGGGCGTTGCGGCTCACGACGAGAGAGACTATGACTTTGCAAAGAAATTCGGATTGCAGATAAGGCGAGTGATAAAGGCTGCCGACGGCGCAAACGACGAACTGCCATACTGCGAATACGGCGTGATTTGCAACACAAACTCGCAATTCGACGGCATGACGTCGAAAGAAGGCAAGGTTGCGATAGTCAAATGGTTGGAGCAGAAAAAACAAGGACAGTTGAAGACCAATTACAGATTGAGAGATTGGCTGATATCCCGTCAGAGATATTGGGGCGCGCCGATACCTATCGTATATTGCGACAAGTGCGGCGAAGTCGCCGTGCCGGAAAAAGACTTGCCCGTTAAGCTTCCCTACGACGTGGAATTTAAGCCTAACGGCAAATCGCCTCTTGCAAGCAGCAGCGAATTTATCAACACGACATGTCCCAAATGCGGCGGCAAAGCTACGCGCGACCCCGACACGATGGACACATTCGTATGTTCAAGCTGGTATTATCTGAGATATCCCGACGCGCACAACGACAAAATGGCTTTTGACCCAAAAATAATCAATCAAATGCTGCCTGTCGACAAATATATCGGCGGCGCGGAACACGCGTGCATGCACCTGCTCTATGCCCGTTTCTTTACCAAGGCATTGAGAGATATGAGATATTTGACGTTTGACGAGCCGTTTAAGTCGCTGGTACACCAAGGCACGATACTCGGTCCCGACGGCTTTAAGATGTCTAAGTCAAGAGGCAATATCATATCTCCCGACGACTACGTAAGCAAATTCGGCTCGGACGCGTTTAGACTTTATCTTATGTTTGGTTTTAGCTATATCGAGGGCGGTCCGTGGAGCGCAAACGGTATGGAGTCTATCGTAAAGTTCTTGGAGAGAGTCGAACGCATAGTAGACAAAGCAATAAGCTTAAACGCAGCAAGCGCGCAAATGGGAGCCGAAGAGAAAGCCCTAAACTATACGCGCAACAACACTATCAAACGCGTAAGCGAGGATATGAAAAACTTCTCTTTCAATACCGCAGTCGCGCGTATCATGGAGTACGTCAACGACCTTTATAAGTATATCGGCAGCGACGGAGAGAAAAACGCAAGCTTCTTCAAAGCGTGCATAAGCGATTTGATACTCCTGCTCGCTCCCCTCGTTCCGCACATAGCGGAAGAACTGAACGAAAAGATGGGCGGCAAATATTCTGTATTTGACATGACCTATCCGATATGCGACGAGAACGCTCTTGTCAAAGACGAATACGAGCTTGCGGTGCAAGTCAACAGCCGTATGAAGGCGAAGATAATCGTACCAAGCGACGCCGACAACAAACAAATCGAAGACATCGCGCTTAAAAACGAAGCTATTGCGGCGGCAACCGAAGGGCTGCAAATAGTCAAGGTGATCGTCATTCCCAAAAGACTTGTCAATATAGTCTGCAAATAAAAATTTATGAGTTGAGAGACACGGCTAAAAGAGTTTTGCGATATATATGCGTATTAAACACAACCGCATACAGACAAAAGCGCAGACGTACTTAGCAAAATGACGTAAAAACTCAAACTCGGAGGAAAGAATATGTTGGATTTAAAATTTGTATGTGAAAACATTGAAGAAGTAAAGCAAAGATTGTCGCACAGAAGCGGCAAATTCGACCTTGAAGGTCTTGGCGCGCTTGCCGAAGAGAGAAGGTCTCTCATTCAGGACGGCGAAAATAAAAAGGCGACTAAAAACGCCGTATCAAAGCTCATCCCCACCCTCAAAGGCGACGAGAAGGCTGGCAAGATTGCGCAAATGAAAGAGCTCGGCGACGAGATAAAGGCGATTGACGCCCGACTTGGCGAAGTCGAAGCGAAAATAAGCGAGATAATGCTGACGATACCCAATCTTCCCAACAAGGAAGTGCCTATCGGCAGCGACAGCGACGACAACGTAGAAGTGAGAAAATGGGGCGAGCCTACAAAGTTCGACTTCCAGCCAAAGGCGCATTGGGATATTGCGGAAGAAAAGGAACTTTGCGATTGGCCGAGAGCAAGTAAGATAGCAGGCGCCAGATTTACCGTATATAAGGGCTTGGGCGCAAGATTGGAAAGAGCGATATACAACTTTATGCTAGACACCCATATCGACAATGGATATACGGAAGTTTTCCCTCCCTATATGGTAAATAAAAACGCTATGATAGGCACGGGTCAGCTACCTAAATTTGCCGAAGATATGTATTACGTCAACAACGAAGGGCAAGATTTTTATCTTGTGCCTACCGCAGAAGTGCCGGTGACCAACCTGCACAGAGACGAGATACTGTCCGTCGATACCCTGCCGATAAAGTATTGCGCATACACTGCATGTTTTAGAGGCGAAGCAGGCAGCGCAGGCAGAGATACCAGAGGTCTCATACGCCAACACCAATTCAACAAAGTTGAGCTCGTCAAGTTTACCACTCCCGAGACCAGCTATCAGGAGCTTGAACATCTGACAAACTCAGCGGAAAAGATATTGCAGCTTCTCGGCATACCTTACAGAGTTGTCTGTCTTTGCACGGGCGATCTCGGATTTGGATCTGCAAAGACTTACGACATAGAGGTATGGATGCCGTCTTACAACAGATACGTGGAGATATCGTCTTGCTCCAACTACGAAGACTTCCAAGCAAGACGCGCAAGCATTAGATTTAGAGATAAGGACGGCAAAGTCAGACTTGCCCACACGCTCAACGGCAGCGGTCTTGCGGTCGGCAGAACGACGGCGGCGATCCTTGAAAACTTCCAACAAGCCGACGGAAGCATAGTCATACCCGAAGTATTGAGAAAATACATGGGCGTTGACAAAATTTAAAAGATAAATGACGGCGGCTCTTCGCAAAAGGTCAAACGGTCTTGCCCCAAAATCTCGCGAGAGAATATGGGAGCTGGATTTTTTGCGAGGAGTTTGCGTCCTTTTGATGATATTCGACCACTTTATGTTCGACATTGCCGGACTTTTTGACAAAGCTTGGATAGCGACCGGCAAAGAAAATATAATTCAAATAGTTGAGCTTGCTCAAAATTATATCAACAATTCTACTCTAAGAACTACCACTCAACATATCGTCGTATGGATATTCGCCCTGCTTTGCGGCATATCCTGTTCTTTCTCTCGCAGCAATTTAAAGCGCGGCGTACAGGCAACGATACTTGCAGGAATAATAACTATCGTGTCATACTGCATGGACGTGACTATAAAGTTTGGAATATTGCATATGTTTGCATTCTCGATACTGCTGTGGTGGCTTATAGATACGCTGTGCTGCCACAACAAGCTGATAACGTCGGGCGTATGCCTCTTCCTGGGAGTAATGATAATAACTATGAACGAAGGCTTTATGGAGACTTTCAGTCACGACCTGCACGCGTTTGCAGAAGACGACAAACTATACTTCATAGGTTACTTCATGCAAGGCGACGGCTATTTCTTCTCGGGCGACTATTACCCTATCTTCCCCAACACGGGATATATGATGATAGGCGCAGGCGTAGGTATCTTGCTGTATCCCAAAAAGAAAAGTTTACTGCCGCACCTTGGCAAATACGATTGGCACAGACCTTTTGCATTCTGGGGCAAGATAGCAATTTGGGTGTACGCATTGCACCAAGTAGTCGTTGTCGTACTGCTGGCGTTGATAAGCTTTATATTTATCACTCCTGGCGACTTTGTGGTGATTTGATATTTACAATTTAACTACGTATTAGTTTATAAACTTTGAGAGATTTACAGAGGTTTGGCGTTTTGAAAACAATATTCGGTCACTTCGAGCGTAGCGGAGAAATCTCAACGAATTGAATTAAAAGGATGAGATATCTCGACTACGCTCGATATGACTAAACTATATGGCTTTATAGCACACCGAACTTTGGTCACCTCGACCAACATCGAGTTGAATTAACAAGCAAAAGTAACACCCATAAAAAATGCACCCTTTTCGGGTGCATTTAATCATACTTAGTATTTTACGGCAACTTAGAGGCGTTATACTGCGCGGCAACTATATCAAACTCTCTAAACTTCTCCATCATTTCGTCGACTGCCGACGACGTGGCAAGCAAGCCTACTTCGATTCTGTCCGAAAGAGCTTCGATATCGTCATTGTCCTTAGGCTCGACAACTCTGTCAAACGATTTGCCGTCAAACTCAAATCTCTCTGCCGACATATAGCATATTACGACTTTACTGCCAAAGAACACGTATTCGCCGATATTCTTTATTGAATTGTTGAGCTGAATATACTCAAAGTCCACGCCTGCAAAAGCATACGGCTTTATCGTCGTGACGTCGGTGAGGAAGTTGCCCTCCGTATCCAAAAGTCTAAACGTCTTGCCAAGCGAGTTGGTAGAATTGGCGTCGTATGAGCCGTAGTAAGCGTATACCGTGGTGCCGTCGGCGTCTGTCAGCAAACCCTGCTGATACGTCGAAGTCTCGTTGCCCTCTCTCTTGTTGTCTTCGAGTCTTACAGTCGTAAAGTATTCGTTTTCCGGATCGACAGTGATGATATGACGCGAATAAGACGTCACGCTGGTGCTAGACCCCCTGCCCGTATATATCGCAAAAGCTCCGTCGCCGATTTTCTCCACCGACTTGCCGATAACAAAATCGCTGTTGTACAAAAGTCTGTAACAACCTTTGAAAGTCTTTGCAGGTATTTCTTTTAGACCTGTAGGCAAAGTAATATCCGTCAGCTGCGAACAATTTTCAAATACGCCCTCGCCCATAGATTCAAGCTGAATATCCTCAGCCATATCCACAGTAGTAAGATTTGAGCTCTCTGCAAAAGCTGCGTCGCCTATCGTCTTGACTGACTTTGGTATGGAGAAATATACGAAATTGTTTTTTACGTTCTTAAATGCGCTTGCGCCTATCGTAACAAGATTTGGGAAGAGCATTGGATTTTTACGCGAGTCGGTGGGCTTAGGAGAATTGAGAAGCGTGTTGTAGAACGCCCATTCGCCTATGCTTGTCACCTCGCTGTTTTCCTCGACCGTGAGTTCGCTCAATCTTGTGCAACCGTAAAAAGCATAATCGCCTATCTTCTCCAAGTCTTTCTTCATGGACATATCCACTATGGTCGTGCAAGCCTCAAATGCGCGCTCGCCTATCTCTAATAGCGACGTAGGAAGGAATATTCCGTCCTCTTCTATCGCATTGTCGCCTTCCGTCGAATAATCGTCGGTGTGATACATAAATTTCAACTGAGCGCAATCTTTAAAGGCATTGGCGCCTATCTTAGTAACGCTGTTGGGAACAATAACGGTTTTGAGAGCCTTGCAGCCCTTAAAGGCTCCGTTTGCAACCTCTTTGATATTCTTAGGCAAAACCACCCTTTCGAGAGCAGCAAGCTCGGCAAAAGCTTCTTCTGCAATGGTAAACGCAGAGGACGTACAATTAAACTTGATACTCTTCACGACAGAAGACTTTTCCTCAAATGCGTCCTTATCGATGCCGACAACTCTCTTGCCCTTTATCTTATCAGGCACGACTACTTCCTCGTCATCGCCCTCATACCCCGTAATAGTAATTCTAGACCCACTCGCCTGGTATCTGAATCCGTTGGAGTATTCCGACATATTACCCGTATTTACCAATAGTCCGATAATCGTGCCAAGCGACGCCAACGCGATTACAAACACGCTTACCACAACTATTATCTGCCTTGTCTTGTTGTTCATATTTACCTCATAATTTACTTACGCAATAGATATGTGAAAGTATTTCCATATCTTTGTCTTTCTATTATAAAATTAGCCATAATTGCCTATTCAAAAGCAAATCCATTTGTATTATATCATAGACAAATTGAAAATACAATAATTTATAATATATATTATTATATAATAACCCGCCTAATATTAAGGTGTTTTAATACTGTACGCCTCGCCAATAAGTTTGAGCGCGCTTGCAATGCCGTCGACGCTCGCCGAGGTTATCCCTCCCGCATATCCTGCGCCCTCTCCGCAAGGCATAAGCCCGTAGATACTGCTCTGTCCGTATTCGTCTCTCAATATCCTCACAGGGCTCGACGATCTGCTTTCCACGCCCGTCAATAGCGCGTCAGGGTTGGCAAATCCCTTTATCTTTCTGTCAAAAATACCTATCGCGCTCACCAAAGATTGAGTGACGTATGACGGCAAACATTCTCTGAGGTCTGCAAAATGCACGCCCATCGGATATGTCGGCAACACCTCGCCAAAGCCGCCGCTGACTTTGCCGGCAGCCAAGTCGGCATATCTCTGACACGGTGCCTTATACGACCCCGAAAGCGAATAGGCAAGCCTCTCGTATTTGCGTTGAAATTCCACTCCTGCAAGCGGACTGTCGCCTGCAAAATCACTCGGCTGTACGCCCACAAGCAACGCGCTGTTGGCATTGACGCCGTCTCTTGAATAATAACTCATACCGTTGGTGACGACAGAGTTGAGCTCCGACGCCGCCGGCATAACGTATCCTCCCGGACACATACAAAAGGTATAGCACGACCGTCCGTTGTCAAGATGACATGACAACGAATAATTGGCCGGCGGAAGTCCGTTTGTCTCGCCGTACTGAGCCTTGTTGATATGCTCTTGCAGATGCTCAATCCTCACGCCAATGGAAAAGGGTTTTTGCTGCATTTTCACTTTTGACGCAAGCATTTCAAAGGTATCTCGCGCGCTGTGTCCTGCCGCCAATATGCAAAAGTCGCAGTCAATAGTCACTTCGCCGCGTTGGGTCTGCGTCTTGACAGCCCTCAGCTTGCCGTCCTTTGATATCACGTCGATAAGTTTGGAATTAAAAAACACCTCGCCGCCCAACGAAATGATTTCGTTGCGAATGCTCTTGACGACGTCTCGCAGCTTGTCCGTCCCCACGTGAGGTTTGGCATCATACAGTATTTGCATAGGCGCGCCGTGTTTGACAAGCTCTCCAAATACCACGCTTATCATATGCGATCCCGTGCCCGTGTTGAGCTTTCCGTCGGAAAAAGTTCCTGCGCCGCCCTCTCCGAATTGCAAATTGCTCTCAATATCCAGCTCTCCGCTGTCGATAAACCTTTGGACAGAAGCCTGTCTTTCGTCGACGGATTTACCCCTTTCCAATATAATGGGTCTATATCCTGCCTTGGCAAGCGTAAGTCCTGCAAAGAGTCCTGCCGGTCCCAAACCGACTATCACAGGACGCTTGGGCAGAGACGGCAACTGACTTGGAAACAACTCGGTTATTTCTCTTTGAGGTGGCGTATAAATCGTCGCTCCCTTTCTCTTTGCAATATACTTGCCCTCGCCGACAAGTTTTACCGCAAGCGACACGACGTATTTTATCTGCCTTTTATCTCTACTGTCTATCGACTTCTTTATAAATTCATATCCGCAAATATCATTATAGCTCACTCCCATGAGCTTGGATAACTGTCTTTTTACGTCGCCGTCGCTGAAATTGACAGGCAGTTTGAGCTGGTCTATCCTTATCATTATTTCACGTTGTCGTATTCTTCGGTCGCAGCCATTGCACTAGCCCACGCCCAATGCAGATTGCCGCCGCCGCAAAGTCCGTCTATATCAAGACATTCTCCTACAAATATCAATCCCTTGGTATTGCGCGAGCGCATTGTTATCATATCTATCCTGTCGAGGGATATTCCGCCGCAAGCGACCTGAGAGTTGAGCCTGTCGCTGAGTCCCTTTATATCGACTTCAAAATTCTTGCACGTATAGGCAATGTCCTCAGCCTTCTTTCTCGACATGATAAGCGATCTGTCCATAGGCGTCCTTGCAAATATATTCTGGGCGATAGCCTTATGCAACATACCTTGAAGAGGCGAAGCAGCCGAGCAATACTTATGCAAAAAGTCGGCGACCTCTTCAAAAGACTTATCGGGGAAAAAGTCTATCACTACTTTGCAGCTATTCACTTCCGACCTATATCTTGCAAGCGCGGACGACAGTCTAAAAGCCAATATGCCGGACAACGCATTGTCCTTAAAAAGCAACTCGCCTTTCTCTCCCATGACTTCCTGTCCGTTGATATACATAGTGGCGTGCGCCTTAGCGCGCACTCCGTTGGCTCCCTTGACGCTGTCGGTTAGGAGCGGTCCTATCGCATATCTTATCGGCGTAACCTTGTGCCCTTGCGACCTCGTGATATTGTGGCTGTTAAAGCCCATAGTCGCGTCTGATCCTGTCGCGACAACGACTTTGTCTGCCACGTAATTTCCCTTTGACGACATCACCGTCCACTTGCCGTCTCTGTTGGTCATGCCGCCGACAACGCAATTAGTGACAATATTGACGCCGTATTCCTCCATCACTCTCAAAAAAGTGTTGAGCACCGCATTGGCGCTTTCGCAATAGGGATAAACTCTGCCCTCGGAGTCGGTCCTTGTCATAAGTCCCATAGACTCAAACTCGGAAATCACTCTCTTTGGGGAATATCTGAGCAACGCCCACTTTACCTCGTCGCTGTTGTAATCTTCTATCTTGATGTTGACGTTGGTAAGATTACACTTGCCGTTGCCTGTCGCGAGCAATTTCTTGCCCACTCTGTCGGATTTTTCCAACACTGTTACTTTAAATCCGCGTTTTGCAAATCTGCATGCGCACATCATGCCGCTTGCTCCTCCGCCGACTATCAAAATCTCTTCTGTCATAGATCCTCCTGGTACGTTTATATTATAAGGTAAATAACTTTATTTGGCAACAAAAAATCCGCCCCATTAAAATGAAGCGGATATTGCTTTTGCCGTCGGGATATCAACGCACGTTGATAGTCACGCTGTAAATGATACCGGACTGTATTATGTCATAGCTCACGTCGATAAATTTGAGAGATTTTTTCTCGCTGTCAACGCTTACCTTAACCTTGCCGTTGGACGCGTTTTCTACGCCTAAGAATACGAGCGTCTCCCTTATGTCCGCAGAAAAAGTAGCTTCGCCGTTTTCAACCTTGAACTCGGCGTTGCTGAAATACAAGTCGTCAAACTCAAATCCCATTCCGTCGGAGCCAAATGATATAGAAGGAGCTTCTATTTTGTCGTGTTTGGTCTCCACGCCGTTTTCATACTTATAAAGCGTAAGATCTCCCGCCTTGACTTCGATTGTCAGATCGCGGCTTCCGTTGGTGCCCTCTTGATATGACGCTATCTTATACAGGTCGTACTTGCTAAATCCTTTGACGGTATTATCGCATGCCGCGAATACGAGTACGCATACCATAAGCAATGCGATAACTGCGACAGCCGTCTTGCCTGCTCTTCTCGCGCCGACTCTCTTGACCGCCCTTTCGCAGACCTCTTCTTCTTTCTTCTTCTTGCTTATAAGCATTCCTGCCGCAAACAACATTCCGAAACCTCCCGTCGAAAGCGCGATGCCGGCAGCCGCAGTCTTAGCTGAATTGCCGCTCTTGCCTACTGCCTTAGCTCCCACCTTTTGCGCTCCTATTACGACTGAATTTGCACCTTTGATAAGCTGATCATACGACGCTTGAAGTTTTGCAAACTTGGCAATATCGATAAGCGACATATCTTCGGCAGATATTCTGTCTATAAACATAAGCACTTTGTTTTCAAACTCGGTTATGTTAGAAAAATCTATCTTATCGAGTTTGTTTATCGTATCTGCGACCGACGAAATGTCGATACCCGTACGCAATTTTAATTCTATATAGTCCTCAGTAGCAAGATAGTTGGCGGATTCCGTAAACTTGATTCTGACCGTATACTCGGTGTCAGCAGCCAAGTTGTCGAAAGTAGCCTTGTTGACGTATCCTGCGTCATTAAAGCTGATTATCATTCCCTCAACGTCGCAGGAGATGACTATCTTGTTGTAATATACCGCCGTCTTGACATTGACGTCGCTCAAATCGCGCACTGCCTTGGTAATATAGAAGTCGGTGATATACTCGTCGGTGAATATGCCGTCCTTGGCAGGAGTGATATGTTTGAAATACTGACCTGCCTCCGTCAACAATTCGTCAACGCTGTCGCCGTACTCAACTCTCTTGATATACTTTCTGACATATATCCCCTCATCGTCCTTGGTGTATACGAAATTGCCGTCCTCTCCTACGCTTTGGGAATACTTGCCGTATGCGTGCGCCAATGCGCTGGCTTCCGCAGACGGGAGACTTGTCATTGACACGTATCTGAATACTCTGAATTTGAGCGCGCTCGCAATGTTGGCATTGGTCGTCTCAACTCTAAAATCTTCATACTTGTCGCTGCCGTCGTAAACTTCTTCTTTATTACGCAAGTTGACGTATTGACCTACGTCTTTGAGGCTTGCGCCCAAGATATGCAGGTCGCCCGGCGACATCGTGATGTTATAATTGCGATACCTAGGCATTATTACTTCGATAGTCTCGCCGTTCTCGCCGACTCTTTGCTCAGTCAACCAATTACCGTCGGCGTCAATCGCGTCGGGATCTGGCACAAGTCCGTTGAATACCAACTTGACAACGCCTCTCTTAACTCCCAACTCGCTGTAATATTCGTCGATATACATCTGTGCGCCGAGAGCTTCTTTGTTCTGGACAAACATATTGTCAGCTTGGGTCGCTTCGCCGGCAGAATACTTATAAGGTTTGGAAAGCACGTCGCCGTAACCGTTGGCTTCCGCCTCTTCCTTAGTCCAATAGTGCCATCCTTCCTCGGTATGTATCTCGCCTCTTACGATAGGCGTCAAAGAGCCTGGAATTGAATATATTCTGTATCCCGGATAGACCTCTATCGATACGTCGCGCTTCTTTATCGTCATAGTGACGGAGCCGCGCACGTAATCTTTGCCAAATACTATCGTATAGTTTTTGCTCGACGCGTCTGCAAGATATACTCTGTATACGCCCGCATTCGTCGGGTCTTCTGTCGGCACGGTATCTTCAACGCCGTCTTTGACCTCAAAATAGTTGTACGTAAAATCAATTACCTCGTTGTTAAAAGTCTCTTCTTCGTAATCTATGACGACGTTGGGAGTCTTAATAGTTCCGTCAAAGAGATATTCGACGTTCTTATCGGCTTCGTTGATATGAGCGTTGGTAACCGTAATAGTCCTCGGCAATATCTCAAACTCACCCTCTTGCACGTCTTCAAGCTTATAGTTGCTAGAACGCTCGCTTGCCACTATCTTTGCGCCGACGTAATATACGCCTGCGTCGCTTCCTACGGCAATGCCGCCCCACAATGCTTCAAGCGAGATATTATCTTCGTCAAAGAAGCCTTTATCGCCTATGACGTCAATAGATACGACCTCAGGCAAATCATAGCCGTATATGACGTTGTCAACGTTGAGCGTTACTTTGACTTTGACAGCCCTCGGCAATACCTTATACGTGCCTTCGATAATAGTTATTTCATAGTTGTCTACCTTTTTTACGCCCGTAGTTGCGTCCACAAGACCGCTGCAATCGCTTTGACCTGCCAACACCTTATATCTCTGATCCTCCGCTACGTTGCTATCCTGCACAGGAGCAAACTTATCGGGATTTGAAAGATACGGCATTATGACAATATTGTCGTCTTCGCTGAACGTAACCTTAGGGTCAAGGTACTCCCACGATCTGTTGGTCTTGTTATTTGCCTCGCCTACAAATTTATGGTCGTCGTCGCCGTATACTCTTTCAACGTCGTTGAGCACGACTGACACGGGCTTTTTATCGACTACGATAGTAAAATAAGAATTTCTGACAACGTAATTATTCTTAGTGTTTTCATCTACTACCCATCCGTCGCCGACTGTGCCGTAGTTGAAATCTATGTCAAGTTCTGCCTCATAAGTGCCTGCGTCCACAACTGCGTCAGACCATATGTCAGTACGCATACCGTCTTCGTCGAGACGCACGAATTTAAATATCGGCTTGCTTGAACGGTATTCAGGAATAAGTATACCCGAATCCTCGCCTACCTTCTGCCTTGACAGCGTAGCGTCGATACTTACCATTCTTCTTTCGCCGTATACGAATGTATCAAAGCGGTTGACGTTGCCATACTCAACGTAGACCTCTCTTCTTGTAATTTCAAGTTCTACCCTAATGGTCCTAGCCTTATAGTTGGAGAATGAGAAGTCGTATTCAATTAGATATTTTCCCGCATTTTTAGGAGAATAGCTCAACGGTGTGTCGTCATACTCTCCGCTTTCATTCATAGCATAAAATCTTTGGTCGTTAAAATACAACTCTCCGTCGTTTCCCTTACCTCTGACAGTAGGTTGCTGAACGTCCTCTATATAATATCCGTAAGTAAATTGTATGTCGTCGACATTGGAATAAATTGCCTCTGTCTCAACTATATTGACGTGATAAACGGTGACGTTGGGCATTATATAGTTGCCGGCTTTTATACCTGTGAGCAAACTTATCTGCATATCAAATCCGCCTACGTTGCGCATATCGAGGTCGCCGCCGCCGACAGGCAAATACTCAAATTTAAGTATATCCTTATCAATGCCGAGTATGTTGTAGAATACTATACCTGCTCTTGAAGCATTGGCTTCGGATTGATCGAGACATACTGCGATATTGTCGGCAAGATTTATGTCCGCCGCCGCATACTCTGCTTGGAGAATATAAGCTGTGCCGTCGTCTTGCAATACCGCTCCCGTTCTGTCGGATATCATTATCTGCCGCTGTTTTATCGTAAAGTCGATACAATAGTCCTCGCCCTCAGAAAGTTCCGTCAACTTATAATTGGAGTTGTTGAGCCCCGTTACTACCAGCTTATATACGCCGGCGTTGACGCAGCTGTCCACGACTTCGTACTCTTGCGTGCTCTCGTTGAAAGCTCTGTATTCATAAGTCGCGCTGCATCTATCGTCGCCTATCAAATCGTCTTTGACTATGTCAAGATTAAAGGTGACAGGATCGCCGTCATACACCGTCTCATACGTGCCGAATGTGATAGGTCTGTCAAAGTGGTCATACTTGATACCGCTCAATTTTGTGACGTCGTCGGCATTACCCCACTGTATACCTGTAAGCTTTGCGCCCACTCTCTGTACTGCGCGCTGCTGCCAATCTATCTGTTTTTCTCCACCCTTTACAGGATCGTAATCGGGATGAGTCTTTTTAAATTCGATATAGTTGGGATCGTCCTCGATATACGCAACGTATCTCAAAGCGCTGTTGAGGAAGTGTATATGCGAGCAATCTCTGCCGTCGGCATCCTTAACGAATATAAACGATTCATAGTTACCCACCGGCACCTGTTCGTCAGTCATTTGTTTAGGCGTGTTGTTGGACTCATTGACGTAGTACCAATAACTTCTGTCATAGAAGATTTGCAGAGGCTTTGTGCACCCTTTATCGGCAAACGTATGTATCTCAGGTGCATGCAGAGAAGAACCGTAATTTGTCTCCGGCATTATTACTCTGTTGGGATTTGACGTGTCTGACCCTTGCGGATATACTTTTTTAAAGTAGACGGCTCTGCCGTGAGTATACTTTATGGTATAGTTGGGTACAACTTTTCTTTGAATTTCCGTATACGTTACGTTAAATTTCTTGGCGTCATTTATTGAAGTAGCCAAGTCAAAATAATAAGACGTTGTCTTATCGTCGGTATTCGTCATATTGATGACTTCTTTTGACCACAAAATACCTTCGTTGCTGCCGAAATTGTATACAGCCCATACAGGCGAGGATATTTCCGTACCCGAAAACTTCAAATAAGCACGATCGCTGGACGCCGGCGTATAGCTATTCGTTATCTCGCCGTTTGAGTCTATCGTATCTTGAATAAATATGTTGGTAGAATACCATCTGCCTCTGTAAGATCCGTTGGTCTTATTGGGGACCGAGAAGTCGTATCCGATAGAATACGTATTGTTCTTATATATATCTTCCGTCATATATATGTTGGATACGTTGGACAATTCTCCTTCCATACCGGCAAGACCAACTACCAAGTAAGGTTGATTATTATCTTGCAAACCGATAGGAGAAAAATCATTGTAACCGACCAAATACTTAGCCGCACCCGTCCACTTATTGATTACGCCGTCTATTCTGCCGCACGAAGCTATCTTTCCGCAAATCGACCATATTTCACCTGCTCCCTGAGTCTCTCCGCCCGACGTACCTGCGACTATTCCTGCAAAAGACATCGTTCTGTTATCCTGCGGGTTGACGCATCTAGCCTCTACGTTGCCGCTGCCTTCCGTAACTACATTGTATACCTGTGAACCATTTGCCATCCAACCTACAATACCGCCCGTCCAAGCTCTTGCATAATTCTTTAGATAATCATTTGATCCTTTATTCAATCCCTGGACAGACAACGCAAGATTGCCGACAAGCTTTATAGAGCTGTTGGAAAGTCGGGCATTGTTGGACATCGTACCGACGTAACCGCCGAGAGCGAAAGAGTGTTTTGACATGGTTTCCTGTTGATAACTAACCATAAAAGAACCTGTCCAATTAGTGTCTGCAAACATAGTTATGCCGCCGCCAATAGTCAAGCTGCAATTATCTATCGTGCCGAGAGAATAAGCCACGATCAAGCCCATAGTGCCGGTGTTTCGCGTAGCATACGATACGTTAATTGTCTTATTGTATACAAAATTACAATTCTTTATCGTCTGATTAGGTCTTAAATAACCTATCAAACCTCCGTGCAGGTCTATATTATTTCTCGTTTCCTTAGTGCCTGCATAAGTGTTGAGACAGCCGTCGTCGGCAAAATTGGTTCTCGCAACTGCATAATCCGTGCCGTTAGGCTCGTCAGCGTCGCTCACTGAAATTTCCGGCGTCGATCTTGTATTTGCCAACTTTGTGGCTGTAAGCGTGATCGTATAACCGTTGCCGTTGAGTTCCGTCACGTTGGGCGACATAAGTCTTCTTGTAAAACAACCGTCATCCCAAGAAAAATCATATATGTCGGCACTCAAATATCCCTTACCGCTGCCATTGATCAAAAAATCACGAAGCTGCGCCGCATTACTTATACCGTAACCTTCGTTACTCGGCGTAGACGGAGCCTTGCCGTTGGACATGACAGAATCCAATTTATTCTGAATGACCTCGGCTTCATTAGCGGCGGCTGCACTCGCCATCTCCGTATTCACCCCTAAACTTTGTCCTATAAACGCGACAACAAAGAATACTATCAATAACATCGCTATGCTTAAAAACATAATAGTCTTTTTCTTTGTATTTGTCATAATTTCTCCTCCATATTCAACAACTCTCATAAATTGCATACGTTGACTTCATATTTTAATGCTCCGCAACGCGGCGGCGCAGACACTATACAATGCCGGCTTGCTTTCTCTTCTTGACGACTACAACTGCCGTAACTACTGCCGCAATGAGTATCATCGCAACTGCAACAACCGCAATTATGCCTAACGTAGTAAGGCTCTTGCTGTTGATCTCACCGATCTCCAATCTCCAATACTCGTTGATATAGTAATTGGAATTAGGGAGCTTGATCTTTACGGTATAGCTGCCGTCTGCAAGTACTCCGTCTTCATTAGGCACTACCACGTTGCCTTCTTTGTCGAAATAAATAAGATCACACTCGAATTTCTCGCCGTTGAGCTCATAATATCCCTTGTAGTCGCTCAATGACATTCCGCTTGGAACTTTATAAGGTACCGTCTTGCCTATTTCGGTATACTTAAACTCAATTTGATTTATATTGATATAAGTATTGAGCGAAAGGTTTTCGTAGTTGTTGGCGCTGAGAACTATCGTACCGCCATGGTTGGTCGGGAGTCCCGTCGCAGGGTCAATCTTTACGTCAGTAGCAAAGAGCACGCCCTCTTCATTGCCGCTTTTTATGATGACGTTGACGCCGCCTGCGGTGATGCCGTCGTCATAATACAATCCGTCTTCGACGCTGCCTCTCAAACCGTTGATTTTGACAGTGTGTTTCTGTCCGTCGTAATCGACGTTGATGTTCTCAACCGTAATATTCTTAAACTGCGCTTTATTTATTATCAGTACGGTCTTGCATTCAAAAGGCTCAAAGTCTTCAAGGTCGGCATACATCTTTATCTCATATCTGCCCGCATTGACAAATTTAAACTCGTCAAGGCTATTGACTGTACGCGTACCGTATTGATATCTTACTTGAATACCCGGGTATGCGCCCAAACCTCTCACTTCCGGCAAATATACTTTGCCGTCATAGTTGAACTCATATTCTGTGCGAGTAAAATTGATATTTTTAAATCTCGCATTGGTTATCGTCATATTGACTATCAGTTCGCATTTATCATAATCATCGTTGCCTACGTACTCCAACTTATATCTGTAAGTGCCTACTCTGCTGTACCAGCCTTCTTCGGAAGTCTCGTCTTTTGGCACTTGGGTAT
The DNA here is from genome assembly GCA_910579785.1 of uncultured Christensenella sp. Classification (GTDB taxonomy): domain Bacteria; phylum Bacillota; class Clostridia; order Christensenellales; family UBA3700; genus RACS-045. The sequence continues at coordinate 121,298 of CAJTVJ010000001.1, read as the reverse complement.
ACGTTCCGTCCTTATAGTAGTATATCTTTATGTATCCTTCTGCCTCGTCAGCCGAATTCCAAAGCAAATTATCGCTTGACGACCTTACTTCTGTGATAGCGTCTTTGAGGTCAAAGCTATAAAGCTTGTAATTGTCAAAGCTATATTCAAGATTCGTCGTCTCCACGTTGATAGTCGTAGCCGCCTTGGTTATGATAAGACTGCCTGCGCTGTATGTCTTTGGATAGAAGTTTTCCGTTTCTCTCGCATAAGACACTTCGACGTAATAAATACCTCTCTCGATAGGAGGCTCAGCCAACGGCTGACGGTTGTACGTACCCGTTATCTCGCCGGTCACGCTGTCATACGTAGCGCCGTCGTAATACTTGTAATACGTGATCGTTATATCCTCTTTGTCATAGAGTCCGTCCGCCTCCTGCGGAATGATAGGATTATACAATATCTGCTCTTCCGTAAAGTCAACGACTCTCACTCCCGTCGTGACGTTGAGATATCCCTTCTGTATGACAAATCTAAAACTAATTTGTCCGTCGATGGTATAGTTGGAGTCGGTCAAACTTAAATCAAAGCGATACTCCCCGACCTTTGCAAGCGCGTCTACTTCTTTGCCGTCAAGATAGTATTTGACGTTGACAGGCTGCGAGTCGCCGTTGACGTCGTCATAGGTACCCGTGATATAATGAGTTGTGCCTGCCTGTTCGCCGGTAGGTATGTTGCCTATCTCACCGTCGTCATATCTCAAATCAACTGCGACAGGTCGCTTGCCGATAGTTATGTTCATAGAATTTATCACGTACTCTACGTTGTCAAACTTAGGCGCTGTGCCTAATATAGGATATTCACCAATGTTGGCGGTAGACGACGCGTCCGTCTTTAATGCGACGGTTATTATAGCATTCGTCTGAGGCACGTTGATCTGCAACTCATTTGGTATTTCGTCACCGTAGACGAAGTTGGCTTTCAACTCATCTTGATCTGCAAGATTTATCTCAACTATTCTCTTGCTGATATTGGCGTCAATATCCACGTGATCCCAATACGTGCCGTACTCCGCTTCAAAATCGTATTCAAAGTCTATATTATCTAAGTTCGTAAAATAGATAGCATAGTTGTAATAATTGTTGCCGCTCAGCGGTACGGATATCCTTATACCTACGTTGCCTGCGTCGGAATTTTTATATTCCAACAACACGGGCAGCTTGCCGTCTTTGACGCCCAAATCTATTGCAGGTCTGGACATAAAGAACGCCGTAGAATACAACACTCCTATCTTGTCGTTGTAAAGGAAGTTAGGTCCAAGCGCCGACACGTCCATATAGAATTTGTATTGTTTCTTACCTTCATATTCCGACGTGCCGTCATACTCTTTGTCAAAGTATTTAGCCGCTTCTCCGCTTTGCAATATCTGCTCGACGCTTATATCTTCGCCCTCTGCGTTGTCAAGGAATATATTGTCAAGCTTGGCGTCAATATATATATCTGCTATTCTGCGCCAAATTATATACTCGCCGATTACGTCGTCGGGGAATCTATGTCCCGTAGAGTCTATCGGGAATACTTCATCTTCATAAAGCCCTGCAAGATTGACCATCTTGATCTTGAATTGAGCAGTCTTGCCAAGTCTGACGTCGCCCATATTCCAATCTATGACAAAAGTCTTGTTGGCTCCGCTGTTGACCATCTGGTCCTGATCGCCTCTTGCCACCCATATATCGTTGCCGTCGGCGTCTTTTTGATAGCTGTAATACATCCTCCAACCCGACAAGCCGAAAGTAGCCTTATAACGTATCGTGACGTTTTCTCTCGAATAGCTAAGTCCGCTGCTGGGTCTGTATGAAGAGCCTGCAAATTCAAGTCTGCCTTGCACTCTGTCTACGTTGAATTGAATGTCTAGCGAAGTTGTGTTGCCCCTCGCGTCAATATAAAGCAAAGTCTTCGGCAAACTGTCGTTGACAGAGACGACAACGTTGTAATCTCCGTTGGGCAACTCCTCATTTTCGATATAAGATTCAGTAGCTGCGCTTGCAACGCCTGACTTGCCGTTGTCGGACACGCTGTATTTTACCAAAATCTGATTTTTTGTCCAGCTGCGCTGAATCTCGTCAAGATCGTCCTCGGACAAGAGTCTCTCTTTGCCGTCCTCGACCATATAATACTCGGGCTCGCTTACTTCGGGAGCTTCGGTGTCTATCTTGACAGTCCTGCTCTCACTGCTTGCAACAAGCACGTTTTCACCCGTAATCGGGTCTCTCTTATAGGCAAAGAAGGTATAGTTGGTACCGTTCTTACCGGTGCCTGCCGTGACCGTATAAGTCGCCGTTGCGCCATCGTATTCAAATCCTTGCGTAGAATCTTCCGGGAAGACGCCGTTACGCTGGAATTCAAGCGTATCAAAGTCGCTCGCCGCATTCATTTTAAGCTCAAATGTGACCGCGCTCTGCCATCCGTCGGTAGAAGTCGTATTATCGCCGAAAGAAAGCTTGCCTTGCAATATCGTAAACAAGTAATTATCTTTGGGCTGCCAAGCCAGTCTTCTCTGCGCTTCGTTGTAATATCCGTACGTACGCTCGCCGATAGTCGTCTCGACTTTCATTGTATAATTACCCGGCATATACGTCTGAGCCACGTCAACCTGCGCCGTATTGCTTCCAGACACGTTGGTGTAAGTTATATTCCATAGGTCTTGCGAATTAAATACGCTTGTGTCAAATGCCGCGTCGTTGGTCATACGGACTTTCGGCAATTTCAACGCCGACCCGTCATACTGCTTAAACTTATTGCGGTCCGTGCTGTTGGTGTCTTCATATTCAAGAACGCCCATCTTGCCGAATTCAAAATTATATTTGCCTGTCCTGCCAGAATTCAACATATATATTTCCGCATATATCGGATCGTCAAGGTCAAGTTTGATATGGTTGGAAGAATCGCTGGAAGTCTCAAACTTTGCAGACCAAATAAATCCTCCGCCGCTGCCCACAGGCAACTTATATTGATAGAAGGGTACGCCTAGACTTGTCATATCAAAATTGTCAAGCGTTTCGTCCATATTCTCGTGACCGTCTGCGATAGCATGTACTCTTATGTCATACTTTGGATTTTCCCTATCGAATTGGACCGTCATCCTACCGCCGTCCGAAGTGGGGTGTATAGACATCCAATTACGCAAATTGCCGGAAGAGTCGCATACCACTTTTCCCTCGGAAGAGGTCGGCTTATATGTATCGGGATTGGCGTCCATAAGGTCTTCTAAGTTGAAAAGTATTGCCAAGCTCTCAACGTTTTCGTCTGTGCCGACTGCGTCAAACAACAATCCCATAGAAGTTCTCGGAACATTGTCAAAATTAGTAAACCTACTGCCCGTCCATGCAGATATCGCTCCCTTTATCTGTCCTGCCTGCACGGCTGTGCCGCTGTTGCAGTCTGTTACGGTAGAATAATCTTTGATTTGTACGCAACCCGCCGCGATACCGCCTGCATACGCTCTGTATCCCTTAGTCGCTCTGTTGGCAAATGCTCTTATCTGACCTGTGCCGGAGATTGCGCAATACTCCAACTTTGCAGTGCCCGAGTCTATATTTCCGACAATACCGCCCGCCATTGCCAATGCGTTATGATTGTCAGTATTACCGGTCACACTACTTGCCGACTTGCCTTGCGCGCCGGAATATATACCAGCCGCAGAATCGGTTATGTCTACCCAACATCCGCTTATAGTGCTGTTTTCCTCTATCCTTCCTGCAATTCCGCCTGCATAAGCGGTGTTTTCCGTATAATAGCCGTTGCCTTTGCCGTCGCCGTTATAGTACATTTTTATAGCTGTAAACGCATTGTTGAGCGTAAGCTTTACGTTGTCTATCACACCGCCGTATCCGTTGAGACCGGCTACTATACCTGCGCAGAAAGAGCCGTCTCTTTTTGAGAGTATTCTGTTGGATTTTGCTATACCCAAAGGTCCGTCGCCGTTCCACTCTCCCTTTTCTGCCACGATACCGGTGTGAGGAGACGTATAATCGATCTTCAAATTTGCGATAGTACCGTAATTCTCCGCAACCAAAAATCCTGTGTACTCATACCATACTTCAATGGGTCCGTATCCGTCAAGATTGTTTCTGCGAGATTTTCTTCTCGCATCGTTGTCGGATATCTCAACGTTGGAGTTTGCGTCACCTACGCCGCCGTACAGATTCAGAGTATAGCCGTTGCCGTCGAATATCCGGTCGAATATCGCATTGGAACTGTTGACGTTGGTATTATAATATCCTTCTTTGACAGAATTGTAAGATATACCTACGTCGCTCTCCAAATATCCCACTGAATAACCACTGTAATTTCCATTGAGAAAATCATACAACATCTGTCCGCTGTTTATGGTAAGTACGCTGAGTGTAGATTTATTATATTTGGCGGCTATCTCTTCTTTCGTCAAATGCGCGTCGCCCGGCAGACTGCCGTTGTCGCCTACATACTCGGCAACGTACATGTCCCCTGCCGCTGCCTGCGCAACGGGTGCTGACGTATCCAAAAGTATGAACGTCATCATCGCAAGCAATATCATTATTGCCACCGATGATATCAAAATGAATTTTTTCTGTGTCTTAGATCTCATTATCTTTCCCCCGTTATGCCTGATTATCTAATACGTGTACCTTTACGGTGGTCTCTTGGGCTATGTCGCCGCTGCATACAGTTATCTTGACGTCCATAGCGCAAGCTCTTACTTCTTCTTCGGTGGTGATCACCGCGCCTTGATTTCTCAAATCGGTAATTACCAAATTTCCGTTGGCGTCAGTGGACCATCTTAAAGTTGCCGACGTGACAGAGTCAAACTGTATGCCCGAAAGGTCTATCGTACATTCATAGGTGCCGCTTGTGCCGTCGTCAAACATTACTTGCTTGTTGAGAGTGAGCAACTTGGTCTGCTTAGCCGCATCGCTGAGATTGGTGCCGCCGACCATGATATACTGAACGCCGCCGCCAATACCGACAACCTTCTTCGCCATGACCGTCACGTTGACTTTGTATATCTTGTTGAACTGAGCATTTGCAGCCTGTACGATAGCTTTGACCGTATAAGTATCGGCTTTGCTGTAATTTATCTCATTGAGATCCCAAGCTATCGGCACGTTGAAGTATTCGATGACTTCTGTCGATACGATTATAATATCTTGGTTTTTGTTGATAAAATCTTTGATATAATCAATATCTTCTTCTACCACCGTCTCCGTCTTGCCGTCTTTGGTGTATACAAGCTTATATCTAAATCCAGTGACGTTTTCTGCAAATTCACCCATAGACGCTCTGTGCGCGCCTGTTATCTCAAAGGTCTTTGCGTCAAACGTGCCGACCGTCTGATAGAGATTGAAATTGTCAACGTAGCTGTCATAAATTCTGTTGCCGCGATCGTCCGTCTTATATACGTACGGGTCGATACTCATATCGGTAAGTTCGGCTTTGAGATCGCTTCTGTTGATAATCTCTACGTCTAAGTCGAATGAATATTCGTCATTGAGTTGCAACGTAGCTTTGAGTCCCTTCTTACCCTTCATCGTGATGTCAAAGTCTCTTATCCACAACGAATCGTTGACTTCAAGCACTGACGTCTTGCCGCTCATATACTCTACCGTAACCTTGTTTGGGAACGGCGTCATTCCGTAATAGAGGACTTGCACAGGATCTATATAATACGTGCCGCCCATAAGCTGACTTCCGTCTATTCTCAATCCCTTAGGCACGCGGTTTTCTACCTGCACGTTGACAAACGTCTCTTGCAATAGATTGCCTTTGATGCCTGTGTACGGCACGATATTTCCCGTTCTGTTGAACTCGTCAACGTCAAATCCAATGACGATGTCAAACTGACGGAACTGAGCCGGCTTGGCAGGATTTATCTTAAAGTCTTCAAGACCTCTCCATGCGATAGGCATTCTGTATACCGCCCCGTTGGTAAACTTGACGTAAGCATACTTGGCAAAGTTGTCAGTGCCCTTTCCGTTGATGATGTATTGGAACGGATCGATATAGTACGTTGCCTGTGACAGCGCCTCGTCAAAGTAAACTGCCTCGACCTCGTTTCTCAATACAGATACCTGCGTCGGGAATTCCCAAGTGAAGCTGCCGTTGGGGTATGCCGAATTGTCAAGCACTATCTTAGCGTCTCTGTTGATATTGCTTCCGTTGGTATTCCAAGTAAAGTCGATACCGTCTATGTTCTTCCATGCGATATTGACCTCTTCGCTGTAAGTGTCGATTATATCCTTTGTGCCGTCATAGCTCTTGTATACGTCGTAATAATCCGCCACGGCTGTGCTTGGGAAAGGATTCTTCTCGCTCTCGCCTATCTTGTACATATAGTACTCATACGGGTCGATGTTGATATTGTTGACCTCGCCGTTGATAGTCATCTTCTCTACGTTCTTTGTCTTTACCGTAAATACGAGTTCTACCTCCTGCTGAGCTCTGCCGTCGAATGCCGCAATATTTGTTCTGATAGAAAATTCATAGCCGTTGACGACGTTGGAGTACGTTCCGTTGACGTTGAGCGGTCTGTTGAACAAATTGTCTGCGTCAGACACTATCCATCCGTTGAGTACGTCGAGACCTACCGCCTTGCCGTCTTTATATTTAAAGTAAAGCGTCTGCGGAGTATAGTCATCTACTTTTGACGTGCCTAAGTTGAATTCGTATAGGTCGACGTTGACGTTCTTGCCCTCGACTCCGTTGATTATAATAGTCGTAACTGTGCTGTCAAGATAATGTATATCCATAGGCAACGTCGTGCCGTTCTTGAAGGACACTTGCGCCGTTACGTCATGCTCTTCAAAAGTATTGGGTCTCCAACCTGTGACAGTTAGATATCTTGTGTTTATCTTTCTCGACTTACCGTCCTTGGTGTATACAGTGACAAAGTCAGGCAACGCGTCGTCATACGCGTGCATTTCGATAGGCTCGATATAATCAAGACCGCCGCCCTCGTCTCTTGCTTCAATATCTATCATAAGTCTGCGTACAGTGCCGTTGGAGAATCTTGCCGTAGCTTCGACTTGATAATCTCCTGCTGTGCTGAGCTTACTTAATAGATTGTTCACCGTCATATCGTCACGGAATTGACCGCTGACTATCTTGAATTCAACGTCGGCTCTCATTATCGTTGTTCCGCGTTGATAAATCGCAACTTTCTTAGTAAAGTGCGTATCTATGATCTCTTCCACACCGTCTTTTACGGATGAATAGATGTATGGCATGAACGTGATGTTGGTCGGTATATCCGCCCAAGTGACAAGTCCTTTGTCAGTGCCGTTGGCAGGATATTCGCCTACGCTCTTTGACGAGTTGTAGATAAATATTTCTGTATAGAAAAGCTCCTTACCGTTGGTCTGCGGACCGCCTCTTGCGTCTTTATTCTTATCGTATGCGATGTCTTTTGACGGATCGTTGTCGATATAAATGTGTTCCCACGTGTCTTGACCTTTGAAATGTATGTTCGCAATCGTTGCGTCAACGATATTGACTTCCAGCGTCGCCGTATTCCAAACGGCAAACGGCAACAAGCCTGATATAATAGGTCTCAACTGCGAAGCTATACCCTGAATAGTTCCGTCCGCTATCATATCGGCAAATCCGCCTATAATACTTCTCAAAGCATCTTTCGCTAAATCAGGTAGCACGTCCATTAAATCACCCCAAAGAGTATTACGCTTTTTATCCGCGCCATATTCTTCTCTCGTCCAAGTGATCATGCTCAGATAATCTTGTTTGAACATATCAGGCGCCATCTCTGCGAGATTTATCAACGACGTATGTCCGGTACCCTTTGCAAATACCCAACCCATAATGTCGTCTATGAGTTTATTGATTATATAAGGATCGAATTCTATCGTAACGTTGAACGTACCGTTGGCTCTAAGATTGAGCATGATACCGTCCTTGCCAAGAAGCTTGATGATGTCAAGATCAGCAAATACCTTTTCTATACCGGTAGGCTCGGAAGGCTGATCTCCTGCCAAAGCCATAGGTGCGTCTTGTGACGCGCTTTGCGCGCCGCCTGTGAGTTGCTCTCCCATACCGTCAATAGCGCCGTCGATAGATTTCAACAAATCGTCTATCATTGGAGCCAACATGCCGACAAGGTCAAGGTCTGCATTTATAGGATTTATTTTGTCACCGATATCTATACCCAAGACGCTTATCAAGTTTGAACACAGCACCACTTGCAGCTGACCGCTGGCTTTTCTGTGGTCAAGTACGATATAAACCATTGGCTTTGCACTTGCGCTTGCCGATTGATTGTCGTCATACATTGCCCTGTTGATATGCGCCAACGTAATAAGGAACGACCCTTCCGGAGCTGTTACTGAATGTGCAGTTCCCGTCAGTTTCTTTCCGGCAGGATTGGTTATCTTCTCGATTATAATTCTGGTGAACATCTTGTAATTATCCGTTCCGCCCAGAGTATTTTGCAGATCTACCGTATCGTTGGTATAATTGGCAAGGTCTATCGTAAATCCTATGTCAAGATTGTTGAGCAAAGTAGTTGCAAAAGTTTTTCCGCTGGTGGCGTCCCAGTCAGGAACTTCGTCAAAGTTGACAGGAATTGTCACGTCTTTGCCGACAGACAGGCTGAGCTTAGCGTCCATCTCGATATCTTCAACCTTTATGCCAAGATCCAAGCTGTCGCCAAACAAGTCGAATCTGCCGTTTACTCCCAAATTCATTCCCAAGTTGAGTCCTACAAGTTCTGTCAGCATACCGTTGATGAGTGAAGACGTAAAGTCTATGACGATAGCCGTATCTTCAAGTCTTATAGCTTGCGTCAAATACGATATAAAGTCGTTTATCTGCAATCCTTCTCCGATAGTCGGAACGTCGCCGTCAGTAGCTACGTCGCCGCCTGCTGTTGATTCTGATTGACCGCCCTCCGGCTTAGTGCCGACAGTAGGCAAGCCTGCATTCTTCAACAAATCGTTGATTATCTTATTCAAATCCAAATCGCCGATATTTTTAATAACGCCGTCTATCATCTTGAAGACTTTGGTGACGATTGAAGAATTGACTATTTCACCGCTGAACAAGCCAAGTCCCGTGAGGTCGACTATTATGCTGTTACGGTTGATATAAAGTCCGAGTATGTTCTTTTCTTCAAACTTCAATTCCAACATTATCTTACTGTTGGAGAATTTGGTCAAATCAAGATCCCAAGACAAGAGAAGCTGTACGTGCGCATTCCAATCGTCAAGATCCAACGATATAGGCAAATCTAACTTCTTGCCCATATTAGCCAATATGGTATTGATAAGCTTGGTGATGTTCATCTGATTGTCAAGCGTATTCAAATCTATATCCAAAGATATAGCAGCTTTACCCACCGTATCGACTATCGCCTGTATTAGGTCTGATTTAAATTCTTCAAAGTATTCGACCTTGTCTTCTATCGGATATTTATGCTCGCCGAGATTTCCTACGATTATCGGGAAATTCTCAGTGCCCGCCTCAAAGACAAGCTTCAAATTGCTGCCGTAATTGTATTTTTTCGTCGTGTAGTAGACAATTTTGCTGTTGGGGTCGTCCTTCTCGTCTTGCGGCTTCTCACTGATGTGCCTGTAAATTTTGCCCTCTTCTACTTTTATCTTGTTGTTGTCTTTGTCAAAGTAGTAGACAGCCTCGCCGTTTTCGTCGAGTTTTGGTATAAATTCACCTGCAAAACTAAACTTAAAGCCTTCGTTTCTGTCCATATCTATCGACAGATCAAGCTCCATAAGGCTCAATGCTTCGCTAAGCGTATTGCCGAGGTCCGTGCCCGTCGCCGAAAGTATCGCGAGTATTGTAGCCAATGACAGCACAGGCTGTATTTTTTCGGTATTGAATATGAGAACTAGCGCAGCCGAAGGGTCTATCGCACTGCTTGCATACGACGCTCCGCCGCCTGCAAGCGCATTTTGAGCAACCGCTCCGTCCTCGCCTTTGCCTGCAATGTCAGACTTGCCGATACCGAACAAGTCTTTAAAGTTGAGTTCAAACTTCAAGTCTCCGCCCGTTACGTTGATCTGCGCAAGCAATTTGCTTACTACGTCGTCAAGCAACGTGTATATGAGATCCGTAAAGTTGAGCGAGAAGCTGAGTTTTGGCAACACTATACCGGCAATATTGAAATTGGATATATCTATATAAATATTATTATTATATCCATATATACCAAACAATACTTGACCGGGTTTGATTATCCAATTATCTCCCTCGCCGACTTTGATACCCGACTCGGTCTTCAATTCAAGTACTATCATTGATTTTGCCGTGTCAGTTCTATTCAGCGCGATCTGCAAGTTGAGCGACGCGTCAAGTATGAATTTATCCGTAAATTCCCAAAGGATGTGCGAATTTTCTACCTCTTTTACGCCAAATCCGGCAATAAACGGAGCCAAATCATATGTGCCCTTGTCAAATACCATATTAAAGCCGCTGCTGAATCGTATTCCGCCAAGCATATGCTCTATAACGCCGTTGAGCGAAGATAGATAGTTGGTATTTTCCTTGTCGACTTTGGTATTGATATAATCGCCCAAACCGTCGTCTTCAAAACATATGAAGAAATTGCCTATCGCAAGTTCTACGTTGAGCGCAGGAGTTATTACTGTGACCGTCTCCTTGTCTTTTAACTCGGTGGTCACGTTGTTGACGGTGGTGCTGACGGTAATACTCTCTATACCGCCCTTAAAAGTGTTGATTGACAAAACTATATCGCCAATTTGAGAAGGAAGTTTTATCGTGCTCAATGCCGGTATAAGTCCGCCCAAAATTCTAAAAAATTCATTGTTTACAACCACTTTTATACTTGTGTCGTCAGTGTAGATATTCGGAGGAGTCAAATTGCCGTCTTCATCTTTGGTGCCAGCCAATCCAAGCACTGCGGCAACCGCATTGACAAGATTTGCTATGCCTGCGGAAAGCTTATATTCTCCGTTATCTTCCGCCGCCAAAGCGACTACGCTTGCCGACGACGAACGCAATACGCTGCTGAGTACGCTGCTCGACGGTATGCTGATACTGCCGTTGTCGTTGAGTTTTGCGCCCTTGTTTCTTATCTCGTCAAAACTTATGCCAAACGCCTTGTCTATCGCGTCCGTAACAAGACTTACAAGCATATCCATGAGCTCTGCAAGGCTTGCGTCAAGCTTTATGTTGAGTCCGTTGAGGTAGTTGGGAAGCATATTGTCGGTATTTAAATAGAAGCTTCCGTCGATATAGTATATACCCATTTGAGGGGATACTTCGACAGGTCTGCCCGTCCTGGGATCCAAGAGGAACAATTCTATTGCCATCTTGTTTTTGTCGGTGCCTTTTTTGTCATAATCAAGGTCAAGATCAAGCTTGAATGAAAGTCTCAATCCCGTGCCGCCCTTGATAAGCAACAGACCTTCCGGAATGTTGGCTGTCGGCAAAAATCCGTTGATAAGCTTACCTACGTCGAGAGGCGTCTCACTGCCCGACTCGTCAAGACTCGAAGCAACTTTTAAATCTATGGCGAACTGTATGTTAGTAAAGCTGAAATCAGTAACCTCGATGTCGCTCTCCGACGGTACGCCTATGTCCGCCGACGCCTTGTCGGTAATCTCTATCTCTGCTTGCAACGTAAATCCGCTGTCAGGATCTTTTCTAATTCCGTCAAACCCAACAGTATTCAACGCGCCGTCTGCCGCAAAGTTCGCTTTGAGGAAAAAACTTTCGTCCGACGGTATCAACGTCTGCAAGTATTTAATTATAGGAGCTATATCAACCGGAAGATCAAGTCCCAACGCGCCCAACACCTTGTCTACCGCGCCTAAAAGATAATTTATCTTTACTTCCATTGATATATCTACGGATTTATCAGCATTTACGGTAGTAACAGGTTTTGCAAATACGAAAAGATTTAAAACTTGAGGGATAAGTTTTAATATCGTTGGATCTAGTCCTTCCAAAAGGTCGCCGAGCATACCGCCCGCACCTTTTATGATTTGAAGTAAATAATTGGCATCGAAGTCCGACAGATATAAGAGAGGGGATCCGTCTGCCAAATCTATATACATTTTTTCGTCGATTATATACATTGCAAAGACAAGTTCCTTAGCTTGACTTTGCGACTTACTCTGAGTGTGTATGGTGAACGCCAACTCGTTCTTACCCTTGGTAGGCGCTATCGGCTCGCCGTCCTCCGTAGTTTTGTCCATAAGTTCATAAAGATTGCCTTTAAGGCTTATAACATAGATAAAATCTTTCTTAGAATCCAAAGTAGCTGTTATGTTGAGATTGAGTACGTCGTCGGGAGAATCTATCGACTCAACGATTTTGTTGAGGAATCCCATCGGGTCGAGCTTTCCAGACGGAGGCTTTACCGTGCCGCCGCCATTATTGCCGCCGTTATTCTCTTCATATTCTTTTCCGCATACGCAATCGCCGTATGTAAAATCGTGGTTGCTATATTTTTTTTCTTCGCAACCGTCGCATGTCTGATAGTGTTGCTCTCCGTCTTCTATGTACTCGCTTGACCAATTATGCGTATGCGTTTTATCGCAAGCAACAAGCGCGGCCATAGAGACAGTCGCCAATATGACTATCAAAAGCACCACAGTGATTATTTTGGATTTTTTCATAAATTTTCCCTCTCAGAAATTCATAGATTTTCTTACACGTATATTTTAAAATATCTACCTTAAAATTATCTTAAAGTTTTTTATCTATATGCGCGTATATATAATAAAAAACCCTTCAACTTATCCGCTATGCGCTTTATAGCACAACATATGGTGGTCTTGCAATGAAAAAACTACTAAATTTGCTTTTAATATTTTTTAATATTTTACAAAGAATTTACATTTAAAATTGTATTAATTTTATTAAATAAGACTTTTTATGTCAAAATTATTTGTCTTGCCACATATATCCCATACCGCTTACCGTCTTTATATGCCCCACCTTTCCATAGCTTTTGAGCAGCTTTCTAAGCTCTGAGATATACACTTCAACTACGCTTACTACAGTATCCTGATCCGCCCCCCAAATTCTGTTGAAAAGCCTCTCTTTGGATATTATCACGTTGCGGCGACGTATAAGATATTCTAATATTTCATATTTTCTTAATGACAGCTTGACCATTTTTCCGTCTATCGTCATCATTTTATTCTTAAAGTCAAGTTCAATACCGTCCTGAGAATATAAATCGCGTTGTTTGCCCCTGCAACGGCGAAGTACTGCCTCAACTCTTGCTGACAGTTCGTCTCTATCAAAAGGCTTGGTTATATAATCATCCGCGCCGCTGCGCAGCGCCTCTACTTTTTTAGCAACGCTGCTCTCCGACGACAGCACTACCACGGGACATTCCAATGCCTTGCCGAGCTCTTTCAACGCATATTCGCTTGGGTCTTTGGGAAAACGTATCTCGGTGACTATCAAATCATAATCGCAATTATTCACCATATACACGCCGTCCAATAGGTCGTGCGCGCAATCGCATTCCCCCAAGCCCTTTAAGGCATTGACGGCGTCTTTTATCGCGGCAGTATCCGAGTCAATGACTAAAAATTTCATTTTTATCCCCCAAACAAACGATTTTGACACTATTGCCGTCAAAACCTTCTATATAATAACATAATTAAAAGATTATTACAACGGTTTTTCTTAAATTTGCATATGACAAAGGACGCTGCCCTTAGACAGCGTCTTGACACGCGTTTGTTCTAATAAATTTTTACTTTTTGATTTTGGCGAAAAAACCCTTTTGCGACGCGCAAAGAGGACAGATATCGGGCGCATTCGAGTTCTCGACACTGCAACCGCATTTTATACACTGCCAAGCAGTCGATTTGTCTCCAACGTACAGCTTACCTACTTTAAGCTCTTCCATTATCTCTTTGAGCTGCATCTCGGTCTGCGTATCGACTTTGGCTATCTCGTCTATGACGCCGGCAATATAATCAAAGCCCTCTTCCTTTGCCGTAGCGACAAACTGCGTCCTAAGTCTTGCCGAGCTTGCGTTGAGCTGTCCTGCACAATATATCAAATTGGCGAGAGTGTCTATCTCGTCGCCCTCTTGCATTATTCTGTAAAGCACCGCGCAATGCTCGCTCTCCTGCTTAGTCACCTCGTCCAACTTATGCGCTACGGTAAAATATCCCTGCGCCTTTGCTCTGTCGGAAAACACGCGGAGCAACGCCATATTCTTGCCTCTGCTCTCTATCTCTTTTATTACGTTTTCATACGTGCGGCTCTTGTTGATCTCATTCATAAAAATTGCCTCCTCATATGCGGTTATGCCCATTTAGGGACGCCTTTATACAAGGAGGCTGCACTCTCGGTTTAATGGAGGCATTTATGGCAAATTTATAAATACCGAGAGCGAAAGATATATAACTGATTTGTCCATATAAAAGTATTATGATTTTTTTACTTACACAGGCGGATATATCCGTCTATTTTACTGCCGTGCGCATTTAAAGTGCTTACTACTCCTTTTTATTTGCTATATCCGCCTGTGCCGCCGTGCCGTTTCATCCATATATTTTTAGACGGCATTTATCTTTTGTGTCTCTATTATTTTTCTTTTGTCAATGCGCTATATAAAGCGTTTTGCGACGATAAAATAGCTCCATCTCTTGGCAGATATCTCCTCTATCACCGCATAGTCGGAAGCCGTGTGCAGTATGTAATTATCTCCGAGATACAGCGCCACGTGTCCTACGCGCTCGATGCCTGTGTTGTTATATCTGCTGTCGTTGGTGAAAAACATTACGTCGCCGCGTCTAAGCTGTCCTTCCTCAACCTTTTCGCCCTGTACGACCTGCGTACGGGTATTGAGGTCCATAAGCACGTTGGCTCCTTTAAAGAAGATGTATTGCATCAGCGCTGAGCAGTCGAACTGTCCTGGCACAAAGTTGGTATTGAGTTTGCCGTTGCCCCAATGATAGCGCTGGCTTCCCCATACGTACGGATGGCCAAGCAACTCTTCGCCGACAGCAATTACTCTCTCAATATCCTCGCTGCCCTGCTTCATATGCACTATGCTTACATAGTTGTTGCCCGCATAGATGTAAGCCGTCTTTTCCTTATACACAGTCTTATACCAGCCGTTTTGCAAGCCCTCGTATCTCACCATATCGCCCTTATCCATTTTGCCGACAACGCTCGCGCTTGTCGTAGGCGCAGACCTGATATTGAGATTTGCGGTATTGCTTTTTAGCATTTTGGTGTATGTAACGGGCTTTACCGCAGGTATATTTTGTTCGGTATCGTCGGGACTTTCGTCTACGTTTCCGTCATCGCCGTCATTTCCCTCGTCCGACGGGTCTTTGACGCTAGGACGGTATCCGTCCCAATCCACCTCCCAATTCTGATATTTATCCTCTTCTTTCATGGGGGCCTCCTGACATCCGACTACGCTTGCCAGCACCATACCCATAAGAAAGACTAACAACGTCAACTTTGATATTTTCTTTATCATAGCGACCTCCTTTTGTATTTTCTGTACTTTTATTTTAACATCTCGCAAATCTTCGGGCAATACACAAATTTTGGCAATTTTATGCGAATAAAAATACTTTGAATTTGCTGATTTTCTTGCCTAGCCTACGCATTTGGTATATAATCATATAGACAACGCGCGCATACTTAAAATTGCCGCTTGCGGCAAAGGGCGTTGTCGAGGTCGAATATGAAAAAATATATTGGAAATTTAAAAATTTACGACGCCGCAGGAGCTCTGCTTGACGATTTTGCAAACTATCCGCAAAACAATCTGCGGTCCGTCGACTTGATAGGCAAACTTATATCTTTTGCAGACAAACACGCCGTTAAAGGTAATTGCTGGCAATATTACGTCGCATATTTCATTGCCTGCAACGTCAACGCCTTTTCACTGGCATGCGAAAGAAAGCAAGAAGTAAGCGGAACTTTGGTGGACGTGGCATATGCAGATTGCAAAAATCTTATGGATATATTCAATCTTTCAAGCGCGTCCGTCTTTGCCGACGTTCCACCGTCGGTAATAACGCAATTTGCAAGCACAGGCGACGTATCGCAAATGCCATATTCCCAAATATTGAGCGAATTTGCCGAAAGATTGGCAAAGTGCAACGGCACCAAGGCTTTTTTAAACGAAATAATTGCTTTTTATAAGTCATACGGCGTGGGCGAATTGGGACTTAACAAGGCTTTTAGAGTGATAGAAAAAGACGGAAAGGCAACTCTTCTGCCTATAACATGCATGGATTCAAAACGCCTTGACGACATAGTCGGATACGACATGCAAAAGCAAGAAGTCGTCGCCAATACCAAAGCCTTCCTTGAAGGCAAAAAAGCCAACAACGTATTGCTCTACGGAGATATGGGCACAGGCAAGTCCTCGACCATCAAGGCTCTTATAAACGAGTTTTATCACGACGGATTGAGAGTAATAGAACTTTATAAACATCAATTTTTGCATATCAGCGACATACTCAGTAAGATAGCGCTTCGCAACTACAAGTATATACTGTATCTCGACGATTTGTCTTTTGACGACTTTGAGATGGAATATAAGTACTTCAAAGCGATAATAGACGGAGGCTTGGAGGTCAAACCCGACAACGTGCTTATATACGCCACGTCCAATAGACGTCATCTTATAAAAGAACATTACAGCGACGGCAACGACATAGACCCTATGGACGAGCTGCATAAGTCGGATACAAAGAACGAAAAGCTCTCGCTAGTCGCCCGTTTTGGACTGTCGATATATTATCCGTCGCCCGACCAGCAGGAGTATTTGAATATAGTCCGCATACTCGCCAAAAAATTCAACGTAGCTATGGACGTCAAAGATCTCGAAAAGAAAGCGCTGTCATGGGCAATGTTCAACGGCGCCAAATCGGGTCGCATGGCAGAACAATTTATACATTCCCTTCTGCAATGACGCCTCATACGGCGTAATATTGTGAATAATAATATTGCCTAAAACATAAATATATGGTACAATATAAACATATATAAAAACAAACTAAGTCAAGAGGTGAATAATGACGACTCTAATGCAACAAGAAATTTTCAGCGAGCCTTCTATGATGAAGCGCACTATCGCTGCATGCAAACCTATCTTGCCGGCAATCAACAAGGCTTTTAAAGAAAAAGGCATAACCAACATAGTGACTATGGCGCGCGGAACTTCCGACAACGCCGCAACTGTATTTTCATTTGTATGCCCTATGGTCACGGGTATCAAAGTGGGAAAATACCATCCGTCGCTGACGACAGTATACGACTGCGACGTCGATATGAAAAATACCTGTATGGTGATAATCTCGCAAAGCGGTATGTCAAAAGACACCGTAGCGGTGATGGAAAAGGCAATCAAGAACGGCGCAATGACTATCGCCGTGACCAACAACGCTCAAAGCCCAGTGGCAAAGAACTGTGATTTTCACCTCTTTATGGACGTAGAAGAAGAAAAGAGCGTGGCGGCGACGAAGACCTATATAGGAGAGCTCTTTGCGCTCTATATGCTCACAGACGCGCTCAAAGGCGACTTCTCAGCAAGCTATGACAGCTTGGCAGACAGAATACAGGAAATACTTGCGCTCAACGGTAAGATAGCAGACATTGCAAGCGCAATACACAAGCGCAACAACTTTATCGTACTCTCGCGCGGAACAATGCTAGGCACGGGCGACGAATGCGCTTTGAAGTTGACAGAATGCTGTTATCTCTTCAACCGCTCTTATTCGTCCGCCAACTTTATGCACGGTCCGCTTTCGCTTCTTGACGAAAACGCAAACGTCATTATGCTTGCGCCCAAAGGCAACTTTGACGACGAGTTTATCTCTATGGCAAAACGAATCAACGGACTTGGAGCTACACTGACTGCATTCAGCAACATCCCTCAGGTGCTTGAAAATGCCAAGAATGCCGTCGCAATGCCTGATGCAGATATACTTGAAGCTCCTATGCTCTACGGCGTCGCAGTAAGCCTTTTGGCTCTCAATACGGGACTTGCAAAGGGACTCAACGTAGATACGCCGAGAAACCTCAACAAGGTGACGATAACGCTATAATTCGCAACGATAGCTAATACCTAATATCCGCCCGATGAACTTTCAGCAGGCGGATATTTTTGTTGCTGATTTTGCTTTTTACAGTTACGTTTTGCCGCATCTCTGCACCCAACCTTGTGGTAATACTTGCATAGAAAAAGCGACAGCCCATAAGACTGTCGCCGATTTTTATCGTGTAGATTTATTTATCTTCTTCCTCTTCGTAATTTGCCTCGGCAAATTTCTGCAAGTCGTCTTCTGTCATAAACTTAGGAACTTGATAATACTTGACGCCTTCTTCGTTGGCATCGTCTGCAACGTAAGTGAACTTATATTTGGTCTCGTCTCCGTCCTTGACCTGCTCAATGGTAGCCTTGCGAGTACCGCTGACGATTTCGCCCTTTGCAAGCACAAAGTTGTTGTCGTCGCCGACGAAAGCTTTGAGATCAACTCTGTACATGTAGTTGTAAGTGTTGTCGATATAGTAAAGATAATTATCTATTACCGAAAGCGTGAGCCACGAAGTGTTGATTGCGTCGTCGCTGAGCTTCTGCACTACCGCGTCCTTGTTCATATACTCAATTCTGTAAAGTACGTTGCTTATTACGTAATACATATAATCGCCTTCGATAGTTACGATTGTCGCGCCCGTTGCTGAAAGCGTTGCGCCGTCCTTAGTCTCGTTTTTATTGGCGGTCTCCGAAATCGGGCTGTATACTTTAAGTTGAGCAGCCGAATAGTCGAGTATACCCTTACCGCCGCCAATATTGCGTATAGTAGAAGCGGAGAGCGCTGTAATTGCATATCTCACTTCTTTGTTCTTATCAAAGGCAAAAGTCTCGTCGAATTTATATGCGTACGTCGAAGTCGCCTTAGAAGCGTCGGAAGAGTTGATTACCTTGGAATAGAAAAGCGTATTTTCTATCGGGTCGTAGGATATCAATGCAAAAGTATACTGTCTTTTGAGGTTGTCTGCGCTTGCGTCGCCTTCAACGTCATATGTCGTATCAGTCGTAAGTTGTTTTATCTCGCCGCCTACGTAAGCATACATGTTATTGTTGACGCGTACCTTAGAATCTGTATTCTTCAAGAAGAAAACGACGTTGGTCTTAGCAGTAAACAATGCAGACGTCACGTCTTCTGCGATAGTCTCGGACTTAGTATTGACCTTGGTGTCAGTGTAAGTCACTTTCTTCAAGACGTTGCCTTCAAAATAAATAAATTCCTTATCCGTAAAAGTGTATTGCGTCGAATTAGATGACAAAGTTATCATCTCTTGCGTCTTAGTGCCGTCTATTTTGGTACGGAATACGACGGATTCGCTGGACAATACGTTGGACTTATTGTCAGTCTTGGTGTTTGGAGAGAGATAGTATATCCACTCGCCGTAGATATAAAAGCCGCCGCCTGTCGCCGACGTATAGAACATCTTAGGCACTACGACCGCAGTCTCGCTGAGAGTACCGTCCTCGCATATTTTGCTCTTCATTATGCTGCCCTTTACGGAAGCCTTGCCAAAAGCATTGTGCTCCGGCTTTGTGATGTTGGACGTGCTGTCCATACCGTTGACGTAATAGAGATAATTGCCTTGACGAATGGCAAGACCGCCGTTGTTGATCACAGGGCTGTCCTTATATTCTGTCGTGCCGATAGGTCCGAATTTGGTCTCGCAACCTGCAAAAATAGCAAGTCCCATACAAACCACAAGGCAAATTATTAAAATCGCGGATATTTTTTTCATTACCAAAACTCCTATTTTGTGAGTCAATCATATTATAGCAAGTATAATTATAATATAATATTAGACATATTGCAATTAGATTTTCAAAAGTTTTTGAATTTTGTTGACGCACCGCCGCTTTGGCGGTCAAAACATATTCTGTCAGCCTTGATAATTAGTAAGTCAGCTTTTGCTCTTGCTGTTGTCAACGACATCGCCCGCGTCTTTGATTTGCTTATCCGAGCGCTTTTTCCATACAAAGTTTTGTATGCTGAGCGCAAAGAAAACCAAGAAATATGGATAGGTATACGTAAAGGAATTGCCGAACATAGCCGACACAAGATAGGCAACCGCCGCCGCCATAAGCGCGAGATCAGCCCCTTTGAGCAACTTTCTCATTCTTATAGCCCTGACAAACCACCATATCATCGTCGCAACGTACGCCAAAAGCCCCGGTATGCCGATATTGCTTGCCATAGTCAAATACTCGTTGTGAGCCACGTCCAACGTGGTGTCGTATATATTGTTGGCATGATACAGATCAAGTCCTTTGCCAAACCAAGGCACCTGCTTTATTACGGCAACCGTCCTCTTCCAAAGCCCAAATCTTCCCGTGCCTGCGGAGCTGTTGTCTCCGCCGCTTCCGCCGCCGCTGCCGTCTCCCGACGAGAATACGCTCTTGATATCTTTGAAGAACTCAACGTAAGAACTCCACATATTCGTCCTGCCGAACACCTCAATAAGCAGCGTTATCAAGCCTGATACGCCAAGCGCGATAAGCAATCTCCACCAGCTAAGTTTCTTAGTGACAGCGCCGCTGCATATTATAAAGAATATGCCGAACATGTACGCAATGTTGGCGCCCAGCGTGTTGCATACAAATAATTCATATACGTTGAATGGCAGCAATATGCTCGCCAACGTCAACTGCCAACGGCACTTAGAAAATACGACGGCGGCAAACGTCGCGGTGCACGACATCGCCAAAAAATACCCGTAGTGGTTGGAATTGTTGAACACTCCGCATTTGATAGCCGTGGGTATCTTATATCCCGTTATCTCTATCAAAGTAAAACATATGCATATAACGCCTGCGGATACTATAAAAGTCCAAAGCAAAAGAGGCTTGGAAAATTTGACTTCATTACGCACCGCGTATGCCGAGAGAAATATTATCCCATATTGCAGGACTGTAAAATATCCCTCGTTGATATATCCCGCACCGTAGAGAGATTTTTCAAAAAAGGGAGATTTGATTGTAGATATCAAAGCCCATATCAACATAAAGGCAAACGGTATCAAAATCAAATTGTTTTTCAACAAAGTAAGCGGCGCAAGAGAGCGCGCATCCTTGGCAATATATATTTTTATCCAATAAAACGCGACTAAAAGACCCGTCAAAATCATTACGCAAAATTTGAGATACATCTGCGTAAAATACATAAAATGCGACTTATTTGCCACTGAATTTGTGATTTTGCCAACCAATGACAAACTGTAAAAACCCTGCAAAACGACAAGCACGACCCCAATAAAAAGAGCGTGAGCAATACCCTTCTTTATCAAACTCAGCCTATGACGTCTTTCTCCGAGCAACTGTGCATTGTCCATATTTTCCATAATATCATTATAAAAGCCGACGCGTCTTTTGTCAACTCAACGTCCCTCTTCTTAAAACAACAAAACTCGACCGTCAGGTCGAGTTTTGTAATTTATTATATTATTTTAATCTTTGTCAGAAGACTCAGCGTCCTCGCCGACTTCTTCTACTCTTCCCTCTATCTCAGGCGTAAGAGCTATCTCCTGTTGAGCTTCTTGCTGAGGCACATCATTTTTGTCGCCTATCAAAACTACCTCGGCTTGTTCTGGCTGCTCTTCCATCTTCTTCTTTCTTTTGAGAACAAGTTTGCCCTTCTTGTTGGTGACAAACATAGCAACTATCGTCGCAAGCACTATCGTCACAAGCTCTACGATAACGCCCGTCTTCATAGTGATGGGCGAGTTGATACTCTGCTGAGGTACGGACGACATTCTTACAAGCGAGCTTACGTTGTAACCTGCATTATACTCGTCTATCATTGCCTTATAGCTGTCGATGACCGCATTTACTTCTGCAAGCACCAGCGTCTCCAACGAATTTGCGGTAGCAATAAGACTTTGCTTCTGCTCTTCGGGAAGGCTGTTAAAACCGCTTGCGTCAAAATAGTTCTTGTAATTAGTCCACTTATTTTTATCTTCCTGAGCGTTTCTCTTGTTTTCTATCGCAGCCGCAATAGCGTCGACAGTGACCTTCAACACCTTTTCGTCAGGAGGAGTGACTATTATAGTTCCGCCGCCAGATACAGTCGTGTCGGGATTTTGCATCAAAGTCGCAAGCACTTCTTTTTGTTTGGTTATCTCTTCGTCATATATCGTTATCAAATCAGTCGCCGACTGCAATCTCAACTCTATATACTCACTCTCGTTGTTGGTTTCTATACCGTTGAAAAGTATATGATTGAGATAACTCTCCAATTTGAGCGCGGCTCCGTCAACACGGGCGTTCAGCGTGGCGAAATTGATGTTTTGGCTGGTCGAAATAAAGTCGGGAGCCGTCTTTTGCCAAGTACTTATCTCGCCTTTCATCAGTTTGAGATAAGAATCTATTGCGCTGACCTTCTTAAAATAATTGTAACTGTCGACAGATTCAAGCTTGGTAAGCGACGTACCTATCGAATATTTGCTCTTAAAATTATTGATATGCGTAGTAGTAATCGCGTTGACTATATTGTTGTAATCGTTGCGCGATTTGAGATGACTGTCTATCTGCGCGTCTTGTGAAAGAACTATTCTAAAACTGTAATTTGCGCTCAACGTAGTACCGTCTTCTGCGGTGACCTCGTTGTGCGTAGACGCGATGATGTTGAGATTTCTTATAATAAGTCCGACAAGCGCGTCAATTTCTTCCTCGCTGTATTCTAAGCTTTGCAATGCGGAAGAGACGTTGTTGACCGACTTGATGTCGCTTATTACGTCAGTACTGCCGCCCCAAGGGTCTTTGCCGTCCTCAACTCCGGAATAAAAATACGTGACGTTGGTCTCGTATTGGCTTTGACTGACGAAGATATCGCACACGCCCAATATACCGCCCATCACGATGACAGCGATAAGACAGTAGACGATTATCCTTACGCCGCTCTCTTTTATTCTTTGCCATATCATTTTGAATGTCAATTCGCCGTTGTTATTTTCTTCCATAGTTCCTCCAAATTCGCAAGATGCCATACAAATTCAAAGATAGTATAACACTCGCAATACTAAATATGCAATAAGTTTGAACGCGTTTTTTGCTTTTGTATAATTTTTTTGATAAAAATACCAATTTTATTGCAGTATTGACAATTATTTTTACACTTATAAGAGGATTTTTGAGAAAAAAAGAACAATGCGAGGTCCGAAAGACCTCGCACTGATATTGGAATGGAAGCAAATAGGGAGGGATGTCCTATTGCTTAGATTGGAATTGGCTTGTTGTTATACCACAGGCTTGTTGCTGATCTTGTTGGCAACCGCGAAGTCAAGACCTGCATAGCTGAATTCGAACGTAAGCGTAACTTTTTTACCTACGTGCTCAGCCGCAAGCATGCCGTCTGTCAACTCTATCGCATCGCCTATACCCGTAGACGTCGCTACGTTTGCTAAGACCGTGACTGCGATGTCGGCAATCTTTTCGTCGCCGGCATACGTATCTTGCAACACGTACCCGCCGTCAACGTATTTTAGTCTCATCTCGTGCTTTACGCCGCCTATCGTGACTTCAAACTTGACCAAATCGTCAAATGTTTTTTCAGACGATATATTTGATACGGATTTTACGTAAGTGAAATTCAACAACGTTTTGAACGTCACCGATCTGTCGGCAGTGGTCACAGTATCTCCGTCAACCACGAATTCAGCGCTTATATTTGCTTTTGGCGACTTTGTGCCCTTGTTAGCTGCATCGAAATGCAACTTCATCATATCTTCTTGGGAAATCATGCCGTCTTCCGTCAAGGTCAATACTTCCGTTCCGTTCTTCGCGTTAAGCTTTGCCTCTATTTTAACCGTCGGATTTTCAACGTCGTCAACCATAAAGTACTTGCCGTCCTCATATACCAAAGTAAGAGTTCTTACAGGAGCATATTCGTCGTCGCTCTTCAACCAATAGTTGTAAGTAAGTTTTCCGTCGAGCCTAGAACCGAGGTTATCAGAGGTAGATACGTAACTCCATACCGCGCCTTGCGCAAGTTTGGTATAAGTGTTGCTGTATTCAAATTCGCTGCCGTCCTTACCTTCAAGCGAGAAGAATATGTATGCTTTGCTGACCGCAGGCGCATCTTTCTTGAAATCAAACTTGACTTCTTTGAACTCAAACAACTGCTTGCCGTCGGATGACAACTCAATCTCGTCGAGAGTCTTACCGTCGAGCAGCAATCTGTAATTGCTTGGGTCGATGACTTTGGACGTCGTTCTGTTGCCGTCTTTTACGACTGCTTTGATTTTAAGTCCTTGCTCAGCTCCGTAAGTAACGACTTTTATTGCCCTGTCGTTTTCAAATATCGTCGTTGCCGTCGGATCAGTCGTGACTATATTTACCGTATTGAACTCTATTCCGTAGTACGAGAAAGTAAAGGAATGCTCTCTGCCGTCATTTACAAGATAAACACCGTCAATTAAGTTGTCGCTTATAGCCATAATGTCTGTCACGTAAGAATATCCGTCAGAATATCTTACCGTCAACTGAGCTTGCATATATTGACTCAAATCAATCTTTGCATCTGAATTAAACTCATACGGATCCAACTCAAACGATTCAGGACATTGCGTCGTAATTACCAAATCTTCAACGGTCGAAGTAATCTCCGTCATGGTTATGTCCATATCCATCACGTCGCCCCTGATTGGAAGCGCGATATGTGCAGGCAGATTGTTGCCCACCAATGAGAAACCGTAGACTGCATTAAGCACTTTCCACAAGCCGTCGCTGAGCATTCCGCCCTGTCCGTCGAGAGGAAGTACGATTGCCTTTACAGTTTGTTTTTGGTTGAGCTTGGTCTTATCAAGTCCCTCGATAGCGACAACCTGCGACTTAGCGGTATAGGTATTGCCGTCAATAGCGGTATATGTATACTCAATATTCTTGCCTATCAATCTTTCAAGGTCTTCAAGCGCAACGTGTATGCCGCCGTCTGCGGTGAATATATCGCCCAAAGACTCTTTGGTCTGTAATACTCTGCCCGTTGCCTTAGGATTAGCGCCGGTGAATGCAAGCGGCTTGCCTCCGCCGTAAGTACGCGCTGCCGTCGGATCTGTAGGAAGATGTGTGATAGCTTCTTTGCAGTTGAAGCTGCTTGCCTCTCCAAGTTTGAAGTTGTCAACGCTTATACGCAAAGAATTAAATTGCGCATCGGTATTCTGCGCGCCGTCAGGACTTAAAATTCCTTTCATCACGGCATTGGCAAAACTCGTAGTATTTATTACGTTGATACTACCCAAGATATCTAACTCTAATCTGAGAAGGCTGTCAAGGTCAAAAGCTTTGTTGAGAAGCGCATAGGTCTCTTCAACATCGAGAATGAGCGCGCCGTCTTCCAAATTGACGCATGTAGTGATAATTGATACGAGAGGATTTATCATAGAAGTATCAAACTTAAATCCGTCGTCGCCAGGATCTTCGGGATCGCTCGGCTCTTCTGCCGTTGCTCCCAAAAGCACGCCCAAATCAATAGACGTCAAGAAGTTTTGTGTTTTTACGTCTTTGACCGTACCGGCAAGCATTGAAGCTAATGACAATATATTGCCGAGCGTTGCGCTAAACGAAGCGTCCGAGAATATTCTGCTCAAATTTGCAGCCAAATAGATTTTGCCGTTGCCGAAATTGGTCGGGTCAAAAGCTATATCAAGCAAAGTCGTATCTTCCATTCCGCCAACGCGCGTCGGACACATAGAATCTGTGCATACAACTCCGTTTTCACCCGGTGTGTGAACGTGATATAACGAGAAATAAAGTTTTGATTTCTTTACTTCTTCATTATTCATCCAATTTGCAGGATCTTCCTGGATTGCGCTGATAAGAGCGAACACGTCCAAATCAGCAACCAACTTATATGACAAATGCTCATAAGTCTTGCCTGTTCTGTCAACGAGTTCGATAGTGCCGTTGACTACTGCATTGGCGAGATTTATCTCTTCTGCCGACTGTATCTTATCTGCGTCAAGTTTGCCGCTGACGTAATCGTAAGAGCCGCCTGCTATCTCAAATGCGCCGAGGTATGCCTTGCCGTTGTCTACCGTCACGTTTGCCAAAGGATTGCTCTCTTTTGACAAATCTACTGCAAATTTAAACTGCATTTCGTTGGCAGCGAAGAATTTGTCAATGATATCCATATTTTCTTTGGATATTATATCCTTTATAAATCCGCTTATCAAATCGTTGTTGACAATGCTCCATACGTGCGGCAGGTCAACTGTGAGTTCATAAATTCCGTCGGTGCACTTTATATCTTGTTTATCTCTAAAAAGAACTATCGGCAAAATCGCAAGTATGCCGTCGATGATAGAGCTGCCGCCTTCGTCGTCAGCCGTGAGACTTACGTTCTTGCCTGCAATAAATTTTGTTATGTCGCTATTCTTTATCTTAAAAACTTGATCGACGACTTCAAGATACATTGCGCCGTCTTGATAATAAATCCCGATATTATTACTGTCTGCGGAAAGTACGATATGGAAAAGAGAAGAATTGTTGACAGTATTACTCAAATCAATATTGCCCATGACGTCCAAAGCGTAATCGGTGGTCTTGCCCCCGTTCTTAACGCTTGCCATAGCTTGAATATTTACTTTGAGCTTATCTTTTCCCTCAACGGCAAAAGACTTCTTTAATTCCTCTGTGAATTCTTTCCAAAGCTGAGAAGTGCTTTTTTCCCTTGGTTTGGTTATCTCCAAAGTAATCTTTTTGGACGTTGCCTTATAATTTTTTGTCTCAGGCGCAGATACGGTGATTTCATATTCTCCCACCTCGCTGTATCCCTGAGCCGGCGAGTAAGTCAACTGAGCTTCTTCGTGGTTTAGCGTTGCAACTACGTTATGTACTTGACCGTCGTATTCAAATGTCTGCTGAGAGTCGGCGGAGATCACGGCTTCTTTTTTCTCTTTTTTGTCGTCGCAACCCACCATGAGAACACTCGTAGCCAAAACAACCAAAACCAAAATTATGCACAGTAGCGTTATTTTGTTACGTTTTTTCATAATTTACCTCCTATATGAGTATTTCCTATTATCATTTTGTGGAGGCAAACTGAATTCTAACTGAATTGTAAAAATTTTTTTTAATATTGTCGAAAAAAAATAAATGCCGCCCTCGCATCGGCGGCATTTATTATGTCAAAAACTGATAAAATCAAACGTTAGGCGACGATACGTATATATCGCAAGAACACGTCTTTTCTCCCAGCATAAAAATCAGCCTGTAATATCCGCTTTGTATAAACTTGACTTTCAAACTCAGCGGTATGCTTCCGTATACGGTAGGCGGCAACTCCAACTGATAGGGCAAAGTCACATCCTTGCCGTCTAGCGTGACGCTTTGTATCTCAAAATACTCTTGCGATTCTTCAATCCTGCCGTACGTCAAGTCTCCCGACGAGTTGACGCTGCCCTTTCTTATCTCAAATTTGAGCTCCTTGATCGCGCCCACTTCGCCGTGATAAAGATTAAATATCTCCGTCCTGAAATTATAAGCATATCCTATAAAGTAATTGTCTTTGAGAGAATCGACAAAATCAATTCCGTACTCGCTCTTGTCCTCTTCCTGCGCTTTGGGAGTAAGCACCAAAGGCACGTCTATGCTCAAACCGTCGCAAGTATACGACAGCGTATACCTTCCCGGTTTCTTAAATATCACGCCAAGACGTTCGGATATAGGGTCGATATAGAAATAGTCGTTG
This sequence comes from uncultured Christensenella sp., assembly GCA_910579785.1. GTDB lineage: Bacteria > Bacillota > Clostridia > Christensenellales > UBA3700 > RACS-045. The sequence continues at coordinate 93,585 of CAJTVJ010000001.1, read as the reverse complement.
GCTTCATTCAGAGCATATCCGTTGATTTTCAGATTGTCAAGAGGCAATCTGACCTCGGTATTCGTTGCGTCGGCAAGTTCCCATCTAAAATATGCCGCGCACAGTTCGGTAGAATAAGACCTGCCGGAAAATTCCAACGACACCTCGTCGACTTTTGCAATGAGTTCTTTTGATTTCGCCGGCGTGACGTCTATCTTGACGCCGCAATATCTGCCGAATAAATAGTAATTGAGTATGACGTCGTCCGCGCTTTTGATATATCTTGCGCCCAATGTGTCATACATAAATATATCTTCCGCGTTGCTTGCGCCCACGTACCTATCTTTTGTCTTGCCTCCGCCGTAAGTCAACTTTGCTCCTATATCAAGCAACTCTCTGCTGCTTGATAAAAATTTTGCCCCCTGCATATATTCGGTCTTTTCCGGTACGTCGAATTGCACGTCTTCAAGAGTATCTACGTAGATATGGGTCTTAACTGTATGACTCAACCACTTGCGCCATTCCTGTTTACCTATGTTTTCCCAAAGCAATCTTTCAACATAACTTGCGCCTGTCGGCAAACAATACAATTCCACTTCCTGCCAGCCTGTCTTTAATCCGTCTGTCAAAGAATAACCTATGACCGTCATATTTTGCTTGCTCTGCTCCCCGTATATATTCTCTACGTTAGCGCTGACGTAAGAGCCTATTATGTCGTCAAATTCCGCTTCGCATATCGGCATGTTTTCATTGGCGAGTATCTCATCCTTATATATGCCGTTGAATATATCGACGACTTGCACCGTGGTATTTCCGTCGGCAACTGCCTTGCCGTCGACTACGTAATTCAATACGGGAGCTTTTATCAATGACGAAGTATATTGCTTGGTGCCCGACACGTCGTTGCCGTAAAGATGTATCGCGCTTCGCTTGACGTCATACTGTCTTACGTGCCAGCTTACGTCTTCGAGCAGTAATTCCGCCCTGTCGATTGAATACGTCTCGCTTTCAAATACTCCGTTGATAATATCACCGACACTGTCTTCAAATCCAAATATGTCCATCACCTCGTCGATAGAAAAAGATAAACTGTCCTCTTCATACTTCAATGCCATAAGTATGTCTTCTAAGATAGATTTAACGTCATATTTATCGCCGTGAGCAGACATATTTGAATTGCTTGAAAAATTATCGGCAGACACCACCGCTAAAACGTATTCGGGAAGCATTCTCTCTATAAAGGGCTGCAAAGTCGATAACTGAGACGTCAACTGCGCTATAAGTCCGTGACTTAACAAAAACCTCGCGCCCACACTGATATATATGTCGTGATTGCCGAAATCTTTTGGCGAAAAAGCTATGTCCAACACCGCTCCCTTTGCCTTGTCTAATTTGTCGGCGCAAAATGCAGTGCAGCCGTCATCGCATTTGTGTGTCATTTTGAAATGGAAAAAGTTGTCGTCTGCAAGCGAGTTGATATCGCCTCCGTCGGCAAGAAGCTGCAATACGTCTAGTTTAGCATTTAACTGATAATCATATTGCATCTCAACCTTTTCAAGATGGGAATTTTCAAACTTCACCTTGCCTGTCACAGTCATATCGGTCAATCTGCCGTCGCCGTAATCTCCCTCAGGCGCGCTTGAAGACAAATCGACTCTTCCGTTTGTTACGCGAATCAAAGGCATATCTATACTCAGCACGCGCGCGTGTCCGCTTGCGTCAATATATTCAAGATTGCCGCAATAAACTCTCTCAATAAGTTTATCCTTTAATTTTATATGTACGCTTCCTTTTAAAGACGGCGTCTTTGCCAGCATATCGTCATAGCTGTCAACTTTGGCTATTGAGAAAAACGCCTTTTGCAATACCTGAGGCAAATTTTCAAACATATTTATTGTAAAGGCAGAACTCAAACCCTTTTTTAAATCAAAATCAAAGACATACTCATCACCTTCGGCATTCATTACGCCGCCGTCAGTAAAAAATACGTTTGCCAAAGACTCAAACAAAATCCCGGGAGTGGAATAATCGACGTTTGCTCCAAGCGCGCCAAAAACCTCTTGCAACGAATAGATCAAAGGCGCATTTTCAAACACCGTTTTTTCATAACTGCCCGCGTCGCTTTGCCACTTGCACCAATACAGTTTGTCCCCGTCGTTAAACACGTCTAGCATTACTTTGCGCTGACTGTCGGTCTTCTTTATTATTTTAAACGCCCCTTGCTGAGCGTCTCTCGACGATTTATCCAAGTTGAGCGTAAGCGAACATTCATACCTCTCTTGTGCTTGATTATCGAGAGCGTTTAAGCTCATCTCCATCGCTATCGGCTGCTGCGCAGATATGTTGATATATTGCAGGTCTATCGCTCTGGATACGTCGGCGATATAATCCTGCCACGGTTTGAGCGGCAACTTATCCTTATTGATATACGAGCCGTCGCACGCCGCAAAAAGACATGCCGCGACCGTCAATAAAAATATCGTCAATATCAACAACCGCCGTCTTTGCAACATGCTCTACCTCCGCTCAGGCAATACAGCCGTGATCAATATGCCGCTTGGGATATTGTGGTTGGCATATATTCTGCCGCCGACTTCTTCGGTAATAGTACGCGCGATTGCAAGTCCTAGACCCGTACCTGGTTTGTTTTTCGCATTCTCTCCGCGATAAAATCTTTCAAAGATCTTTTCCTCGTCGCCGTCGGCAATTCCTATTCCCGTATCGGCAACGCAAAGCACGCAGGAATTGTCAGCCTTTTTGAGCGACACCTTTATCCTGTCGCCGTTGCGCGTGTATTTGACTGCGTTTTCTAACAATATTATCAAAAGCTGTTTTAGCTTCTCACCTTCGATATTGACGTCAACGGACTGTATGTTGGCAATGAGAGTGCGATTTGATTCGCCTATTATCTCGCTGTATACCTCTAAGACGTTGGATACGATATCCGCCGCGTCTATTTTTTTCACAGTCTTGACCGACGGCGTAGATACGCTGCGCATCAAATCCTGCGAGAGCGTGTTGATATGTTCCGCTTCCTCTATCGTGCTTTCCAAAAGGTCGCTCACCTGCTCGACTGTCGAAGCCGGCGTCGCCAATGCGTTCTCCATATTTCCGCGTATCACAGTCAGCGGAGTGCGTATCTCATGCGTCATCTCGTGTATAAATTCTTTCTGCTGTTTTATCGCGCGCACCACAGGACGTCCCATCAAAAAGGCAAACGCGGTATATATGCCCATAATCAAAACAAACGCAACGGGAAAGTACCATATAAAATTTGTAAGCTTGTCATAAGGCGTCAGCAAATCTGCATTCATAAGCAGCTTTACGTACTCGCCTTCTACATACTTAAACGTAAAAGTCTTGTAGTTGTGGTCGCCTATCTTTTCGTCCGTCAGCTTTTCCATCATCAAAGGCATATCAGACGTGTGCTGAACAAGATATGCGTTGGACGTATAATACCCCGCCGTATCGTCAGGACGTCTTCTGTAAATTATCACGTCTATGTTTTCGCGGCTCAATACCAAGTCGCTCTTTTCCCCGTCGCCTACTAGCTCCCAAAGCGATTGGCTCGACGCCTCTTTGAGTTGTTTTGCATAGTCGCGCATCGTCTTGTCTGCAACTTTATCTCCGCTTTCCATAGCCTGCGCTACGATGCCTATACCCAAGATGAGAAGCACTGCAAACGTTACTAATCCGGCTATCCAAGCTCTGTATTTCCAGCTCTTGGTCGTGATTATCTGTCTACTCATGGCACCCCCTCCCGTGCACTTTTTCGGCTATCAAGCCCTCTCGCCAGCGATATCCGACCGTCTTTATCGTCTGCAAACACTCGCTCATACCTATATCTGCCAATATCTTGCGCAGGCGGTATACGTACACCTCTATGACAGTCTGTATCGTCTCGCTGTAAAATCCGCATACGCTGTCAAACAACTGCTGCTTTGTGACTGTGATCTCCTTGTTTTTGACAAGCGTCTCCAACACTTCGTACATCTTTCCGCTGACAGGCAAAACCTTGTCCTTGTAAGTGACCGTCTTGCTCTTGTAATCTATATTAAAATCTCCAAGCTTGTATCTCAGCGCGCCGAAATCTCTGTGGTATCTGCGCATCGTCGCCTGCACTCGCGCCAACAATTCTTCCCTTGAAAACGGCTTGACCATATAATCGTCCGCACCCATGTTGAGAAATTCCACTTTGCGCTCCAACATACCTATCGCCGACAGTATTATTATCGGCGTCAGTTTATGCTTGCGCACGTTTCGCAACACCTCGTCGCCGTTCATCTTGGGCAGCATAATATCAAGTATGACTATATCGTATTCCTGTGTCAAAATCTTTTCCAATCCGCTCTCGCCGTCATACGCAGCGTCAGTCTCGGCAATGCTGCCAAGCATTCTGCACAACGTGTCAGACAACGGCTTATCGTCTTCAATTATCAACGCTCGCATCTTTCCCTCTCCAATCCCTTCATTTGATTTTGCCACTACCTTCGACGCATACAAAACTGTATATTTTAGACAGCCATATCAGCAATAACTCTCGTCCAAAAAGCCTGCGCCCCTTTATCTTTTGCAGTTAAAGTATACAATAAAGCGCTTGGGAATTCAATACTTTTCCTTTAATTTAATAATACTTTAATTTCCAATTAGCTGCAACTTCTCAATCTTATCAAATTCTATTTCCTAAAACTAAATTATCTTCAAACTTATTTAATCTGACATTTAATATACACCTTCAACTGACCTCTGTCTTTCCTTGCCTTAAATTAACTGCAAAAAATATTAAACTCCATGCAGTTTACTTTGATATTCTTCAAAGAATTACTTGCCAAAGCCCCAAAACTATGCTAATATTATCTCGTTAAACTTAATAACACATAGAGAGTTGGCTGAGTGGTCGAAGGCGCACGATTGGAAATCGTGTGAACGGGAAACCGTTCCGAGGGTTCAAATCCCTCACTCTCTGCCACAAGTGAATAATACGAACCCACGGCTAGATGAGTTCGTATTTTTCTTTGCAAGAGATTATTTCGGAGTTTGCCTATACGAAAATATTTGTTCTCCAAAACCAACATCTCCTATTGCTTGGAAATGTCAAAAAAGAAATACTAATGGGCAGTTCACTTACTGAATTACTTATATGTTTGATTTTTTCAACTAATTAAATTATAATTATAATTATATAAGAAACGACTCAGGCAGGGAAACTACTATGTATGATTTTGATGTGCAAATAATTAAAATTGCAGACGACTTTTTTGAAGCTTATAAAAGATGTATTAAACCACAAAACATTCATCGTGATGATTATGGTCGTACTGTAGGCTACGCTGTCAATGTACCAGCGATAGTTAATGCTAGTTTTGCATGTGAATTGTATTTCAAAAATATGATAAATGAAAAAACCAAAAACCACAATTTAAAATTTTTATATGATAAACTTGACGAGAAAATACAAGAAGAATTAGAAACGAAAATTTCACAAGAAATTACGAAATTAAATTATGAGACGGAAATAAATTGTAAGAAAGATTTTGTCAAATACCTAGATGACATTTCCGATACTTTTGTTTTTTGGCGTTATATTCATGAAAAAAATAAACCAACAGGATTCCTTGGCAAGAGGATAAATGAATGTTGTCAATTATTTGATATAATTTTACCTATTCTTAAAGAATTGTCAAATAGAAATGCAACTAATAACTAAGCAACTAGTAATTGCAAAGATTAGTTTTTAAGTTAATCTCACAATATTCAACTACAATTTACATGAATAATTTTATCTCTGGTTGTATAACTATTAACCAAATTTATTTTTTTCATAAACCCAACTATCGAACGAATTTCATTAGTATTCTCCAATTTTATTTTCTTATTCTTATTCCAAAGATCTTTATACTTTTCATCGATTGAACAAAAATATGTTTTGAATTTGCTTAAATTATCGATTTTACTACTTTTTATCGTCAGCAACAATAAATTCATTTTCACTCCCGACTTAATATTAACATTGGTAAATTTATATAATAATTGTTCTTTAATAATACATTCATTATCTAATAAAAATTTAGATACTATTTCCTCTATGCCAGATATGTCGAATTTATCTCCATATAATTTAATATATTCTTTTTTGAAATCCAAGTTTATCATTTGTTCTTCAATTACATTTCTCACAGTCAATGGTTTAAATGATATATCCCCGAAGAAATCTTTCATTTCCTCTTTGATATTATTTTGATATGCTATTAAATATGGAATAGTACTCGGTGGATTTTTTAAAAATCTCATATCATTTTTGTTATATAAGAAACAACCATTTAATATAAATGATTTAATATTATTATTTTTACCGTATTGCTCATTCAGCACAAATTTGCGATCAATACTTTTTGCCAATCCTATAAATACATTTTCATCAAATTCACTTGATAAAATATCTTCAAATACTTTAACGTTTAAATCCTCTGGCAGTTCAGAAAATTTACCATATATTTCGCCATTTATATTATCTATAAATTTTTTAATTGATTCGTCAAAACCAATAACATTGTAGGCAACTAAAAAATTTTCCCATGTAGGTTCTATCTTTGCTTCAAATAGCAATTGCTTATAAAATTTCTCATTAATGTCTTTTAATTTTGCAAATTTAAAATCTGTTTTTGTTATAATACCGATTTTATTCTCTTCTTTAATTGTTTCATTAGATAAAAAATTTGCAATTACTTCCTCCGATTCATATGATTGTGATAATTTCAAATACACATTTTCAATATATAAATCAAGATTATTAACAATCCGCTCTTCTATTTCTTTTTTATTTGATTGCATGATATAAGTGTAATTCCTTCTTTCGAATTGTTCACAATCCTCTTCCACATTTAAAACAATTTTCAGATTATCAACACTCATAGAATAATAATTATTATCAACTATATATGAATATAAAGAATCCCGTCCAGAACTCATATCTAATTTTTCAAATATAATTTGATTCTTGGCAATAAATTCACACTGCCAATCAAAATCTATATCTTTCATTATACTTGTGTAATTCTCGTGTTCATAGATATATTGTTTTATTATGCTCATTTGGGAAACATCTTTTCGCTCTTTTATCATAACATTAGCAAAAATATCTTTATCTTTCATACTCATTACTGAATTGTATAACTTTTCTACAAATTTTATTGCATTTTTCACGATATGTTGTGCAAATACAGTCTTTTCGTTATCGTCTGCTATCGATAAAAATGCTAAGACAGATTGGATGGTTGTGTCTTTACATTGATTAAATAATTTCATAAGATTATGATATTTAGAGGTCTTTACTTCATATAAATCATCTTCTTCTTTAATTAAATCCAAAGATTTGCAAATGTCATTAATAATTATTGCATTTTGCAGAAAATCTTCCTCGTTAAGTTCTTTAATAACATTTCTAATATTATTTAAACGATAATTATTAGATTTACAATAGCCCCTTTTCACATCTCTGATAAAATCTCTATCAGTTACAGAAATTTCAGATTTATAAGTTGAAATATATTCCATATAATACTCATCAATATAATCCTTATTTATCAACATCCTTATTAAATCCATTTGCTTATTGAAAACTATATCATTCTTATCTTCAGGCAATTTATCTGTATTTTTACCATCGAAAATTTCATTAGCTACGATTTCCTTGTAACCTAGTTTTATTTCTTCCATTCTTTCTTGAGAAAAATATTTTTCTATGCCCATCTTATCAATAAGTGTATGAAGCGTGCTGTTCTCAATATTATCAACGTCTTTAGATAATACTCTTATCTTATCTTCTAAAACATTCTTTTGTTTATACTCTTTATCTTTTATACATTTTTCTCGTTCATAATAAGTTTGACCATTCGGTAGACTATGCAAATTAACACCATAATTGGAGTAACTTGTATAATTGGGATGTTTTAATTTCGTAATATTTTCAAATGTAGAAATTTTATCTACATCTTGCAAAATCTCAGAAAAATATTCATAATTTCTATTATAATTTTGTCCTTTAAAAATCAACTTTAATTCATTAAAACTTTCTAACGATTCTTTATTAATTTTTTCTATTTGAGACTCTAATATTTCTATTTCATCTTGAACAAACTTCTTAAAATATTGCACTACATTATCTTTATTTACACATAAAGGAATTAATCCTTTTCCATCTTGTAATCTTGAATAATCATACGGATACAAATTTTTATACAATGCCAAAGCAAATAAATTTTCTTTTTTTAATAATAACTTTTGTTCACTATTATCAGACAGTTTATTCGCCATAATAATATAATCATTAAACGTATTCTTCAGCACTCGCATATCAGAAACAAAATAAGATATATCTTTGATAAATTGCTCAGATAAATATAGTGGATTTTTTATATCTTTCAATGTATCACTAATTTCCCTAATATTATCTGCTGTAGTAATAGGATTAACAACTGGCACTATCGGTAGTATAAATTCAAAAAACTTTGCTCTTTGTTTTTCATCTGCAAACATGTCATCCTTAACTGCATAAATAAATGTAACTTTTTTTGCTCTTTTAGGGCTATTATTTATAATTGTGTTCAGTTCTCGAAGTTTAACAAAAATTTTTAATGAATCGAATCTATCCAAATCTTCAAATATAACAAGATCTACATTGATACATTCAAAAAAATATAATACTTCATCTATATATTTATTTATCAAAGAATATTCTTTGTTTTTTTCTTTACTATCAATTTTAACTTCAAACTCCTTATATTTAACGCTCTTTAATTTGCCCATCTTTATAAAACATGCCAATAAAATCACTAGACTTATTGCCACTATACTTACCGCAATTGGTTTAACAAGTGATGTATTTTTAAAAATCCCAACAAATATTCCATTACCACATAACTCAAATATCAATGTGATTAAAGACAGCAAAAAAATCGCAGCTAAAAATGCAAATACCAAATTTACAATAGGACGGGATTTATTTGTTCGCTGTATACTTGAATTAGGTAATCTATGTTTCTTTTGACTATATAATAACTGTTGCAATATGCTTTGCTCTATTGCATTTTCATCCTCATTTGCAGATTCATTCTTTGTTTCATCGTCTTTATTGAAATCTGCCAAAGATATTTGAATATGTTTTGGCTGAAAAAAGCCCTTTTTTCTATAACGATTAAGATAGGTATTTATTGCACTGCTCTTTCCAGCACCATATGGTGCAACTACTGCAATATTGTTAACTCCAGCATTCTTTACTTGTAAATCCAATATTTCTGCCTCAATCTCATAATCATCGCTTTCTTTTGGTGCATTATCTAACAATATGCCAGTGTTTATATATGGATTTTCCTCTACGATTTCTTTCGACATAATTCCTCCAATATAGATAATTCTATCATAAAAATAACAATTTGAAAAATGTTTATTTAGTATTTTTGAATATATTTGTCCAAAATTTGAATATACTAATAACCTCAGTTTAAAAAAATAAAATTACTTTTGATTATTTATTAAAAACAAAATAAATTTTATATATCACTTTCATCAAAGAAATCTGTAACCTTACTTTCTACATTTAGCCATTTATAATTAGTTTTTTCCATCTTACCATCATCAAACTTTTCTTCAAATATTAAACAACTTATATTATCTATTTTGTTTGTATCAAGTTTATTTATTGCATTAGGGTTTGCAAAAATTGCGACGTGTCGATTTTCCAAATCCTCGTTAATAACATTTTTAGTTACTAAAACTGCGGAAATAATATTGAAATCTTCGTTTGCAAAATAATTTAATTTTAATTCTTTTCCTTTACTTTTAATACCTATATCATCATATACATGTGTCCCTACTCCTTTTTGTGAAATGAAAGAATGCTTCGCTCTATCAAATAAAATTGTTTGAGAGCCAATGCCATATAAGATTTTCATAGCCAACTCAAAAATCATATCGCCGCAAAATTCCTTTGTAAACATTGCACTACTCACAGCTATAATTAGTGGAGTCGATTTATCTATTACTCGCTTATCAATATAATCGGCATATTTCTTTCGTTTAGATTGGATTACACTCGTCAATCTAGATAAAGCGGACAAGTACCTATTACTGTCTTGTGTTAGGCGCCAATCTATCAATTTCCTCTCTGGCGTTCCATTTTCTCCCATAGTTGCACTCACACATTCAATATAGCCAATTTCGCTTGAAAAATCTGGTCCACCGTACATATCGTTACCTGCAACTGGATTAATATTATGCTTTAACAAGAAATCATATAAAGTTATTTCGTGAACCAAACTATAAAATTCTTGCGTTGGTTCTTGCAATTTACACAGTTGATCAAAAGCAGCAATAAGACGCCTCTCTTTGTTTTTCATATTTTTGTCTTTGCTATTTTCTAATATATTTTTACACTTATTAAAAACCTTCTCATATTGAGTTAAAACAATAGGCATAATATTCTCTCATTTCGTTTGTAATAATATTCTTGCAAATATTTAATAAAAAGTCAATAATTTACACTTACTCCGTGATTTAGCCTTTCGCCGTGTCTATCGTAGCACAGTTCTCGCAAATGTCAACCGCAAAAAATTATCACTTAAATTACCTATTTATATATTGTTACTTATTTATAATATAAGCTTTGGATTTTCTAACGCAATAATTTTTTGATTATATTGCTATTCACTTGCCTTGTCGGTTGACATTTCCTACTCAACTTTTACGTTAAAAGATTTTACCCGAACTGTGCTCCTCCGCCACTGCCGAAAGGCTAATAAATCACGGAGGTAAAAAAGATGCAAAAAGTAGTTTACTCAATATCAAAAGTAAACAAAGACGAAAAGTTTAAGGGAGTCGGTTACCTTATTGAAGGTAACTTACTTATCCCTGCAACTTCAAGCAAAGGCAATCCTTACATTAGAGTATTTGAGGACATTGCCAAAAAATGTAGAAAGGTTGGCGATACCGAAAACGAATTCAAGGGCTACATAACGATTGCTTACGAAAACGTAAACATTTACAACAAAGAAAAGAATTGTTACGACACTTTGGATTACGTAGAAACAACCTACTTCATTTGGTACAAGTTGGTGTGAGGTGGGATATGTTTGAATATGATTTTGACTACATAGACCATCTCATAATATTCGACATCATTGAAATAGATGATGAGCAGCAAACCATTACTGTTGCCATAAGCAATCAAGGTAAGATCAGTCAAGACACGTTTGACTTATTTGAAGATAACAAGTCTGACGAACATAATGACAATCGTTACTTTGAGTACGGCATCAACTTTGACAAAATCTATATTGACGATTTTAGATTTTTATGAGGTGAACATATGAAACTTACTTTAACAAACATTAGAACTATTAAACGGGAATCAGATAATAAACTCACCCGACACGTATGCAATTATATTTTAGAACATTGGCACAGTTACGAAGATAAAACAAATATCTTCAAAGACGTGCTTTATCACGGTTGCGTATCAGGTATTGTCAGCGAACTTATCTATTACTCTGACACGTTGAAATTCTACAAAAACTATAAAGATGAGATAAACAGCTTATTGAGCGAACAAATGCAATCAATGGGCTGTTATTCTTTGCTAGACATCTTTGGCAAGAACTTTGATGAAGAAGATCCTCTCATTATTGATACGCACAATCAAAACCTTATGGCGTGGTATGGCTTTGAAGAAACGCTACGCAATATTGGCAACAACTTTGAACAATTACAAAACTATATCTAAAAGGAGATACAAATATGAAAATCAGTAAAGAAATTAAGAAAGAAAAAGCAATAGAGATTTTGAGAACTCTCAACATTTATGAGCCGTATATTCAAGGCTTTAAGGATAATGACCAAGTATGTTTCTTTGAAAACTTCGGCGGATATTGGGTATACCAAGAACCGGAGATAGAAACTAAAATGCATCAAATTGAAGAAAAGCATAACTGCACCGTTTACGCTATCACACACGAATTTACAGAGTTTGGCGAGTTGTACGATTTCCTTATCGTAACTGACCACAAAAGCGAATGGGATACCCTAGTTTATTCGCAAGGTAATACTCATACTGCATTTGCATATGTTTGGAACAAAGATGACGAGTCTTGCAGCGAGTTTGGAGATATTACAATACAGTCATTCGGCGGTGGAATAAGGAGAATTGCATAATATGAATGTTTACATTGTACAGTTAGATTGGTCTACTACGGACTGCGAAGATACAGACCTCTTTGTTTATGATACTTACGACAAAGCCTACAATAAATTCAAAGAGTTAATAGCCGAAGAAAAGTCGATAAACTCTTGGGTAGGCGACATTGAATGGGATGATGAAGGTCAGCCTATTGGTCAATATGAGTTTTGGTGCAATTACGACAACTCCGGCGAAAGTGAAGTTTATTGGCATATTACCGACCAATACGATTGGTATAGGCATACCTTTATAGATTTACTTATAAAAGAGGTGATGTAATATGAAAAATACAAAAGAAATTCAAACAATACTAACTGCTATCTACTGCATAAATCTATCTAAACGAGATAACAGAGATAAAGACATAGACCAAATATGCGAATACGCTTTCGATAGAATTTTTGACAGTAACACTAACCTGCTTATTGCTTGCTGTGTCGGTAGAACACAAGAAGAACTCTTGGAAGAAGTATATGAAATAATGTATACGGAAACGAAATACAAAGAATACATTGACTCAAAGAAAGGAGAAAACAAATGAATAAGACAAAGGCACATATCTTCTCTCTAGGTGGAGAAATTGACGATATAACAATACTTGAGTATAAAGGCAACAACAATTATATAGTAGATTACCGCGGTGTGAAATGCACTGCGGTTTTTAATATATTTCAAAACGCCTATTATGTAGACGATATATTCGGGAGAATAGAATGAAAGATTACGGATACAAAGTCTGCTATACAGACCAATACGAAAAGATGTTAAAAGTACAAGTCGTTACCAACACTTACGACTTAGCCGAATGGAACAGACAAAGATACGAATTACGATCACCGCTAGATACAACTTGGCTTGTAATACCTATTAAAACTCGCAAGGAATACTTGCAACGTTGGAAAGACTGCCCGTTCTGAAAAGAGCGGGCTTTTCAATATCCAAAACAAAAATAAATTAAAGGAGTTAAACAACAAATGAAAATATCTACGGATAAACTTTATTACCTATGCAACAAATATCAATGGTTTACTAACGGAGATAACAAACAATATAGAAAACTATTTGAACGCAATAAACAAGGTGCATCTCTTGAGACCTTAGCAACAATAATATGGATATGTTCTGATGACTACGACGAGCAACTCATACTAAATATTCTGAAAAGGGAGACAGATATACAATGAGAGAATTAAACTTAACCGCTGAAGGAACTGCTCAAGAGCGTATACTTGCCTATCTTCAAGAAAACGTTAGCGAAGTCTTGGCGGAAAAGATAAACAACGGAACGCCTATAGAGAAAGACGGCAAGCAACTTACAAGCAAAAAAACGCTTAAAGGATTTATGAAATATGCGAACGACGAGGCGAAGAAACTCTCCGAAAAAGGAGCAACCTGTGCTTGCATAGAAGATAAAACTGTCTATGGTTGGTCTATACACTACTTTGAAGAAGATAGCATTGAAGGCACTCTTTATAACGAAGACGGAACGGGATACAAGCCAATAATTAAAACACCGCCGAAACAAAACTCTGTTGTTGCAAACAAACCAAAGGAGCAAGATAAACAACCTTCTCTCTTTGACCTTATAGACGCTCAAGATGAAGAGAAAATCAACAAAGAAAACAACACACAACAGATTGCCGAAGTGTCAGAAATACTCAATGACTTGAATCCTAGAATACAACAACGCAAAGAAATACCCCAATTTTACTCCCAATACCTTGAAACTCAAAAGCAATATCCTCAAGACATTGTTATCAATAGGCTTGGCGACTTTTATGAGGCGTTTGGAGAAAGCGCAGTTACGTTATCCAAAGAATTGGATTTGACGCTTACCGGCAGAAACATAGGACTTGACGAAAGATTGCCAATGGTTGGATTCCCCTACCACGCTGCTGAAATATATATTAACAAGATACGCAATAACCACAGCGTAGTTGTGATTGAGCAAGAAGATATTAAAAGGCTTACTCAAACTGTAAAAGCAAATGACGGAAACACCGTCGTAATGGATACTGGCGAAGTCTTAGATAGCAATGAATCTAATCCGTATGTAGAGATTTTATCTCGCCTACTTGAAAACAAAATTAAATATGTGAGGTAATACAAATGTTGAACGAAAAAGATATTAAACCTATCCCAAAGTATATGTTGAAACTTATACAAAGAAGAGATAAGAAAGACTATCCTGAGCAAAGCGGACATACCAGATATTACGCTTATCTTACTAAACATAAGAAAGAACTTGTAAAAATCACAGTCGCTTGCAGAAACAAAGGTAAGAATTGGTACTGCAAACAAGTAGCAATACACGACGTTCACTCCCCTTATTGCTTAGTAAAAGATATGGAATTCATTATGATCGCAGGTTACGTAGTAGGTTGGCACGAACAAGGACTTACTAAATATCCTAGATGGTGGGAAACCGGCAAATGGGGCGAAGCCTATACTCAATATTTCAACGTATACGCACCTATAATCAATGTAGACTACGCCTTGAAATTCCCACAATACAAATACAGCGCAGTAGATAAATATCCAAGTACGAATATATTTAAGTATTTGAGATATTACGAGCAATATCCGCAAGCGGAACTGTTAGTTAAGTTTGGGCTTCCCTATTATGCGACAAGTAAAATGATACTGCGTAAAACGTCAAAGGACAAACGCTTTGGCAAATGGCTTATACGCAACAGTAGCGAAATAGCATTAAACGGATATTATGTAAGCACGTTATTCAAAGCATACAAGACGAGAAAACCGCTAGCAAAAGTACAGAAAGCGGAAGAAGATAGAAAGACATTCTGTCAAAAGTGTAATTACGCGGAAATTAAAGCGTTATTCAAGACAGAAAAACAGATTGAACAATTCTTAGAATACATAGCAACACAAGATACAAATATCCCTTCATACGCAGACTATTTAAATGCGTGCAATTACTTGGGTTTGGATATGAGCCAAGATAAGAATAGACTCCCGCATAATTTCAAGCGTTGGCACGACATACGCATTGACGAATATAGAACGGCAAAAGCATTAAAAGACAAGCAAGAGCGAGAAGAACTATATGCAAAGTTTGCAAGTATTGCTGAGAAATACCTTCCATTGCAACGAGATAAAGACAATACCTACGTTGTAGTAATCGCCAAAAGTCCAGCCGACCTAATAAACGAAGGCGAGATACTCCACCACTGCGTAGGACGAATGAACTACGACCAACGCTTTATCCGTGAAGAAAGCCTTATCTTCTTTATACGGGATAAGAACACGCCTGACATTCCGTTTGTAACAATAGAATACTCATTGAAACAACATAAAGTCTTGCAGTGTTATGGAGATAAAGATAGCAAACCTAACGAGCAAGTCCTTAACTTCGTCAACAAAAAGTGGCTACCCTACGCCAACAAAAAACTAAAACAAATAGCATAACAAAAGCAGATTACAACAATGACAAACTATTTTAGAATTACAGCATACTACGAAAAAGAAGAATTATCCGTAATAATAGACAGCAACGGAATGTTTGAGAAACTTTGGCAATTCAGTTCCTACATACTGCAAAAAGGCTTGAAAGTATTGGAAATATCTAATGCGGATAACTTTATAGACGTAAACACAGAACTCGCAGAAAAAGATACTCAACACGTATTATTGAGAGCGGTATGTAAAGGCAAACCTGAATATGTAACTCAAACGATAAAAAGTATTACTTACAAAGTTGTGAAAGTAGCCGATATGATTTACGTGCCTGATAAAACTAAAACAATTTAATCAAACGACCAGCCGAGATTTATTATACGTATTCTCGGCTGGACATTAATTAGTCTTGGCTACACTTAGTTCCATCTCCACTACATTCATCGTCCCAATCGCAACCGCAATCGTCACAATCACACCTGCAGTCATCACAGTCGTAACAACTGCGCATAATTTTTTCATCTAAAATACCATTGCTATTGATTATTATTTCCATTGTTATAATTCTCCTTATTTTTATATATTTATTTTTAATTAATTTTATTATCTAAATATCTCATTAGTAGTTGTTTTATATACTCTATGCTCAGCCAACAACTTTGACCTTCTTTCAAGTCTCTTTTTTGCGATGGACAGCCACCTATACAAAGAGGAAACAATTTACATTCTTTGCATTGTTCGTGAACAGCATTTTCCAGAAAATTCATCATTGTATCAGTATAGAAAATACCTTGATACACATTACCAATTATTCTATCTTCTCTCCCTAAATCATGTTCACACTTATAAAACTCTCCCTTTGGACCAATAACTAGATTTCTAAGTTTGAATTGACCGCAAAAACTTCTTCTATATCTAGGTAATTTTGGTTTGTACTCCTTATTAAGTAATCTGCTAACATATTGATTGTATTCTATGACTTTCAAATCAAATTCATCTTGCTTAAAATATCCCGTTTCGCATTTGGAACTATAATCAACAAGTTTTGCTAAGTATAAATTTAGATTCTTATTTACTCCGCAATAATCAATAATTTGTTTAGTTACCTCTAAAATATCATCGTAATTATCTTTTCCGCAATTAAACCGTATTAAAACGTGAATATACTTTATAGCTTCTTTAATGTTATTTAAAACTTGCCTAAATTGCTTTGGTGTTGCGCCTTTCTGTCTGCAATAAATCTCTTCTGTTCCATCAACTGTAATTTGGACTTTCTTTAATGCATATTTTTCAGATAAAATATTTACTCGCTCTGGAGTAAGTAATACCCCATTAGTAATCATACTTGCAGAATATTGAATGCCTTTTTCTTGCAAGTCTTTTATCAAATTTTCGCTTAGTGTTGCAATAATATCAAACGCAATTAATGGCTCACCGCCAAACCAGTTTATATGTACATATTTTGTATTTGACCTAATTTGCTTGTTAATATACTCTAAAACATCTTTGACCATTTCATTTGTCATGAACTGATCCCTTTGATACCCCTTTTCAAAACAATAGTGACAATGCAAATTACATGCTAATGTAGGCGCAATTACGAACGTTAGTCTATCATCATTGCGCTCATAAATTGCCATTTTTTCGTATGCAAGAATTCTATTAAACTCGTTTAAATGCAATGGCTTGATAAAACCTTCGCTTAAAAGCTCTTGAAAATACTTGCACGGCTTACTATCATCAACAACTTTGTCATTGATACTCTCATATACTGTTTTTTCTAATTTAGCAAAAGCTCCAGAATAAGCATTGTATAAAAAAACATAATCATTGTTTTGTGTAATTATTATATTGTACATTGATTCGTTGTATTTCATAATTGCCCTCAATATATAAAGAATTATTACTAAAATTCTCTTATCATTTTATCAATTAGAATCAGAACAAGTATCATTACCGCTACGAGTATCATTTGGGCAATAATCTAGATCTAAATCGACATTATTAAAAACACTTGTAGTATTAGATTTAATTAAAATTTCCATCATTTGTTCTCCTTTATTTTTTCAATAACTTCCTGAGGACTATAACTTATATTTAATTCACTATTCAAAACATTAAGTCGTTTTTTTGCTTTACATTTCCTTAACAAAAAAACCTCATCTTTTCTATCTTTAAAATCAGTTTGTGTGTTGATCTCGTAAAAAAGATGCTCTTCTGCCTCTGTCCAATAGTCTATTATACAATATAGCTTTTTGAAATTTTGATTCTTTAAAAATGCTGGAATAAAAACAATCCTTTTATCGGTTACTGTTCCAATGTTCTTTTTAACAATCAAAACACCATCGACAAAAACTCTAACAATACAATTATTGATTTTGAATTGATCAAAATTTTTTAAACAAATACAAAGATTGACTTCTTTAATATTTTTCAATTCATTACGAATATCAATAAATATCCTTGCATTATCTTCATTTTCTATTCTAGCAAAAATACCGTCAGTTTGATTCAATAACGAAACTCCAGGAACAACTCTCCTATGTTTTTTATCATATAAATTTTGATGCCAAATGCTTATTATTATCGTTATTACGCTTGTAATAAAAGCAATGACGCTTGCAATTAAAGTAACAACATCTTCTACTTTCATATATTCCTCCTAAGCAACGACACCATAACGTTTTAACGAAATTTTTCTCTCTTTAGCCTCTTATCAATAATATTTCCCTTACAAAAGCTCTATGCTCCAATCCTACAATCGTCAGTGACCTGTCCATCTCCCCAGCAAGCAGCGTCTTTGCATGCACCATTATCACCACCACAACCTTCGTACTTATCACACGAATCATAGTAAACTCCCCACATTTTTGCGTTTAAGATAATCTCCATTTTTAATTCCTCCATAATTTATTTTAATTAGTTTTATCTTTTTGTTCCTTTTTAGTTACTCTTTTAATCCACTTTTATTATAATAACAATTTAAACCACAAGTTTGTCCCATATTTCGAAAAAAAACAAATAAAATTTATATGACAATCTCAAATTAATAATAGTTACTTAAAGTATAGAAGGAGCAAATCATTGCTCCTTCTAAATACTTTTAAGTTGTTTCCCAGAACTGTGAATATCTTGCTATAAGTGTTTCAAGTTCTTCTATAGATGTTAAACCTTTACCAATTGCTACCTTTAGATACTTGCCACCAAATGCTTCGAACACCTCTTCCGGTATTGGACAAATGCTTGCAAATTCTTCATAAGTAAACAAGCCATATTCTTCAATATCTGCTAAATATTTCGCTTCCTCTATTTTCATGATATCTGGATCTACGTCAAAGATATTTATTAATCCCGTTGTTGCTCCCGGCATAGAAAGCATTCCATTAACATAATAGCAAAGATGTCCATAAGTTACAGGGCTCCATGCTGACGTATATTCCGCCTGCACAACAACTTTCACTAACTGAACTCTTGTATTGACAAGATTACCATTTGCATCCGTTGTTTGCTTATTAAACCAATGACCTATATACTGCGATGCATCTTTTCTCAAGAATACATATTTGTTAAGATCATAATCCCAGAAACCATGTTCGTCAATTACTTTTACACAAGTTCCATCTGAGAAATAAAGATTAATTACCTCATATTCTTTTGCAGGATCATTGTCGATGAACAAAATACTTGCAACATCGAAATTTCCTGTGAGCAAATTCCATACTAGTAATGACTCATTTCCAGTAAGTGTTTCAACTGCTCTTTGCGTGCCATCAGCCAATGTTATCATTGTACCCGATGCGACACATTTTGATTCTTCTGGTCCTGGATTAATAGTGGGTATCAATTCATACACAGCAGTTACTTCAAATGCCTCACCTGGAATTTTGGTTAAACGAGAAAATGTAGTTGTTTGATTTGGATATATATCAAATAAATCTTCTATCGGTATATCTTGATTACCACCAGGTGTCGGCGGTATATATACACCTTTCGGATGGGAAAAATATTTAAATGTATATCCTGAAATATTCGGCGCAGATATAGTCTTCTCTTCTTCATATTTTAATTCGTATCTTTCTTCTGGAGCAAGTACTTTTCCTGCACCAGCATATCTAACTACAAAAGTATAGGTAATTTGCGTTTTCTTATATTCAATTAATTTATCACCTGTGCTGCCTTTTTCAATACAATGGGTATAATATGTCGTGTAATATCCGCCAAGACAATAATCTTCAAATACTATTTCCTCATCTTCTACAGTATAGGTCTTGTGGTACGTGAGAGTTTTATCAGTATCAACATTTTTCATTGTAATAGTATATTGTATAACATTCCAAGTCGCATAAAGTTCAATTCTATCTCCATTACTTACACCTATAGAAATATTACCTTCATCTAAATATTTAACCGTTCCACTCGGAGATTTTGACCACCCCATAAATTGATAGCCCCTCATAGAAAATTTATTTTGTGGCAATGGCGTAGGAGTATCATAATCGTACTTAGAGTCGCTCATATTTCCTACCATAGGTTGCGAAGAACTACTTGGCTTGTTAGCATAATAAACTATAGTATATTTGTCGGGTGACCACTGAGCATATAAAACGATTTCTTCTGTTATCGTTATGTTTTCTACAGTTTCTCCTTCATTATATTTAATGCCACTACCATCTGCCTTTGTATTCCATGCCACAAAGTTCCACCCTGATAAAGAAAACCCATTTGATGCCAATGTAACTGTACTTTCATATACCGCAGATGATGATTGCACTGTGCCAATTAATTCGCTCGTCGCATTGATGGGTTTATTACCATTATAATTAATTTGATATTTATTAACACTCCAACAAGCATACAACTTAATAATGTCTCCGTCTGTGCTTGTAATATTCAAAATCTTCTCACTTGAAGAATATTCTACTCCAGAACCATCTGCCTTCGTATTCCATGCTGTAAATTTCCACCCCGGCAATGAATAGGCATTTGCTGTTAATGTCTTTTGGGTATCATAAGTATGTATTGAATTTGGCATTGTTCCACTGATAGGACCACTAGCCAAATCTGGAACATTCTCATCATATTCTATAAAGTAAGTATTTGGTGTCCACTGAGCATATAAAGAAATTGAACCACTATTTATCAATATAAGATTCTTTACGTTTTCCTTATCCGCAAACTTATTTCCACTACCGTCCGCTTTAGTATTCCAACCCGCAAATTTCCAGCCTAACAAACTATAAGCATTAGACGAAAGATTTTCTATGAAATCATATTTGTGTAATGAAGATATTGTTTCTCCCTCAAGTGGTTGGCTTGCATTAATAGGCTTATTACTCAAGTAATCTATTCTGTAAACATTTGGACTCCACTGAGCAAATAGCGTAATTTCATCCCCATTATAAGAACTTAAATTTTTAACTTCTTGCTCATTTATAAAAGATATACCATTGCCATCTGTTTGAGTATTCCAACCCACAAAATTCCATCCTAGCAATTCGAATTGATTAGGGCTCAAATTTTTAAGAATATCATAGTTATGGGCTGAATTTTGCATAGTTCCAAGCAATTCACCACTAGCATTATTAGGTTTGTTATTATGGTAAATAACTGTATACGAATTTCTTTGCCACTGCGCATAGAGATGAATTTGGTCATCATTCTGAGTTGTTAAATTGCTAATCTCTTGTCCATTCGTATATTTAGTTCCACTACCATCGGCATTCGTATTCCAATCGACAAATGTCCACCCTTCTAATAAATAGACGTTGTTTGAAAGATTTGACAATGTATCGTATGCAAATTCTGTATTTGTCATCACACCAATAATACTATTGCTTGCATCCAAAGGTTTATTACTATGGTAAATGACTTCATACATATTTGGAGTCCATTTTGCATACAAAACTAAATCCCCAGACATGCCTCTTTCAATAGATTCGATTTGCTTCCCATTAAATGATGAATTGTCATACCAACCTACAAAAGTATATCCAGTACGCGTAGCATTTTTTAACTCGATTGAATCTCTTGATGTGTATTTTTCTGGATTATCTGAACTATTGTTACCACCATTCAACTCATAATCAATAGAATATTCTCCACTAAACTGAATAACTTCTTTACTGCAGTTGTTTTTCCAATTAGGATTCCACCCCTGCATTGTATTAGCATCCCATGGCAAATCGCTTTCTTTTTCATATTCAATACTTATTAGTTGGGGATAAGTCCATTCTATAAATACTGATTCACCAACACTCACAACTGATTTTGGTATATGGATTTCAGAAATGCTCGTCAAACCACTAAATGCTTCAGCACCAATCACTGATAATGAATCCGGCAAATCAACAATACCTGTAGATGCAAATTGATTTACTATATCTTCTTCCTGAGTTTTATCTTCCATAGATATGGGGGTAATAAAACCTATATCTTTCAGTCCTCTACAGCCATTGAACATATATGGACCGATATTTTCTATTGAATTAGGAAGGAGAATTGTTGAGACCGTAGAATCCGCAAATAAATATTCTGCCAAAGATTCTTTCCCCTGCCAATTTATTACATCTATATTTATATCACGATTAATAGTGATAGATTTTCCTTCTAGTCCATTAAATGCATAGGAATCAATATGAATAGGTGTATCCGCATATCCAATTGTCAAATACGTTATAGTATTATAAGCAAATGCACTGTCACTTATTCCAACTACTGGTTGTCCATTATATATTTCAGGAATATACACATATACTTCATCGTCTCTTTCCTCTCTAAATGGCTGATCATCAGCTACGTAATATCCAACTACTTCCTTCTCAGTGCTACGCATATATGTATTATATAATTCTATGTATTCGACATCTGGGGTATATGTACTATCAAATTCTACACTTTGATTTGCATTAAGTTCATTCCAATTAGTTGCCCATTGTCCTTCCTGTACTTCATTTTCAGATGCACGAACATAAACTTGCGTATTGCAGTTCCGTAAAATTGTTGGTGAAACTGTATTTATTGTGCTTGGTAAAATTAAATACTGTAAACTTGTACATAAATTAAAAGCATTTGTTCCAATTGACTCAACCTTATTTAGTGTAATCGAGCTTAATTTTTTGCAATTAGAAAATGCCGCATTGCCAATAGTTTTTATTGTTTTAGGGAGTCTTACCTTTGTTAAGTTGCTAGCAGAAGCAAACCCATTTCCTGCTATGGATGTAACAGTATATTCCTTCCCATCAATCACTGCGCTTGCTGGAATTATTGCTTTATCCACAGTTTTATCTGAAAGTCTAACGCTACATTCCGCATCCCCTGTTGGCACAAATATGTATATAGACTCATACGAGCTTGAACTATCATTTGCTAAGTCAACTAATGATTGTTCTGCGTAGACAGTTCCACCTACATTGTAATTAGTCAAAATGCAACACGCTGCTATTATAAAAATAATAACTAAACAGAAGCAAATTGAGCGATTTTTTGTTAATTTCATTTTTATTCTCCTTTATAAAAAACATTCCAAAAGTTAGTCGGGATACCTACATATACCCCATTGATATTTAAAGCATTAGTTAAATACAACCTCTCAACTTCTAATTCATTTTTCAAACCTCCTATCTGATAACTATATTGCCGAACTGCTTCGTGATAGCTACAAGCAATATCAGCTCTAATCTCAATTGTATGAATAAACTCATGAAGGTAACTTTCCATTACACTTTCCCAAATTATATTGTAATCTGGTTTTTGCTTGTCAACAATCCAATCGATTGGATATCCATTTCTAATAAATGCACCCCACATATCTTCTGCATGCAGATACGAATATTTACCCATTGTTGAGCCTGCTATATTATGAAGACGGAAAGAATAATCTTCCAAATTAATAGTTGTTATTATTGTGTCATATTTATCATTTAGTTGCTGTACTTCAGGAATATTTTCGGCAAATACTCCATAACTCAAAAAGTCCAAAGACTGAGCCGTAATAAAATTGGTCTCAGTTAGAGTTAGTGTTGTATCATACGTTTCCACATTAAATACAACTTCACCATTTAATATAGCATTTAAATAATTGCTAAACAGCGTAGCCGCTTCTTGATGAATTTGTCTCTCTATTTCACTTTGATAATAATTTATATTTATTACTTGATTATCAAAAGTGCGTAGTTTTGCAGATATTTTAGAGACATTAATCATTAAAATATTGAATTTTTTTTCAATTTGTGGTATCCATTTCGCATATAAATTGGCCGAATCGTATTTAAATATTTCTTTGCCGATTACCATGCGCCCATTTGCATTGCTTGCCATAGTAGACAAATGCCAATCCAAATACCACCCACCAAAAGAATAACCATCTCTCTTGGGGATAATAAGTTGTAAGTCGTCAACATTAGTTTTTGATATTAATACAGTTTTCTCGCCATTGTCACTAGTGCCACCATTATATTCATAGGTGTACGATTGCTGAGTTCTTTCAAACAAAGCTGTTACAGATTTGCTCTCTACTACATTCTTTATATTTCTATGAGATTCTTTTACGCCATCTGTCCATCCCACAAATTCATAATTCTCATTAGGTACTGCAGTTACAAATAATGAGTCTGATCCACTCTCAACCTCTTGAATATTGTTTCCATCTACTCGTCCTCCATCTGATGCTAAAAATTTTACGATGTAATTGATCATTATTGTAAAAATTGCATTATATGAAACATTTTCTTTAATTTCTAGATCTTGCCTTGTCGCCGTTTCTATGCCGTCACTCCACCCATCAAATTTGTATCCTTCGTCAGGAATAGCTGTAACAGGTAAAGCGTCTTCACCAAATAAGACAGATTGCTTTAAGCCCCCTTCAATTTTTCCACCTCCAAAGGCCTGGTAATTAACTGATAAGGTAATTCTCTCGAATATAGCACAAACTGAAAAAGAAGATCTAACATTTAAATCTTTACGTTCTTTCTCCGTTACTCCGTCAGACCAGGAAACGAATTCGTATCCTTCATTCGCGATAGCACTTACTTTCTCTGCACTTGCGCCTAACGGAATATACTGATTATTTTTCCCGCTAATGTAACCATTCCCATCTGTACAATAACTTATTTCTATTTTATTAGCATAACATGAAACGAGCAACGTAATTGGTAAAGCTATTAATAAAATTAGAAGAAATGTAAATATTCTTTTCTTTCTCCTCATAATAATCCTCTATTCTTAAGCTTAATAATTAAACTAATCAATGTACACATTACCGTCCCTTTCCTGTTAACAATGTTGCTCTATTTTTGTTAATAATCTTCTACTCCCTCTATTATAATAACAATTTTTACTATATGCTTGTCCCATTATTCAGCAAAATAGTTACGTTATAATTCCCCTACTACTCTTATTTTCTATTATTACGTTTAATAATATTGATAGGTGTCTGCATGTATAATCTCAAAAATGGTATACTTATAGATATTAATACGGCTATAAATGTGAAAACAAACATAATACCTATCGACAATGGTTTAATAGCAAAGAAAACAAGGTTAGGATTTATATCTCCAATAAATGTGGAATTAATATTTGCCATTATTCCGTAGCCTACAGGAATAGAAAGTGCAAATGCTAAAAGTGTAATTAGCAATATCTGAATGCCAAAAATCGACAATATCTCTCGATTTTTTGTTCCTAATGCCTTTAATACTCCTATTTTATAACTATATTTCTTTATATTTAAAGTAGCATAGAAAAATAATCCTATTATAGTAATGCCTACCAATATAATCATAATCATTTGGGCAAAATCTTTTACTTTAATCAAATAATAATCCGCATCATTTATTAAAAGCCCATATGAAATGTAATCGGTGTAACTTTCAAAATAATAATCAGGATTTGCTGTGTAAAAATCTATATCGTGTGTTTGATATATAAATTTATTTAAAATTTGTTTATTTATTTTCCAATCTATACCCAATGAAAGGTAAAATTGTCTAAAAGATGAATTGGTCATATAAATGTCATCTTCGTTGGGAGTATACCAATGTAATATATTTTCCTCTAATAAATTATTAGTTACTCCTATAATACGATAAGCAAAGCCACTAAGGTAATTCCTTTCGAAACTATAATCATAATAATCCTTTAATCCCGATACGTAATTCCCATTAAGAAATTCAGCTGCGACTTTTTCATTTACTTCAGATATATCTACATTGAGAATCTTGGCAACTGTTATTCTATCCACAACTACTCCGCGTTCAGCAGAATAATTTTCTATAGTCGCAAGAAAATCTAAGCCATCTAAACCTATATTTTTAAGTTTCTTAATATTGGTTTCCACAACTTTATTTTGAGCATCATTTATAAAATAAGTTTTATAAACTGAACTATACAAACTTTCTTGAGACAATTCTTCTATAAATTTAGTACCACAAAATACCGTCTGCAAACTTGTAAGATACGTTTCTTCAAATTCATGTTTATTATTATCATTTTTTATGTAAGAATATACTTCGTAATCGCTAGCAATAATTCCAGAAACTCTCATTGTTAAGCCTGTATCTAAATCCACCAAAGTTTTCCCGACTACATCTTGTATATTCCCTTCGCATATTCCGTAAAATAAAAGGCTATTTGCCATATAATCATAAATTAATACATCATTATTTGAACTCGGCAAATTACCATATTTAATTTTCATATTAAATTTTGAAAAATCAGGAATTTCTACAATTTCTCTAAAACAACGAGCTTCATAAGAAAATGTAGTTTTGTCAGTAAATACAAACTTTTCAGTAAAATCTTGAAGATTCTTATTAAAAAAGTATGATTTGTAAAAAACAGCCTTACCATCTGTTAAATTAATCAAATAATCTAAATCGTCAACTGATGCTTGCTCATACGCCAACACTGGACCATGAGCAACATAATACTCGTTATTTATTGTATCATATTCTTGTCTTGGGTAATCTATATATTTGGTTATTTGCAATATACCCTGATTATTTTGTTTTAATGTATTAATTAAAGCATCTTGCTGATTGTAGCCCGACAAAGATGAAAAAACTATTGTTAACGCAATTGTCGCTATCAACATGACTAAAACAATAATATTTCCTAAAATGGATTTTTTCAAATTATCTCTAATCATTTTAAAGATATCTTTTATAGAGATTGCGCTACGTTTCTTATTTGTTTTTTTTTCTTGATTATTCCTGACTAAAGAAGGTTCTGATAATGATTTATCATCTATAATTTTCCCATCAGATAATACTATTACCCTATTTGCATACTTATTTGCCAATTCACTATCATGCGTTACAACTATAACTAATCTATCCTTAGCAATCTCCTTAAGTATTTCAAAAATTTCTGCAGACGTTTTACTATCTAAATTACCCGTAGGCTCGTCGCATAGAACAATTTTACTATCTTTAGCTATAGCCCTTGCTATAGCTATACGTTGTTGCTGTCCACCACTAAGAGTTTCTATTTTTCGATCTGCTAACTCATCTAATGAAACTAATTTTAAAGCATCTAATGCCTTATTATTAACTTCAACTTTATTGTTACTTTGCAGTCTACAAGCTAATTTTATATTTTCTATAACGGTATAATCTTTTAATAAATTAAATTCTTGAAAAATAAAACTTACTTCATTGTTACGATATAAGTCTAGTCTACTCTCTTTTTGCGAATTCAAACTAATTCCATTAAATAGAATATCTCCACTTGTCGGTCTATCTAAGCCACCAAGCATATTTAATAAAGTAGTTTTGCCACTACCACTTTTACCAACTACAGCAACTAAGCCGGTTTCTTCAAACCTTAAATTAACATCATTAAGGGCAATGACTTTTATCTTTTTTTTATCATTTATATTATATATTTTTGTTATACCATTAAGTGTTATCATATTTCTCCTTTTCATATAAATGCGAGATTTTTCCCGCATTTATATGAAATGTTTTAGTTTAGGTTATTCTCCATAATACCATGTAATATTATAGCGATCAAACTCTGCAAAATCATCCAATTCATATTTTGACTCAGGATGTGGAGACATCATAACTGTGTAACCTTTCATAACATCAGCCTCTATATGACCGAGTCCAAATGTATGTCCCATTTCATGTAACGCAGTATGTTTTTTAGAAGCTAATGTTTTGCCGTCCATATGAGCTTTTGAATATGTTATATTTGAACGTGTAACTTCTCCAGTAGACTCACTAACCCACATAAAATTTACTGCATTTGCATTTTCATGCTTCTCAATGTTTCCATTTTCAACACTAAAGCGAAATGTTTCAGTCGTTCCATTTCCATTAATAGTAATAGAACTAGTTAAAGTATTGGCTTTGGCTAATGCATATTCCGAAATAGCTCTATAATCCCCAGATATGCCAGTTGGAATATAATAAGTAACAGTTCTACCTGATCTCAAATGCTCAGTTTTCCCATTATCATTCTTCATATAGGCATTCCCCATACCATAGGTTTCCACGGCCTTTTTTCTTTGTGCATCAGTACAAGCGCAAAGAGACGAAACTAATACTGCCATACACAAAATCAAAATTGTGAGCAATAAGAGTTTTTTTGATGTTTGTTTCATTGTTTTTACCTCCAAATTTTTTTATAAAATACCCAATTAAGGGTTTTTATTTCAATAATTTAAATTTATTGTAAAAGTGTTTGACTAATTATTTAATATACCTCTTACTTGTAGCCGATTCACGTTTGCGCTTCTACTTATATAACAATCTTCACGACAGGTTTGTCCCATAATTCCACATAATTTTATAAAAAAAGACAACTATTTTTGAAATGCACTCCCTTTTCGTTGTGTCCAACTTTTTGGGGTCATAGCATTAAATAGTCGTCTCTTTAATAGTTCTTTATTATATTTATCCGTTTACATCTTAATTATAAATCATATCCAATGCTTCGGTTACTGACATCTCACTAAAACTATCAAAATTTATAAAATAATTATAATTGCCAATCGTAAATGTCATTTCGTAGGAGTAATAATTATCATTTTCACTAACTTTATATCCTACTATTGTATTTCTCCATTGCATTCTATCTGTAAAAGCATCATAATATTGAAGTTGAATGAACACATAGGGATTCTTTATAATGTTGAAAGTGATTCGATCAAAATTTTCATCAAATACTGCAATATCTATAAACGCTCCAAATTTTTTATTATCTCCTATATTATTCATTGCATAAATATACGAATCAATAAATTCTATAGTCGGGAACAAACAAGAAAAATCATAATCGTCTTTCAATATTGCCATTTCACTTATTTCCGTTTTCTCCGTCTGCAAAATATCACAATAATAATTTTGCGGTGTTTCTTCTTCCTTTAGTGAAATTGGCAGTATAATAGATAGGGAAATTACAGCAACCAAAATAACAGTGCATATTGCCCAAACATACCTTGGAATTGCTTTATGTTCCTTAATCCTATCTTCGTTTCTATTTCTTAGCTTTTGAAAATCAACATCTTCTCCACGTTTTGTGGAACCGACATATTTTTCCATCAACTCTTTAAACTTATCATCTCTCATTTTAATTTATGGCAACGGCCTCAGCCGCATCCATATTACCTCCGTTATTTATTAAATAATAGCCTCTCACGCTTTCTATTCCTGTTGCAATATATAGATAAGTATTAGATTTTATTAGTTTATTATTTGAATTATAATAATCAACCTTTTGATATCCGTATGCAACAACTATATGATTTCCCGCATATACATTTTTAGTTAATATTTCCTCGCTTCCAGAATTAGACAACGATACAATATTGTAACCGCTTAGAAACAACAACACTGGATTTCCTTCCCTTAATTTGGCATCAAATTTATCTAAACTAAATACTCCATTTATAATAACAGACGTATACGTTGTTTCTTTGCCTTTTGACTGAATGTAACTTTTTAATCCATTCAAGCAATCATCCTTCGATGTTCCATCATTTTTCGTATTAGTTTTCATAGATATATAAAATAAATCTATTAATGCTTGTTTCTTATCTTTGTTCAAAATCATAGGATAATATGTATAACCATTGGCACGTTGTATTCCCGTCGTGTAATCTGGTATCAAATTATCATAATATCTATCATAAAACCCTATAATATTTGCTCCTGCCACGTTTGCGCAAGCATTTTTTAACGATATATTAGTATTATAATAATCTGGAAACGAACTATTGATTAGATAAGTTGTTGTATCTTTCCAACTATAATTAATCGTTTCAGTTTCGACGCTTTGAGTAGCTATCTCTGAGTAAAGTATGTCATCTGAATAAGAAATTACTGTTGCCACCTCGCATTTATTGTTACCACTGAATGTTGTTATGCAAAAAGACGAAACAACAATAATTAGGACCATTATAATTACATTTATTTTTTTATTCATTATTTTCCCCTCCATAAATAAAACAATCTAAACATCATTTTTGTCCCAACCTTTTTTACTCAATTCGTTTTTCAAAATTTCTATTGCGTCATTTTTCAATCTCCCAACCTGCGTTTTGGAAACACCTAAATCCTTAGCAATCTGTCTAATCGTTTTGTCTTCAAAATATGTTTCTTGAATTATTATCTGTTGCAATTGCGTTAATTTCAACATAGCATGATTTATATCATTTCTTAGACCCACAATTTCCATCGTGTCGTCAGTCTGATAATTCTCAATTTTTAAATAATCTACAAATTCTATATTATTTTGAATTTGCATATTTAACTTTTTAAGTTTATTTAGTGCTAGCCTATTCATAACTTTACACAAGTAACCAAATGCATTTTTATTAATTAGAAATCCATCTGCGTATTTCTTAATTTCTAACCAAAAATCTTGTACCAAATCATCTGCATCATTTTCATTTTTTAAATACCTTAACGCTATATATCGTACAGTAGGAGACATAATTTCATAAAGACTTGAGATGCTATCAGTATCTCCTTGTCTAATTCTAGTCAATAATTCATTTAAAGTTTTCTTTGTCTCTTTATCCATTCGTGTTTCTCATTTCATAACACTGATTTTATAAAACTATTCTACCATACTTACAACAAATCTTCAATAACTATCAGAATAATTCTGAGATTAATTTATTTTTCAATTGCGGTTACTTATATTATAGAAAATTCTATTTTATTATCTCTCATTTTGCTAATACAATATATTAAAATCCATTCATATATAATTAACTTGTTGAGATAATTGCGTGTGCTTGTCTTGATACGAGTGGCGTCGCTCCGCTCCGCCAGACAAGCACACGCAACCGACCCAACCCGACAAGAAAAGACGCTAACTCTGCGACGGCTGAAAGCGGGTCTGCGCGCAGGCTTTCCGCATTCCCCTTGCTTTCTTTACGCCGTCGCATTTTTGTTAGTTTGTCTTTCGCATTTGAGATATTATCTCATCGCTTACTTTTCCCATAAGACAGCCTTCATCCCAACATTCAAAGTCGTCGTATAGCAATAGTTTCTTATCTTCTTGCCCTATTGTAGATACTACGTCGTCATCCATTATGTCAGAGATAAAGTATTGGTACAGTCCTTTGCTGTACACTATCTTTTCTCCACTCTTTTCTATGTACTTCATAAGGTAAGATAGAGATTCTCCAAGCAATCTGTTGTTTAATACCTTGAAATCATTACGTCCAAAACGTTCTTCAAAGTATGTATTCATATTCACTGTCTGCATAGTGTGTAAGACTGTGCTGTAATCTGTCTTTTCATACAGTTCTCCAACCATTCCGTTTTTAGATATCTTGAATAGTCCGTGAAAATGCAGTCTTTGCTTTTCAGGAGATTTTTCCCATACTCCCATATACTTCCATCCTTTGCGGTTACATAGGTTGCGAAAGCATATTTTCAATTGTTTTTGAAAACTCTCCTCTGTATGCTTCTTTTCGTCGTAAGTAAACGTGCAGAAATAATTGAAATTGGCTAGTCTTGCTTTTCTCGTCATTCGCACTCTTCGACATACCAAATTCCTATACTTTCTCTCCATATTCCAACGCACGTACTCTTTCGCTTGCTCTTGGTTATCGAAATACAGTTGCATTTCTTTGAGGATCATATCTTGTCTTTCGCTCTTACGTAAATTTATATACTTGGTATACAACTCCTCAAATAACTGTTTCTTTGTTGTCGTTCTTACAGTGGACTGTTCGCTAGGCTCAGACTTGCATTGTTCCATTTGGCTTTCTTTATCCGCAGTCTGTTGTTGAGTCAAAGGCTCCGTCGCCTTTTGGGTTTCGGAGCCTCCTTCTTCTTTCTTCTCGACTACGGCTATCTCTTCATCTTCTCGCTTACGTCGACGCTTATTCTTGCGCTCCGTATGCGGTATTGCTATGTAATGACTTCCGTCATAATACACTTTAGTTTCGCCGTATGCCATTTGCTACTTGCCTCCTCGTTTAGATTTTCTTGCTTTACGCTGTTCTTTAATGAATTGCCTTTGGTATTTCTTATCTTCTCTGTCTATACGCTTAAACGTCTTACGCATATTCTTATAGATATAGTTCAATATCTTGTTGTTGAACTTGTCTGGAACGTAATCCGCAGTGTCTAGCGTATGCGAAAAGGTTTCGTAATACTTTGTAAGACATTCGTTTATTAGTTTGTTCTTATTGTAATTCAACACGCTATTTTCCCCCTCTTCTGGTAGTAGTTCTCTGGCAACTCGTCGTCGTTGTCTTGCAGATAACGGATATATCCCTCTAACGTCTGCTCGGTTGGCTCAGACAGTGAGTAATCGAAATCCTTGTCGAAATGTCCCTCGTAAAACTTGGGCTTGCAACATTGGCTGTCATAGCAAGTGAATACGTTGTAGTCCGCAGTTACTCTCTCTGCCGTATAGCAAGACCTATCTTGCTTACCGCTCGACATATATTTATCAAAAAGAGAACTATTCTCTATTCTGCGCGTATGCCAAGTCAATCTGTTAGGTCTCCCATATCCGTCGTATTCCTTATCCAATTTCACTATCTCTACAAACTGCGACAGTTCCCTTATGTTGACGTCTATCAGCATAGGTCTTTGCGTATCCAAATAAATATCCAAATCGTTGTGGCCGTGCTGTTCGTACCATCTGCTTTGCCAATCGGGAAAATACATACTCAATCTGCTGTTGAGGTATTTCTGCGCTTCCGTTATGCAGATTACCTCGTATGGCAAATTAAAATGCGTTTCCACAAAAGGATTGGCAAAGCCTAGTCTATACGGATTTATTCTTCGGCTATATCTTGGACTGTACCTATACCGACTGAACGTCATATCGTAGTTGGAAGATACGCAATGCTTTGGTATTGTCTTTATTCCACCGAATCCGCTATTTATCTTGCTATTTATCTCCCTCGCCATAGCGCGGTTGCGTTCTTTATCAAACGCGTATCCGTTTGCTATATGCGTCATATAGCAAGTCTTCCCGGTTCTCGGCGGCGCGAAGATTATTGTTATCATTGACTACCTCACTACGTACAAATCCCACATAGTCATAGTCTCGATATAGAATCCCGCTGCATCCGACCATTCTACCGTAAGCACTCCGTCTTTCTTGCAATATACTTTCAGTACGAACGTATTAGGCGTTTCGTAATCCACTTTTCCCAACGTAGACTCAAAAGGTTTAAGGCTTGTCAGTTCCTTGCCACCGGAATCGCCATAATCTCCGTCATACCTCAACTGATACCAACTTCCGTCATACGTATACTCCCAACCGTAACAACTATTGCCGTCAACGGAGTTAAACCAATACGCGTTTTTCTCATAACTAATATTCACTTTGATGTAGTTGGCGGTTATCTTTATCTTGTCTCCCGCTTTCAATCCATCGACTTGTATATCTATGCTGTTGACGTCTCCGTATCCGTAAACGTACTGCTGATCGTCGCTCAATAGTTTCCAAGTTCCAAACTTTGCAGTAAACGTCGTATTCTCCGTTATCTTATAAGTCGAAAGATTTACGACGTTGTTGCCGTCTACTGTCCAACCCATAAAGGTCTCCAAATCAAAGTCGGGCTTAGTCGCATATCCGCCGTTGTCTACCTCTTGCGTTGCTATCGTATTCGTGCCGTTCACAAACGTAACAGTAAACTTATCTACCCTAAACAACGCCGTAAACGTCATATTGCTCGTTACCGTCTGTTTGGTTACGTCTACTACGTTTGTTCCGTCCAAAGTCCATCCAACAAATACGTACTTATCTTTCTTGGGATCCGCTACCGCAATAGGTCTGGTATTCTTTTCAACTATCTGCGTGCTATGCACCTTGCCGTCAGCCATAAACTTAACGTCGTACTTGTAGGTAATATCTGCTACAAAGACAGTGTCTGAAGTTATTCTGTACTTAGATACGTCCACCATAGTTCCGTTTATCTTCCAACCTTTGAAAACCTTATATGCAGTGGATACCGTTTCAGGCGCAGTTGTATACTCTCCGCTTCTCACAGTCTTGTTTGCAAGCGTCGTTTCTTCGTACTTGAAAATTACTGAATACAATCTAGTAAATCTTGCGGTAAAGGTTACGTTCTGCATTATCTCGTAATTTTCTATGTCGTCTACAATATTGCCATCCAAACTCCAACCGTCGAATACGTATCCCGATTTCATAGGCGGCGTAGGTATGCTGGCGGTCTCTCCTTTGAGTACAATTTGACTGCCGTAATTCTCGCCTTCGACTATAAAGTTGACTTCGTACTTATACGTAACATTGGCAACTATTCTAGTGTTTTGCGTAATACGGTAAGTTGCAAGGTCTATGGCTTGTCCGTCTACCGTCCAACCGTTGAATATGACGTAAGCCGTAGACGTCGGCGTAGTTACCGCCAACAAACTATTCTTGTTTACAACTTGGATATTGTATACGCTTCCCGCAAACTCAAACGTCGCAACTACTTGGTCGCCTTGTTCCAGTGTCACTATGTAATTTTCGTAATACTTAACGGACTTTTGCAGTTCCGCTATCTTCGCCGTAAGCGTATTTACAGTCGTAGAGTTCTCTTGCATTTGATGCTTCAACTCGCTTATTTGATTGTTAAGCGCAGCGATTTGATTATTCAATCCAGATATTGTCTGCAAGTTCATTTCATTGGTAGATTGAAGTTGAGAATTGAGAGATTGCAGATTGTCTATTTGACTGTTTAATTGCGCTATACGATTCTCATTCTCGTCCTTATTGGCTTGCAATTCCAATATCTGATTCGCAAGACTTGCAATCTGTCCGTTAAGGTCGGATATGGTCGCTTCGTTATTGCTCTTAATCGTATTAAGCGTAGCGACTTGCGTCTCCAAAACGCTCTTTTGCTCAGTAAGTCCGTTTATCTGCTCTTGATAGTCCTTTATACTATTGTTAAGGATATTCGCCTCGCTTGTATATTGGGATATTAGATCCGTCTGCGTGGTTATTGTATCCTTATAACTGTTTATGAGTTTCTCATACTCTTCCTTATCCGAAAGCGCTTTGTTAAAGCCGTCCTCGTACGCATTTTGCACGTCGTCTTGCGTATAAAGTCCACTACCCGACATACCGTCTTTTACTTTGCTCCAATTTATGATTCCCCACGTCAGCGTAAATGCAAATGCGCCGATTATGAGGATACTGAATATTATTGTTAATACTTTCTTTGTCGTTGACATTTTTCTCTCCTTATAAGATTTCTATTATTTGCAACCGTATTCCGTTATCCTTAAAATATTGCTCTAAGAATGACGCGTTTTCCTTTCCGGTTGTTGCGAGCGTTAATTGCGTATTTCCGCTCAAAAATTTGACGGATATTTTCATACTCGCGCTGTTCACTACCTTGCCTTCGGTATTGTAAAAGTCCATATCCACCATCGCAAATACCGAGCCTGCGTTTATTTCACAATTAAGCAATACATAGTCGTTCAGCACCACTTGGTAACTCTTTTTATTGCCGTCAAAGTCGTCTACTTTCAACAATTCTTTCTCAAACGTATAAGTCTGCGTATCGTCGTATAAATCGTGGTAAAACACTACGCTCGTTGATGAATAATTGAAACTCTCTTGCGAGAAACGGTTGCTTATGTCTATGCTTCCGTTTATATAACTCTCAGCCTTGACTTCTTTGTATAGCCTTATACCGCAAAAAACTCCAGCGACGATAATTACGAAACACAACAGATAGAATACTATTAACGTTACTGTATTTTTCATATAAACACCTCCCTATATTCGCTGTTCATTGCTCCGCTTGCAATCTCCAACTTAATACTGAAATTCCGCTTTAATACTTGAAGGCTTGTATTGCTCAAAGACTTCTCCAAAAGGTATAAAGTCTTATCTTTGCCCTTAACAGTAAAGGTGTCTAACTCCACTCCCTCAAAAGCGTTGTAGTCAAAACCGACGATATTGATTTCGTTTGTAGAAAAATACTCTGAATCCAAGTCTAGCATTACGTTGACCTTCGCTCTCGGCATTTCCGCAAACAGTTTTTTAGCGTCCATAGTAAGCGAAAGGAAATATCCGCCGTATACTTCGCTGTATCTGTAAGCAAACAGTTCCTTGCCGTTCAACTTGCTGTTCTCGTCAAGATTGTAGGTCATACGCTCTTGCCAATACGTTGTGTCTATCTTGTCTTGCTCAGTATCATAACTTGGATTGCAAGCAATTGAGCCAAACAAAGATTGCGTACTGTTTCTTGCTCCGTTCTCGTCATAATGGAATTTCAATACGGCGTAGTTCTTTATGACGTCCGTTACATCGTCTGCCTTGAATTTCTTTGTCGCTGTGTCATACTCTTTTATTGTGAAATACTGAGATAGGTCAAGCGTTATATAGTAATCTCCGTAGCCTTTGTCGTTGGACTTAATTGCCGTAAACACGCAGTCGAAAACGTCGCCGTAATCAAAGTAAACTGTGCCTTTCTTGTACTTAATAAACAAGAACTTGCCGTGTACGTCATACTTGCCTGTAAGTTGAATTGAAAACGGTCTGTCGTCTATCTTTATAATGAACTGCTGTTCTCTATTGAGAGTCGTAGATACGCTTCCGTACTGTCCTTTGAATCCGCTCCACGTTATGCCGTTGGTCGTATCATAGTAATAGAATTCGCTCAAAACTCTGTTCTGCGCTTCGTCTTTGCTATTGACTTCACTGCTATACGTATTGAAATCTCCCATATACTGCATACCGGTTGAGCGGTATTGATCGCTCGTCAGATTGTAGCCGGTGAAATAGTTGTATTTCAGTTCTTGCAACTGCACTCCGTTGTTCTTGGCGTTTGAGTAATAACTCGCTTCCATAAACCACCGCTCTTCAAATTCGTCCTTCTCTTCTTCCGTCAACTCATCGGCTTTCTTTACGTCTAACGCAAGTTGGTCATTGACGTTGTTTACCCCAATAGTTGTATCTTTTACGAAGAAATGGTAGTACACGAAAGCAATGATTACGCATATACTCAACACCGTTAAAAACACCAAGCAACAGTTACCTATTGTTTTTAATACTTTCATATAGTTCTCCTTTTTGCATAAATTAAGGGCGCCGTATAAACGACGCCCCATTGTTATTTCAGCAAGCCGTTCCACCCGAAGAAATCTAACGTTTTGGCAAGAAAGCGTAAGCCGTATGCTATCCAATCCATCAATTTTGCGAGTATAGATAACGGCCACGTCCCGACCAAAATTACCGTTGCTATTACAAGTATTATTAAAACTATCTTCTTCATAGGAACGTCTCTCCTTTAACGCATAAGCATTGCAAGCAAGGTCTTGTCCGAATTGCGCGCCGGCTTGATTGCGCTCTCATAGGTCTCTCCGCTTTCTTCATCCACTGTGCGAACAAGAAATCTGTTGCCGGAAATGTTCTTTCCGCTTGCGTCCTCAAACTCGTATGGCTCGACTACGAAATCTGCTTGCGACTCGTTGCCGAACACGATATCCAAGACCGTATATCCGCCTCTGTCGTTTGCGTTGGGCGGAGCAAGTTTTATCTTCACTTCTCTGCCTCTTACTACGCCGCTTATGTAATACTCATAACACGATTTGCCCTTGTACTCAAAAGTCTCTCTTTCTACCTTGATTGCTTTTTCTTTCTCTGTCATTTTTCTTATGCCCCCTTATTGTCTTTCTTATCTTTCTTTTTAAGTTTTGTGCCTTTCTCTCTTGAGAATTGCCTTGCGTAATCTTTATCTCCAAAAGCGTCCATTGCTTGCTTAAAACGGAAAAGTCCCGCGTGGTCGCTTTGACACTGCAAGTATCCCGACCTCAATCCCTTCTCGTATTCGGTAAGTTCTTTTCCTTCCTTGCTTCCGTGCGTATGCACCTTAGCCTTACGCTCTTCTGCATAATTCGCCGCGCGCTTGTTTGGCATAAACCATCTTCTTTCTTTGTTGTAATCTGCCATTACGTCTCTCCTTTTGATTTTCTATTTCGCCCGTTAAACCGATAGCCCAGCATATATCTGTAATACGGCAACTCGTACTCTTTATTTGATTTACTTAGCGTAGGCGGCCGCCTTTATGTTTCTTCACGCTCGTATAATCACTCTTGCTATTGCGCCGTAAACATTCATAGTATTGCGCTAGAATTCAGTAAATACAGTTGCTGAATATCCCAACAACTTTTGACTTGCGGAATATATCTTATTTCTTGGACAGTAGATGTACTTTACAAGCCATAACTCTGCGTCAAAGCCCTTATTTACTTTGCGTTCAAAGTATGTAACCGCTCTATCCAACGTCTTGAAATACTTGCTACCAAAGTTGCACTCAACTCTGTAAAATTCCTCATACGATTTCTTCATATTGCCTCCCGATTTGTTTGTTTTTTTTATTGCCGTTAAAGACCCTACACTTATAGCCACGAAAAAGGGCAAAAGTTGGCGGTCTCACAAAAACTTTTTCAATTTTTTATAGATTCTTTCTAATTTCTTGCTCACGCTACATACTGCGATTCCGTCATTCTTGGCTATCTCTGTAACGCTATAACCTTCATAGAAGACTCTTCGAATCAAATCTTTTTGCGTAGGTAATAACTGCGAAATTGCTTGTTGCAAATCCTCATTTTCCATATTGCCGAAAATATCTTCTTTGAAATATTCGTCTATTACGGTTGGCTCTAAATTCATTTCGACTAAACTCTCCATTGACACGTGTCGCCTTGTTTCTCTTCTATCCGAACTCTTTTCCTCTATCTCCATTTCCTCGCATAATGCGTATATTTCATCGCTCACCTCGACTACTCTCGTTGTTCCATCTGCGAATTTATACGTTATTGTTTCCATTGCTTTATCTCCTTTAATTCCTTTTCTCCGCAAAATAAAAAGACGGCAAAAAAGCGTTTATGCTTCCTTGCCGTCTTGCGGTCTATTGTTTTTTATTGTTAGCGTTCTACTCCGCCTTATTTTTATTTATTACATTGATATTGCCGTTGTCGCAAAAACTTATGAGCGTAACGTAACCTTTGTTAGCGATCTCAATAGTCTTGCTTGGTTTATCTATCCGACAAATGAGTTTGCCTTGACTGTTTCTTACTTCCGTTAAGTTTTCCATTACGCAGACTCCTTAATAGCAGATTGCAGAAATTTTAGCAACTTCTTATTCAAAACTTGAATGTATTCCGGCGTATACCCTAGTTTATCCGATAATGACTCTTGCGTATGATTTTTTATATACAAGCAATAGTATAGGTCAAATAATTTAGGTGAAGCCTTTCGCATAGCTTCGTTGTATCTTTCCACTTTATCCGTTATATCATTTCCTTTTCCTGTGTAAGCGTATGCTTCGTCAAACATATCCTTACGCAAATAGTAATAGCGTATATCTTTCAAATCTTCTCTTATCTCATTTAATGTTATCATATAAATCTCCTATGTCAAATTTTAGGATTTCTGCCCATATATAAAAGCCCCTAGCGACAGAAACCCATAATCCTTTATGAGTTGCTGTTCGTAGGGGCTTCATCTCTTTGCCGTGGCACGAACCTTATCTATATTGTAGTGAGTAGGATTTACGGATCTTGTCTACCTATCTGTGCAATACAGACGTACTTTATTTATTTGTTACTTTTTATCTTTATGCTCTTACTATTCGTATAAGCCTTTCTTTCTCTGACGATTGTCTTGCTATTACGACTGAGTTACATTTCTTGCAAAAGCCTTTTGCTTCGCCGTTTGCACCTATTGTAACTGTCATAAAACTAAGGCAATCTGGACATTTTATTCGTTTGACTTGTCCGTTCATACGATTGTCTCCTTCTCCCATAAATACGCAAAGTTTGTATTTAATTTACTGCCATTGCAAGGTTGGGAACTCCTTTGCGAAAGTAAATCATCTCTCGTATTCTCAATGCGTAGACTACTCTGTTTTTCAAACCTTTGCCTACGTTGGAACTTGATTATAGAACAAATGTTCGCAAATGTCAATGCTTTTTCTTCATATTTTTTCTCTTTACGGCGGTTGTCCAAATTTATTCCCATCTTCTTTATTTCCCTGCCATTTATAATAATCTCTTGCTTCTAATTCCAAGATTGTCACAAATAAATCTTTTTCTTGTTTAGACATAAGGCTAAATAAAGGTGTACCTTCCACATAAACTTTGTGTTTACAATTCTTATCCACACATTTTATCTCTCTCATACTCTCTCCTTGCTTGCAGTTGTACCTAGACTATACAGCATTCCAATTCAAAATGTTAGAAACTCAATCCCAAATTTACCCAAACAAAATCCAATATCTCCCCAATATTTATCCTATCTTCTTCATTGTTGAAAGATATAAATAAAAAGCCAGCTACAAAATTATTTTGTAGTTGGCTGTCTTAACTTAATAGTTTTAAAATCTGTCTATTTTATAATATTTTCTTCGCTTAATGTATAAATACTATAGTTTATTAGTTTATCATCAATATAAATTTTTACCGCTAATGTTTTGGCCTTTGGCACTTTTGGAATTTTACTTAAGAGAAGGCGACCAATTGTTATATAATTTATATTTGTCTTCGCATCTCCCATATCTAAAATCGTACCATTTGAAGATAACCACTCCAGTGTTACCTTTAACTCCAATTCATCTAATTTTTCTAAGTCCTTATCTTTCATTCGTTTCTCTTCATATGTACGCTTAGCTATTGAATCTGCAAAAGTTATAGCTAGACTATCATCATTCACTAATACATTATCAATAAATAGTCCATTTTTCTCAAACATATTCTCCTTACCAATGCGAATTTTCTCTCTATATTTAAAATAAGCATTTCTATCTTCTTTTAGTAATGAGTTCAACATAGTTGCTCGTTCAGCATCATTTCGACAGTAAATCGCTTCTAAAGCATTATCTATAGAGTATTCATTTGGATACAACAACTCAGCATGTCTATACTTCTTATCGTCTACATCAATAGTAGGTCCTATGGAATAAATCTTTTCAAAATTAAGTTTTGCAAATTGATCTACTCCACAATACTTATTGGAACCGTATCCAGCTTGACCAATTGGTGCGAATTGAGTTTTCTCGTCTGCAAGTAATTTTTTCAAATTGAAAACAAAAAAGATAGGAACCGGAACATTTGCATTGCGGTATTCGTCATATCTAATTTGCGGATGCTTATAACCTTCATTATGATATTGTGTTGGCGTCATAGGTCGAAAATAAAACCGCACATACGAAGATGCCCCACTCATTGTCATATCAATTACTTGGGTACTTGCATTGTCATTCATCATTACATGCTCTTTCTCAGCTCTATTACGACAAAAAAGTTTTCCTGTTTTTATTATATTCAGTGCGTTTGAAATATCCGTAAAATGATAAGCAAATTTAGGCCACCAATGAACTTTTGAAAGATTTACATTGTTTTGAATTATCTCATCATACGTCATATCTATACCCCACTATTATAAGCATAGACTCTACCCAAGCCTTCGTTAAGTTGATATCCTTCTTTCATTTTACCAGATACTTTATCCAACTTTTTAATCTTTACAAGATAATTTAGTGAAGCTAATAATTCTGTTATTAAATAAGATTCTAACTTTTCCTTATCTGCAATTACTATGGAACTATTCCTTATTGCATCCCATTCAGCGTAAAAATCATCTTCACTAATATTTATTTCGCAAGAGTCGCTTTTAAAAATTAATGTTTCTTTAAATGTAACCTCATATTTTTTATCATTTATTTCAAGTTCATATGGCAACATAAATGTCATTTGCTTAATATCTTCTGTCAAACCATTAAATGACATATCTTTTGCATTTGCTCTTAACCATTCTTGCATTTCTTTTGGATGTTTATGTTCTGGTTCATTTGGATCTCCACTACCTAAATAAATGTAGATATCTATTGGAAGGTCTTTCAGATACTTTTCCATTAATGGTCTTACTACATCCCAACTTAGTTCTCCATTTCCACAACCTAATTTGGGAAATGCAATTGAAGTTATATTATTTTGAGTATAATTCTCCACAAATGTTTTCAATCCTTTCTCAATATACTCTATCTTAGACGGCAAACGCCAACTTTCTTTCGTAGGAAATAACAATATCAGATGATCTTGTTCGTTAACAAGCATTAATTTCCCTATTTGCAATCTTTTCTTTTCACATGCCGTTTTATAGAGCTCAAACATGCGTGGATAACGTTTTTTAAACTCTAGTGCAATACCCTTTCCCATTACTCCAACTGTATTTACTGTATTTACTATCACTTGTGCTGGACTTGTGAAAATATCTCCTATAATATATTCGATCATATAATACTCCTTTTAATTTAATTTAATTGTCTCGCCATTTTGTAGTATTATATTGCATTCAATATGGCAATTGGTAACCGCAGCGATTTCCTCTAAATCATCAATCGTAAATTTCCCTCTATTAATTTTTTGTGAAAGTGCTTGCGGAGTCTTGTTTAATCTCCTTGCTAACTCGGCAAGTGAAATATTTTTCTTTACGCAAAGCATTTTAAGTTGTTCAGAAATTTGCATTTTCTTTCTCCTCTAATATTAATATAAACAATTATATTGATATTGTCAATATAATTGTTGACATTCGTTTAACTTATTACACTTTTATTAAAAATTTTAAATAATATCTCCCTATATTTTATTTGTGAATCTAACACTCATTTAAGAAAATTTGACAATGATCAAAAAATCTTAAATTGTGCATCTTGAATTTGAGCACTTTTTTCGTCATTGGTTTTGGCAGAAACTGCCGTTGCTGTCAAAAGCCGATAAAATATCGCTGTATATTTTTATTTCAATAACCTTAATGCAATATTTTACGGCTGGCTCGACTTTAATATTTTTGTTTTGACAGCACCGTCATTTCCTGCCTTTTCTGGTTGATGTCGAAAAAAGTTCTCAAAGGAGATTTGTTGTATTTGTTATTAGGTAAAGTTTGGGTTGAGTTTAGTTCACGTTTGTTTTTCTTGGGAAAAAGTTGGGATAAAGTTTCTAACAATTTCAAAGATTTTCCGTTATTCTCAATCCACAATATATATTTAGGAGATAAGATATGAAAAAAGCAATAATTTACGCAAGATACTCAAGTGACTCTCAAACTGAGCAATCAATAGAAGGACAGTTAAGAGTTTGTCAGCAATATGCAAAAAACAATGATATTCTCATTGTAGATACTTACATTGACCGCGCTATGACTGGTACGAATGATGCCCGTCCAGATTTCCAGCGTATGATTAAGGATAGCAGTAAACATCAGTGGGATTACGTCTTGGTTTATAAGTTAGATCGTTTTTCACGTAACAAGTATGAAGCCACAATACATAAACATACATTGAAAGAAAATGGTGTCAAAATATTGTCCGCTATGGAAAACATCCCTGACACTCCCGAAGGTATAATACTTGAAAGTATGTTGGAAGGTATGAATCAATACTTCTCTGCCGAACTCTCACAAAAGGTATTGCGTGGGTTGAAAGAAAGTTACATTAAAGGAAACTTTACTGGTGGCGTACAACTTTATGGCTATGATGTTGTCGATATGAAGAATGTTATAAATCCTAACGAAGCGGATATTGTAAGAGAAATATTTACAAAATATGCACAAGGATATACGGCAGTTGATATATCCAATGACCTTAAAAATAGAGGCATACGAACTAAAAAAGGTAAATATATTACCACTGCCAATATCTATAAAATGCTTTTGAACACAAAATATAATGGTAAAGCGAAACACGGAGATATTGTCTATACGAATATATATCCTGCAATAGTTGATGATATCACTTGGCAACGAGTGCAAGATATTCGTAATTCAAATAAACACGCTCCTGGAAGAAAAAAGGATATCTATGAATTTTTATTATCTGGAAAACTAATATGTGGCGATTGCAAAGCAACTATGATTGGAGAAAGCGGTACTAGTCATACTGGCGATAAATATTACTATTATAGTTGTTTAAGTCGCAGACGCAAAAAACACAAATGCAATTTCAAGTCTCTTAATAAACAATACTTGGAAGATTTAGTAATTCACATTACTTGGCTTGTGCTGTGTGAAAATACTACTATTGCTGAAATCGCAAAATGGGTAATAAAACGACACGAACAAATCAACAAACAAAATGATAAACTTAAATCTCTTGAAAATACTCGATTATCTGTATTAAAAGCATCTAATAATCTAATCGCTGCTATTGAACAAGGTATAATTACTGAACAAACTAAAAATAGACTAAAAGAACTTGAAGCACAAATATCTCAACTCGATTTTGATATAGAACAAGAAAAACAAAGGTCCTATACTTTCCTTACACAAGACAAGATAGAACAATATTTGAAATCTGTA
Source organism: uncultured Christensenella sp. (assembly GCA_910579785.1). GTDB lineage: Bacteria > Bacillota > Clostridia > Christensenellales > UBA3700 > RACS-045. The sequence goes on along the minus strand of CAJTVJ010000001.1, from coordinate 49,166 downwards.
TTACGTGGTGATATTGAAGCCATCGCCATAAGAAAGCACATTGTGAAAACTTTTATACGAGATATAATTGTATATGCTGATAAAATCTTGATTACTTATAACTTTACTGAACACCCGCCAATAAAAGGAAAAAACAGTGATAGTTATGAAGATATAGAAATGCAGGCTCAATCCCCTGCATTTTCTCTTAATCGTGGTTCGTTTTCGCTGGAAACCTTTCTGCCATTACAAAAGGACACTTTTTGTGTCCTTTCTTTTTTGCGAAAGTTGCGGACTACCGAAATTATGACGCCCGCACAAGACGCACCTGCTTGCTCGCTATGCCGTTGCTTCGCCGCTACTTAACGTTCCCTCACTCACTACTAAAATAGCCTAAACACGTTGAAAATTCGTTGTATTTTACTAATATTAAATAAATATAAAAAGTAATTTGTTACACCCAAAACGAACCCAAGAAAGACTATAATAAAGTATATATTTTAATACATCACCTAAAAATAGCCGCAAATTCAATTGCGACTATTCTATATTTTATTACTTTATAGACATATCGGATAATATGCTAGGTTCTTCAAATTGCTCATCCAACGCCTCTTTAATTTCTTCGGCAACGGTTTCGACGGCATCTTCTTTTACGACGTCGATTTTTTGCGGAATTTCTGATGACTGCAATTTAAGCAATTCAATAGCCTTTTGATACTCAGCATTGCGTTGCTCGTATTTGGCTATGACTAGCCTTGCTTGCTCAATCTCTTTGTCGTGCGCTGCCGTCTTTGCTGCGAGTTCAGCCTGCTTGTCCTCTTGCTTTTTTAATGTGTCGACATAATTTATAAGTGCGTCATAACCATCTTTACTCAATACTTTTTTAGCACTACGTAATATCGCAGATTTAAGAGAATCCCAACCAAGCAATATGACCAATGCAACAGTCAAAACAGCCGCAGAAATCGCAAAAATTATATTCATCCATTGAGGCAATGCAACAAAATAAATTTGAGCGAGTTTGTACGCAGCAAAACCCATTACCCCACCACCGAGAATGGCAAACACGATTGTAAGTGGGTTGTTTTTAAGATTATCAAAAATTTTTTTCATATATTCGCTCCTCCTTTTTCGGACGGTTATGTATGCAATACTTGCGGTTGACATTACTTTAAGAGCCTTTGCTAATCGCTGTCCTTTTATAAGTTGAATCACCCGACCGCCCCAAACTGTACCGCATAAAATTGAAAAAATGACTGACGTTACCGCCATTGCCGTATAAAATATCGCGATTATACCGCATACTACATCAAGAATAGATAATAATATCGCCGATAAATTATACAATTTCTTTTCGTTATCGTATGAGTCGATTTTGCTCATCGCCCATTCGACAACTTTTGATTCCACGCTTTCCATTATCTTTGCCTCCTTAAACTTCCAGTCTTTGAGTTTGCATATTGGAAAAAGAACTCCCGACTCTGGACTCATTAGTAACATTAGCGTTGTTTGATGAGATTTCGCTATTGCGTTTTTCGTCCGCTATCGCGATAATCTTCCTTGCATAAATCAACTTGGCTTTGAGTTCAACAATTCGATCGTTGATCGTAATCTTCTCTTGTTCAAGACTTTTGATTGCTTTTTCAACTTCTTCTACTTCTGCTCTGTTGATAGTATCGTGCTTAATCGTAATATCGTCAAATGCGACAATTCCGTTTTCGTCAGATACGATAACAATTTTTTTCTCATCCATTGATTAGTACCTCCTTTTAGATTTTTATATTAAATGATATCCATCGATTTTAACCAAAAATATTTATCCCACACGCAAGCAATATTGCATACGTCATACCGCAAATATTAGCAAGCAAAAACAAAATACCCAACGTAATTGCAAAGCCTTTGACTATGCCTTTAATTGCTTTAATCTCCTTTCTCCGACTATGCAAATCTTTCTCCACAATGCGATGTTCTCTTTCGCAAATTTTATTGACTACCTCTTCCAAGCCGTCAATATGCTCTACAACTTCCTCGCTAATTTTTACTTTTGACGCATTTGTTGAATTAGTAATAATCTCTTTTTTAGCTTCGACTTCGGCGATTGCTCTATTCATTTCATACTCCTGTGTTGAATCTTTTTGTGTATCTGCCGTCCTTTGTACATTTAACAAAGGCTTGTCCTTGCATTCATTTATAATTTGTTGCAACTCTTTTCTAAACTCCATAATACACCGTCCTTTTACTGCAATTCAGATTTAGCTTTCGCCTTACACTCTTCACAATACTTAAAATATTCCCGATACTCGTCTGTCTTGACCGTTTGTTGTCTCAATATTGCAAGCTCTTGCGACATTGTATACCTCTCGCGGATAAGCTTGTCCACTCTGCTTTCATACTCCGCCTGCTTTTCCTCTGCTGTCAGCTCCGGTCTTGGTACTACCTTGACGTATCCGTCATCGCCTGTCGTCAACCTACCGCCTTGCGCAACTTGCTGCATTATTTCTTTGATTTGCTCGTCTGTGTATTCAATGAGCGTGTTCTCTTTGTTTTGATACGGCACAAAGCCGTTGATTTCACTATTCCAATATCCCATTTTCTCCTCCTTCATGCGATTTTTTTGTAGGCTATTTGTTTGATGACAACTGCACCACCCATTACAGAATGTAAATGCCAAGTCGAATTTAGAAAAGATAAGCTATATGTCGTTCCAACTTGACTAACAGCACAGCTATTTGCTATTCCGTTATAAATTAAAATTCCAATTCCTATAGGGCTATTGCCTCCGTCTGCCATGACGCTAACTAAATAAATGCCATTTCCACTCATACCTAAATTCTTATCTCCCACCGTCCAGCCATTTGCCGTTGTAGGCTCTAATTTTGACATATTTACAGCAAGTGGCGTGCTCACCCCATCAGCAAGCCTTTGCTCATATTGCAAATTACCAGAGTTATACACTCTTAGCCACAGTCCGTACTGTTTATCTGAGCCGCCGCCAAATTGCCAAGTAAGAATAAAACTATCGCCAGTTCCACCACTTTTAATGCTTTTTGAGTACCATTCATACGCATCACTATAAAAGCCGCTTTGCTCACCTTGAAGAGACGCACCAATATTAACAGTCTTTTCTCCGCGCATCTTTTGTCCATACTGATTAGTAAGGTCATTAAGTCGATAAATTTTCCCTGCCAGTCCACTAACTCCAAAATTATCTCCATCTCCCGTAACAAAGTCAAGGTAGTTTTTGGTAATATCTTTTTGTTTAAAAGCTCCAATAAAATTTGGTGCTGTCAGATCTCCGCTCATAGTATCGCCTGATTTATTGACCTTTCCATTTTGCAAAGCAGTCTCGGCTGATTTTAAATCGTTTAGCTGCTCTTGTGGGTCTCTGTCGAAGTTTAGATTGCTTTGGAAAGCTCCGTCTACGTTGACCTTAGTACCTGTGACCTTAGATTGCTCTAATGCCTCCTCTGCTATTTCCTTTGCTTCGCCTGCGGTTGTATTAGCCTGCGCTATACTATCTGCTAAGCCGTCTGCCATTGTCTTTGCCTCATTTGCTGTTGTTACTGCGTTGCTTGACGCTTGCTCTGCATCTTCTGCTATCTCTTTGGCTTCGCCTGCGGTAGTGTTTGCTTGCGCTATACTGTCTGCCAAACCGTCTGCCGTGGTCTTTGCCTCATTTGCTGTTGTTACTGCGTTACTTGACGCTTGCTCTGCCTCTGCCGCTATCTGTCTAGCCTCGCCTGCGGTAGTATTTGCCTGTGCTATGCTGTCCGCTAAGCCGTCTGCTGTCGTCTTTGCTTCAGTAGCTAACCTAACTGCACTATCTGATTTTTTTACCGCATTATCTGCTGACATTGTTGCTTGCTCTGAACTTTCTGTTGCAGACTGCACTAATGCCAAAGCGTCATTTGTTGATTTAACTATTCGATCAACTTCTTTCTGCACACGAGCATAGTCGTCGATAGGCTTTATGAGTTTTTGCAAGTTGACAATTGTCCTATCTTTTATCTCAAACGAGTATATTGGCAACTCATAAACAAGATTCTCATTATCAGCATTCGTCGCATACACGTCGTCTTGACGCAATGGAATTTCACTCAACGCAGTATTTACATACGCCTTAAACGTGCAATTATTGTCGTCTGATACATGATAAGTTTCTATGCGAGCAACTACATAACCGACGCAATTACCGTATATTGTCGGCGTTACTACCTCAGTCGATACGACTTCGCTTATACGTCCTTGCACAACAAATGCTCCTGTGCCGATCTGTATTTGATTACCTACAACTTTTGCTTCAAGTTCTGACCCATAGCCAGAATAATATCCGTCGGCATGCGTTTGATCGATAAATCTACTTTTTATTTCTAATGCATAGAGATTTGCAGCAAATTTACGATTGCCTTGAAATGTGATAGACTTTATCATTTATTTATCCTCCTAGTTTTTTATTATTTCGGTCAATAAAATTTTTTTTAAACCGAGTTTGATTTTTGTATTCTTGCCTTTTGCGTCAAGTTTAATTATTTTCTCGCTTATTGGCAACGTCTTATATAATTTGCCGCCATAATACAACTTAACTTTCGTGTAAAGCGGATAAAGCGAGAAATCTATTGGATCTATCGTCAAATTGTTGTCAATTATGATATTGTCAACATAACGGCTGTTGGCTAGCTCATATACGGCGTCAAACTGTGACGATGCTAAATACTCTTGTTCAAACCACTTCGTTTTGACAGGATAGATACGCCCATCTATATCGCCTTTTGCGTCCGCTTGAACGATATCGTTACTTTTAGTACGGTAATAAAACTTCGTCGCCATATTCGTCGGGCGCGACTTTTTCTTTTCTTCGTAGATAGGCAAGCCGTCGTCATTAAATATAGGACTGCCGTCGTCTGCGACCTTCTGTATATTTGTATATATTACGTTGCCGTTGCTATCCGTTTCGGACGTTTCAACTTTATATTTAATAGTTGCAACAGCTTTGTTTGTCGCAGACGACGAAGTGGTCAATTCGTAAATAAAGTCGTTTAAATCCACTTCTATTTCCTGAGTGTTTTTCACAAACTCAAATATTATTTTGCCTTCTACGACGTCGTATGAAGATTTTATATTATATTCGTAATATTTTAGATAACATTTCAAGAATTTGTATGCGTCGGTAATAACATATTGTCCTTGATATGAGCCGAACATTACAGTCGTATCGGTATTGTCAGTCGGTATTATCACTTCTATCGGTATTTTTCCTATTACTGCATCGACACTGTCGAAAACCGCGCTCTTGACATAATTGAAAAGTGCCGATACTCTACCGTCAAAACTGCCGTCAACAGTAAAATCAAGCAATATTTCCGTCTCCCAAAGAGTCTTAAAGTCCAAGCCTTTGATTATGCGCTTTCTGCCGTCGGGCGTAATATTATCAATTAGACAAGCGTACTCATACTCTCCCATGTCGTTATTTACTACGGCAATTTTAGAATTATTTACGTCGTCGTTGCAAATGCCGTCGGCATTGAATGTGTCAAGGTCGTAAACCCGCTCTGTCAAATCTAGCGATGTATTATCTACATTTGATATATGCTTTCTATTCTCGTCATAAAGCGCTATGTACATATATTAACCTCCCGTCAATCAAGCAAATATCGCTTGATAGCAAATGCGATTTCTCCGCTGTCTTCTACCGTCATATTCGAGCTAATATAGTAATCGCCCTGAGGTAAATACAAAAACGATTGCTTTGTTTTATCCGTCAGTCCGTAGCCATTTGTAACTTCGCCATTTTGTTCTACGGTTATTTTCTTTGTGTTAGGCTCTATGACAATAACTTTGCCGTCAACGCAATTTGTTGACAATTTTATTTCAGCAACAATTTCATCTTCTAATGTAGCTATATAAACTCTTATATCATTGTGGATATTACCCGATATTGTTAACGTTATCGGCGCAGATACGTGAAAAGAATTAGATACGAATTGCTTTGTCTTAAAGACATGTCCATAAAATCCAAATGGAAATCCAAGCGGAAAGCTTGTCGCGTCTGCCGACGTATTTTTAAGCGCAAATGATTCTTCAATACGCTCATACCAATAAGACTGACGTTCAAACGTAAATGTCTCGCAAAAAACATTCTCTTCGCTTGTCTCGGATTTAGTTGACGACTTGAATACAACGTCACAAAACTTGTCGGTAATGCCGTCGTTATACTCAAATAAAATTTCTTTTTGGTCACTTACTCCGCACTCAGCTAAAAATTGCATAAGCGCTTTATAGTTTGCATACCCGTCTGACGCATCAGCATTAAAATATATCTTCAATTTTATTGGTTCAAAGTCTGGCGTTGCGTTAACAAGATGCTTACCGTTGGAGCTCTCCTTATAAGCGGTACTAAACGAATTGCCAAGTCCGCTCGGCTCGGTTGCAAGTGACGATATACTGTTCAAATCAAACGACTTGGTTTTGCTTGAATTGTGCAAATAAAACTTTCTCATATCACATTGCCTCCGCAAGTTTAATATTTATTTGATTTACAAGATCGTCTACGTCTACTTCCGACGCATGGTTTTCTATGACTACCGTAATGTTTTGAGTTTTGTTTGTCGTACTGTAATCGTTATTGTATATATCGCCTGTCGTGCCGCTTGCGCCGATCTGCCCATAGATTATGTCGCCGTTTTCAAAAGACGGCATAGGCGGCGTTGAATCGATCTCCAAATTTTTGTCGTCGATATTAAAAGACGTATTGATGTTTAGCGACACATCTTGAATACGACTGATATTTACGCCAAGCCAACCCATAGACTTATTTATTCCGTCAATAAGTTTGTTGATTTTTGAGATACACCAATTTATAGCCTCCTCCACTGCTCCAAGTACGGTATTGATCACATCAAGCACAATACCGAAAGCCCCCTGCACTATTTTGGCGAATGCACCAAATAATGGAGCAAGCCAGGACAGCAACTGTCCTATCATTTGCAACGGTATTTGCAGTTGCTTTAACGCAAGTTGCAACGGTATCAACGCTACGCTTAAAATTGGTTGCAATATAGCCAATAGAATGGATAGCATGGATTTAAGCGGAGTTAGCACTATATTTAACATCGTCATAATAATGTCGATCAACGGCGATATTGCATTGAATATATCTGTGATAATTTCAACAACCATTTGCAATGCGCCGTTTATTAGATTAACAACAACAGAAAGCAACTGTCCTATCATTTCAATTATAGGCGAAATTGCATCCATGACCCCTTTTAGCAGTTGCATCACCACTTCTAAAATTGGCTGCAATGCCGAGCCTATAAGACTTACGAGGTTATTGATACTTTCTCTAAATGATTCGCACTGAGTATACAAAAGTAACAAAACCGCCGCCACTGCTGCTATTATCAAAATAATCGGATGCGCTGCCAACGTACTCATTGCCTCGCCTAATTTAGGCAAAACATTGATTATGCTTCCAACTGCCGTCACGAGTTTTCCTATGCCTAACGTGAGCGGCGCAAGCGCTGCTACAACGATCAATGACGTCAAAGCAACTTTTTGTTGACCTAAACTCAGACTGTTAAACCAATTCGCAAGTTGTTGCAATCGCGGCATTAATTGATTTTGTATGCTGTCAGCAACATTTTTTATAAGCGGACTAAACGACGCACCGATTTGTGTTGTAACATTTTTAAACGCTTCTTTAAGTAGGCGTATCGTATTGTCCAAATCGGCAAGAGCGGCAACTTGTTCGTTAGATAGCGCTCCTATATATCCAAATTCCGTCTTAAATTGGCTTATAGCGTCAACACCTGCATTGAGATACGGCAACATCTGATTTGCGACTTCGTCGCCAAAAATCTCATTAGCGTATGCCGCCTGCAACGTTTTGTCTTGCATTTTCGATAAAGCGTCGATGATGCCGTCAAACATTGCTTCTTTGCTTTCAAAGTTAGCGACGTTGAGTCCGAGCGACTGCAACGCTTGCGATGCAGTGCTTATTGTTCCCGTCGACAAGTCAAGCATTGCTGAGCGCGCATTGATAATTGCTTTCTCAAATATGCTCCATTCAACTCCGGCTTGCGCCGTAACATAACGATACTCCTGTACTTTTTCGGCAGATATTCCAAGACTTAGAGACAAGTCGTTTAACTCTGCGCCTGTGCTTGCTGCCTTAACGCCCATTTTGCCAAGCTCAGTGACAGCCTTGGTCGCAAGCGCTGAAAACGGTGTAATTGCATTTCCTATCTTTTGAATATCGTTTCCAACGCTTGTAACTTGTTGAGACAAACGGTCAAAGCTGATTTTATTTATTTGTTCTAGTTGTTTTTGCAATGCTGCCGATTTGAGTTCAACTTCGTTAATATCCCGTTGCGCTTTCTTGTATTCATCAGTGTCGATATTTCCGCACCGTTCAAGATATTGCATTTTTTCTTGCAACGTCTCCGCAGCTTTTGCAGTCTCGTCTATCGCCTTTTGAGCCACCTTCTGCGCTTTGGCAAACTTCTCATCGTTAAAATCAAGTTGCAAACTTTTTTGTAAGGTGGCAAGATCTTTCGTGGCAGATTTTGCGTTGGCTTTCGCCTCGTTTATTACTTTGTTAAAGTCATTTATATTTGCGCTAACCTCAACGGTTTCGCCATTTATGTTATTATTCAACCTTACCACCTCCCTTTAAAAATTTGACGGCTGCCGCACCTGATATTTCTCGCACTTCAGTATTTGAACTCCGCGTTTTAGATTGCCTCTCTCGCTTTATAAATTGCTTAATATTTGCAATATCTATGGACAAGAGCAACATGTACAAGTCGTTGAAGTGCAGGCGTTGAATCAAACAATCTTGTATTTTGTGTTCAACGCATTTTTGCAACAATGTTATTATTCTAGGTTGCACAGTCATAGAATTATTACGTTTGCTTTGCGGACAAATCCTGGAATACAACTTAAATAATTCTTGACTGCGCTCTATTAGTTTTTTGATTTAGCCGCACTACTATTTAGTACAATATTGAAAACATACTTGATTTTGTCGATAAGTTGTTTTAGATACTCCTCGTCGGCAAGATCAAAGAGTTGACAGAAGGATTTGAAATCTGATATCGCATCGGATTCCAAAAAGCAAAATAATGCTTTAAGATTGGTTAATATGTGCGCCGTATCTATCAACTTTTCCTTATCAATTCGCTCTATGTATGCAAATAATGTTTCCCTAGTAGCGTTTGCAGGAAAATTCGTCTCCCACCTTTGCTCGGCGAAAATCGAAGTATCAATATCGACTGTAATATCTTCTTTTATTATTTTAAGATTATTCTCACTGTCGAGTTTTTTGCTCTGAATAGGTAAAGTTGTTTTAAGCATTGCCACTACCCTCCGACATATCGCCGCCAACCTCTTCAAACGTCGGCGTAGGAACCTCGTTGCCAAATGTTTCATATCCGTCACAGTCGGGGAAAGAACTCAACTCCCATACTCGCACTTCTTGTCCGGTTCTTTCGTTCCTATAAATGCTGCCGTCTTGATTTTTAAGTTCAACTCCTGCTATCTCGATTACGGTCTCATATTGCGTCTCGTTGACTTCGTCCGTAGTTTGTTCATAAGCCTCTGACGGAGCAACTGTCGACGTAGCGCCGAATACCCAAGTTTTGGCAAGCGGCATTTTATTATCTTCGTCAAGTCCACTCGTCTCAAAATAAAACGCAAATGTCTTTATTTCTTGTTGCTTTATACTTGCAACACCCTGTTTGATGCGTATTTTACGTCCCATAGCGATTTCAAAAGCATCGCTTACGTTGTTGGTCGTCCACTTTGCCGTCTTGCCTTTATCGTTCATAATTGATGCTATGCGTTTCCCGTCGCCGTATATCTTCTTGACACTTGCATCTGCTTCAATTTCGATTTTTTTTGACGTACCATATTTTTGTGGCGCGCCATATTTGCCGTTTTCTAATAATGCCCACTTTAAATTTTGAATATTAAAGCGAACGTGAATTGGTTTTGTTGTTTCCGTCATTTTTAATTACCTCCGTTTTTGACAGTTTTTTTATTGTTGCATATATTGGCGGCTCTATTGCGACAAAAGTCAGATATAAAGCCTTTGCGAGGCGATTTCTCGCCGTATTCCCACATATTCGCAAGCTGCACGTCATTACACCGCTCGCCCATTTTACCGCCTTTAACTTTGCGATAAACTTTTTACTTTTTTAAGCATTTGTTACCAACACAATGCTTGTCCGCGTACTCTTTTTATATCCTTTTATTTGCCGCACACGACAAATCGAAATTAGGCGCTAAAAAGTACTTCAATATCTACATCTGTATTTAATATCCGTTTTATTTTCACTGCTTCTGAAAACTTAAATTCGTCTTTTCCGTTAAGCTTATCATATAAAGCAGTTTCTCTAAGACATAACAATTTTGCTAACTTATGCACCGTCATGTCTTGTCGAAATAACTCTAATTCAAGATTTACGTACATATTTCCGTCTCCTTTCACGAATTTTCGTTGTTTACACATATATCATAATACGAATTTTCGTGATTGTCAACAACTTTTTCACGAATTTTCATAAATTTTTTATTTCAATTCTTGATTTTTCGATATCAGGATGTTATACTTATATCGATAACACAAATAGAGGTGCAATATGGGAGAACTTGAAAGACAGGTAATGGATCTAATGCTCAAAAATTATGCAAGCAAATCTGATTTTGCAAGAAAAGCCGATTTGCCTTATTCTACGTTGGATAGTATTTTTAAAAGAGGTCTGCAAAACGCAAGCATTGCCAATATTATTAAATTATGTAATGCCTTAAATATAAGCGCAGACGGATTGAGCAACGGCAAAGTAATAATGATAAATAAAAACAAATCAATGGTACAAGACGACATTGACTTATATAAATATGACAATATATTACCCATAACGACTCAAAAAATTCCATTTCTTGGCTCCGTGGCATGCGGTCAACCAATATATGCAGAAGAAGACAAGGAGTCATATATAGTGCTTGGAACAAATATAAAAGCTGACTTTTGTCTTAGAGCACAAGGTGACAGTATGATAGACGCGCGTATACATGACGGCGATATAGTCTACGTCCGCAAACAGGAGGCTGTCGACAACGGAGAAGTCGCAGTTGTGCTTATTGGCGACGAAGCAACTTTGAAGCGAGTCTATTACTACCCTGATAAACAAAAATTACTCTTACAGCCTGCCAATCCCAAGTATGAACCATTTATATATGTCGGTGATGAACTTGACCAAATACGTATTCTTGGCAAAGCCGTTGCTTTCCAAAGCGACGTAAAGTGAAAATATATAAGTATTAAAAGTATAAAAGCTGAATTATACTGTAAAATGCAACGCACAATAAAAAATCGCGCCGTTGTTTTCAACGGCGCGACCAGCCGACAGTTGATGTCCTAAGTCAACATCGGCTTGTACCAGAGACTGTGTTGTCTGCGAGTATTGCAACTTTTTTATATTCTTGCAATTTACTCTCTCCTTGTTGTCTTTATTCTACTATGATATTCCTCAGTTGTCAGTCAAGTTTACTTGGTATTTCGTCAAATATACTTGTACTTTTACAAAATGTTAAAAGTTTTGTGCAAAATATATTCTATTTGGCACTGCCTTATGTTTATAAACCGTTTTATTTAAACGGCGTTTGTCAATCTGAAAACTACTACGCTTGAATCGTCTTTGAGACCCAAAGCCTTGGCTTGATTGATTATCTCATCGCATATCTGCTGAGGATTGAGAGTAGATAAGGTGTCGACTATATGTTTTATTCCGCTAAGCGTCAGCGTATCCATTATGCCGTCGGTGAACATCACGACCATTTCACCGACTGACAGCATTTGCCGTCTCACTTGCGGAATAGCTTCCTCGACGATACCCAGAGGCAGCGTATTGCTGTCCACGACCTGTATGCCGTCCAATCTCTTTATTATGCTCTGCACGCCGCCTTGTTTGATAAAGTCAGCCGTGCCGAGTTCTAGGTCGACGACGCACATATCAAGTGCGTTGAAACTGTCCTTGGATATGACGGCAAGCAACCTGTTGACGAGCTTTAAGGAATTGACGCTGTCAAATCCCGCTCTGTAATACGAACTTACCATATTCAACGCTCTCTGGCTTCCCTCCCTCGCCTCAGTGCCGCTGCCCATACCGTCGCAAAGCGCGATAAGTACTTTATCGTGTTTGAGTTTGGTCACGGTATATGTATCGCCCGAAGCAGGCGAATCGGGCTTCGTACACCCTGCAATCGCATAGGATACAGAATACTTTGGCATATTGACAAAGCTCATGCAATATCTGCCGTCAAGCGTCTTCTTCTCCTCCTTGACAACCATATTGCAGTTGGTGAGTTTGCAGAGCACCTGCGCAAGCGACTTTTTGTTTCTGTCCTTTTCGCGCACTATGATAGATACGGTATGGTTGCCGTTGCGCACGACCGACATTACGTCGCTGCAAACGATATTATTGTATCCCATCTCTTCGATAATTCTTTCGTCAAGTCTATCGTCGATATTGACTGCGCTCTTTATCTCATCTCCAAGCTCCGCCAAAAACTCGCTCACTCCCATGAGCTGGGAGGCGATAAGATTTTGATCTACCTGCAACTCCCTGCCCGAATTATACTTTACGTCATAAGACAGCGCGGTCTGATTGCATGCGGCAAGAAGAGAAGGCAGCTGAATACACTTTGACGATATGACTGTGGGCAGATCCTCTATCGTCACTTTGCCCGAAGTGAGCGCGGTGCGCACTATTCCCTCGATAGCCTGCGAAAGCTCCATTCCCATCATCTTCTGGCAATATTCTCTGTTGATACAACTGCCGCAAGTCTTTATAAGTACGTCTTGCGCAAGCGTAGGCGCAGCCTGCATAGGCGGAACGTATGTCATCACGTTTTGCGCATATACCTGCGACATCTCGCCGAATACTCCCGACACGGTATTTATCCTGCCTGCCATATCCTTTTTGGCTGTGTTGACAAACTCTTTTGCGCTAAGTCTGCCGTCTTGCAACTTAAACGACGGAAGTTTTGCCATAATTTTATCACTAGGTATTGTCGCAATGAGCACGCCTATGCAAAAGCCTAAAAGGCAAAGCCAATATACTCCCTTGAAAACTTGAAAATACAATCCGCATATTATATTCATCATCACGCCTGCGACGGCGGCTATCCATCTGTTGACGGCAAAGACGTATGCGGTAAGGAATATCAAAACAATACCGCCGACTATGTCTATGTCGCCGACTTTAAGTCCGCCGCCCAGCGCGATTGCGCTTATCATCACAACGCCTTGCGCAAGAGAGAAATTGCGGTATAAATAGACCATTGCAATGCCCAAGACTAAATAATAGAGGTTAAAACCGTATATATTCAAAGCATAAAGACCGCTGCCGATGATGGCGAAAAAGACAAATCCGCCCACTTTTTCGTCAATGCTAAGCCTTCTGCCAATTCCGCGTACGCATACCGCATAGCATATGATACAAAACAACAGCGACACGACGACTTGCGAGAGAATATATACGACAAATTCTATCTGCACAGTCACCTTAAAATCCAACATCGCAAGCGGCAAAACGCTCAATGCGGAATATAAAGTCATTGCGCCTAGGCGCATAGGCTTGGCAAAGAGATAATGCAGCCACTTGGCAAGCAAAAGTATCACAACGGGCGCGACGGCATAAAATATCCCAAATAGAGAATGGTCTGCGATAAGGCATATCGCAAGATAACATGCGCTGACAATACCTACGTTGAATCTACAATAAAACAACGCCACCAACATAGGCAGCGCATAGCCGTTGTATCCGCTTACTACGCTTGCAAGCTGACACAATACCGTCAGCAAAGCGGCAATAATATAATTTTTGACATATTTCAATGCTGTATTTACTTTCATACATACACGATAGCGCATATCAAACGTCGCTTTATGCAAAGTATTGACGAAATATATATTATTTTATCGAATTTCTTCTTTAAAAGATACGTACTAACGCCGACAAATAAAAACAGACCGATAAATCTCTCTATCGGTCCGCCTTATTTAAAGATCGTATTATTTCTTCTTAGTCGTCTTAGACGCCGTCGACTTAGCGGCAGGTTTAGCTGCGGTCTTTGCCGTCGTTGTCTTCTTTGCTGTCGAAGCCGCGCTTGTCTTAGACGCAGAAGTTTTGCCCGTCGTCGATGTCTTTGCAGGCGTCTTTGCTGCCGTTGTCTTAGCTTGCTTTGCAGGCGCAGACTTGCTTGCCGTGCCGGCAGATTTAGCAGCCGGCTTTGCCGTTGGCTTGCTAGCTCCTACGGAAGACGTGCTGTCTTTCACTGCCTTAGTTTGCTTAGTTGCAGTCGGCATAGATCTGCTTGCTCTCGGAGCTGCTGCCACAGCGGCGGCAACTTCCTGCTCTTTCTTTTTCTTCAATACAAACCATACGGTCAATGCAACTGCGACAACTGCAACAACTGCGACGCAGCAGCCTATTACAATGCCGGCAACGTTACCTGATTTACCGCCTGGCGTAAATTCAGATTGCGTACCGTAAGAAATAGAAACGCCTTTCTTAGCATAATCGTCAATAAATTCCTTCGACTTAAAAGATACTTCAAGCGTATTGCTTGATTCTACGTCAGATCTTTTGAGAGTGAGTTTGCCGTTCTTATAGTATTCGGGATTTATCACCTTGCCGTTGAGACGTACGTAAGCGACTGCATAATCTTTGTCAGGAGTGATATCGTAAGTTATCTTGTCGCTGACTTGGCTGATACCGCTCTTGCCTGCCGCGGTAATCGTGCCGCCCGTTTCTCCGTTGACGTAAGCGTAGATATTAGCCGTCTTGCTTTCTTGAACTGCCGCACTGCTGTTTTTGAGCTGCACGATAGTAAACGGGCTGAAACTCTCCACCCTTGCGATAAGTCCGTATTCTGTGACTATTACAGGTATCTCTTCTACTCCTGTGATGTTGCCTTTGTCGTCATGCTTATAGTGATAGATCTTAAACGTAGTTCCCGCATCGTCAGGACTGTAACCCTCAGGGAAGCCGAACGCGACTTGCATATAGCTGCCGTTGGGCACTTTCTGCACCACTCCGCAAATTTGCAGATTGATCTCGTAAGTTGCAGAAGACATTATTTCTTCTTGCTTTACGCCCGTTTCATTCTTCAACACTTCGTCCATTTTCTGTTCCTGCTGAGAATTAGGTTTGGTTGCCACAAGCATCAACTGACTGCGTTGGCTTGCCGCATAATAATTGCCGTTCTCATCCTTAAAATCAGTGACGGATACGTCGGAATTATCCAACAAATTAGGCGCGCCGAAGACGTTCATATAAAGTCTGCCGTCATTAAACACCTTGCTGCACACGACGCTTTTTCCCTTAAACGAATATCTAACAGGGTCGGGAACTTTCTTAGATTTTGCGCCGACCAAGCCGACAGGCGTAAAATAATATCCTGCGGTATTGTGTATATACATTCTGCTGGGAGTGAACGTAAACGTGATGGTCTTATCTCCGTCCCATTTAAAATTCTCAACTTTGGCATACTCTTTTGCAGTCTCGTTGCCGCGCGTGCAGAAAAAGTCCAACGTCACTTGATCGGCGGTAACTCCTGCGTCAAGTTCTAGCGTGGTGTTGTAAACTATTCTTATATCATACGTCCTATCCACAGGTAGGTCGCCTGCATTTGAAGGATAGACGCCTGCCGCGCCGGGAGCCGGATCGTAAGAGCCGAATCCCTCGTTGCGATAAGAAGCGGTAGGTTTAAACCAAAAATCTTTGTCTTTGAGTTTTGTCGTATCGTAAGACACAAGTTTGTCGCCCGTAAAATAGTCGCCCACTTTGTCGGGAGCGCGTTTTATCAATGCAAACTTGATATATTCAACGGAAGTTCCAAGTCCCTTCATAACCGTCTCTGTATCAGTTATTTCAAATAATTGAGAAGCAGGACCTCCCATTTCCATGATAGCGTTTCTTGCTGCCGCTATATTTACCCATTGAGTCCACTTTATCTCACTGCCGCCGTCGCGAGTACCGTAACAATACGCCAAATACTTGCCTTCCTCTTGAAGTTTGAGCGCGCCTTTGTTGTCGTAAGATATCGTTATGTCCAAGGTCTTGCCTTGATTGTCGGTATCATTGTAAGAACCGACTATCGTCATACCGTTTTCGTCGCTGTCAATGCCGTAGTCATAAGGTTTAAGCGCAGGATAACGCAACTCGTTTCCTGACGAAGATACGACTCCGTCCTCTAAGTGAGTCTCAAACATCTTCTCTCCGCCCACCAATATCCAAGGATTTTGCGAAGACGCCGAATTGTAAGTCACGTCTACTGCATACCACATACCTTCGACCTGTACATAATTCCACATATGAGGCTGCAAATTCTCGTTATCCTTATTAGCAGAAGCGTAGCCTGCCACGCAGACGCAAGGTATGCCGAGTCTGTCCATGACAGCCTTAAAACTCTTGGCGTAACCCTCGCAGACGGACTCGTTGTTGACAACTGCGCCGTATGACGTGTGGATAAACTCCGCCTTTGGAGTATCGACGTTCTTATCGCCCTCGACTACTGTGCCGAAACCGTATTTATTGTGCTCGCCGATATATTTATTGACGTACTCAATCTTTTCCTTTACTCCGCTTACGTTGTTTGCGCTGTTGACTATCTGCGCGAGAGCGCTTTCATACTTCTGTATCGCTTCGTTGACCAAAGCTTCGCTGTTGATGCTTGCGCCCTTATATGTATTGAGAACTCTGCTTGAATCGAGATATGCTACGTATTTATCGCCTTGCTTACCTGCCGTGATAGAAATAGAAAACAATTCTACGTAAAACAAGTCCGGATGATCCATATAAAAAGCGTCTCGTCCTTTGCCAAATGACTTTGCAAGTCTATTGCCGTCTGCGCCGTTGACGTAAGCCTTAACCTCGTCTTCGGTGGTGACGCCGTTGGCAATTAAATCATATTGAAGTTTGCCTTTTTTGAATTCTCCGTTGTTAGCAAGAGTCTCAAACGCCTTATAGAATCTATCCGCAATAGGATCGATTTCAATTTGTTTGGAAAAATACTTATAAGTGTCATCGGCGCCGGTATCAGCCGCTGCACTTTCGCCGAATGCAAAACACGATCCGACGAGCATGACGATTGCTATTGCCATTACCGTTGCCAAAACGCCCATACGCTTTGTTAAAGATTTCATAAAACCTCCAATTTGAATTATTTTTCCCCATTATACACAATCAAATATAAAATTACAAGCTATTAACAACTTAATATATGCTCTTTTTTTTAGCAAAGCCTGTCGATAAAACTATTTTGACCATACAAATATGAATTTCTATCGACTTATGCGCGCATTACTATCCCCTATATGTTTTACTTGACAAAATAATATCAAAATCCTCTATTTGCCAAGTCTTCGCATACGGAAAGATAAAACGCAAATACCTTCTGTCTCTTCTTTTTGCCTGCCATAAAATCTATTATTTCGCTGTGTGAAACCGACCCGTCAAGACAATTACCTCTGTAATTGCCGAATTTTGACGACTCGACGCTGACTATGCCGTCAGTCGGGCTGTCTTCGGTATGATTTGTTATCTTCAACGGTATGCCCATAACAAAATCGTCGCGGCTTCGCTTCATCACCGCAGAAAAGCTTTGGCAGTATACCTTCTCGCAAGCCACAGCTTCGTTATATTCTTCGGGCGGTATTGCTTTAAGCTGCTGCAACACCCTCATAGAGTCGGGGGCTTTATCTCCGAATATCTTATACCAAAAATCTATCCAAAACGCAATAAATTTCAACAACGGCTTGGGATAGCCGCATATCTTGCCGGCAAGCTTTGAACCCTTGTGAGGCGAACATACCGTAGTCAACGACGCGACGCGCGTATCGCCGTCAAGCTCATCTATCATATACTTAGCGTCAAGACCTCCCTTGGAATGCGCGATTATATTGACCTTGTCCACTCCGCGCGCTTTGCAAATCTCCTCGATCTGACATTTGAGTTGAGCGGCATTGTTTTCTATACTGCCAAAACCGTCTGTGCGCGACGTATAGACGTCGTAGCCTTCATTTTTTAACGTCTTTTCAATACGTCCGAAAGCCCTAAAAAATTTATAATCTTTTATGACTATGCCGTGCGCTAAAATTATCGGATATCTGCTTGCCATATTCCCCAAAAGTATAAAGCCCGTCGCAAAACGGGCTTTTGGTCATTACTGTTTTGGTTGGACAGTCGCTCTTATCCTGCGAATGCCTGCCGAAGAAGATTGCTCTTTCTCGATTTTAAAACTTCCAAGCTGTCCCGTATGCTCGGCATGCGGTCCGCCGCATATCTGCAAGTCGACGTCGCCTATCTGATAGACCTTGACTATCTCGCCGTAACGGGAGCCGAATACGCCGACGGCGTTCTTCTCTCTTGCTTCCTCAATAGGCATTTCCATACATACCACCGGTATATCTCTTGCAATCGCCTCGTTTACGGCGTCTTCGACAGCTTGCTTTTCTTCTGCCGTCAGCGGACGTGGAAAGTTGAAATCAAATCTCAGTCTTTCGGGAGTGATATTGCTGCCCTTTTGCTGTATAGAATCGTCGCCCAGCACCTTTTTGAGGCTGGCAAGCAACAAGTGCGTAGCGGTATGAAGATACGTCGTCATCTCGCTGCTGTCCGCAAGTCCGCCTTTGAACTTTTGTTCTGCGCCCTGCTGCGATTTCTTGATATGTTCTTCCTGAGCGGTCTTATAGCCCTCGATATCTACGTCAAATCCCTTTTCGCGGCATATCTCCACCGTCATTTCTATTGGAAAACCGTACGTGTCGTAAAGTCTGAACGCAGTCTTGCCGTTGAGTTTGCCGTCCTTGACGAACTGCAACACCTTGTCAAGCTGTTTTATGCCGTCTTCCAACGTCTTGGAAAACTTGTCAATCTCCTTTTCAAGCTCGCCGTATATCTTGTCGGAATTGATTTCAAGCTCTGCATACACGTCCTTATACTGTCCGACGTAAAGCTTAGCAATATCCACAAGTCTTTGCGGCTCGATAGAGAGCTGACGGGCAAATCTTACGCTTCTGCGTATAAGTCTGCGAAGTACGTATCCTTGGTCTACGTTGGACGGCACTATGCCTCTCTCGTCGCCAAGCATAAACGTCGCGGTGCGGATATGGTCTGCGATTATACGCATGGCTCTCGTATCTTCGCCGTTTTCGCCGTACTTCTTGCAAGACAGCCGGCCTATCTTGTCTATTGCGCCTGCAAATAGGTCTGTCTCATACACCGACTTAAATCCGTTGAGCATACATATGGTGCGCTCCAAGCCCATTCCCGTATCGACGTTGCGCTGAGACAGTTTCTCAAACTTGCCGTCTGCGTTGCGGTTGAATTCCATAAATACGTTGTTCCATATCTCGACCCACTTACCGCAATCGCAACTTGGATCGCAATGCTCGCCGCAGGCAGGCTTGCCTGTGTCTATAAATATCTCGGTGTCGCTGCCGCAAGGACCCGTCGCGCCTGCATACCACCAATTATTGGCTTTGGGCAGATAAAAAATCCTGCTTCTCGGTATGCCGAGACTTGCCCAAGTGTCGGCGGCTTCTTCGTCGCGCGCGCAGTCTTCGTCGCCTGCAAATACAGTGACGGCTATTTTGTCGACAGGTATCTCCAATACCTTTGTCAAAAACTCAAAGGAAAAGTTGATTGACTCTTTTCTGAAATAATCGCCGAGCGACCAATTACCCAACATCTCAAAGAATGTGCAGTGCGTTGCGTCGCCCACTTCGTCTATATCTCCCGTACGCACACATTTCTGCACGTCGCAAAGTCTTTTGCCGCCCGGGTGTTTCTGACCCAAAAGATAAGGTACAAGCGGATGCATTCCTGCCGTCGTAAACAATACCGACGGATCGTTTTCGGGAATAAGTGACGCAGACGGAATTATCTTGTGTCCTTTGTCCTCAAAAAACTTCAAATATTTTGCTCTCAATTCATATGATTTGATCTCTTTCATATTCTACCTGCGAAATAAATTTTACAACTCTATTATATATAAAGCATCTTCAAATGGCAACAAATTAGATAGGTTTTTTTATTTGAAATAAAATTGGGAAAGACGCGCGGTCTCTCCCAATACAAGTGTTTTTAATGTTATGCTACGTTTATTCCGTACGCAATGCAATTACAGGGTCTTTCTTTGCCGCAGCTCTTGACGGCACGATACCTGCGATAGAGGTGAGCACTATACTCAATACTATCATCAAAAGCGCGTGCAGCGGATTGAGCATACATATGCCTGATATTGACGCAAGACTTTTAATGATTATGTTGATAGGTATACTCAACAAATAGGTGACAATTACGCCGATAGTGCCTGCCGAAAGTCCTATAATAAAGGTCTCGGCGTTGAATATATTGGATACGTCCCTCTTTCTTGCGCCCAGCGAACGCAGTATTCCTATCTCCTTAGTACGTTCTACGACTGAAACGTAAGTAATGATACCTATCATTATAGACGACACGACGAGCGATACCGACGAGAAGCATACGAGCGCAATGGTGATTATCTTGATTATCTGGCTTATCATACTCATCATCAAAGCCGCGCTGTCGGTATATTTGACGACATTAGACGGATGCGCTTTATTCCATGCGTCAAGATCTTTTGCTATCGCGTCTTTGTTGTCAAATTCGCTGGCATATATGCTTATACCGCTGGGAAGCGAACTTGCGCCTATCATCTGCGAAACGACCTGTCTTGTCATTGCGGTATTTCCGCCGTTGAGAATGTTCATTATATTATTGATATCCGTCATACCTTCAAAATCCGAAAGCAGATCCGACTTGTCATACTCTTTGCCTGTCAAAGGATTATACTCCCACTGCTCTTGACATGCCGATATCTCGCTGCCGGCGGAAGTCTCTCTCATAAGCTTGGAAAGTTCCTGAGTGTATGCGACGCCTGGATATAAAGGCGAATATTCCATACCTTCTTTTGGACGTATGATACCTACTATCTGCGCCTTAAAGACGTTGCTGTCGCCGTCGTTGTACATCTTGACAATCTCGTCGCCGCTCTTTTCTACAAAGTATTCATTGCCCGTCTTTTCGTTGACGGCTCTTTTATACTTAGCTTTGCTGTTGGGTATATAGAAAGATACGGGGTCAAATCTCTTATTGTCGCCGAGTATTCTTTTGAAATCAACCGTCGACGCCTTCCCAATCTGATCTTGCGCAATTAAGCCCATACCCACAAAATACAAAGGCAATATGGAATTGGTCTTATCTACTATCAACACAAGGTCGGTCGGCTCCGTGGGATAGCGTCCGCCGATAACATCGTAATTAGCTTCTATAAATTGCTGATTGCCGACAAGCTCCTGCCAATTTACCGTCATTCCGTTGTCACCGAGAATTTTCCCCACGTTTATATGCTCTTTGCCGTCTGCGGTGGTATTGAATACGGAATACGAATAACCGTAATTATAATATACGCTGTCAACAAGTCCTTTCTCTTCCCATCCGGCTTTCTTCTCTTCAAAATAGTTGAGATACTCTTCATTCAAATCATTTTTGTGTATCAAATTTGATAGCAATTCCAGCATATTATATGAATTGACGAATTGAGTATCGGGATACTTGGTTTTGTCGGGATCCATCATATTCATATAAGTCCCCATAAGACTCTCTATACTCGTCGCGCTTGACGTGATGGCAATGGGATATCCCGACAGCATAGTTTTCTGCATATTGGTGACGTATCCGGAAAAGCCGTTGGATATTGCAAGCACCAACGCCACGCCTATGATACCGATAGACCCTGCGAATGCCGTCATAAACGTCCTGCCCTTTTTTGTCATAAGGTTGGTAAACGACAGCTTTATTGCAGACGCATATGACATAGACGTCTTTTTCAGCAAATTCTTACGCTGTTTCTTTGCCTTGTGCTTAGAAAAGTCTATCTTAGGCAACTTATTTTTCTTTTTGCCGCCCTGAGCCTCTTCAACGTCGAGTTGTTGCGTCTGCAAAACAGCCGGGACTTCCTTTTCAACGTCTGCGTCAGTATCAGTCGTCACAACGTCCTCGACAGCCTCTTCAAATTGTTCGTCGGCTTTTGCCATGTTTGCCGAAATATACGGATTGGAATCGGAGACGACCAAGCCGTCTTTAAGTTTGACAATACGGTTGGAGTACTGCTCTGCAAGTTCTGGATTATGGGTGACCATTATGATAAGCTTGTTGTAAGATATCTCTTTGAGTATCTCCATTATCTGCACGCTGGTGGTCGAATCAAGCGCGCCGGTAGGCTCGTCGGCAAGAATGATATTAGGGTTGTTGATAAGAGCCCTGGCAATAGACACTCTTTGCATCTGTCCGCCGGAAAGCTGGTTGGGCTTCTTATGTATGTGCTCGCCCAAACCCACATCTTCTAATGCCTTGATGGCTCTTGTGCGTCTTTCGTGCTTGCTTACGCCTGCAAGCAAAAGCGCCATCTCTACGTTGGTAAGTATGTCTACGTGAGCAATCAAATTGTAACTTTGGAAAATAAAACCTACTCTGATATTTCTGTAAGCGTCCCAATCGACGGAGGAATAATGTTTGGTAGATATATCGTCAATGGACATATCTCCGTCGGTATATTTATCTAGACCGCCGATAATGTTGAGCAACGTCGTCTTTCCGCAACCAGACGGTCCCAAGATCGACACAAATTCATTTTGCCTAAATTCAAGATTCACACCTTTGAGAGCAGGAACAGTCTCCCCGCCGTTCAAAAGATAATCTTTTTTAATATTCGTCAACTTCAACATAATCTCACCTCTATCGAAAAGCCTATAACTATATATATTTTTCACAAAAATTATTTGTGATAAACCCATGTTCCCCAATAAATACGCAATATTATTAAATTTCTTTAACAACTTCGGTATCGTAGTATAAGTTTAATATTTTTATCACTCAAAATCAAGACCTTAATGCCATTTTTCGTTAAGTTTTATATAATATTTACAAAAGTCCTTTAATGTAAAATTTACGTATAGAGAATGCTGCAAAAAGTGCAATATAATGGAAAATTTTAAGGGATTTTATCAAATTTGCTACACTTAAAATCTTATTATGCACAGCATATTAACCTCGACTATTAAAATTAGGTTTATGCTTCTTTAACGCAGCTCTTTTGACTGCATAATTTCGTCATAACATTGTTAGTATTTAATTTCGTTTTCTATTGCCTCGTTTTACTTAAATAAAAATAACCGTCACCTAATCGATAACGGTCATAATTATTAAGTTTGAATGATTTTAAGTTGTCCGCCCAACCTGTCAGCCCCTTCGTCTGACTCGTTAAATATAGGTTTTTCCGTTGCCTACCAACTCTCCGTCCCTAGTACGGCATCGCTTTCGGATTATGGGATTTCTCGCCGGTGTCATTCTCACCAAAGGCTTAAATATAAATGGATTAACCAAGTACAGCGTTCACCTTCATTTATTATTATATACAGTTTTTTTAATTTGTCAACACTATTTTGTAATTTTTTACAACTTGGCGCAGCGTTAATATGCATTTAATAAAAATAACCGTCATCTAATCGATAACGGTCATATTTATTAAGTTGAATGATTATTAAAGTTGTCCGCCCAACCTGTCAGCCCCTTCGTCTGACTCGTTAAATATAGGTTTTTCCGTTGCCTACCAACTCTCCGTCCCTAGTACGGCATTCCTTTCGGATTATGGGATTTCTCGCCGGTGTCATTCTCACCAAAGGCTTAAATATAAATGGATTAACCAAGTACAGCGTTCACCTTCATTTATTATTATATACCGTTTTTATATTTTGTCAACTCTATTTTGCAATTATTTTTATTGCACCACGTCTCCGTTACGTACGTTGAACTTCAAGACTACCATCTTGCCGTCCTCTTCAAATTCAGCTCTCATTATATCATTTTCTACAAACTCTGCGGAAATTATCTTGATATCCTTTTGAGCAAAAGTCTCTTTGAGCGCCTGCTTTTTCTCTTCGTCATAAAGGCTTACGTCGTCGGATATAAACAGCAAGCTGCCGAAAGTAGAATTTATCTTGGCAATGAGCTTGCGCTTTTCAAGCGGCATAAACATATTGTTGTCTCTAAGCATGAATACGTCGGGGTCGTTCCTCCAAGCTCTGCCGTCAAGGTGACGACGGAATATGGTATTGCATATCGTATGCGGAGTGGAGACGTCCTCTCTCGTCTTGTTTTTGATATTCTTCCAAGACAATTCTACGTCTGCGCCTATACGGCAATAGTCAACCTTTCCAAACGCCGGCATCATAGGTACGCCGCAACCGAGTATCAACTTGTCGCCGCAGCACTCTCTTATAAAGTCCATTGCGTCGCACATAACTTCGCCGCGGGTTTTATTATGGATAGGAAGCACGCAAGCTCCATACAAAAAGTCAAGCTTTACAAGGTCGTAACCCCATTCGTTGAGCACCACGTCAAAGACGTGCTTAATATATTTTCTTGCGCCTTCGTTGTATATGTCGAGAGAATAAAAGCCTCCCCAATTCGCGCCGGTATTATACGGCTTGCCGTTCTTATCCTTGATAAACCAATCGGGATGTTCTTTGAACAACTTGGATTTCTTCACCGCTGCAAATGGCGCGAGCCAAAGACCTGCGATCATACCGTTGGCGTGTATCGCGTCTGCAATAACTTTCATACCGTCAGGAAATTTATTTTTGTCAGTGGTCAGCCAATCTCCGATACTTTCTTGATATCCGTCGTCGATTTGGAAGCAATGGAATTTCGCGTCCTGATCGGCGATACTTTTAAGGTCGCGATTTATTATCTCGTCGCTTATGCGGTTGTAATAATTATACCAAGACGTATATCCGCAACGCTTTGGAGTCTCGCATGGTTTGATCCCAATCTTTGCAAAATACTCGTCAAACGCGCTGTCATATTCGCCGCGGATATAAGCCAGCTCCAAAAGCTTGTTGTCTCCGAAATATACGACGTCTTGCAACTCTTTTGATATTATGACCTCGCTGTTAGCTGTGTCAAAAGTCACGACGGTATAGCCGTACCTCTCATTTAGCGAGCCGAATATCTCCACCTCGCCGCCGTGGCGCACGTAACCATATGACCAACCGTAAAACAACCCTTTCCTGCGAGGATATTTCCAGAATAGTACGTCGCCCGACTTATGAAGTCCCACTTGTTTCAATATCGTTCTTTTGACAAGAAACTCCATAAGTCTCGTCAGCTCTTTCATCTGTCCGTCGGGAGTATACTCCATACTGTCCGTCCAACTTTGATAACCGTTGACAAATATTTTATCGTCAGGCAAATAAGTATGCGGCACCTTTATGTCAAATCTTAAAAAAGTTACCTTCTCCTTTGCTTTGAGGTCTACCTTCAACACCCCGTCCTCCATGACTGTGTCAAGCGAAAAGTGCTTGCATTCTTTGTCTCGACAGTAATATATCTTTCCTCCGCACTTATATTTGATATCGTATTTAACTTCCTGTATATTCATAAATCTCTCCTTTTTTATCAAGCTAATATAACAAAATAACTATACTATAAAAACCTCGACTTGTCAAGGTCGATTATTTTTCAATGATTTTTCAGCCTTAGTAAATGAAAAATTATACTGAATACCTATTATATAAATATTCTAATATGGCAATGTTATTAGATTTATAAAATTACGAATATATAAAAAAAGGTTGTCATTTGCCTTGCATTATGCTAAAATCTATTTGACAACAAAATTTGGAGGTAATTTATGCCACTTGTAACATCAAAAGAAATGTTTAAGAAAGCTTATGCCGGACACTATGCTATCGGCGCTTTCAACGTAAACAATATGGAAATCATCCAAGGTATCGTCGAGGCAGCTACCGAAGAGAATGCTCCGCTCATTCTTCAAGTTTCTTCCGGCGCAAGAAAGTATGCCAACCCAACTTATCTTCGCAAAATGGTAGAAGCTGCTGAGGAAGTAAGCCATCTTCCGATCTGTCTCCACCTTGATCACGGCGACACGTTTGAACTTTGCAAGAGCTGTATCGACGGCGGTTTTAACTCTGTCATGATCGACGGCAGCCACCACTCTTTCAAAGACAATATCGAATTGACGAAAAAAGTCGTTGAGTACGCTCACGACCACGGCGTAACTGTCGAAGGCGAACTCGGTCGTCTCGCAGGCGTTGAGGACGACGTAAAAGTATCTGCTGAGGACAGCTCATACACTCGTCCGGAAGAAGTAGAGGAATTTGTAACAAAGACAGGCGTTGACTCGCTTGCTATCGCAATCGGCACTTCGCACGGCGCTTTCAAGTTTAAGCCGGGCACAAAGCCGCAACTTAGATTCGACATACTTGAAGAAGTAAGCAGAAGACTCCCTGAGTTCCCGATAGTTCTTCACGGCGCGTCTTCCGTACCGCAAGAATTTGTAAAGATCGTCAACGAGAACGGCGGCAAGCTCAACGACGCTATCGGCGTACCGGAAGAAATGCTCCGTCAGGCAGCTTCGATGGCAGTATGTAAGATAAACATCGACTCCGACCTGAGAATGGCTTGCACCGCAGGTATCCGCAAGCACTTCAACGAGCATCCTGACCACTTCGACCCAAGACAATATCTTGGCGACGCAAGAGCCAACATCAAGTATATCGTTAAGCATAAGCTTGTCAACGTACTTGGTTGCGCAGGCAAGGCTGACGAGATTCTCGGCAAGTAATAACAAATCAAATAAAATAGAGATAGGCGCAAGTCTATCTCTATTTTATTTGCCGACAACAACGTGGCGTCGCAAGTTATTCAATTACTTCATTATAACGTCAAATCATATTGGATATTAAAACAAAAAACGGCGATCGCTCACCGTTCTTTTTTATTGCTGCTTTTACTTCTTCGCTTTATGTTGAGACAATAATAGAGAATGCCGAAAATCGCCAAAAACTCCAAGGTCTTACACACCAATATCCAGCCTACGTTCTCCATACTGAAATTGAATGACATAGCCGAAGCAGTATCGCCATTTGACAATATGTTGGGAACATTTGATATAAAACAACAAATCAACATAAACAGTCCCGTCAATAATGCCATGACGCACAGCGTCAGCACTACGATCACACCTGTGTCTATCTTGCGTTTTGTCTTGGAAATCGGCGCATGAAGATTATCTGACGACATACTTTCCGCCATATTTTTATCCAACGCGACAACGGCGGCAACTTCTTGCTTTTCCCCATTGCATACTGAAATATCGCTCAATCTATCCGAAGATACTTCTTTGTCTTTGTTTTGCTCATTTTTATCGGGCAGCAACTCTTCAATTTTGGCATTGAATATGTCGCACAGTATTTGCAGATTTTTCAACGACGGTTGGCTGATGTTGGCTTCCCATTGCGATACCGTTTGACGCGATACCCCCAATTTCGTTCCCAGCTCTATCTGCGACATATTGCTTAGCTGACGAAGTTCAAAAATTCTGTCGCCCAATTTCTTCTTTATCTTTAGTTCTTGCATAAATATCCTTTACGCGTATATTTTATCTTTAGTAATTAAATATCTTTACAATTATTTTTATGACCTTATCTCTCCGTCTTTACAGTTGCGCTCTTCTTAATCTAACTTTTACGGGTGCAGTGAATTGACGGTGAATATTTTATTCGGCTTTGCAGGCTATGTTCAGTTCTCCGTCTACAAAACCGTAGGCGACCGCCGACGCTTTTGCAAAAAACTGCGCATACTTGCCTGAATTTATATATCCCAATATCAACTCTTTGACCGCGGCAAGACACTGCTTTCTGCCGCCTGCGATATCTGCGGCCATAAGCTTGCCGTAATTGCGACTAGAATACATCTCTTCCCTTTCGCAAGCCCAATCTTCATTGTATTCGTTGTAATACCCGAATCCTGCCAAATCAAGAGAATATACGTCTTCCACGTCCTCTTGATAAATATTGATACAAAATGCCTTCGCAATAGCTCCCGCAACTTTCAATTCACTGTCTAACCAATTGTTGAACTGCGCTTGCAAATCATTCATAAATCTCAATGTTCTCCTTGTTCCCCGTCTTAATAATACTGTTTTTACTGACTTATATACAATATTTGAGACCCTGTATATCATCCGCCGACAAAAACTCTACATAATCCTATCCATATTGTTGCATATATTATATTATGATAACAAAAAATTTTCAAGTTTTTGTCATAACTTTTTTTTAAGATTATCTATTTGAGCTACGTCTTGAATATGCAAATATAATTTTTGACAACTTAAAATTCATAAATATATTAAAAAATCGCCTTTTATTTTCCTGCATCGCTCACATAAATAAAAATGCGGACTTACTTTCCGCATCTTTATCTAATTATTCCTGAGTAAAATCATCTTTACCTACTCCGCACAGCGGACACGAGAAGTCGCCTTCTATATCTTCCCACTTCGTGCCGGGAGCTATGCCGCATTCTTCGCAACCGAGTTCTTCGTCATACTCCCAGCCGCAGACGCTACAAACATATTTCATACCGCTACCTCCTTTATTTCATATTATTATTTTATCCAATATTTCCTTTTTTGTAAATACAATTACAATTTTATTTTGACTATTTCCACATTTTTATAGTAATATTGTTGTATGAAGGACACAAGACTTGACGATTTGCAATGCAACAACTTGAAAATTCTGCAATATACCGACGGCTATTGTTTTAGCTCCGACGCCATACTTCTTGCCAATTCAGTGAGATGTAACAGCGGCGACACAATAGTCGACTTTGGCTGCGGCAACGGCGTCATATCTCTGCTTCTTACCGCAAAGACTCCCTGCAAAGAAGTTATCGGCATAGAATTTCAACGAGACGTCGCCGACTTGGCTCAAAAAAACGTAGAGCTCAACTCCCTAACAGGCAAAGTCAGAATAATTTGCGACGATATTTCCAACGCGCCGACTCTCCTCGGCAAAGAAAGCGTACAGGTAGTTGTGTGCAATCCGCCGTATTTTTCTAAGACTAGCGGCATACAACGCGAAGAAAAACAAATCGCGCTTTCCCGTCACGAAAGCACTTGCGACTTAGAGGGCATTATCAAAAGCGCGGCGGCGATACTGCAATTTGCAGGTGAATTCTATATTATCCATAAGACGTCGCGTATGGCGGAAGTCATTACCTTCTGCTCTCAATACAGACTTATTCCCAAAACTTTAACTTTGATATACCCCAAGATTTCCAAAAATGCCGACACCTTTGTGCTTAAATGCAAAAAATGCGGCAAACACTTCCTAAACGTCGAAAAACTTGTCGTATACAACGAAGACGGCAGTATGACGGAAGAGGCAAAAGCTATGTATAATAAGCTTTTATCTTGAAAATTTTTAGTTATCTATTAACTTTCCTATAAAGCAATAATTTAATATAATTTCGATATTAGCATAGCGGAAAATCTAATAAAACCTAAGACGGCAAGCCGTCATTTTCAGTCATCTATGCTTGTAAGACTTGTATATGGTCACAACAATAGTCATTTCGACCGTAGTCGAGAAGTCTCATACTTTATAAAACCTAAGGACGGCTATGCCGTCCTTTCTGTCACCTCGACCAACGCGGAGAGGTCTAATCCTTTTATTTTTAATTCGTTGAGATTTCTCCACGCGCTACGCTTGGTCGAAATGACTTTAATAAACTATCCTTTTATCCCCAACTCACGCACGACCGCGGAGAGTGGTGTGATTTTCGTCCGTGCTAAGGCGAGGTGAAGTCGCCAAGTGTACTTTGCGTACACGTCGACTTCCCGAGACCTGACGTTAGGGCGGAAGGCGCGCCGCTATACGCGGTCGCTCTTACTCCCTATTTACGCTTCATTGCGCGTTGTTCTTTGAGGAAATCGTTGTAACGGTCGATCTGATCTATCCTAAGGTCAACCATATCTTTGGCGGTATCATAAGCCTGCTTATCTCCTATCGGAACTTCTGTCTCTTTTACTTTGACCTTTGTTCCGTCTCCGCTTGCATTGCGGCGGATGTCTTTGAGATACTCGTCTTCCATCTTGAATAGCGCTACCGTTATGCCTTTCTTTATCGTCAGCTTTATAAACGGATTGGTCGTGCTTGGTCCTATCGTTGTGAAGTACGTAGACAGCTTTTCTTTACACTTGCTATCCTTGCTCATTGCATACTCTCTCAGTCCGTCAAAGTATTTCTTTTGCTCTTTGGTGAGTTTGGCGTACGCTTCTTCTAAGGTCAGTCTTGGAGCAGGCGCTTTCTTTGGCGACGGCGTTTTTTTAACTTGTTTAGATTTCTCCGCTTCGCCTACGGCTTCGGTCGAAATGACAATAGGCTTTTCGACTACTTTCTCCACGACTGTCTCGACCGGCACTTCAACCCGTACTTCTTTCTCAATCACCTTTTCGACAGGCTTCTCTACTATCTTTTCAATGACTTGCGGTTGAACTATTTGTTGCGCAGGTTGCTCGGCAAGCTTCTGCATTATCGCCTTCTGTCCTTCTAGGAGCGCCTTTATTGTCTCATCGTTTGCAGTCGTTGCAACAACTTCCTTCTCAATTATTTTTTCGGTTGATTTTTCTGCAAGCTGGTGCATCAACTTTTCATTTTGCTCAATAAGCTTATTGACAAGTTCTTCATTGGTAGAGGCTTGTTGCGGCAACATTTGCTGCATACCCGGCAGCAACGCCGTCACCGTTTCGCTTATCAGTCCACGCATCTCTTCCGCGCCAAGTCCTTGCTGGACGAATGCGCCTTGCGGCATTCCCTGTCCGTTGTTGCCGCCCATCATGTGCATAAACATCATCTGCATATTCTCGTCTCGACGTTTTGCCTCTACGTCTGCTCTATTACGGTCAAATTCTTCTTTTGCATCGTCAAGTTCGTCCTCAGCTCCGCTCTGTCTGCGCATAGCTATCAACATAGCGGTAAAACTAACGACAGCCATTCCTGCCAATGAGCATGCTATCGCAGTCCAGCCGCCTATCGCTATACCCAAAAACACTCCTGCGTAATATGACGTATACTTATCAATTTTTTTCTTTGCCTTCTTGCGCTTACTCTCACAACTGCACATCTTAGACAAAAAGGCGATTGTTAGGATAAGTCCTATTATACTGACTATCAACTGCCACAACGGTATGCCGTCAAACAAGTCTTTTAAGTCCTCCCAGCCGCCTATACTGCCGCCGGTTGTTCCCTTTTTGCCTGCTGTAAACTCAACCTCATCCGTCATCGTCGGCTCTTCAAGTACCGTAATACCGTCTGATGCGACAAACTCATAGTTGAGCGCGTTGTCTCCTTTAATTATTGCTTTTATCTTATATGTCTTTCCTCTTTCTAATTCAGCCCCGTCAGGCAGTTCGTTGCCGTCCAAATCATAATATACATAACCGACGACGTCTTTAAGAGCATCGTTTAAATTTGACAAAATCGGTATGTTTCCGCTAGTATTCCACTCTGCTTTTATCTTAACTTTTGTTATCTCGAAAGCTATTTCTTCGGCTCCTAGATATCTCGTCGCACCGTCATTATCATTAAGGCTCAATTCAACAACGTATTTACCGGCATTCTTAGGAACTTCTCCACTAGCAAGCGGAGTTCTCTCTCCGTCGTCTGATATTGAATAATACTGCTTTATCACGTTTGCAATATTCAACGTGCCCGACGTAACGCTAAGTTCGCTATCTCCTCCATGAGCATTGCCGTCGTACTCTATCGTCTTGACCGGCATCTCTATCATGACCTCGGTTTTATTAGACCCCACTGTCATCGCCCACGTTTCGCCGCCTACTATTTTATAATTTTCTTCAAAATTACTTTTAAGTATTGCCTTGACGCAATAATAGCTTTCCTGCCCGGGAATTACCTCTATATCATCTTTTTGAACTCTGTCTCCTATCACTCCGCCGTCAAACTTATAATACTCGTATCTCTCTATCTTATCCGCATTATCGGCATTGACTATGAAGCTTGTAAACGTCCTGCCGTTTTTATCCGTGACTTTGACTTCGTTCCAAACTAAATTGAGCTTTGCCTTTTCTATGCTCCATACAAGTTCCCACGGGAACTCTTCGCCGTCTATATAATCATACGTCGTAGGATCCCCTTTCTTTGGCGTGACAAAATTATTGTCAGTATTGGAAAATCCTGTTATCACAGCTTTATAATCGCTTTTGACAATACTTCCGCTGTTGCCTTGAATATTGGGAGTCAGCGTTGCGCTGTATGGATTTATCAAATCAATCGTATACATATCTCCGCTATATTCCAACGTACCGTCTTTATAATTCCAAATTACTTTGCTTAAATCATATTTACCTTGACTTATCTTCCATTTCAACGTAAAACTTTCGCTTGACTTTCCGTTGATAGTCGCGCCTGATTCGATTGGGGATAACGTGACTGTTGTTGAATAATTCAAACCGCACTGTTGATTTGTCTGCCCCTCATATTTATCGAGTTTTACGCCAAGACCCGTCAACTCGCTCTCATCTATTTCAAATAGATAATCTGAGCCGTTATAAAAGACCTCTACCACAGTATTTGAGTCCCATGTCCCTATGGATTGGGGCTGTCCGTCTTTATAATTTACACTTGAATATTGCCATGCTATATCGGCTTCTGTAAGCACTATCTTCCTATCCGTAATGCTAAAAGGTCGGGCACTTGTGCCTGTAATCTCATAGTTTTTGCCGTCGCCGCTGTTGTCCAACTTAACGGAAAAGGTATAATTACCGTTATTAAGTCCGGGGATAGTCACGTTTGTCTGTTTCGCCACGGTGCCGTCGGGAGTAGCTCCAAACAACTCTGTCGAAGTATCTCCGTCGGAATATGAAAAAACAAAATTAAGTATCTCGCTATCGTATGCTCTGTCATCCTTGATACTTACTTGTTTCTGCGTACCGTTTGACCATGACCAAGCTGTGCTTGGAATAAACGTCAAAGTCAACGGCCGCTTAGTGATAGTGACATTCAACGTCTTATCCGCCACGTCGCCGTCTGCACTTCCCCACTCCATAAGGTCTTTGTCGACAAGTTCTGCTTTTGCAAAATACTCTCCGACAGTCTTCGCCTTTAATACGGCAGGAGTAGCAGAGTTGTCAAAAGTCAATCCCGATGTCGTTGCCTCCACGTTTACTTTTGTCTTGTCATAGCTTCCGCCTAATTGAAATTCAACGTCGTCTCCCGTATAAGTTTTACTATCCTGCCCCACAAACGACAGGGTACCTACTTTATAAACTAATTTAAAAGTATACGTCTTATCAACTGTCGTACCGTCCGTCCATACGTTGCTCCCCTTTGGTCTGCACGTAACGACGTATTTCCCCGGTACGCTGGCTTTAAATACCGTAGATGAATTATTTGTTACAAAAGTCATATCTCCGGTAGCAGACTCATTCTTAACGGCAGTAAAATCTATCGCCGTATCAATTTCCATCTTATCCAAATCAATATTATCCAAGTTAAATTCAACGTTGCCGCCGTTGGCATAATATTTCTTTACCTCATCATCTTGCGGTATGCCCACAGCCGCCGCTTCCTGAGCCTTAGTCAAGTTAAAATGAAATGCCGGACGAATTGCACCTGTGGCGTCTACATATTGCGTTACTCCGTCACTGTCTATTCTCCAAGTAGAATTCCAGCTAGCGCTTCTCGTCCAAGCTATACAATAATTAGCTCTTACGGCATCCGATGTATTCCACAATCCCTCATACGATTCAGTTGAACTTGGCAACCAAATATAATCATACTGCCAATCATTATAGACCGGACTGTTTTGAACCCCATTTGCACCGCCCAAGTGAAATCCGTTTATTGGTATACCGTAACATTCGTTGGCGCTTGAACGCATAGTACTACCGCCGCCCAAATTAGTATATCTATCTTGAGTTTCCTGATATGCGATTTTTGTAGGTTTTACGATATATTCAGTGAGATTGTTAGCATAATCTGTATTTGTAAACAACTCATATGGGTAATTGGCAGTTTGAGGAGTAGAATAGGGCGTGAAGTCAACAAGAGTGCTTGAATCTGTCGCATACTTAACTTCTACGACGTTTCCGTCATTATCCGTCATATCTCTGCCGTTAAGCAGCTGAGACCTTATATAGCTGGCTGAATACGACGAACTCGGATAATTTTTAGACGGATTATTTTCTCGCCAACCCGAAGAATACGTAGTAATAAATTGCGTCTCGTTGGGAGTATTCTCACGCCACAACGTCAATACCGTATCACCGTTAACCTTATCTACTGTCAAAGTAGTCGCTATCCAATTTATTCCGCCGATTTTGACCACTACCGTATTACTAAACTCGCTGAACGTCTTACCTACGCTCAATCCGCCTACTCCGCCGGACGGCGTACTCCTCACTTCACTTGCTTTGTTTCTGACAGTATCATATGTCGCATTGTCGCCAAAAAGCAGCCTGTATAGTTGATTTAGCCTTCCGCCGTCAAATACTTTTCCGCCTTTCCCCTGCGCGTCGCCTGTAAGAGTAAGTTCTTCAATATATTTAGCTTGTGTGCTGTCTGTCAAGCCATCCGCTGTACGATTTGGTATTTTGTAGTATGAAAAAATACTTGCAAGTATAATGACTACACTCAATAAAAAAATTATTGAAAGCATAATTTTTTTATGCCTAGTAAATTTTAAATTTCCATTATTCGCATTCATATTTTATTTCCCGTACGTACCATACCTTATTTATAATTCCAAATAAAGTATACTTTTACTGACCCTATAATATGGAATTTAATACGCGAGCGAAATATACTTTTTATAAAAAAATATGCAATTTCATGATAAGAAATTGTAAGTCAGTAAAAGTATACCTTTCTTGGAATGGATATGATAGACTTTAAAAATAGAATGAAAATGTATTATTAAAAAATATATTTTTTTTAAATGGATTAGATTTCTCAACTACGCTTACGCTACGGTCGAAATGACCAAAGCTTGATTGACTATAAGCTCATATCGAGCGCAGTCGAGATATCTAATCAGTTTATTTCAATTCGTTGAGACTTCTCCGCAAGATTGTTGTTTATAGTTTAGTTAAGACCGACAGTAGTATTATCCTTATGCCTATCGCGTAGCGCGTCCACAGGATGTTCTGCGATTTGATAGCGATAATCTATGCCCTTTTTGTCGATATACTCGTCAATGACCTTATGCGACGCGACGTTGGCAGTCTTTGGATTGACGATGTTTTGATAATTGAAAAAGTCGCTGTCTTTCGGCATTTCTTTTACGTTGATATAATTTTCTCTATCTGCCGTCAATCGCACGCTTTCCAACTGCTGACGCACGTAGTCCTTGCAAGAATGCAGAGAAAGAAGCTCTGGGAATTTGCCGACAGGAATGATTTGCTGCCATTCTTTCTTCTCATACTTTTTGAGCATTTGCGCAGCCATATGCAAATGCGCAACTTCCTGTTCAAAGAGCTGCTCCCACATTGCTTTGATATTCTTATCGCTCTCGTCCATAAAGCAAGAATAATAGAGGTATGCCTCGCAATATTCGTGCATGAGATTGTTTTCAAGCCAAGTGCAGTTTGTGTCCATAAGCGAGCCGTACTGAGTCACGTGCTGTTCTTCTATCATAGCTATCTCTGTATATAGCTGTCTGCCGAGAGTAGATTGCTCATAGAATGCGCCCTGATTCATATAATAATTCATCGTCTGCTGTTCTGCGGCGGTGATTATCATGGTGTTGAGTACGGTGAGCATATCGCTGTTTTTGCTGTCGATATGATATCTTATGCTGTCATAAGGATGTCTATGCTCTGCTATCGTAGGTCTGCCCGGCATTATCTCGACGTATTCCCCTACGAGTTTTTGAGCCTTTACTCCCTGCTCCATTTCGAGGAGATCTGCGTATCTGTAAAGGTGGTCGAAGTCTTCAAGAAGAGCAAAGTCAAGAGCTTGTTTGACGTATCCGTTCTTTTCTCTCTGTGCAAGCACCGCAGTCAAATCGACAGCCAAATGCTCATAGCCTATCGTGTGCTCTAAGATGTTCTCGTTGAGAGGTTTGAGATTGGCGATACGCTTTTGCTGTTGCTGCTCTCCGCGACGGGCAAGCGCAAGTTGACGGCGTATGTCGTTGTTGTCGCAATTACGGGAAAAGCGATGCAGAAAGTTGACTGATTCGTATTCCGTGCCGTTCATGAGAATAATTCTCAACTTGGTGTAAGGACTTACTTCTTCCTTGTCATACGGCTTGGAATTGAGACAGGACCAATCGCAAAAAAGCTTGCTGTCCTGATTCATAGGTTTGAGTTCAAAAGGATTCATTTAAAGTTATACCTCCATGTATATTGTAATATTATTTATTGTCTTGATTTTCACTCGGCGAACAACAGTCGCAGGCAAGCGCCCGACGCAATAAATGCCGCCGCCTATCTCAAAGTATTGCCAAGGCTTTTGCTTTTAGTCCGCCATTTGTTAATATTTTTGCAATGAGGTGAATTTTTTCGCCGCAACTCGGCGTCCGTCCGCATTGAAAAGCAACGTTGTCGATTTATGTAAAAATTTTGTATATCTTTTTGACAAAACACCGCAAAAACACTTTTTATTTAAATAAATTAGTGCTAGAATATATGTACGCAAAGGAATGTCAGCAAAGCTTGATATTTATTGAAATTATTTATTGTAAGGAGAATTTATGGACAAGCAAAAGTTGGAACATCTCCAATCAAAAGCCCTTGACATACGCAAGATCGCTGTCGAAATGATAGGCAGATTGGGCGTGGGACACATAGGCGGCACGTTGAGCATAATCGACCTTCTCGCAGTGCTTTATTACGACGTCGCAAAGGTAGACCCCAAAAATCCAAAAGACCCAGACAGAGACAGGATCGTGATGAGCAAAGGTCACGCAGGTCCGGCGCTTTACAGCGTACTTGCGGACAAGGGATATTTCCCAATGGAAGAGATAAAGACTCTCAATCAGGCGGGCACCAATCTTCCCTCTCACTGCGATATGAACAAGACTATCGGCATTGATATGACGGCAGGCTCATTGGGGCAAGGACTCAGCTGCGCGGTGGGTATGGCTCTTGCCGGCAAGATAGACAAAAAAGATTACAAGGTATTTTGCATACTCGGCGACGGCGAATCGCAAGAAGGACAGGTATGGGAAGCATTGATGTATGCGGGAAATATGAGACTTGACAATCTCGTCATCTTCATCGACAACAACAAAATGCAAATTGACGGTATGACGGACGATATCAATTCTATCGAGCCTCTTGACGAAAAGGCTAAGGCGTTCAATCTGCATACCCAAAGAATAAACGGACATGACGTCGAGGCTATCGAGCAGGCTCTGCAAAATGCTTTCGACACCAAGGACAAGACCTCTTTAATAGTGCTTGACACAATAAAGGGATACGGAGTCGATTGGGTATCGAGCAAGGGCGCAGGTTGCCATTCAATGTCTATTACAGAAGCCCAATGGCGCGAATTCTGCGGAAAGGAGGACGTGTAATATGCAAGATAATTTGGAAATGAGAGAGGTATATTGCAACTCTTTGGTAGAAGAAGCAAAGACAAACGATAAGATAGTCGTAGTCGAAGCAGACCTCATGAACTGCATCAAGACAGCGCCTTTCAAGAAGGCGTACCCCGATAGATTTTTCAACGTTGGTATCGCCGAAGCAAATATGGTGGGCGTCTCGGCAGGTCTTGCGACTTGCGGCAAGATTCCATTCTGCTCTTCTTTCGGCACTTTTGCATCGAGAAGATGTTTTGACCAAATTTTTATAAGCGTGGCTTACAGCAGACAAAACGTCAAGATAGTAGGCACAGATCCCGGCATATGCGCGGAGATAAACGGCGGAACTCATATGCCGTTTGAAGATATGGGCATTATGCGCACCATACCGAATATGCTGTGTGTGGAGCCTACCGACGCGGCTATGCTCAAAGCTCTTATGCCGCAAATCATAGCTTACGACGGCGCGACCTATATCAGATTGCAACGTAAAAAAGCCGAGAAAGTCTTTGAAGAGGGCGAAAAGTTTGACCTAATGAAGGCAAAGACCGTCATACCAGGTAAGGACGCTACAATAATCGCGTCTGGCATCATGGTCAGCAAAGCAGTAGAGGCAAGCAAGATATTCAAAGGTATGGGCATAAGCGTAGGCGTGCTCAACGTCTTTACATGGAAACCTATCGACGAAGCTGCAATAGTATCTGCCGCCAAGTCAACGGGCGCAATAGTCGTAGCCGAAAACCACAACGTCAAAGGCGGTCTGTATTCCGCCGTTGCCGAGACTGTCGTAAACAACTTCCCCGTTCCTATGGAAAGCGTAGGCGTGCAGGATGAATTCGGCGAAGTAGGCAAGATGCCTTATCTTGCGCAGAAATTCCATTTGACGGTAGACGACATAGTAGAAAAGACCTTAAAAGCTATCAAACGCAAAAAGAAATAATATATTGATAAATATATAGAAAAATACGGCAACGCTTGTTGCCGTATTTTTATCTCCAAGTTTTTATATTGCTCACCCCAAAACTCTCTTCATCCACACGTGCTCGCACCCTTCGTCAAAATCGACTTCTCCAAAAGTCTCAAATCCTTGTTTTTTATAAAAGTCTTCGGCGCGTCTTTGGGCGTGTATCCTTATCTCTTTGCCGCCTACCTTCCTTATCTTCTCCATTGCAAAGGCAAGCATATTTGCGCCGATACCCTTGCCTCTGTATTGTTTGATTACGGCAATCCTGCCGATTAGGAAGCGGCTGTCTTGCGTATAGTACCTGCAAGTCGCGATAGGAATATCCCCGTCGTACGCGACTATATGTGTCGAGAATTTATCCGCGGTGTCAAATTCTTCCTGAAAGCCCTGCTCTCTAACAAATACTCTCAACCTTATCTCTCTTGCCTCTTGCGGCAAAGTATCGTATATCTTAAATTCCATATCTATATTTTAATTACGAAATACCGCTTTGTCAAGAGAGCAAGACTATATCCATAGGCAAATACCGCGCCGTTTTTGTATTATCAAATTACGCTTGTCGTCAACGTCACGCCGGACATAGCAGACTGATACATCATCCAATAACCTCTGCCGCCCTTTTCCAACTCCATCCACTGTCTGCAATCACTGCTGTTTTGCGGTGGATTGGAAGAATCTTTGTCGGGTACTCCGTAACAAATTATGTCGGGTACTCCGTCGTTTTCTATCACGCCGACAACGTAATATCCGTCGCCTTCTACCGGCACTCTCGCCCACTTGCTGTTGGGAATGAGCAGAGTCAACTCTTCGTCTTTTTCGTGCGCCTCAAAAAGCTTTGCAAGGCTCTCCTCTATCTTTTTATAAAAAGGCTCTGCCGTCTCAGTCTTGACCTTCTTTTTTTCCGGCGCAGGCTTTGCCTTTGCGCTTTCCTTCGCACTTTGTTTAGCTTGCGGCTGTTCTTCAACTCTATCAGAAATCGGCTCTATCACAGGTTGCTCACTTTGTTGTTCTTGTAATTTCTCTTGATATACGCTCTCATGTCTATCTTCGACAATACGCGTATCTTGCTTTTCTTGATTTTGCACTTGCGTTTGTTTGACAAAGACCGCATTGTCCGCAGCCTGCGAAATCGTCGCAAAATATCTATGTATATCCAACATCATGGCATTGGGAGAAAATCTTCCCTTGTTGCTTCCCGTGCATACGATACTTCCGTCCGCAACGACTACTATCTGCAACGTCCTATTGAGATCGTACCACGCATTGAAAGACTTTTCGCCGTCAAAAATCTTGCCGCAATACATTGTATCGTCTCCGCATTTGATGCAAATCACGCCCTCGCCTTTCAATCCCAAAATCCTTACAAAGCAACTTGTCCTGCCTGCGAAATTTTCAAATTTGACAATACCCGAACAATTACTGTTGTTGTATTGAGTCATAATGACTATCTTCTTTAAAATTACCATATTCTACCTCCGTACAAGATAACTTATGTCGGAAGTTTTGGCAATATGCAAAAATAATAAAATTTATTTAACAACTCAATTCTATAACTTTGCGAGCGTCAATGACGATTACATCACAAGATTGTAAGTCATATGCGGTCATTTCGACCGCATCGGAGAAATCTCATCTTTATAAAAAATCAAGGACGGCTTTGCCGTCCTTTCTGTCACTTCGCTAGCAGTAAAAAGCCTGATTCTTTTCAACTCATTGAGACTTCTCCATTTCGGTAGAGGTAACCATTTATGGCTTACAAGTATAGTAAAACGTGGTCATATCGAGCGTAGTCGAAATATCTCAACAAATTAAAAAAACAAGCGGATTAGATTTCTCCGCTACACTTCGTTTCGGTCGAAATGTCATTACAATTTTTGAATTCGCGGTAAAAGCAATTCTTACATCATACCAAGCTTTGATCTAAATGACCTATAAAATTTCACTTAACTTAATAAACTGCTCGATATCCAGCACTTCCCCTCTTATACGCTCGTCAAGTCCCATATCATTCAAAGCCTTGCAAGCATTCTCCCGACTTACGCCAAGTCCGCTCATGAGATTGTTGACCAAAGTCTTACGGCGCATAGCAAAAGCCGCTCTTATCACCTTCTTGACCTTCGCCTTGTCGACGTGCGAATAGGTATCGTCAAGGTCTATACGCACGATACAACTGTCCACGTTGGGTTGAGGCGTAAACATATATCTAGGCACGTCGCGCATGACTTTGGCTTTGCCTTCAAGCGCTATTGCAAGAGTAATTACTCCGTAATCTCCGCTGTCTGCCGTGGACGTAAGACGCTCCCCAACCTCTTTTTGTATCATTACCGTTATGCTTTGAGGTCTGCGCTCACGCTCTAAAAATCTCATAATTATAGGGGTGGTAATATAATATGGCAAATTAGCGACGACCTTATAAGGTTTGCCGCCTAAAATTTCGTCAAGCTCTTTGTCAGTGACTTTCTGTACGTCGCGGAATATGACTTCGACCTTATCCTCCAAGCCTTTCAAGGTCTGCCCCAAAATCGGCACAAGATTTCTGTCGATTTCAAAGGCATACACATTGCCTGCGACCTTTGCCAGCTCTCTTGTCAGTGTGCCTGCCCCTGCGCCTATCTCAACGACAACGTCGTCGCCCGTAGCGCCGCTATCCTTTACCATAGCCTGCAAAAGATTGGTGTCGGTGATAAAATTCTGACCGAACTGTTTGTTAAATCTGAAATTATGATCTTTTAAAATCTGCTTTATATCGCTCAAAACTACTTCCCTTTTATCGAAAATCAATTTTTGCACGCGTCAAGTTTGACGTTGTGCTCTGCAAATATCTGATTGAACAATTCTATATTTGAGATTCCTATCAACTTCACGTGTTTTATCTTTCCGTACGAGCCTGCGTCTGCAACGCCGTCAAAATAAACTGTCACATTTGCCTTTCCGTTTTTGCAGACTGTATAGCTATAACTAGCTATTTTCGACCATTCGGCATAGAAATACGAACTTTGATTGACAACGCCTGTAAAATAAAAACCGCTTTCCATTAAGATAAACAGCAGATTAGACACGTTCCACTTCAAAGCTGTAAGTTTGCTTGCTACCGACGTAACAAAACCTGCGACAATTACTATCGCGGCGAAGATCAAAAAAACTATTTGCAAAGTCTTATTTTGACTTTTTGATGCAAAATAAATACCGGCTAACATGACAGCCAACAATGCCAAACACGACGTAAGCAATATCAGCGTCTTACGTCCGCTTGTTCTGCTTCTCCACAGTTCTTTATCTGTTTGTTCTTCGTCTATTTGATCTTCATCATATTCCATAATAGATTCCACGGCTATCAATTATTTTCGTTTGATATGTTTTGCATAATTATGCCACGTTGTCGAGCTCAAAATTTCATCTTATAGCAAACTCAAAGAAGTTTCCTTACTCTCAATTTTGCCCCTACGTTATCGGCAATAACTCTCGCCTTGGCAATCTCCTCTTCGCCTATGACGTCGACGACGCTGAGCACAACGTTGGCGCCATGCTCAACGCATTTTTTTGCAAAGTCAAGCATTATATCAAAAGCCCTCTCGCCAAAGTCGCTGTGACATATCTTGTCGTATTTGACCGCGTCAGTGGCATTGAGCGAGATATTTATAGTATCAATACATCTTGATATCCTCTCGCTTATGTCCTCTCCAAGTATTTCGTTGGCTTGTCCGTTGGTATTTATCCTCGTCTTTGCACCCTTAGAATGCACGTAATCGCATATCTTTTCTATCTCTCCAAAGCGATACGTAGGCTCTCCATACCCGCAAAATACCACTTCACCGTAATTATCAAGATTATACTCATTTTGAAGTATCTCAATCACGTCCTCCGCGCTCGGCTCGTCCTTTATCCACAAATCGCCGTATATAGGTTTGTCATAATAACGCACGCAAAATTCGCAGCGATTTGAACAGCGGTTGGTCAGATTGATATACACGTTGTTGTCTACCGTATAGACGTATTTATTTTGCATCTCGCACCTCATTTGACGTATTTAAAAAACAATCTCTTGGTATTATCTAACGTCATTTCCTCTATTTTCTTTCTCTCTATTCCCTTGACCTGAGCAATTTTGTCCACGACCAAGTTGACGTATTTAGGCTCGTTGGGCTGTCCTCTAAACGGCACGGGCGTCATATAAGGACAATCCGTCTCGACAAGCAGTCTATTCTCGGGAATTGATAATATAACGTCGTCCTTCTTTGCATTTTTAAAGGTTATCGCGCCGCCCAGCGCATAGTAACAATCAAACTTGTTGAATTGCTTTATCATCTCTGCGCTTGAAGAATAACAATGCAGCAAAACTCCGCTGTTGAGTTTTGACCTCTGCGCGTTGAGTATGTCTATCGCGTCGCCGTACGCGTCGCGTATGTGCAACACTATCGGCAGTTTTACCCTGTCCGCAAGTTCTATCTGTCCGGCGAATACGTCGCGTTGAATATCCCTTGCCGACTTGTCGTAAAAATAATCAAGACCTATCTCGCCTATCGCAATGACTTTTCTATTACAGGCGTGCGACAGATAAAACTCCTCGCACTCCGCGTCATATTTATCGGCGTCGTGCGGATGAGTGCCAATGATGGCAAATATCTTGTCGTATCTCTCAGCCAAAGTCAGCGCGCTCTTTGACGAGTCCAAATCATACCCCACCTCAAATACGGCGGCTATGCCTTCCTTATCCAGCCCGTCGCAGATCTCGCCGACCCTGCCGATAAGTCTTTCGTCACTCAAATGCGCATGCGAATCTATTATCATATCGCTCAGCCTACTTCACTGCCTGCCTTGACAGACTTTGACGGAGTGATAAGCGCAAGTTCGCCGTTTTCGTCCTCTGCGCAAAGTATCATGCCCTGCGATTCAATGCCTCTGAGCTTGGCAGGTTTTAAGTTGGTCACCACTATGACTTGCTTGCCAACCATCTCTTCCGGCGTATAGTATTTTGCTATACCGCTGACGATAGTGCGCGGAGTCTCTTCGCCCACGTCGATTTGCGAACAAAGCAGTTTGTCAGCCTTCTCAACCTTTTTGCACTCCAAGACCTTGCCAACTTTGAGTTGCACTTTTGCAAAATCTTCAATGCCTATCTGCTCTATTGTCACTGTATTTTCCACTTTTTTCTCCTCTTTTTTAGCCTGTTTTGCTTTCTTCAACTGCTCTTCCAATATGTCGTCCATGACTTTGAGTTCTTTTGCTATATCAATTCTTTGGAAAAGCTGTTCGCCCTTGTCGACTTTAAGTCCGTCTATCTTAGCTCCGAATTTCTGCAAGCTGTCAAATCCCGTCAGCCCCATATCTTCGCCGATACCCAGCTTGGCAAATATCTTTGACGGAGTCTGCGTGAGGAAAGGTTGAAGTATCACAGCGCTCATTCTTATGCTTTCGCAGAGATTGTAAAGCACGGTCTTTAATCTCTCCTTACCCTCGTCAGTCTTGGCAAGTATCCAAGGAGTACACTCGTCGATATATTTATTGGCGCGCTGTATTACTTTGAATACCGTCTCCAACGCCTCCGGCGCGCGCATTTCGTCCATATAAGAAGTCACAGTCGGATACATCTTTTCCGCCATATCGATAAGCTGTCTGTCAACTTCTTGACTGTCGGTGGGCGCAGGTATCACGCCGTCGAAATAATGCGACACCATTGCGGTAACTCTCGACACAAGATTGCCAAGGTCGTTGGCAAGGTCGCTGTTGCGCAGTTTTAAGAATATCTCGTTGGTAAAATTTCCGTCCTGACCAAAAGGCACTTCGCGAAGCATATAATATCTCAATGCGTCTACGCCGTA
Organism: uncultured Christensenella sp.; assembly: GCA_910579785.1. Lineage (GTDB taxonomy): Bacteria > Bacillota > Clostridia > Christensenellales > UBA3700 > RACS-045. The sequence goes on along the minus strand of CAJTVJ010000001.1, from coordinate 4,887 downwards.
TCTCTCGCAGAGAATAAACGGGTCTACAATATTGCCCTTTGACTTGCTCATCTTATCATTGTTGAACATGAGCCAACCGTGTCCGTATACCTTTTTAGGCAACGGCAGATCCAAAGCCATAAGTATCGCCGGCCATATTATCGAGTGGAATCGTATTATCTCCTTGCCCATCATATGCACGTCGGCTGGCCAATACTTTTTAAATAATTCGTCATTGTCGCCTGTATATCCAAGCGCGGTTATATAATTGGTGAGCGCGTCTATCCACACGTATATAACGTGCTTTGCATCAAACGGCACCTTTATGCCCCAATCAAATGACGTACGCGATACGCACAAATCTTGAAGTCCCGGCTTGATAAAATTATTCAACATCTCATTCTGACGGGTCACAGGCTGCAAAAATTCCTTGTCGTCCTCGATAAGCTTTTGTATCCTGTCCTGATATTTGCTAAGACGGAAGAAATAGCTCTCTTCTTTTGTCAACTCAACTTCCCTTCCGCAGTCGGGGCATTTGCCGTCGACAAGCTGCGTCTTGGTCCAAAAAGCCTCGCACGGAGTGCAATACCACCCCTCGTATGCGCTCTTGTATATATCTCCTTTTTCATAAAGTTTGTTGAATATCTTCTGCACTGCTTTTTCGTGTTCTTCGTCGGTGGTGCGAATAAATTTATCATACGAAATGTCAAGCAACTTCCAAAGCCTTTTGAGTTCGTCGACAACTCCGTCGATATACTTCTTTACTTCCACTCCGTTGGAAGCGGCTACCTTCTGTATCTTCTGTCCATGCTCGTCAGTGCCTGTAAGATAAAATACGTCATATCCCTGCATCCTCTTATATCTTGCCAATGCGTCGCAAATTATCGTCGTATAGCAAGTACCTATATGCCACTTTCCGCTTGGATAATATATCGGTGTAGTAATATAAAACTTTTTCTTCTCCATTTCTTGCTCCAAAATAAATTATTTATAATATTATACATTATACGCGCGTAAATGTAAATCGAATGATTTATAATAAATTTTCTTTAATTATGTCGAGAACTTTCGCCTTTGACGTACACCTCGACTTTAAAATTGTGACGTCATTTCAAGCGTATTCAAAAAATCTAATACGATTTAATCACCTCGATGAGACCTCTCGGCTTCGGTCAAAGCAATCATTTTTATATCTACTGTAAGCAATATGCGGTCATTTCGACTAAGCGTAGCGCATGGAGAAATCTCAACGAATTAAAATAAAATTCGATGAGACCTCTCCGCTTCGGTCGAGGTGACTAGATATATACTTACAAGCTTGTGAGTAAATCGTCATTGACGCTCGCACGAGACGCATCTGCTTGCTCGCTATGCCGTCGCATCGCTCCTTACGACCGTAACGCAGTGAAATGGAGAAATCTCATCCTTTTAACTCAAAAATTCTCACAAAATATCCTTGCCGATATTACTTTCGTCGATATTGGGATTGACATAGCGGTCTTTCTTTGACTTGTTGAGATAGACTATCGCCTTTTTAGGGCAACGGTGATAACAGCCGAGACACGCCACGCATTTATCGGCAAAAACTATGCCTTTATCGGTAAGCGAAATATTTTGAGAAGGACATAAATCGACGCATTTGCCGCATTTTACACAATCGTCGGTCACAGAAAACCTACGACCTATCAAATGCCAATTAGCTTTGTTCTTTAAATATACCTTCTCTTTGGTCTTTGTCTTTTTGGGCAAGACAAATTCCCTATCCGCAATTTTTTGCAATATATTTTCTATGCGTTTATCGCTCTTGCGCAGTAAGTTATTCATATAATATTTAGGAACGGAAAGAGTCAGCGTAAAGTTTTCAGGCATCTTGATTTTGTATATACTCTTTATATTCAGACTATGCTCTAAACAATATTCGTAAGTCAATATGTCAGCATTGCCAGACATACCGCCATAATTCTGGATAATAATTATCTCTTTTTCTTTGTCAAGTCGCGGCAATAACTCATATACGTGCATTGGCATTCCGTAGGAGTATATAGGCGTAACTATAAAAATTCTGTCAAACTCGCATCCGTCGCTCAAATACTTAGGGATATAAAAAATCCCACCGCCAAACTTTTTTTGCACTTTTTACGCAATTTGCAAGCTATTACCGGTGGAACTGAGATATAAAATATCGTTCAACGTATATTCTCCTTGATTTATCGACTATTTATCCGATATTCCCCATATGGCAGGATCGCACATATTTAAAGATAGCACTACTGCGATCACACTCCACAGTACCAATCCGTACCACATGCTTTGAAAAAACGCTCTCTTATAGTCCTCTTGCTTGACAACAAAGTACAATATCAACGCAAGCAACGGCATCAACACGCCTGTGAGAAAACAAAGGTCTTTGAGCGTCTTAGACATGTCATACCTCCTCGGCTATCATCGCCTTGACTTTGACAAGCCGCACTATGGTGCTTCGCTCGTTCTCGTCGAGTTTCATCATGATAAACTTTATCGTCTCCTGCAACTGCGGTATCATGACGTATTCAAGCGCATTGACGCGGCGTCTCGTCTTTTCTATCTCAATCGCAAGCATATTGCACGTCTTTTCCACCTCGGCAAGTTTGACCATATTTTTCAGCAGTCCGCCCATTACCTCAATAGAGTTGTCAAGCTCGGCTGTCACTGCCGAAAATGAATACGGGTATTTTTCTGCGCTCTCGCTTTCCTTTACGGATATAAGCGGCACAACGCAACTCATTACGTTTTGCGAGTCAAGCAATATCTGCACGCTCTTGGACGGCATTGCGACAGCTTCTTGTATTACAGCGTCGTCGCTGACCGCCTTGGCAACGACAAAAGCAGTCAAAGCGGCAGACAGCTCTTTCTCTACCTGCTCTCTCAACGCCTTATTTTGGTTGGCAAACTCCATAAACCTTCTGATCATCTCGTCGGATTTATCTTTTAAGAGTTTGTGACCCCTCTCTGCCATTTTGAGTCGGGTCTTCAACCTTTTCAGCTCCATTCTGGTTGGATTTACGTTTAGTCTCTTTGCCATTGCATCGCCTTATGATGTTGATTTATTTATTGAACAATGTTCAATATTTGCGTTTATCGACATATAGTTGATATTTTTAACACATCATTTCTATATGCAGATATTATCAGTTATCTTACGATAATATTATGTGTTATTTAAATTGGTCTGCATATTAGACCCCTTCATCAATATTGAACAACGTTCAATATTGACGTTTTGCCCGCATATTACTTCTTATCTTCCTCTAATTGCTGCTTGATAGGATCGTAATACATCTCCAAGTATTTATCTTTGATACGCTTCATCTCTGAGCGAGGGAGCAGAGTCAAAAGTTCCCAACCTATCTTCAAAGTCTCTTCGATAGATCTGTTGGTATAGAACCCCTGATTGATATATCTCTTCTCAAATTCCTCCGCAAAGTAAGCGTACTGTCTGTCGAGAGGAGTCAATGCAGCGTCGCCCAATATTGCAGACAACTCCTTGCACTCCTTACCCTTTGCGTACGCCGCAAAAAGCTGATTCATATTACCCGAGTGATCTTCTCTCGTCTTGCCTTCTCCGATACCTTTTTGTTTGAGACGGCTGAGCGACGGCAACACGTCTATCGGAGGCATATATCCCTTTTTGTTAAGCTCTCTGCCGAATATTATCTGTCCTTCGGTTATATATCCCGTCAAGTCTGGGATTGGGTGCGTCTTATCATCTTCGGGCATAGTAAGTATCGGTATTTGAGTTATACTGCCCTCGCAGCCTCTTATTCTGCCCGCTCTCTCATACATCGTGGCAAGGTCGGTATACAGATATCCAGGATAACCTCTTCTGCCCGGCACTTCTTTTCTTGCAGCTGACACTTCCCTCAAAGCCTCGCAATAGTTGGTGATATCAGTCATTATTACAAGCACGTGCATTCCCTTTTCAAAAGCAAGGTACTCCGCCGCAGTCAACGCCATCTTAGGAGTAGATATACGCTCTACCGCAGGGTCGTTGGCAAGATTGATAAACATAACCGCTCTCTCTATTGCGCCCGTTTTACGGAAGTCCTGCATAAAGAATTCCGCCTCTTCATACGTAATTCCCATTGCCGCAAACACGACTGCAAACTTAGAATCGCTGCCAAGCACCTTTGCCTGACGCGCGATCTGCGCCGCAAGTTCTGCATGCGGCAAACCTGACACCGAGAATACGGGGAGTTTCTGTCCTCTGACAAGAGTATTCAAACCGTCTATCGCAGATATACCCGTCTGTATAAACTCATCGGGATAATCTCTCGCCGCCGGATTTATAGGCTGACCGTTGATGTCCAATTTCATTTCGGGAATTATCGGAGCTCCGCCGTCCTTGGGATTTCCCATACCGTCAAAAACTCTTCCGAGCATATCTTCCGACACGGCAAGTTCTAAGCTTCTGCCCAAAAATCTCGCCTTGGACGTCGACATCTGTATGCCTTGCGCCCCTTCAAAGAGCTGCACAAGCGCTTTATCCCTGTTGACTTCAAGGACTTTGCCTCTCCTTATGCTGCCGTCTTTGCCCTTGATCTCAACAAGTTCGTTGTAAGCAACGCCCTCAACGCCGTCGACAAGCATAAGCGGTCCGACTATTTCTCTAATTGACTTATATTCTTTTAACATACGTCTTCTCCTTAATCTACGTAAGCGAGCTTGTCAAGTTGCTCTTTTACAGCATTTAGTATGTCGTCCAATTTACCAAGTTGGCTCTCTGGAATAAACTTCATTCTGCCGATAGATTCCCTTGCAGGTATCGCGATTATATCGTCAAAGTCAGCTCCCTTTTTAAGAGCTTCTTGCGAAAGTCTGTAACATTCCAATATAAGATTGAGCATCTTATATTGCTTTGCAAGGCTTGCG